>NZ_LAQR01000049.1:0-1979 GCF_000968645.1 Salinivibrio sp. KP-1 | reverse complement strand
TTTCAATCAGTGACGTTGATGGCGACGATAATCCCACCTTTGCCAATACTACAGAGACCGGTACCTATGGCTCGCTAGAGCTGGTCAATGGAAGCTGGATCTACACCCTCGATCAGTCTGCGGTGCAGGATTTAGATGGCGGTGATCAAGTGACAGACACCATCACCCTCACTGCAAGCGATAACACACAACAAGATATCGTCATCACGATTACGGGGACCGACGATGCGCCAGAAGTGAGTGGTGAGTTTGTTGGCTCAGTCACCGAAGGTGACGAAGGCGATGCGGTCACTGCCACGGGTACCATTTCAATCAGTGACGTTGATGGCGACGATAATCCCACCTTTGCCAATACTACAGAGACCGGTACCTATGGCTCGCTAGAGCTGGTCAATGGAAGCTGGATCTACACCCTCGATCAGTCTGCGGTGCAGGATTTAGATGGCGGTGATCAAGTGACAGACACCATCACCCTCACTGCAAGCGATAACACACAACAAGATATCGTCATCACGATTACGGGGACCGACGATGCGCCAGAAGTGAGTGGTGACTTTACCGGCTCAGTCACCGAAGGCAATGAAGACGATGCCCCTGTCACTGCCACGGGTACCATTGCGATCAGTGATGTCGACGGCGACGATACACCGGCCTTTGCCGATACCACTGAAGCGGGGACTTATGGCTCTCTGGAACTAGTCGGTGAGAACTGGACCTACACCCTCGATCAGAGCTCAGTGCAGGATTTAGATGCCGGTGATCAAGTGACGGACACCATCACCCTCACTGCAAGCGATAACACACAGCAAGATATTGTTATCACCATTACCGGCACCGACGACTTACCTGAAGTCACCGGTAGCTTTACCGGCTCAGTCACCGAAGGCAATGAAGACGATGCCCCTGTCACTGCCACGGGCACCATTTCGATCAGCGATGTCGATAGTGACGATAACCCAACCTTTGCCGATGTTACACAGGCAGGCAACTATGGCTCGCTAGAGCTGGTGAACGGCAATTGGACCTACACCCTCGATCAGCCTGCGGTGCAGAACTTGGATGCCGGTGATGAGGTGACCGACACCATCACCCTCACTGCAAGCGATAACACGCAACAAAATATTGTTATCACCATTACCGGCACCGACGACTTACCTGAAGTCACCGGTAGCTTTACCGGCTCAGTGACCGAAGGTGACGTGGGCGATACCGCAGTAACTGCCACGGGCACTATTGCGATCAGTGATGTTGATGACGGCGATAATCCGACCTTTGCGAATACTACAGAAGCGGGGACTTATGGCTCTCTGGAACTAGTCGGTGAGAACTGGACCTACACCCTCGATCAGAGCTCAGTGCAGGATTTAGATGCCGGTGATCAAGTGACGGACACCATCACCCTCACTGCAAGCGATAACACACAGCAAGATATTGTTATCACCATTACCGGCACCGACGACTTACCTGAAGTCACCGGTAGCTTTACCGGCTCAGTCACCGAGGGCAATGAAGACGATGCCCCTGTCACTGCCACGGGCACCATTTCGATCAGCGATGTCGATAGTGACGATAACCCAACCTTTGCCGATGTTACACAGGCAGGCAACTATGGCTCGCTAGAGCTGGTGGGTGAGAACTGGACCTACACCCTCGATCAGAGCTCAGTGCAGGATTTAGATGCCGGTGATCAAGTGACGGACACCATCACCCTCACTGCAAGCGATAACACACAGCAAGATATTGTTATCACCATTACCGGCACCGACGACTTACCTGAAGTCACCGGTAGCTTTACCGGCTCAGTGACCGAAGGTGACGTGGGCGATACCGCAGTAACTGCCACGGGCACTATTGCGATCAGTGATGTTGATGACGGCGATAATCCGACCTTTGCGAATACTACAGAAGCGGGGACTTATGGCTCTCTGGAACTAGTCGGTGAGAACTGGACCTACACCCTCGATCAGAGCTCAGTGCAG
>NZ_LAQR01000048.1:0-703412 GCF_000968645.1 Salinivibrio sp. KP-1 | reverse complement strand
TCCTGCACGGCAGACTGATCGAGGGTGTAGGTCCAGTTGCCGCTCACCAGCTCTAGCGAGCCATAGGTTCCGGTCTCTGTAGTATTGGCAAAGGTGGGATTATCGTCGCCATCAACGTCACTGATCGCAATGGTGCCGGTGGCAGTGACCGCATCGCCTTCGTTGCCTTCGGTGACTGAGCCAACAAACTCACCACTTACTTCAGGGGCATCGTCGGTCCCCGTAATGGTGATGACAATATCTTGTTGCGTGTTATCGCTTGCGGTGAGCGTGATAGTGTCTGTCACCTCATCACCGGCATCCAAGTTCTGCACCGCAGACTGATCGAGGGTGTAGATCCAGTTGCCGTTAACTAGGTCTAGCGAGCCATAGGTACCGGTCTCTGCAGTATTGGCAAAGGTGGGATTATCGTCGCCATCAACGTCACTGATTGAAAGTGTGCCACTTGCAGTCACAGGCGCATCGCCCACATTGCCCTCGGTCACGGAACCGATAAAGCTACCGGTCACTTCTGGCGTATCCTCACTACCAGTAATGGTGATGACAATAGCTTGCTGGGTGCCATCAGAGGCGGAGAGAGTAATGGTGTCGGTCACTTGATCGCCAGCATCTAAATCCTGCACGCTGTCTTGATCAAGCGTATACGTCCAATCACCGTCTACTAGCTCGATCGAACCATAAGTCCCCGTCTCAGTGGTATTGGCGAAGGTGGGCGTATCGTCGCCATCCACATCACTGATCGCGATGGTTCCCGTGGCAGTTACTGCGGTATCGCCCACGTCACCTTCGGTGACAGAACCTACAAACTCACCACTCACTTCTGGCGCATCGTCGGTCCCCGTAATGGTGATGACAATATCTTGTTGCGTGTTATCGCTTGCGGTGAGGGTGATGGTGTCGGTCACCTCATCACCGGCATCTAAATTCTGCACGGCAGATTGATCGAGGGTGTAGGTCCAAGCACCATCTACTAGCTCCAACGAGCCGTAAGTGCCTGCCTGCGTGACGTCGGCAAACGTCGGATTGTCGTCGCCATCCACATCACTGATCGCAATGGTGCCACTTGCAGTGACCGCGGCATCGCCCACGTCACCTTCGGTGACAGAACCTACAAACTCACCACTCACTTCTGGCGCATCGTCGGTGCCGGTAATGGTGATAACAATATCTTGTTGTGTGTTATCGCTTGCAGTAAGGGTGATGGTGTCGGTCACCTCATCACCGGCATCTAAACCTTGAACAAGACTGCTGTTGTTATCCAGCGTATAAGTCCAAGTACCATTCATCAGTGATAACTCACCGTACTGACCGGACACATTGCCATCGGAAAAGCTCGGCGCATTGTTACCATCTGCATCCGAAATACTGAGAGATCCTGTCGCTTCTAAAATGCTGTCTTCGACAACATCGCCAAGGGTTTGGCCGCTAATCACAGGATCATCATTTGTACCTGTGATAGTTATCGCGATCACTTGGCTGCTGCCGTCTGATGCAGTCACAGTGAAGTTATCCGAAACCGCATCACCCTCGCTAAGAGATTGCACAGCATCGCTATCTGCGGTGTAGGTCCAGTTGCCATTGGTGAAGACGAGCTCACCATACTGGCCGGATTGCGTGCTATCGATCCACGTTGGGCTATCGTCCGGATCGGTGATCGACAAGGTACCGGAAACCGAGTCTCTGGCTATCAAACTTCCATCAGAGCCATCGATTTCCCCCTCCGAGAGCGTGCCTGAGGTATCACCTGTGATGGATGCGGGATCGTCAATACGTTCCACTGCTGAGGTGAAGGTTTGAGAGGTGCTCGCTTCGCCGTCTGAGGCGGTGATTGTAAATGTCAGCGAGGCGATATCTAGTGCATCGTTATTGATTGCATCTACGCCTGCCTGAGTGAGAACAACATTATTACCCTGCAACTCGACATAGTTTTGTCCACCGTCAGTCAACGATAGGGTGAGGACATCGTCTTCTATATCCGTCGCCGTTACAGTGCCGACGGTATCGCCGGCCGCGACCGCATCCTCAGTGACCGATATGGCAGAAAATTGCAGCGTCGGAGCATCGTTGACGGGATTCACGATGACCGTGATATCGGACGGGGTTTCTGCTTGGCCATCGGAAACAATGACTGTGAGATCAAGATCGCCATTGAAATTGGGCGGTGGTGTGATGACGATATTACCAGACTCATCTTCGTCGATTTCGACATCTGGATTGCCACTGGTGATGGAAACAATGGTGAGGATATCGCCGTCTGGATCGTTGATTTGCTGCAGTATTTGATTGGGCGTCAGCACCAGGGGTTGATCTTCGTCGGTACTGAAGGTGAGCGATTCGGCGCTCGGCGCTTCATTGGTATCTGCGGTAGGGAATACGGCGTCAGCACTTGCCAATCTTAGTGCGGTTAGAGCAAAAAGCTGTTCGTCGGTAATGCCACCATCGGGGTTGGTAATGCCCTCAGTTTGGAAACCCGCAATGATCTCGCCAATACGGCCGTTCGCTTCAATGATTGCCATGGCCGTGATCGCAGAACCTGAAGCCGCCGCACCGGCTGCGGTGGCGGCATCTTCAATCGCATTGGGATCTTCACCGCGTTGGATGGCTTCAATGATTTCAAGCACATCCTCAGGTAAATCTTGTACCAGCGTATCGTCTTCATCTTCGCCGACAAGCAAGGCAGATAAGGCGAGGTTGGTATCGACACCATTCTCAAGGCGCACTGAGGCAGGCTCGTTGCCCACCGCGGTGACGAGCTCTCCCGTCGAAACCGTTTGATTTGCCTCTATCTGACGCACTTGGCCATCAGGTTGAACGGCAGCAACCGTTCCTTGTGTCTCGGTGACTTGTGTCTCTGTCGCCATGCTGTCGGCTCTCCTCGGCAACTGCATCACGCCAACGCTTTGATTTATATTCAATTACGTCACTTTATCAACGCGCTGGACACAGTTTGGTGCACGATCGTTACATATTCCCTTTATAAATATAGTTAATAGTTGGCAGTGGCGTATAAAAATTGAGCGACTCAATTGAGAGGTAAGGAGAGAAAAAGCCCTTGCGTTGGCAAGGGCTGGGCTGTTTTAACAAAGTAAGGCTTAGAGCATTGGACGATGAAGGGTTAAGTACCGATTACGCCACCGTCTTCTTTGGTGATCATGATGACCGAAGAGCGAGGAATGGCGTCACCGCCTGCAGGGAAATGGGCGCCTGGGTGTTGTACACCCACAAACATAGTGCGTGAGTCAGGGGTAAAGGTCAGTCCCGTGATCTCACACGATGTTGGCCCGGTAAGGAAGCGACGAATTTCCCCCGTTTGCGTGTCGGCACACAGCATTTGGTTATTGCCCATGCCAGCGAAGTCTCCCTCGTTGGAGTAATCACCGTCGGTTTGAATCCAAAGACGACCGGCACGATCAAAGCCGATACCATCTGGGCTGTTAAACATGTTGTCTTTATTAATGTTATCGGTACCCGCCATCAATCCAGATTGCTTTTCAGGATGGCCGGCCATCACGAAAATGTCCCACTCAAAGGTAGGCTGAGTATGATCGCCTTGGGTCGGTGCCCAGCGAATAATATGGCCATACGGGTTTTTGGTGCGTGGGTTGGCCGCATTTAATGGTTGGCTGTCTTTCACGCCACGGTACTTGTTATTGGTGAGGGTGCAGAAGACATGCTTGTTGTCGGCGTGCACGGCGACCCACTCAGGACGATCCATGGTGGTTGCACCCACTTGCGTCGCGGCTTCGCGGGCAAAAATGAGCACGCTGGCTTGGTCGGGAAAGCCATTTTCTGGGGTCAGGCCATTTTTACCAAAGGTGAGCTCTAACCACTCCCCTTGACCTTTGAGCTCGTCGTCGCTGCCGGTAAATTTGGCGACATATAAGGTACCGTTCTCGAGCAAATCGCGATTAGCGCTACCTTTACTCGGATCGTATTTTCCCTCAGAGACAAATTTATATAGGTGCTCGCCACGTTCATCATCGCCCATATACACGACAACATGCCCATCATCATTGACCGTTAGTGCGGCATTTTCGTGCTTAAAACGACCCAGTGCACTGCGCTTTTTCGGGGTCGAATTGGGGTCCATAGGGTCAATTTCGACCACCCAGCCGAAGCGGTGGGGCTCATTGGGGTGCTTGGCGACATCAAAGCGCTCGTCGTGCTTGTACCAATCGTATCCCCAATCGGTATCGCTGATGCCGTAGCGCTGATAGGTTTTGCCCAAGGTGACGGTTTTTTCGCTAGCAAAATAGCCATTAAAGTTTTCTTCACAGGTCAGATAGGTGCCCCAAGGCGTTTCGCCGTTGGCACAATTGTTAAAAGTGCCGAGGATCATTTTACCCGACGGATCAGCCGCGGTTTTGAGCAGTGAATGGCCGGCGGCGGGACCTGTCATTGCCATTTCTGTATAAGCGGTAATACGACGGTTTAAGCGACCTTGCGGATTGATTGTCCAGCGACCATCGACTTTTTTGAGTTCGACCAAAGAGACGCCATGCGCCGCTTGCGATTTGCGCGCATCATCGGCTGAGATGTTTTCTCCACCGTGCGTAAACAAATACTCATCGTTGATATACTCGTTATTGACCGCGAGCAGGGCGCGATCATTGGCGAGCGGGAAAAATGTCATGCCATCGTTGTTGTCGCCAAACTGCTGAGCTTGCGCATCGGCATTGTTTTGTTGCGAAAAAGCAGGCGCATTAGTAAAGATAGGATCGCCCCAAGACACCAGTACGTCTGCCTTATAGCCAGCAGGTACCTTGACTGTATCAGCGGTTGAGGTTGGGATTGCGTCAAAGCCTATCAGTTCACTTTTGCTCATGCTGCCAGCCACTGCTTTGGCAACAGGGTTAGCGGCAAAAAAAGCGACCGTACTAGCGGCACCCGCGCCTTGTAAAAAGCGGCGACGACTTACGGCGGCATCAATAAAGCGATTGAATTCGGGTTCTGCGTCCAGCGGACGTTGGTCAATATGCTTGCTCACGACAATTATTCCTTTCTGTTCGTTATCGTATTTATGATTTAGGTGATAGCGATGCGCCAAAAAGTGCATCGCAAAGCCGGTCGAAAGTGTGGCGAGGCAATATGAAAACGGGGTGACTGCTGGGTGACAGTCTCGGGACAGTGAAGGAAGCTGGTATCAAGATCACGTATTGGTTGGTACAGGCCAATTAGTGTTGGTCAAAGTAATCTTTGCGTCGGATGTATTTATCCATGTAATGATACGCGATGGGGCGTGCGAGCCAGCTAAATAAAACCCTGAGCACGCGAATCAGTGACGACGTGTCGGTATAGATTTTGTTCTCATGTAGCCATAGAAGCCGACCGACATGCCAATACAGAAAAGGAATCCCGGGTAAGAAGGTAATGATGTCGACATCACAACAGATACGATAAGTTTTGGTATGAAAGGGATAATGCCGCTTAAAACGCCACATACCAGCGGCAGGCTGACCAAAGGTGACGATGCGTTTAATGGCACTGCCCATTTGTGGTTGAAGCATCGCCGCGGCAATAACCGCCATCGCGCCGCCTGACGAATGACCAATAAAAGAGACTTTTTTGTTGGCCTGAACCAAAGGCGACAGGGCGGAGCAGAGTTTATCGAGCACCGTATCGCCGTCTAAGGAAGCCATATCCGCCGCTTGTGCGACATCAGCAAACTGGCTCGTGGTCATAGCTTGGTAACGACGCTTGTGCTGTTGCCAGGGTAAACTTTTTTGTGTCAGTAAGTAGTGAAATCCCCAGTGTACGTAACAATAAGTGTTTGCCATGCGAATACGCTTAGGACCACAGGCACAATTTACTAGCCAGTCCCACAAGGTTTGCGAGCCGCGAAATACCACCACCACATCGTCATCATCTCGCCAGAGTACACGAATAATACAACGCCCCCAGCGGTCGTAAATATCACGTCGTCCATTCGGACTGAAGCCGTATTGCGTGTGATTAAAAAAGGTAGGATAAGAGGCGCGGCATAAAATGGCATACCGCTCGTATTGATACCGCTTTAATCGCTTCATGGTGAACCTTGTGTCATCGTCATGGGCCTAGGCTAGCGAATAAACGTGACGAAATAGCGAAAGCAGTGTGGGATGATCAATCAATAGACAAACTGGGATCTCGGCGCGTGCCTGGATGATTAATAATTGGTGAGAAAAGGCTCGAGGTGTGTATCGTAAGTCAGGGCTTGGATAGGGCCTCGGTGTGTGATCAAAAATTCAGCATTGGTACAGTTCCCGACACCGATAATGACTTGTACCAGCAAACGTAAATCCTTTAACCAACGTTGAGACTGCTCTTGGCTCCAATCGTCACGATACAGACTCATATGATATTCCACCCACCAGTAGGCGCCACGAATAAAGGCTTTCATCACTGATTCGGCAGCCAATATTTGCTCGGCGGTACCAGAGAAATCAAAATCAGGCGAAATGGGCTTGCCTTGTGTAAAAGCCACATAGTTACGGCAATGACGGAATAATGCGAGCTGAAGCCCTGCAGCGGAGTCGTAATGGGTAAGCGCCAAAGTGGTCACGGGGAGGTGTTTAATTGACCGACGGAATAACGCGGCAGTGCGCTTTCCGGGCATAAGGTGCTCAATGGCATAAAACAAATCTAAACTGATAAGCTGATTACGCAAAGCAACTCTTCTCTCTCTGATTCAACCGCATCATCCTGCCTGAAATGGCGTGTCGAGTATACAGCACTGTGGACTGAAATGAAGAAATAAACCTCAATCACTCAAGCCCATAACGTGCTTTTAGTTCAGTAATCTTGGCTTGGTTATCAGCTAAAAATTGGTTAAATTCTTTAATCAGTTTTGGATAGTGAATTGTTGAAAGGTGACGAGTTCCTTTCACATGTGGGAGGGTATCATCAAACTTTACCGAGCCTTTTTTGAGGCCCATTTGGTCAAGATAAAACTGTGCGACGTCAATATTGGCGTAGCCGCCATCAACGCGACCACTGATTACCTTCATTAACAGCGAATCATATTGATAGCTTTCATCAACACGTATTTTTCCGGCGCTGATATGTGATTGATAAGGGTGGGGAGTGAATCCGGCTACCACACCGAGAAAACGGAATTCATCCAAAGGCCGGCCATAGTGTTGGTCAATAACCATGACGCCATCCGTGTAGCTCACCACAGGATCACTGTATGTCACACTGACCTTTTTTTTAATGTCTGGGCTCCAATCTGGACTGTCTGGATATTTCAGATCGACAGCGCCCTCGACAAAGCGGTGGTAAAGGCGTCTTAGGGGGAGCGCTTTGTAGACGAAACGGTAGTGGTATTCATTGGCAAACATATCCAACAGCTCTCGGTTAAAGCCAGAATAGTTACGGTTAGAGTAGGCTGAATACGGGTAATACTGTGAAAAACTCTGTACGCCAACCACATACGTGGTCTTAGCGCTCACCGGCCATGCAACCGCTAGTGTTAACAGCAACGCCCACACTCTTTTCATCACTTACTTAACCTCTTATCAGTTCTGCCTCTATTCATTGTAGCCATTGCGTTTGAACCTGTCTTTGAGCCTTGTTCTGTTATTTTACAACACCCACTTTCATCCTCTTTTTTCTTCCGACGCTTCCGTGTTGAGAAATCATTCGGTTATCGGTCACATTTTGCCCGAAAAAATTTGAATGAACATTCGGTATGTTTTATTTTTTCATCTGGACTTTCACTTTTGATCAAAAAACGATGAACAAAAACGAAATTGCGTCGCGTGCTATGCGCCAACACATTCTTTCGACAACGCTAGAAATCGTTGGAAATGAGGGGCTTGCTGCATTAACGGCGACAAAATTAGGGAAGAAAGCCGGAATCAGCAAAGGGGCGCTGTATCATCATTTTGACAACCTTGATGCCGTCAAATATGCAGCGGTTGATGAATTAATCTCTATGTTTCTTGCCGTGGCCGAGCCTGCAAATTTTGATGATTTTGAGAGTTACCTCGAAGTGACAGGGGATACCTTGTACCTCACCATGCAATGTGAGCCTTATGCGATGAAAGCGATGTATAGCTTTACAACCCAAGCCTTATTTGATGAACAGTTTAGGGTGGCTATTCAGCGCTTTTCTCAACATGGTTTAACGGAATACACGCGTGCGATTGAGTATTTTTATCAGGGGAAGATTCCGCAGCATCAGATTGATACGGCAATTCGTGTCGTGGATGCCTTTTTCCTTGGTGCTGGTTTGCAAAGTTATGTACTGCAGGGGGATGATAGATTTCGTCAAAACTGGGCGTTATTTTCGCAAATGCTACTCACGCAACTGGGTGAGCGATAAGGCGCCATGATGACATGGCGCTTAGTTATTGTGCTTAGATTAGCTCTGCGTTGTGGTAGACATTTTGGACGTCGTCGCAGTCGTTAAGCATATCGAGGAACTTTTCAAAACGTTCAACATCCTCGCCGCTGACCTGAGTGTCGATTTGAGGCACAAAGGTGATCTCTTCAAGATCAATCGGCGTGTCGCCAAGATAGTCACTTAGCGCATTTTTCACTTTGAAAAACTCTGTGTGAGGGGCAAAAATTGTAATGATACCCTCGTCTGCTTCGATGTCTGACACATCCACATCAGCCATGACCAAGGCTTCAAGCGTGCCTTCCTCATCATCTCCTTTAAACTGGAAAACAGCTTGGTGCTCAAACATATGAGACACCGCACCGGGCGTGCCAATTTTCGCATCGTTTTTCACAAAGCACTGGCGTACGTCCATATAAGTACGGCTGTTATTATCCGTTAAGCAATCAACAATCACCGCGCAGCTGCCAGGCCCAAAGCCTTCATAACGCGCCACTTCATAGTTTTCGCCACCTGTGCCATTGGCTTTATCAAGCGCTTTGTCGATCACATGACCTGGAACCTGATCTTTTTTCGCTTTCTCAATCAAACGACGCAGTGATAGATTGCTCTCAGGATCCGAGCCGCCATTTTTAGCACATACGTAAATCTCTTTACCGTACTTTGAATAAACCTTAATTTTCGCGCCCTGGGTTTTCGCCATTGACGCTTTACGAACTTCAAAACTTCGTCCCATTCGGAATCTCTCTTAATAACGCTTACGCAGAAACGGGTTGATTCTACCAAGAGAGTGATCCTTTACACCAGTAAATGCACTGACCTTGAACAAAGTCAGTGCGATTAGTACTCAGAGCACGTTATGCCGCTCAATTAAGCTTGTTTGCACTGAAATTTTTGCGTGTGACCTTTTAGTGTATGAGACAGCTTGCTGAGGTTGTGTGTGGCTTGAGTGATTTGGTCCATGGCTTGACGGTTTTCACCGGTCATGGTGTTAATTTCTTCTAAGTTCTGATTGATTTCAGTTGCCACGAGAGACTGCTCTTCTGAGGCACTGGCCATTTGCATCGCCATGTCTGCAATTTCGTCCACCGCGTTCACCGCTTGTTTGAGCGATGATAAGCTTGCTTCTGCACGTTCCGACACATAGTTGGCGGTCGTCGCACTCTCTGAGATAGCCTGCGTCGTGGTGTTGGAATTGTGCTGAAGGTTTTCAATTAGCTGTGTGATTTCGCTTGTGGCTTGTTGCGTGCTTTGCGACAGCGTTCGCACCTCGTCGGCGACGACGGCAAAGCCGCGACCTTGCTCACCCGCGCGTGCCGCTTCGATGGCAGCGTTCAATGCTAACAGGTTGGTTTGATCAGCAATTTGGCCAATAGTTTGCAATATGCTGGAGATATCCTCAGCGCTTTGCCCGAGCGCATCCGTTTTTTCTTTGGCGTGATTGAGACGCGTGACAAGATCTTGCATCGCATCGACAGACTCGGTCACTTGTTGGTCTCCGCTATGGATAAGTGAACGCGCCTTTTCGGTGGCATCGGCTGTCGAGGCGGAGCTGGATGAAATTTGATTGGCAGTGGCCGTCATTTCTTCCATTGCCGCCGCCACTTGTTCTGTTCGTGCGTTTTGGGCTTCAAAGTTAGTGAGTGTTTGCACGCTCGAGGAGGATAATTGCTCTGCCGCTGCTGCTTGTTGGTTAGTGGCGCCGATAATATCGCACACCATGGTGGTGAGGTTTGTTGCCATCGCACGCATGGAGCGATAGATCCCCGTTGCGTTGGGGCTAGCGTCAAAGCTTACTCTTAGATCGCCGTCGGCAATCGTTTGTACTATCTTGGCCATCTCAGCCGGTTCGCCACCTATCGGGCGGGTAATCGAACGTGTTAACAGAATGGCAGTGACTGCGATCATGGCCACCGCAATCACCAACACGGTGACGATGAGTCCTTGTAGTTCGTTGAGTGCTGCAAACGCCTCTTTGACGTCCATTTCCGCAATGATTGCCCAGCTGAGTCCACTGACGGTTAGCGGTGCGTAGGCAGAGAGCACGGGGTTACCGTTGTAATCGTTAATGACATCAATGCCTGTTTCGCCTTGCATCGCACGCTCAACGGCAAGCGTTTCAACGCGACCTTGTGCGGGGTGCATAAATGAGGCGAAGACCGATCGATGCTCGGCATCTAAGAAGGAGTCTGATCGCATCAAGTTATCAGGGCCAACGAGATAGGTTTCGCCTGTGTTTCCCAGTCCATCTCGCTCTGCCATAATGGCACTGAGCTTATCTATCGGGAATTGATAGGCGAGCACGCCAATCACGCTACCGTTGTGATAAATCGGCGATGCCATAAACCCTGCCGGCGCGTTGTTCGAGGCTGTGTAGGGCGAAAAGTCAATAATCACGGTATCGCCATCCGCTAAGGTTTTCGCTTGACGGAAAGCGTCGGCCAGGCCAGAGGTATTAAACAGACCTGTTGTTAGCGACGTGCCGAAATCAAGTTCTTTGGAGGCGGAGTAGAGGATGTGTCCTTGGCTTGCTTCGATCATAAAGATGTCGTAATAGCCAAACTTTTCCTGAACATCACGTAGATAGGGATGGATGGCTTGGTGAGCTTGATCGTACTGAGGCAATTGGCCACTGGTTTGGTATGTGCCTTTTTCTCCCATGGGATAAGGGTTGTCGACTAAGTAGGCTTGTTGTAGCGCCACTACTTGTGGCGTTAGGTTGTTCACCAAATCTCTCGCCTTGGGGAGTGATTCTGTGCTGATCTCATCAAGTGGGTCAATGAGGTGACGCTGATAATAGCTGGTCAGTTGTGAACGTGTTTGGGCGGTACGAGAAGGAAGTGTGCCCATAGCATCAATCATGCTGGCCATGGCGTTGGACACGGAAGGGGTTTCCGCGGTGGTAATTATCTGCCCTTCAGCGGTTTGGAAATAGCGTGTGACCGCTGATTTTTTTACCTCTCTCAACGCTTCAAGCTGACTAAACGTTTGATGCTCGAGTGACGACGAGGCGGTATGAAGAGAAAGCAAGCTAATGATTAACGCGGGGAGGCAACCCACACCCAGTAAGCTGACTAGCATTTTATATTTGAGCTTCATGATCTCACCTCAACGCCACATTGGCTAAAAAACAAGCAGTCTGTTGAGTAAGGATAGAAGCTTTTGGCAAGAGTGCATGGAAATCTAGTCTTTTTGTCTCCTGCTTACGAATAAAAGCCCCGCATTCGGCAGGGCTGTATTAAGGCTACTCTTGGCTTAAATGGCTGGCATAGAGCTTGGGCCTGCGGTGTTTCAAATTCGTTACCGAACCTCGTTCATGCAGCATTTTGAGCTTGTCTAAATCGACGTCTGCAAAAATCATCATCTCGGTATTGGCATTGGCTTCCGCGAGTGTCGCATCGTGCGGAAAATAGACATCCGAGGGTGAAAATACCGCAGACTCAGCGTACTGGATGTCCACATTATCTACCCGAGGAAGGTTGCCCACGCTGCCGCCGATCGCGACATAACACTCGTTTTCAATCGCTCGTGCTTGGGCACAAAGGCGCACGCGTAAATAACCGTTCTTGGTATCGGTCCAAAAGGGCACGAATAGGATCTGTACACCTTGCTCAGCAAGAATACGCCCCAATTCAGGAAACTCGGCGTCATAGCAGGTGAGAATACCAACCCGGCCCGCATCGGTTTCAATGACTTTGACCGTATCCCCGCCATCTATCACCCAGTCACGTTGTTCGTGCGGCGTAATATGGATTTTGTATTGCTCATCAATGCTACCGTCGCGGTGCATTAAGTAGGAGACGTTATACAGTTTGCCATTTTCCAACACGGGCATACTGCCAGCGATAATATTGATGTTGTAGGTGACGGCCAATTGCGAAAAACGTTGCTTAATCGCCTGGGTAAATTCACTGAGAAAGCGAATTGCCTCGACGGAGCGCTTATCAGGTGCAAGCCCCATCAATGGTGCACAGAAAAACTCGGGAAAGAGCGCGAAATCTGACTGGTAGTTGGCTAAGGATGAGACAAAGAATTCGGCCTGATTCAAAAGATCATCCACTGAGAGCACATGACGCATCTGCCATTGCACGACCCCGAGGCGGACGATGGTTTTTTCAATATCATGCACGGAGGATGCATCTTCTTCATAGAAGAAGTTATCCCACTCCAACAGTGTGGCATAGCCCGCCGACTTATCGTCTTCGGGTAAATAGCGATTCATCAAACGCTTAACATCAAAGTCATTAGATAGCTGGAAAGAAAGGATCGGGTCGTGAATCTCTTTTCTTCTGACTTTATTAATATAATCCGTCACCGAAACATCATTGTGTTTGTGATAACCAGGTATACGGCCGCCGGCGAGGATCGCTTTTAGGTTCAGCGCCTGACACAGATCTTTTCTCGCTTCGTAAAGTCGACGGCCAAGGCGATGGCCACGATAATCAGGGTGTACAAACACGTCGAGGCCATACAGTGCATCCCCTTTTGAGTCGTGGAATACCACACCGTCATCCGTGATAATGTCGGCATAGGTATGCGGAAGTGAAAAGCGGTTGTAGGATACTTTTAGCGTTAACGCGGCGGCGACGATTTTTCCATTATCTTCAATGCATATCTGGCCATCCGGGAAAGCGGTGACCAGTTGCATGATCGTGCTCTTAGGCCAAGCACCGCCGACATCCGGGAAGACGAGATCCATCAACTCTGCTAAGGGTTGATAGTCGCTGACTTCAATGACACGCAGATTCAGTAGCGTGGCGGTGTTCTCATCCATTACACGTTCTCCTATTACGGGCTGAACGCCTATTATGACAAAGATTGACGCTCGAGATAACGTTTAGGCAGAGAAGGATTATCAGTTTCTTGGCTGATGGGCGATTGGTTGGATGTTGGTGACACACTGGAGGGCGCATCACGATGTTCAGTTAACGCAAATTCTACACGGTTTCGCCCGCGGGCCTTGGCTTCATATAAAGCCGTATCTGCGCACTCAAATAACTGGTTCATCGCAACATATTGCATTTGGCGCTTGATGCCGACGCCGATACTCACCGTAAACTGGATGTGATGGCCATGTTCGGTCGTCACCTGGCATGCCTCGATTTGTCGTTTCAGCTGTAGCGCTATTTCTTGTACGCGACGCACAGACTGGCCACTGAGTAGCAAAATAAATTCTTCACCTCCCGTTCTGGCGCAAAACGCCCCTTCTTGTTGGGTGATCCGTTCTAAGTGTTGGCTGAAAGCGACCAATACCTGATCGCCAGCAAGGTGACCATATACATCATTAATACTTTTGAAGTTATCCAAATCAGCAAGGATAAGGGCATTCGGCTGGTTAGAAAGGAGACACTGTGCGGATTGCGTCATAAAGGCGCGTCGATTCGGAAGCTGTGTCAGAGTGTCACGGAGCGCAAGTTGACAAAGTGTGTACTCCAGTCGTTCAAAACAAAGGTAAATGAAGGTCATAAACTTGACGAACTCGGCCATTAAGATCAAGTAATACACGGCGATATAACGTTGAGATAGGCCGGTGTTTTCCATCGGTGTGTCAAAGGCGAAGTAGGCACGAAGTCCATAAAGTATCAGTAAGAGGAAGAGCACGGACGCATAGAGAGTAAAACCTATCCGCTTCCTCTCTGGACTCTCAACAATGAGTTTTAAAACCGCAAGGTGCATTGCCACGTAAAACGCACAGTACCAAGTAATACGGAGCGCAAGCGGAATATGATTGGCAAGAATCAGTGTATAAACCCCTACACCCAAGAGTGCTGCCAGCGAAGCCGTCCGCCACGACGAGGACGTGCCCACGAAGGATTGCGTGCCTAACCACACCAGAATATGAGAGCAGATCGCGGCTGTGGTGCCAATCCAGACGAGCCCCGACGTTTCGGTGACATTGCCAATGTTATACACCGACGTGCCCGTTGAGATCAGCAGACAAGCCAGTCCCCAAAGCTTGATATCTTTGTGCTGATTAAACTGCCACCCAATCAACAAAACGCCAATGGTGAGTAGCCAGAACACACTGATGTAAGCCAGAGTCAGTGTGGGAAGGTGAAGATTAAACACGTGACCGAATCCATCCGATAAAGGCAAGGGCGTTAGACGCCACCAACGAATCAAAGTCAGTTATACGACTGACAGCGGTATAATATATCAGACAACTGTCTGACTTTTTATCGCTCAACGTCTGGTTCGTCGGTTTTTTACCCAGCTAAGTGGATGGATTACAACGACTGTTGGGTAAAAAGCCAGACTGCGAGTGCCGCAAAAACCAATGCCATGATTTTATGCTGATACATTTGGACACGGGTATTGGTGAGCATTGCACTGCCAAGCTTGCCGACTATTGCCACTAAAAGCAGATTAAACGCGAGCCCTAATAGGTTGAGGAGAAGACCAAGCGTTAGTAATTGCGTGCTGGACGAGGCTTGAATTTGATGCGAGATAAACTGCGGTAAAAACAACACAAAAAACAGTAACGCCTTTGGGTTCAATAAGTTGGTCATAACCGCGCGTTTATAGAGGTATTTGCCCATGCCTTGATGATGAGCGAGCTCGGCGCTGTCTGTTGGACGGGCGCGCCACGTATCGACACTCATTTTGAGTAAATACGCTGCCCCCACGTATTGCAGAATGGTTAAGGCCGTTGGCGACATCGCAATCATGGCCGATACGCCGGTTGCGGCTAACACGGTAAGGATCAATCCTGACGTTGCATTACCCAAACTTGCGGCCATACCAACCCGTCTGCCATAGCTGAGACTTGCGCTCACGATTAGCAACATATCCGGTCCGGGCACCAGCAAAAGTGCGACAACCGCGGTTAAATAAACGGGGAGCATATTGGGGTCGATCATAAAGGCACTACAGCTATCAAGATAAAGTGCGGAATTTTACCTTTTAGTTAGACTTTATCAACATTGATAAGTGATTAAGTTGGTTTTTAATCGCAAGGAGGGGGTTTAGGCTAGCTTATAAAACTAAAAAACCCCCTTAGGTAAGGGGGTATGGTTTTTCGCTTGTCATATGCACCAGGGTCTTAAGCGGCCCGAATGGTTGGCTTAGGCGTAGGCTCTTCGATAAAACAAGCGTGTAGGGCGCAGATCGACGCGTGGTAGAACTTATCAAGTACTACGTATTGCACGTCCACATCGCGCATCGATGAGTGAGCTGCTTTAGGGTTTATTTCTGCGTCAAGCAACGCCAGCATACCCTTGCTCATGGTTTGGTTTGAGTCGATACGACTACCAATGACAGAAATCAGTGCGACCATTTCACCCGTAATCTTCGCTTTCGGGTAGAGCTTCTCAACACGATTAATCACCTTATCTTGACTGGCTGTCTTGCCGTCTAAGTAGTAGGTAATTGAGTTGGCATTCATCTCTTTACTGATGAGCTGCACGTTCTCTTCGCGAATGATTTCCATCACGTCATAGCTGACCTGATCAACATGCCCAACCATTGATTGGTCAAAGATGTGGAGAGCTAGCACCTTATCTCGACCGGCGATGATCTCGATCTCTTTGTCTTTTGGACGATATTTGTGAGAGATCACCGTACCCGCGTGCTCAGGCTCGAAGGTGTTTTTCACGACCAATTCGATACCCACTGCGCGCATACCAGAGGCTGCATTCGGGTGGATGGCTTCCATCCCTAAGTTGGCAAGCTGGTCAGCCACATCGTAGTTACTGAGGCCCATTGGCTGTACACGCTCTGGACCTACAATGCGAGGGTCGGCACTGCTTAGGTGATATTCTTTGTGGATCACCGCGCTACTTGCTTTGGTTAACACGGCAATCCGGCTGAATGTCATTTCACTGTAACCGCGGTCATAGGTCTTCATCAGACCTTCATCACAATAGACGTAGCCGGTAACGATGGGCAGCTCAGTACTGAAGTCAATGTCTTCCATAGCATTGGCGATCACCGTGTTGAGGTCGCCTTTGCCTTCATCGGGGTTATCCCAACCAGAGAGGTCAACAAATCGTGAGTTAATTCCCACACTTTCGAGCAGTAGCGTTGAGTTGTGCGCACTGTGCGCCTCGCCGATAGAGGAGAGGAACTCACGAATTTGTGGTAGATAGCTTTCCAGAGAAAACTGCCCATAGTTACAGGTTTCGAGTATACCTTCGATACAGCTATGTGCTTTTTCCATGCGTTGGCGGATAAAGTTATCAGCACGCTCACGGTATACAGGATCGGGGAACATATTGCTGTTAATGAGCAGCATACGTTGCTCTAACTCGTCCATCGCATCACGCCATTTAGGGTTATTTGCCGCGAGAAGGCGATAAATGCCGGGCTTACCCGAACGCTTACACTCCAGCAATGCATCCGTGATGCCAGCGTAAGCAGAAACGACAAAAATGCGGTTGTACGGGTTTGACGGGTACAAAAAGATATTATCCATGACAGCGTCGTAGGCTGACATCGACGTACCGCCGATCTTTTCAACGGTATGATTCATGTGAGCTCCTTGTGGGCTTTTATGAATTAGGGAGTCGATTGGGTTTACAGGGGCAGCATCCGGCTGCCCCATGACGGTTAATCGACTAATGGATAAACACCGTTCTCATCGTGCGTTTCCTGCCCAGTAATAGGTGGGTTGAACACACAGGCCATGACCATATCAACACCTTTGTTAGCACGAAGCTGGTGTTCGTCATGTTTGTCTAGGATATACAGTGTGCCAGGTTTAATAGGATAAACCTTGCCGTCATCCGTGGTTTCAATTTCACCTTCACCCGACATGCAATACACAGACTCTAAGTGGTTCTGGTAGTGAATGTGCGTGTCAGTGTTGGCATAGATGGTGGTAATATGGAAAGAAAATCCCATATTATCATCGCGTAGCAGCATGCGTACGCTTTCCCAGTTTTCAGCCACCACACGGCGTTCAGTTTTCTGGCATTCTTCTAATGTACGAACAATCATGTTTATTCCTTCAACGTCTCTTCGTTAAGCGGGGATCGCCGTCTTCGCGATTACGATGCTTTCTTGAGCTTCTGTTTTTTATACTGCTCAACGGACTTAACGAAGATCTGCAGGCCTTTTTCCATCTCTGCTTCACTGACTGTCAGTGGCGAGAAGAATTTGATGACTTCATCATCTGGACCCGCGGTCTCGATAATCATGCCATTGTCAAAACACAGGCTGGAGATCTCATCTGAAATATCACCATTTTGGCACGCAATGCCTTGCATCAAGCCGCGGCCTTTGATGGTCTCAAAAAGATCACCGTGCTTGTTAAGCATCTCTTGCAACACTTTGCTCAATTGATCGGCACGTTCTTGAATATGCGTTTGGAATTGATCATCACGCCAGTATGTGTCAATCGCTTCCGCGGCAGTCACAAACGCGTGGTTGTTACCACGGAATGTACCGTTGTGCTCACCCGGTGCCCATTGATCCAGCTCAGGTTTTAGTAGGACCACAGCCATTGGCAGGCCATAACCACCAATTGATTTGGACAGCGTCACAATATCGGGCTTAATGCCTGACGGCTCAAAGCTGAAGAACGTACCCGTACGGCCACAACCAGCCTGGATGTCATCTACGATCATCAAGATATCGTGTGCCTTACAAATGTCTTGCAGGCGCTGCAACCACTCATTAGAGGCTGCGTTTAGGCCACCTTCGCCTTGGACGACTTCAAGAAGCACGGCAGCAGGTTTATCACCGCCTGTTAGACCACTTGATGCGTCATTCAGCATGGTTTCGAACAAAGTTAAACCATCAACGTCTGCATAGCCATCATACGGAAGACGTGTCACGGCGTTGTTGACAGGGATGCCGCCACCACCGCGGTGATGATGATTACCCGTCACTGCCAATGCACCATATGTACAGCCGTGGAAGCCGTTGGTGAAAGACACAATATTTGCGCGGCCTGTTACTTTACGAGCAAGCTTCATTGCCGCTTCAACTGCGTTGGTGCCTGTTGGGCCAGTGAATTGGAACTTATAGTCCAACTCACGCGGTGCCAAGATGTGCTCTTTAAATACTTCGAGAAAGCGTGCTTTTGCACCTGTGTACATATCCAGGCCGTGTGTAATGCCATCTTTCTCGATGTACTCGATCAGTGCTTTTTTCAACGTTGGGTTGTTATGCCCGTAGTTGAGCGAGCCGGCGCCAGCAAGAAAATCGAGGTAGCGCTTGCCGTCTACGCCCGTGATCCAGCAACCCTTAGCGCTTTCAAACACAACGGGGAAGTTGTTGGCGTAACATTGAACATTTGACTCCTGCGATTTAAAGATATCCATAACTCATCCTGTTATTTTTTGAGTGGAATTCGGAAAAGGTATTCGGTGTCATGTTCACCGTTGAAATGCTCCTGTTCGTCGAGGAACACGGAGCGCTGACCACCTGTACCGTAGAGGCGGTCTACCTTTTTAAACAGCGCCCAAGATCCGGCGTTGTCTTCTGTGATTGTGGTTTCAATGAAGCGAATATTGCTTGAGACTTTACGTGCCATCAGCGCTTCGATCATCGAGAGGGCAAGCCCTTCACCACGTGCTTTGGGTGACACTGCAACCTGCCAGACAAAAAAGGTGTCTGGCTGCTCAGGGCGAATGTAGCCCGAGATAAAGCCTTGTACATCACCCTCTCGCTCTGCAACGACACAGGTCTCTTTAAAGTGTGTCGCCTGTAGGAAGTTGCAATAAGCGGAGTTCACATCCAACGGTGGGCACTGCGTGATTAATCGATAGATGTTGCCGCCATCCTTGATGGCTGGCTTACGAAACACAAACTTCGTGTTGGTCTGGGTCTGTTTACGGTCACGTACCTTGGATTCAAGTACTGCCGTGTCTGTCGTTTTTGATCGCCACATAATTGTTTTGTGCTCTAACGAATTCGTTCTATATAATAGGCGATGAATTTGGTTTATCAACCCCAGATTTTACTGTTGGACTTGTCATCTATAATTAAGTTTATGAAATATATGAATTTATTTATTGTTAAATTTTTTGTGAAAGTAAGTGTTTTGAGGAGTAACATTTACTGGCCTAAAGGTGTGGGCAGGTTCCCACATCGAGGGGATGGGCTGAAGGTATGCCTGACGGCCCTAGAAAGGCCGTCTTGGAAGACAATGTAGGTACACTCTCACGTATTAAGGACCTTGCAGTAAAAAATCGCGATACTGAGTATCTTCACGAACGACATGGTGAATCCACCAATAACGCAAAAACTTAAAGAATTCAGAGCGGTATAGCTCTGGGTCGGCTTGGCACTGTAGCAGCACATATTGCGCTTGCCGGGCGAGGCGTTGATGAATCGCAGCATGCTCTTTGTATTTGGGGTAGGCGCGTGCTTCGAGAATATCTTCCTCTAGCTGAAAGTGAGTGTCGATATAGTCACGAAAGCGTTGCGCGAGGGCCTCAAAATCCGTCTTAGTCTCGTCCTCATGGTGATAGGCAATGGCCTCATACGTATCGTTGATGATAGAGAGCAGTTGCTTGTTACTCTCATCCAATGATGGATCCCCCACTGTATACTTTTCTTGCCATCGAATGAATTTTCGATCTTTCGACTCTCCCTTGGGTGAGGGCATGGATGGCTCTTTTGACGTCAGGCCAGGTTGCGCTTCGCCTTGTGGCTCGTTGATGCCTTCTATTTTCTGCTGCTCTTCTTCGGTAAAGACGATGGCCCCGTTATGCTCAAAATCCGTTGATTTGGCGGGGTCTGACTGATACATCTCAAAGTAAAATTTGGGGGGCTTTTTAGCTTTGGTCTGTTTAGAGAGCTGCTTGACACGGTTTTCTAGATCTTGTTTTTTCACCGGTTTAACCATAAAAGCATCGACGTCATAGCGAATGCACTCGCTGATCACTGCCTGAGATGCGTTAGCGGTTAAAATGATAATGGGCGTGTCATGACGCAAATGATAGCGGCCGCTTCGCATGAGGCGTAACATTTCCAACCCGTCAATGGGATCCATTTGTAAGTCGGTAATGATCAGATTGGGCTCTTCATGGTACGCCTTTGATATCGCTTCGGCACCATCTGCGGCCGTGATCACCGACTTAATACCAAGTGCTTGGGCCATCAATCCAATGGTGTCACGAATCATTTCATGATCGTCAACAATTAAACACGGAGATAGCATACGTCCTCCTGACAATGTCTATGTTTTCAGCCTAGTGGATGGTGGCAAGAGCGTCTATAGCGAGTGTGAAAGGAATGCGACCTTGATGAGGTTTCGTTTAAAAAATGATGGGGTAGACTAAAGCACAAATGATAGCGACAAAAAAGGCGCCCAACTGGGCGCCTTTCTCTTAAATTTGGTTTGGCTTACAGACGAACGACGTTCGCAGCCTGTGGGCCTTTCTGACCTTGCTCGATATCGAACTCAACCTGTTGGCCTTCTGCTAGTGTGCGGAAGCCTTCACCAACGATAGCACGGAAGTGAACGAATACGTCTGGACCGTTCTCTTGCTGGATAAAACCGAAACCTTTCTCTTCGTTAAACCACTTAACGGAACCATTAGCTTTGGACATGGTGTCTCCTGAATATATTAACTAGGTGTTGCAGTGACGCGAGTGCCGTTAATCGACTCTATGGGCAAATGTAGCGAATATCTTCAGGACAACTAACTTTCCAGCCTAGCGGTAGGGTGTTTCGATGTATCTATATTCAATTGCTGCATAAATTTCCGATTATCAAAGCTGCCAAGCAGCTTCAACAGGACCACGCGTTATTTGCGCGTCAGTTTACTATTGGTTGCAACATGGTGTGTCTACGACCAATAGTTCGTCAACCAACACGGTTGAACACTATCGAGAATACACCCAAAAGAGTGTGAGGTAAATCTATTTTGCGGATGAAAGAGGCAACTTTGTGTGAGCTTGTTGTGAAAATGAGAGCATGGCCTGATAACTGTGTTGTATCGACGCAAAGAGCCTCATAGAAAAGCGATCTAGATTGCGAGGAGTGTCAAATTAACCGTTGGATGATGTCTTTTTATGCTGACAATAACGTATCATAAAATGCGATGAGTAACGCCGTAAACACTTGTGTGCGCGCGTTTGTGTTTGTTTATGCGAGTCATGATTGTGACCCGCAGTGATAGGGCTTCTCCATGGATACGATTTTTTTAGAAACGTCGAGTTTTATTGGCGTCTGGGTAGTGCTGGCGGTCTTAGTGATCGTGGTACTACGCGGTGCGATTAAGTTTGTGCCACAAAACACGGCTTATGTTGTAGAGCGATTTGGTAAGTATTACAAGACGATGGAAGCGGGTCTCAATTTCATCGTGCCATTTATCGATCGTATTGGTTATACCAGAACATTAAAAGAACAAGCATATGATGTACCCAGTCAATCCGCGATCACGCGAGATAACATTTCGCTCGTTGTCGACGGTGTCTTGTACATCAAGGTATTGGATCCGTATAAAGCGTGCTATGGCGTCGATGATTATGTGTACTCCGTGACTCAGCTTGCGCAAACTACCATGCGTAGTGAAGTGGGTAAAATGGAGCTGGATAAAACGTTTGAAGAGCGCGAAAGCTTAAACACCGCGATTGTCTCTGCCATCAATGAGGCCGCTCAGCCATGGGGCGTTCAGGTGCTGCGTTACGAAATCAAGGATATCGATCCACCTCGCTCTGTTCTCGATGCCATGGAACGTCAAATGAAGGCTGAACGAGAGAAGCGTGCGGTTATTCTTGAGTCAGAAGGGGCGCGCCAATCGGATATCAACGTTGCTGAAGGTCAAAAGCAGGCCCGAGTCTTAGCGGCGGAAGCAGAGAAATCTGAGCAAATCTTGCAAGCGGAAGGTGAGGCGCAAGCCATTATCGCGGTTGCCGAGGCGCAAGCCGAAGCACTTGAAATCGTAGGGACACGAGCAATAACAGAGGAAGGCCAAAAAGCCATCCAGTTGGAGCTGGCAGAAAAAGCGATCAAGGCGAAACAGGCGATTGCCAAAGAGTCCTCAGTCGTACTGTTACCTGATTCTGGAACGGGTGCAGCGAATGTGGTTGCAGAAGCGATGACAATTATTGATACACTCAATAAGAGCAAAGCGTAAAACAGGATGTTTAGTGTGAGTATCTACCTCGCAGAATTAACCGTGATTGTGGGCTTGTTACTGTTAGCCGTCGAAGTGTGGCTGCTTGGCTTATCGACCATTGTTTTATTAGCAACCGGTGTTGCTGCCATTTTAGTGGGACTGTTGGCGATGGTCGGTGTTGTACCAGAAACCGTTACGGCGTTATTTAGCAGTACTGGGATCGGTGCAGGCTTGTTAACTGCCATGCTGTGGCGCCCACTTAAACAGCTACAACGCGGCGGACGACGTCCGGATAATCGTCATAGTGATTTTATCGGGTTGATATTGACGCTCAGTGAGCCGTTGAGCCGAGAGCAGCCTTCGACGATTAAATACTCAGGTGTCACTTGGCAACTGCGACTCAGCTCGGCCGCCGGTGATTGTACATTGCTGGCTGGCGAACAGGTCAAGGTCGTGGGTGTTGATGTTGGACGATTTACGGTCGAGCCCATATTGCCGGAGTAAGAGACACTTTCTGTATCTCGTCATGACAAATAGACGTTGATGGCATGAAAAATAAAAAGCTCGGTCGCAATGCCGAGCTTTTTTATTGCGTATCAGCCTGTGATTTAGGCTTTTTTTAGTTGCTTTTTGAGCTTCTTCAGCTTGGTTTCCTGTTTTGCAACTTTCGCTTTTGCTTTCTTAATCGATTTTTTCAAATCTTTTTTTGACGCTTTTGCCATGGTTTCTCTCCTTAATGATGATTTGCCGAAGCGTTTGCCACTGCAATACAGCTTCAATGCTGTGGACGGGGCCGGCATGTCCACCCCAAGTGTGATCACGATGATTTATTCGTTTCGTGGTCTTTTAAAAACTGTTTAATAAATCGGCGTATTTCCCGTGCTGCGGACGTATCCAGTTCGTCACAGGCCTCTAAGAATGCATCCCGTTGCTCACTATTGATTCTTATCAGTAACTGGCTATCTTTCTTTGTTTTTTCTTTTTTCGCCATGCTAATGCGCCTATCTTTTAGATATACAATGTATATACGTTTTTATGGTAGTGCTAGGAGAGAATGGTGAAATTGTGATCTACTTAGTACTGTAAACAATAGTCATCACGGGTATCAATAGGCTGAACGAGTTAGTGCTGAGCGCTATGACATATAGCCAAATCGATGTCATAAAATTTTATTTGGCCATCTAAATGTCTTTACTGCCTTTATGTAAATCCGTAGGCTATTAGTCAGTCAACCTAGGATGAGTGAAGTGAACGATGGAAAAGAAACACAGTCGTACGCAGCTAATACATGCCGGACGCCGTAAAGCCTATACCCTTGGTGGGGTCAACCCAGTCGTACAGCGCGCCTCTTCAATTGTTTTTGATACATTAGCCGAGAAAAAGCACGCGATTGCCAACCGTCACCAGCAAACCTTGTTCTATGGCAGACGCGGAACCACTACCCATTTTGCGCTTCAAGATGCCATGACCGAGCTTGAGCAAGGAACGGGGTGTGCACTCTTTCCCTGTGGTGCGGCAGCCATTGCAAACAGTATTCTCGCGTTTGTAAAAACAGGTGACCACATTTTGGTCTCAGGATCGGCGTATGAGCCAACTCAAGATTTTTGTCAGAAAATTCTCGCCGATATGCAGGTGTCGACCGAGTATTTTGATCCTCTCGAGGGTGCGGAGATTGGTCAACGTATTACGTCAAATACACGCGTTGTGTTTCTAGAGTCACCAGGTTCTTACACCATGGAAGTGCACGATACGCCGGCAATCGTTCAAGCGGTAAGAGAAAGAGCGCCAGATGCGATTATCATGATGGATAACACGTGGGCAGCAGGTCGCTTGTATCAACCGTTAACGCAAGGCGTGGATATTTCGATCCAATCTGGGACCAAGTATATTATTGGTCATTCGGATAATATGCTAGGTACCGCTGTTGCCAATGCGCGCTGCTGGCCGACCTTGCGCGAGCGCGCCTATTTAATGGGACAAACGGTCGATCCTGATACCGCTTACCAAGCCGCTCGCGGATTGAGAACCTTGGATGTACGCCTTGCCCAGCATCAGGATAATGCGTTACAGGTAGCCAATTGGCTGAACGAGCAAACCGAAGTAGCCAGTGTGCTCCATCCTGCATTTGCAGATTGTCCTGGGCACCGCTATTTCGCGCGAGATTTTACAGGCAGCAATGGGCTCTTTTCGTTTGTGTTTGATCAGCGTTTGTCTGATGCGCAATTGGACGCTTTCTGTGATCATTTGCAGCATTTCAGTATGGCTTACTCATGGGGCGGCTTTGAGTCGTTGTTGTTGGCCAATCAGCCAGAGCAACTCAATCGCATCCGGCCTGTGGGTAAGGTGGATTTTTCCGGCACACTCGTCAGGCTACATATCGGATTAGAGGACGTTGACGATCTGATTGCCGATCTGGCGGCCGGTTTCGCACGCATTAATAATGTCTAAGCCACATAGCTCCTGTGAAAAAGGGGCGTCCTCGATACGCCGAGAAGCGCCCTTATCACATCAAGCTATTAGGTTTGAAATTGGTCAGTTAATTGCGTCAACGCGCTGGATTGGTGGCTTAACTGACCACTGACATTACTCGTGGTATCGATTGCCTCGGTGAGTGATTGGCTACCTTGTTTGAGCGCGCGACGCTGCTGGGTGAGGTGAGCAATTTCTTTATGCTGAGAGCCCAGGGCTGCTTCAACTTCCGCGCTGAGTTGTTCAAGCCCTTGGAAAGTGGTATGCATCTCGCCTAAATAGCCCTGCAGTCGGACACTGGCTTGCTGATTGTCGGCACTGGCTGACTGTGTTTCCGTTAGTAGATTATTGGCGGTATCAACTTGGCCGAGTAAGTCATTGATCCAGTTTCGAATATCGCCAGTTGATTGTGCTGTGCGTTGAGACAAACTTCTCACTTCATCAGCGACGACGGCAAAGCCTCGCCCATGCTCACCAGCGCGTGCCGCTTCAATCGCAGCATTGAGGGCCAGCAAATTGGTTTGCTCTGCAATGCCCTCAATCACATCCATGACGCCGGCAATTTGGTTACTGGTTTGTTTCAAGGTTGCCATGGTACTCGACACGTTTTCCACCACCTTGACGCTATGGGCAATTGAGGCTTCTGTCGCACTCATTTGCGTTTGAATTTCATCATTGTCCTGAGAGACTTTGCCGATGTACTCACGGGTATCATGAATGGCGTTGGCGATTTCTGTGGTTGCGCTTTCCATAACGGTCAGGGATTGCGCGACATCGTTAACGTTTTGCCGTGTTTGCTCGTTAATCGTCGCCACTTGCGTGCTTTGTTGGTCTAAGGTATCTGACTGTTGATCAAGCGCTGATGTCCGCGATTGTATATCGGTGACAAAGTGACTGAACTTATCGAGCAGGTTATTAGATGCCCGAGCGACGGCACTGACTTCATCCTGATACTTATCGAATAAACGCACGGAGAGATCGGAGCGCTTATCGATATCCGTCAGGGATGTGGCAATATGATCCAGGCGCACCACCACGGTTTTTCGTAGCCAAGTCATCAGTACTAAGGCCAGCAATAGTGTGATCCCACAACCGACATAGACGATGTTCGATTGCTGGTGCAAAAAGGTAATAAGCGCGCCGGCAGAGTTTTTCGCGTTATCTTGACGCTCGGTCAGCTTTTCGTTGATGGCCGCTAACATGGGGTCAACGGCAGGGTAGAGGTCAAAGTCCACGAGACGCCCAGCATCGTAAAAGCTTTTACTGTCGACCGTTTTAGCAAGCTTGGTGAGGTATTGGTCGAACTTCTTTTTACCTTCTTGCTGTTCGGCACGCCAGTCCGACAAAGACGGATACTGTGACAACGCTTGCCAGCTCTGTTGATAGCGTTGTTGAAGCTTTTCAAACTCAGGGGTGATCTCGTTCCAGAATAAGACTTGTGCTTTGATTTTTTGCGACAGATTGACGAGGTCGCGGTGATCACGCTCAAGAGCTAAAAGCGCCCATACTTCGGGAAGTTGATGATTTACATATTCGGCTGAGGCATCCGCGGAGCGAGCCGATATCCAAAGTGCGAGACTACCGAGTCCGATGGTCGAGGCGATAAAGAGGGTGAAGGCGATCAATAACCGCTGTCTTACGCTCATGGTACTTCCTGTCAACTGCCTAATCTAAATATGCGCCGCAGCTTAAGGAGCCACTGTTTCAGTAGAATGACAGATGTCTCAGTAATGTGATTTGCGAGTGAAATCATTGTTCATTTTTATGAACATGACGCGGATAGCGTCAGTGACGAGGCTGAAAAATGGTGGAGAAAAGCGCGACAACAAAAAAGCGCCCCGCCTGAGCGGGACGCGTTCACAGTCAGCGAGAGTGCGTTATTGGCTAACTGGCTTTTTTCGTTGAGTCTTTGTCGTCAGGTGCGCTTGCGTGTTTGTGGCCACTTTCACTGAGAATACTGGCCACTGTTTGCCGTGAGAGGTGCCCAATTAGCTCGCCTTGATTATCAAAGACGGGTAGCGGCCATTTTGACTCCAACGTATCTGGGATGACGGTTTCCAATAACGAGTCTTGCTCAATGGCAGGCACGTCTTCGAGAAGACTTGCCTCGATATCACCGCTTGGATCTTTGTCACTGAGGTTTTTTTGACTCAGGGTGCCTTGATAGCCTTCTTCTGTGATGTAATAGCCATAGTTGGCCTTTTGCTGACGCATCTGCTGAATCGCATCGCCAATCGTGTTGGCACTGATACGACAGATTTGTGGCTGCATCACGGTTTCGACCGTTAATGCGCGAGCACGGTTAACGTCTTTCACGAAAGCCTCGACATAGTCATCGGCCGGTTGGAGCAATATATCGACAGGCTCTCCGACTTGTACGAGCTTACCATCACGTAAAATGGCAATACGGTCACCTAGCCTCAATGCCTCGTCCAGATCGTGAGTGATAAAAATGATGGTTTTGTGTAATTTTTCCTGTAATTCAATCAGCTGGTCTTGCATCTCGCTGCGAATGAGGGGGTCAAGGGCAGAAAATGCTTCGTCCATTAGCAAAATTTCTGCATCCGTGCAGAGGGCGCGTGCAAGGCCGACACGTTGTTGTTGCCCACCAGATAGTTGCGCCGGATATTGTTCGGCGTAGCCGTCAAGACCCACAGTCGACAACCATTGTTCCGCTTTTTGATCGCGTTGCGCTTTTCCCTCTCCTTGGATTCGCAAACCAAATCCAACATTTTCTCTCACTGTACGGTGCGGGAGTAGGCCAAAACGTTGAAACACCATGGACATCTTATGGCGTCGAAACGCCTGCAACTCTTTTTGCGAGTGCTTCATGATATCGGTGCCTTCGACGCGGATTTCACCCTCGGTGGGATCAATCAAGCGATTGAAATGACGAATTAAGGTCGATTTTCCAGAGCCCGACAGGCCCATGATCACAAAGACCTCACCGCGGCGAATGGATAGATTAATATCACTGAGTCCAATGGTATGCCCTGTTTCTTGTAATAAGGCATCTTTACTTTTTCCTGCTTTGACCGCAGGCATTACCTTTTGCGGGTGGTCGCCAAACACTTTATATAGGCCTTGGATCTCAATTAAGGTGTCCTGGACTGGCTTAGTCATGATCGCCTCCTTTGAGATGCTGCTGGGAACGTTTGGCGTAGCTTTGAGACACACGATCGAAAATAATCGCAATCACCACAATGGCGAGACCATTGAGAAGGCCCAAGGTAAAGTATTGGTTAGTAATCGATTTAAGTACAGGCTGTCCAAGGCCCGAAACACCAATCATCGAGGCAATGACCACCATCGCCAGTGCCATCATAATGGTTTGGTTAATGCCTGCCATAATGGTTGGCATTGCTAGGGGGAGCTGGATCTGGAATAAACGCTGAAAACCATTGGCGCCGTAGGCTGTGGCTGCCTCTAACACATCTTTGTCAACTAACCGGATCCCCAGGTTTGTCAAACGAATCACCGGAGGAATCGCATAGATAACCACCGCGATCACCCCGGGGATCTTGCCAATACCCAGCAACATCACCACTGGGATGAGATACACGAAGGCGGGCATGGTTTGCATAATATCCAGTAACGGCGTGACCACGGCTTGGGTACGATTGGACTTGGACATAGCAATGCCTATCGGCACACCCACGCCAATAGCGACCAGTGTACACACCAAAATGATACTCATGGTGCTCATGGTATCTTCCCACATGCCCAAATAGGCAATCAGGGTGAAAGAAACAACCACAGCCGTGGGGAGCTTCCAAGAGCGACTGGCGAGGTATGCAATACCGGCAAGTACGGCAATCACCAGCCACCAAGGTGTGGCGAGGAGTAAGTCTTCGAACCAAACGAGAAAGTGGAGGAGGGGGTCAAAGAAGGCTTCAATACCTTCACCATATTCGCGGGAGAAGTCGCGATACGCGCCGTCGAGTGTTTGTCGAATAGCGAGCAGATCACGCCTGCTCATTTCTGGCACTTCCGTTAGCCATGAATCAGCCATTGTTATTGTTCCTATACTGCTTAAGGAGAGCCAGCGCAGCGGCAGCTCTGCGCTGGCTGTTTCAACGTTACAGGGCGTCTTTTACTTTTTCAGCGACGTCACTGGGTACCCACTGGGTCCAAATGTCTTCATGATTGATGAGGAAATTGGTCATCGCGTATTCCCCATCGGCCTGGTTGTCTTCCATCCAGGCAAGTAGGCCATTCATTTGATCGTTGGTGAAGCCACGCTCTTTCAAGTAAGTCAGCGCTTCGGGGGCGCGAGTGGCAAAGCGTTCTGTTACCACGGTATCAACGTCAGCCGCCGGATACATGGTTGCTTGCGGGTTCATACAATCGTTCGAGGTAATACAATCCTTGTAGTGCTGTATGTCTGTTCCTGTCTCAAAGTCCACTTTTACCATGTCATATTTGCCCAACACAGCAGTGGGTGCCCAATAATAGCCAAACCACGCTTCTTCTCGTTCGTAGGCTTTGGCGATTGAACCTGCAAGGCCTGCACCAGAGCCCGGATCGACAATTTCGAAGCCGCTGTCAGCCAACTCTAAAGCTTCAAACTGGTTTTCTGAGGTAATTTGGCAGTTCCAGCCCGCGGGGCAGCCATAAAAAGCAGATTTGGAGGCATCTTCTGGATGGGGAAACAAATCAGCATTCGCTTTGATCCCTGAAATGGTCTTCAACTCAGGATGTTTTTCGACCATATAGCGTGGAACCCAAAACCCTTCTTCGCCGCCTTCAACAAATGCACTACCGGCGTAGCGAACTCGGCCCTCGTCGATACCGCGCTGCAGGCCTTCACGCATCGAGTTACTCCAAAACTCGGGGGCAATGTCGGGTTCACCTTTTTCAATCATCGAGGTGCCCGTTGGCATGGTATCACCAGGGACAAGCTCGGCATCGCAGCCGTAGCCATGCTCTAAAATAAACTGATCGATGTTGGCAATCAGGCTAGCAGAATTCCAATTCATATCGGCGATAGTGACTTTGCCACAGTGGTGGTCATCTGCGCTGGCCGGTAATGCCGATAGCGAGAGAATAGCGGCTGAGAGTAGTCGTTTGTACATATGCTTCCTTTCCTTTTCAAACATGCGTCCCAAATAATATTAGACCACTAATTAAATTGTTAGGAGGCAAAATGAGGTATAAGTCTCACTTTGCCGTTTTGCAAATCCGAAATTTGCGCATTATGACCACCACTACGTGATATCAATCATTAGAGATCTACTGAGTGCTTACTTGATGAGTGACAAAAACGCTTTAAAGTCCGGCCCCCCTGCGTGTTGTTGCCACTCAAACAACAAGGCTTCGACCACGGTGATCCAAGCACCATGCTGCTGCATCATTGCGATGCCACTTTGATGGTGTGCAGGGTGACAGGATGACATCCCGTCCGTGACAAGATGCACATGGTAGTGATGGCGAAGCAGATCACAGGCGGTTTGATACACACAAATATGTGTTTCAATGCCGCAAATAATTACCTGTTTACGGTTCAGTGAACGCAATGTCTGCGCTACACGAGGCTCGGCAAAGGCACTAAAGGTGTGTTTGGCAATGGGCGTGTTGTTTGGCATGAGGTCGGCGAGCGCCGACGTTGTTGCACCAAGCTTTTCAGGCAGTTGTTCTACCCAAACGACAGGCACATCGAAGTGTTCGCAACCGCGCACTAATTGGGCCACTTTTTGGTGTAATTCCTCGCTACCCACCACTTTTTGCGCCAGTTTACCTTGTATATCAATCAACAAAACGACGGCATTTTCGGTATTAATCATTCTAGTATCCCCCTGTTTTACCAATAAATAAGCATAGCAGCTCCACTTCATTGCGCTGGCGAAGTTCGCCCTCAACTATTTATCTTTTAATAAAGATACTTGATGTTGATCAATGTGTCGGCTAATCTATCTTCACATGAAGATAAATGGAGACAGGTTATGCATTATTTCATCGCGATTCTCGCCCCCATTTTTTGGGGAAGTACTTATTCGGCGGTTGCATTGTACTTGGGGGATCTTTCCCCTTACTGGATGGCGGTCTGGCGGGCGCTGCCTGCAGGGATCTTAATGCTGTTGATCAGTCGCCGTGGTTTACCCTTGAGTTTGCCGAGAATGCTCGCAGTGAGCTTTTTCAATATTGCTGCTTTCTTTTTACTGCTATTTATCGCGGCATATCGACTACCGGGCGCGGTGGCGGGGACGTTAGGAGCCACCTTACCGCTCGTTCTGATGCTGTTGCAGTGGTTAACCGAAGGAAAACGGCCAGAGCCTAAGCTGCTTAGCTTGGCACTACTCGGGCTATTGGGAGTGGGATTGTTGCTGAATCCATCCACAGACATCGATTGGGTGGGAGCGGGCGCAATGCTATTAGCAACCTTCTTTGTCGCGCAGTCAACATTGTGGATGAAGCGATGGGAAGCGAAAGATATTTTTGGTCTGACCGCATGGCAGTTAGTTCTTGGTGGCGTGATGCTCGTGCCGTTTGCATGGGGCTTGGCTGGGCCGCCGCAAGCGCCAACACTTGACGCTTTACCAGGTCTAGCGTGGATAATCGTACTGAATACCGCCGTTGGCTATTGGGCTTACATTCGCTCAATTACCGTGCTGGGCCCCAATCGTCAGTCGATCATCATGTTCCTCAATCCGCTTACGGCCGTAACCCTGGGGGTACTTTGGATTGATGAGACGCTACAACCGCTGCAATGGTTGGGTATTGCGATGATTCTCGCGTCTTTGTTGTGGATGAAATTCTCCGATAAATTGGCGTTACCGCGTAGTGCGAAAACGGCGGCGGCTCCGTCAAGATAATGAAAAAGGGAATGACACTATCGCTAATAGCGATAGTGCACGGTCCAAGACACGTAACTGTAGGTGTTATCGATAGCTTGTTCATAATCTTTGGTATGCAGTACGACACTGATATCCGTGCCCCAGCGAGGTTGATAAAACGCTACCCCAGCTGCGGCACTGGCTTGCCAATGCGTCATATCGATGTCTGCATTTTCTGGCGGCTTATCGCCATTGATGGTGATGTCATTGGCACGGTAGCGACCTTGGATAGCCGTATACAAGAAGGCACCTTGTTCACTGGCCTCAAATAAGCGGCTATCGAGGTGCCGGCCGGGCTCATAACTGATTCCTCCATACGTGTTGGCGAGATCCAGCCCCACTCGGTAGCTAAGGCCTGCTGACAGCTCACTACGGAAGTTGCCAATATCCGCACGTCCAGTCACTCCCCATTCTTGATGCTCGCTACGGTGTAAAAGCTGGTGCCGCTCATAGGCAAGCTGTGCCACTGGGGTATTTTCCACTTGATAGTCCCAGCCTTTAGGATCGGGAGAGTCAATGACATCATGAACATAAGACTGCCCTTCTTCCGTTTGTGACGCGGGACCAACCATACCAAGCATCAGTGACCACTTATCGACCCGTTCTGGCGTCTGCTGGTAGATACCGGGCTCGATAAATATCAACCCTGCATAAGGGCGTTCCTCGGGTTGAGGCGTGGTATAGGTAATATCATTGGGCGTCCACATCATTTGCCCAATATCCACACTCCAGCCTTGCCTTGCCGACTCGTTGAGCGGAAGTTGCTCGGCAAACCAACGAATAGGCGTGACAGACGCACGAGTGAGATCATCTGACCAATCCGCATGCCAATGCGCATAAACACCACTGGTGTATTGGTTGTCGACCCCTAATGGGCTGTCGTTTTCAATCGTTAATCCAAAGCCAGCCGCCAAGGCCGTGCTAGGCGCGAGTAGCAAAGTGGGAAACAGTAAAATAGTGCCACTGATCACGCGAGACGGTGTCATTCACATCCTCATTTAGTTGCATCTTCAATGCGAGGCTCTCAGTATGAGTAAAAACGCAGGCTGACACCAGATGAGAAAGGTCAATATCTTGTGAAAGAGTGGTAAGCCGTCAATCAACGATGAAAAGGAACCGTCAAAATGTCAGTGTTTGTAACCGCCGAATGGCTGGCTCAGCGCCTCGATACCGTGATCCCTGTCGACGCCAGTTGGTTTATGCCTGATGTGTCGAGGGATAGCGTTCAAGAGTGGCAACAACGTCGGATTCCGGGGGCCGTTTTTTTTGACTTCGACAGTCGTATCAAAGACCCCACGTCTAGCTTGCCCCATATGTTGCCTGATGAAGAGCGCTTCGCCCAGCATATGGGCGCATTAGGCATTGCGTCGCAAGATACCCTGGTGGTGTATGACACCCAAGGATTGTTTTCAGCGGCGCGTGCTTGGTGGATGTGTAAAGTGATGGGTCATCAAAATGTGTTTATCCTGGATGGTGGGTTACCTGCATGGATGGCTTCAGAAGGGCTGATTGATAATACCCCGCCGCAGCCACGTGTCGAAGCGACCTATCAGACGCAGTTTAAACCGTACCGCTATATGGATGGTGCCACCTTGGCAGACAAACTCGCCGTGATGAATGTGATTGATGTTCGTCCTGAAACACGCTTTTATGGCGACGCCCCTGAACCGAGAGAGGGGATTCGTAGTGGTCATATGCCTGGCGCCACGAATCTTCCCTTTGCCACGTTGACCGACCCACGAGGCTTTGTGATCAGTGAGCGTGAAGCGCGATCGACCGTGTTACCCCACTTAAGTGATACGCGGGTTAACGTAGTAAGTTGTGGCTCGGGGGTTACCGCGTGCATTTTGGCCGCTGTGGCTGAGCACTACTTCGCCTACCCTGTGGCGGTTTACGATGGGTCATGGACTGAGTGGGGTGGCCACTCACACTGGCCCGTAGTGAAAGCAGGTTAATTATCAAGCAATGACAAGAGGGGGTGTCGCAAGATTGACTTGAGAGTGATCTATGTCACTATCTGACAAGTGCGCTAATGATATATCGACATATTAATTAATATTAGTTTACATAATAGTGTGTTTTTTGTGCAGTTGGTCAGCTGGTTAATGGCAAATAGCGCTTGGCTTGCCATGATTAATCAACAAGCGCTTCGTGGTTATCAAGCACAAAAATACCCTGTATAGCGATGAAAATCGGAGTATCACTTGTCTCAAAATCTTGCCACCGTCAGTCAACGTGCTTTGCTACCTGAGCGTATAGCCAGCCTCATCAATGCGCTTTCCAGTGGGGTGTACGAGCGCGAACATACCATCAAGATGTGTCTACTGGCCGCGCTTGCCGGTGAAAGTATCTTCTTACTTGGCCCGCCCGGGATTGCGAAAAGTTATATCGCTAAACGATTGATCGAGGCGTTTGATAACAGCCAGTTTTTTGAGTATTTGATGACCCGGTTTTCTACGCCGGAAGAAGTATTTGGCCCGCTCTCGATTCAGGCGCTGAAAGATGAGGGCAAATATGTACGCTTGACCGATGGCTATTTGCCTAACGCCGACGTTGTCTTCTTGGACGAAATATGGAAAGCAGGGCCGGCTATCCTCAATACCTTGCTGACCGTGGTCAATGAGCGCACCTTTAAAAATGGCGAGCATGTTTATCCTGTTCCTATGCGTTTATTGGTGACAGCGTCCAACGAATTACCCGAGCCGGACAGTGGGCTCGATGCCTTGTACGATCGCATGTTGCTACGAGTGTTCGTCAATCGAATCCAAGAGAAGAAAAACTTCAAACTGATGCTTACCGAGCCCAGCCAGGATGAGGCAACGGTGGCCGATAAGTTGAAAATTAGCCATCAAGAATATCAGCATTGGCAGACCATTATTCCCACACTGGATCTGCCCGATGCGATATTCGAAAAACTCTACACCCTAAAACAACGGGTAGAAAATGCCGGCAGTGAGCAATCACAATTCGACCCAAGTGAGCTTTACGTGTCGGATCGCCGGTGGAAAAAGGCAGTGCGTTTGCTAAAAGCGGCCGCTTTTTTCAATGGTCGTGACGAAGTCGCGCCACTGGACTTATTGTTACTGGAAGACTGCCTATGGCATAGCCCAGAATCGCGCGATGTGGTGCAAACGGTAATGCAGGCATTTGCCAAAGAAGTCCTGTTCGATCAACAAGAAGTACTCGCCTTGATCGATGACGTCAAAGTGGCATTAGAAGAGATTGAGCAAGATACGGCTGAGGCGCTGACCTATCGACAAGATACGGCCACCGCTGGACTCACGCGCAAAGCAATGATTGACGTGAGTCAGTCGCCTCGCTTCACGGTCAACCAAAGTCGAGATTTGGTTCGTTTTGTCCTACTTCGGGCCAACCCATCGGTTTCAGAGCAAGAAAAAGGTGACAGTCGCTGGGTGTATCTCGATGCGGCCGACATTGAGAAAAAGTTGAAAACAGGCAGCACAGACTTGTATGGCTATGTGAATAAAAACAATCATCTGTGCCGGCTCACGTTAGAGTGGGATGCGCAGCACGCCTTGGTCATTAAAGATATCGCTAATCGACCTGTACCTATGGCTTTGGTGGGGGTTAACGATCCGAGCGAATCGCAGCTAGCAGATTGGAAGCAACAAACCGATCATGCGCTTGAACAATTGCAGCATGCGCAGTTTTTAATTCGTCGCGCGCGCAGTCAACTCAATGCTGGATTACCGCATTTATTTGCGCAACCGGATCTGCTGGAAATCGCATCAGCGAGTTTGGTGGATGTGGAACATGAGGTAAAAACGCAGATTGATAACCTAGAGCGTCAAGTTAATCGTTTAGCGCGCTTAGGTGAGTTCTTCTCAGGAGCGAGCCATGCTGAGTGCTGAGAGCTTGAACATGGGGTTGATGCTCGCGGAGTCTGGGTTACTGGATGCGGCGATGACAGAGTTGATGTCTCACCCCCAGTTGCTGGTGTTGACGGAACGAAGCCCAGCGATTAAGCGAGCCGTAAAAAAACAGCTTCAGCGCTGGCGAGGGCAAACGAAACGCAAGCTGGTGCAGCAAGGGTTGTCAGCTTCCTTGAAGCAAGAAATTCAATACTACGAGCAGGCCACCGAAAAAACCGCGCGCGCGTTTGAAAAAGAGATTGATACTTTACTGAGCCAATTAAAATCGGTTTCTTCGTTCTATCCGCAGGCGGAAAAGCTCGCCGCCCATCAAGCTCAGCACGCCGATCCCATGTTTCAGTCGTACTTTTGCAATAAATGGCACGCGCATTTAAAAGCCGAAATACAAAAAAATCAGTCCGACAGTGTTGAGGCGCAAAAACAAAAGCTCTTGGAAGATTTGTACCGCCGGATTTCAACCTATCAGCAAATGGATGGCGTTGACCAGTCGGGCGATATCAGCAAAGTGGGGCGGCTGTGGGATATGGCGGCGAGCTCTCTTTCTCAGCAAGACGTCACCTTGCTTAAACGGTTTATTGCTTTTCTAGAGAAAAATCCAGAGCTTCAGGCAATCGCGGAACAACTCGGGCGCATGGCCAATCAGGTGAATCTTTCTGGGCCAAGCCAACAGCCCACTGAGACACTGAAAACCAAACCAGAGCGTCAGGTGGATGTGCCGGACGATATCACGGGGATTTGCCAAAGTGATCGGGTTGATCGCTTGTTGCCCAATGAAGCCGTGTTGCTCGCGGATCCGGCGCTTGAAGTAGTGTTTTACAAGCAACTGGTAGACAAACAGCTCCTCAATTATCAGTTTTCTGGTAAGGCCTACCGTCGTAAAAAAGTGGAGACGCACGCGCCTAGTCAATCTATGCCTGAAAAAAAGAAAGGGCCGTTTATCATTGCGGTGGATGCCTCTGGTTCCATGAGCGGTTTTCCAGAGCAGTGTGCTAAAGCCCTCGCGTATGTATTGATGCGGATTGCCGCCACTGAGCACCGAGACTGTTACGTGATGCTCTTTTCCACGGACCATATTAGCTACGAGTTAACCGGTGAGCGCGGTTTGCAAGAGGCGATGAGCTTTCTCTCTTACCGTTTTCATGGCGGCACAGATATGACGCCAGTCATTGATAAAGCGCTCAACCTGATGGAAAGCGATCGCTATCAAAACGCCGATCTGGTGGTCGTGTCAGACTTTATCGCGCCTAAGCAATCGGATGCGATGATAAACAAAGTTGAGGCACTGAAAGCCAACCACAATCGCTTTCATGCCGTAAGCCTGTCCAAATATGGCAACCCCAGCCTAATGGCCATGTTTGATCACTGTTGGCGGTATCAGCCGTCACTCGGTGGCAGGCTGCTGAATCAGTGGTGGCCGGGCAAATCATTTACAGCGCAGAAGTAGGTCTGGCACGCGCTTTTAGTCCCAACCAGCGGCCAATGCGCCGACCCAACACAGACAGGCTCAAGCCAGAGACAATCAAGGCCGCGCCAACCCACTCAATCATCGATAAGGTTTCTCCCAACCCGATTGACGCTGCCGCCATACCGACAATTGGGATCAATAGCGCAAACGGGGTGACCGAGGCTGAGGTGTGCTGGTTGAGCAACCATCCCCAGATAGCGAATGCAACCAACGTCGACAAGTAACCCACGTAGGCAATAGAGACCCAACCTGATAACGGTGTGGCTTGCAACAAGGCAATAGGCTGGTGGGTCTCAAACCAATACGAGAGGGCAAACAGTGGTAGCGGTGGGATTAAGCTCACCCAAACCATAAAATGCATCAGGTTAACGCCTGGCATTTGTTTCATCACCATGTTGGCGACTGCCCAGAAAAAGCCAGCGGCAACAATCATCGCCACGCCCGTGAGTGTCGCGCTTCCCGTAGAGGCAACAAAAAATAGCCCAAACCCGGAAAAAGCCACGATAAGTCCGATGCGTTGCGGCACGGTAACATGCTCTTTAAGCACCAGAGCGCTTAGCCCGATAGTAAAAATGACCTGTGACTGCAAAAGTAGGGAAGCGATGCCGGCTGATGCATCGTTTTGCATGGCAATAAACAGCAAACTAAATTTAATGACGCCTAGGCTCAGTCCCACGGCGAATAGTTGCCACAGTTTTACCTTAGGACGCGGAATAAAAAATACCGCCGGCAAGGCGACGATAAAAAACCGTAACCCTGAGAACAAAATGGGTGGCAAGGTTTCCAGCCCAACTTTAATGACGGAAAAGTTGACGCCCCAGATCAGTACGACCAATAAAGCGAGCAGAACGCTTTGGATGTTCATAGTCAGTCCCTTACTAAGATACCGCTACCCTAGCATGGAATACTGGCTATCACGAAAAATCTGGCAACAAGAATAGAAAATTGGGCGCTTATTCGAAAATAAGCGCCGTCTGTTTTCCTTGATGTGAAAGGCTGAGTTAGCCGAGCAGCAAACTGTCGTCGGCAAGGGTTTCGCCACGGACTTTATTGAACATTTCCAGCAGATGCGGGACATCCATATTCTTGCGTTCATCACCGTGCACATCGAGAACAATATTGCCTTGGTGTAACATCACGGTGCGATCGCCACAGGCCAAGGCATCTTTCATTGAGTGAGTGACCATCATCGCTGTGAGGTTAAACTCATTGACGATGGTTTTGGTCAAATCAATCACGAATGCGGCCATACGTGGATCCAGCGCTGCGGTGTGTTCATCAAGCAGTAAGAGCTTACTGTCTGACAGTGTTGCCATGACCAAACTTACCGCCTGGCGTTGGCCCCCTGAAAGCAGGCCGATGCTGTCACCGAGCCTATCTTCTAACCCTAACCCCAAAATCGCAATGCGCTCTTGGAATAATTGACGCCGTTTACTGCCAAGCGCACGCGTCCAGCCCCGGCCTTTTCCACGCCGATAGGCTAGGGCTAAGTTTTCCTCAATGGTTAACGAGGCACACGTACCCGCGAGTGGATCTTGAAACACCCGAGCGGCGAGGGTGGCTCGTTGGTGAACGGCTTTTTTCGTCACATCGATGTCGTCAATCATGACCTGACCACCAATCATCGGGGTTTCACCTGTCACTGCACCCAACAAGGTCGACTTCCCCGCGCCATTGGAGCCAATGATGGTGACGAACTCTTTTTCAGGAATCGTGAGATTAACGCCTCGTAACGCGCGGTTCTCCAGCACGGTCCCAGGATTAAAGGTGACTTGAATGTTGTTAAGCGAGATCATCCTGACACCTCCGCCTGTTTCGCACGTTTTGACTTTTGATATTGCTGGCGCATTTTAGGCGCAATGAGCGCAACGGCAACCAGTACCGCGGTCACCAAGTTGAGATCAGAGGCTTGCAAGCCAAACATGCCACTCGACAGCGCGAATGCGACGGCGAGACGATAGAGGATAGAGCCTAAAATAACCGCGATAACGGCTACCCAGACTTTACGCCCAGGGATGAGCGTTTGTCCCAATATCACCGCGGCGAGCCCCACCACAATGGTGCCGACGCCAGAGGTTACATCCGCAAAGCTATTGGTTTGCGCAAATAGTGCCCCCGCAAAGCCGACAAAGGCGTTGGATAGCGCAAGACCAAAGTAGGTATACATCGCGGTACTCCCACCTTGGGCTTTCACCATCCGTGCGTTGACCCCGGTGGCACGTAGCCCAAGACCGAAGTCACTGGCCAATAAGCGGATGACGAGGAGGCCACTAATAATCACTAATACGCCCACCACTAAGGGGCGAAGATAGGCTGGGGCAATCCCGAGTGATTCGAACGGGGTGAGGATGGTTTCTTCCCCGAGCAAAGCGATATTGGGGCGCCCCATAATACGGATGTTGATAGAGAAAGCGGCAATCATGGTCAAAATACTCGAGAGTAAATTGAGGATGCCGCATTTTACGGTCAAAAAAGCGGTGACGAGCCCAGTGATCCCCCCGGCCAAAATAGCCACTGCCGTCGCTAGCCATGGGTTATAGCCAGCGACGATCATGGTTGCTGCGACGGCAGCACCCATTGGGAAGCTGCCGTCAACGGTCAGATCAGGAAAATCCAAAACACGGAATGTCAGATAGACCCCGAGAGCGACCAAGCCATAGATCAGCCCAACCTCTAAGGTGCCGAAGAACGCAATTGCAGTCATTTACTACTCCAAGACTGATACAAACTAGTCTACGATGCGTGAGGCGCGATCTAAGATAGACGCAGGCACCTCGAGGCCGAGTTTCTTAGCCGCTGCGCGATTGACAGCAAGATCTGACCCTTCCGCCACTTTAGCTGGCAATGATGAAATCGGTTTGCCTTCCAGCACCGCGGCAACATAATCTGCGGTTTGTACGCCAACCGAGTAGTAATCAAAGCCTAATGCCACCACGGCACCATTAGGGGTATAAGAGGTGGAGCCGCCGATGACGGGTTTGCCGGCTGAATTGGCCGCTGCCACTAAGCCGTCAATGGCACTGGCGACTGTATTGTCTGTTGGGGCATAAATCACATCAGACTGTGTCGCAACGACTTGTGCGGCAGACTGGACGTCGGCACTTTTTAGTGCTGTCCCTTCGACCACTTTAATCCCATGCTGTTGCGCCGCTTCTTTGAGAAGTTCGACTAAGGTCACTGCGTTTGCTTCGCCCGGGTTGTACACCACGCCAATAGAGGAAAGGTTGGGTAAAAGTTCTTTGGCCAGTGCGACGTGTTGGGCCACAGGGGAAAGATCAGACAGGCCTGTCACATTGCCGCTCGGGGCATCCATGTTTTTGACCAGCTTAGCGCCGACAGGGTCGGTCACGGCGGTGAAAATCACTGGCACATCACGGGTAGCGGCCGCGAGTGCTTGTGCCGAGGGCGTCGCAATCCCGACAAGTACATCCGGCTGTTCGCCGACATACTGGCGAGCGATTTGTACCGCAATAGCAGGGTTACCTTGTGCAGTTTGATATTTAAAATCGAGATTCTCGCCCTGGGTATAACCCTTGGCAATTAGCCCATCCAATAGACCATTGCGGGCGGCGTCAAGTGCCGGGTGCTCCACAATCTGAGAGACGGCGACACGCGCCGTTTCAGCCAGGGCGGAGGTGGTCGTTCCCACTGACAGCGCAGCCGCGCAGACGATGGCCGCGAGTTTAGGTGCTTTCATAGTGACTCCCTTCTTCGAACTATGCATCCCAGCAAGATAGCAATGATGCGTTTGCGATGTTGTGTAAGTGTTATTTTTTGGTTTTTTCAATGAGGATGACTAAAATCATTCACTTTTTATTTAAATCTAGTCGATTTTTGCTGACTATGACAGCGATTACCAACTAGTAAGTTGATATTATTAATCTTGACAGTAACCCATGTCACCTCTTTTTTACGGTTGAAACGTGCTTAGTAATAGACGTTAACGCCATATTTGTTAATATTATGTTCGCTTTTGTTCTGCGGTGACCTATCCGTGCAAAATAAACAATTGATACATTGCACGATTGCCACAGAGCACGCTTTTTAAACTGTCTTTTAATGGTGAGAAATGTGTCACCACGCCGAGGCGACGCGATTTGTCTCTATGGCGGGTGGTCGGTCAATAAACAGTCGGAAACAGGCTGATTAACACGACTTAATTGTCATATCAGAAGTAAGGAAACAAAATTTGGAGGCTCAAGGATGAAGCGTTTGGTTGCGGCGTTGGCAATGGTATCGCCAACGGCTTTTGCCGCTACGACAGGAGAAGGGCTGGATTTAACTCAGTCTTGGGTGGGCTATGCGTCTTTGGCAATCTTTGCGGTTGCCTACAGCTTAGTGATGCTAGAAGAAAAGCTTCACTTGCGAAAATCGAAGCCTGTTTTGCTGGCGGCTGGCTTGATTTGGCTGCTCATTGGTTTTGCTTACTCTCAATGGGGCAATATGGCACCGGCGCATGCCGCGCTGGAGCACAATCTGTTGGAGTACGCCGAGCTATTGCTGTTCTTGTTGGTGGCCATGACCTATATCTCGGCGATGGAAGAACGGCGTTTATTCGATGGCTTGAAAGCGTGGATTTTGAGTAAAGGCTACGATTTGAGAAGCCTGTTTTGGATTACTGGGATCCTATCTTTCTTTATCTCGCCAGTGGCGGATAACCTTACCACTGCACTGTTGATGTGTACCATTGTGCTAAAAATTGGCGGTGATAACCCTCGGTTTATTAATCTGGCTTGTATCAACATTGTTGTGGCGGCAAACGCCGGCGGTGCATTTAGTCCCTTTGGCGACATCACCACCTTGATGGTGTGGCAGGCGGGTAAAGTGACCTTTGCCGAATTTGGGGCCTTGTTTATTCCGTCTGTGGTCAATTACGTGATCCCCGCCTTTATCATGTCGCTATTTATCCCACGTACACAACCGGATGTGATGCAAGAGCATGTCGAGCTCAAACGCGGCGCTCGCCGCATCATGGTCTTGTTCTTGCTCACTATCGCCACGGCTGTTGCTTTCCATGGCTTTATCCATTTCCCGCCGGTGATGGGGATGATGATGGGATTAGCTTACCTGCAGTTCTTTGGTTTTTATCTGCGCCGCACACTGCCGCGCTCGTTAGCGCGTAAACGTGCTATCGCTGAGGCGAAGAATGACGAAGCGGCATTACGTCGACTGGGGTCAGTGGTGCCTTTTGATGTCTTCCGCCGCATTTCCCATGCCGAGTGGGACACCTTGCTTTTCTTCTATGGGGTCGTGATGTGTGTTGGCGGCCTTAGCTTGATTGGTTACTTATCGCTCGTCTCGAATGTGATGTATCTCGAGTGGAATCCTATTTGGGCGAATACACTGGTTGGGATTTTATCTGCGGTGGTGGATAACATTCCGGTCATGTTTGCCGTATTAACCATGAGCCCTGATATGTCGCACGGTAACTGGCTATTGGTGACGTTAACGGCGGGTGTTGGTGGTAGCTTGTTGTCGTTAGGCTCAGCGGCCGGGGTGGCCTTGATGGGACAAGCCCACGGCAAATACACCTTTTTTGGCCACCTAAAATGGGCACCGGTGATCATGCTCGGTTACCTTGCCTCTATCGGTGTCCACCTGGTACTGAATAGTCATTATTTCCACCTACAATAAAAGCGCTGCAAACAGTGATAAAAAAGGCCAGCATCTTTCGATACTGGCCTTTTTCTTGTTGTGATGACCGAGTGTGCGTTACAACGCGGAAAACGCCATCACGGGTGATTAAACCACCATAGTGGGACAATGTGCCCGCCCTGCCACACGATGGGAGACACTGCCGAGAAACATACCGTCTTTGTCTGAGTGGGTGCCATGCGCGCCCATCACAATCAAATCCACCTCTTTGCTTTTCGCAAACTTGATGATGGTTTTGGAAGGGCGCCCGCCTTTGACAAATCCGCGCACACTCTCGCCACCGTTTTCGACTGCATGTTGTTTGGCTTGCTCAACAATATTGCGGGCGTATTCGCTCAGGGTCTGGTCTGGGATCTGCAACCGATCGGGGCGAACCATCGATAGTGATGCCTCAAACAAACTGTGATGTTTAAACACACACAATAAGTAGAGCTCAGCATGGGTGAGTTGTTGCAACTCAATCGCTTTATCTAACGCATTTAATGCAGAATATGAGCCATCGACGGCAACCAGTATTCGTTTAAACATCCAATCACTCCTGTTGTTTAGTTACCCAAACGCAATATCACGCAGGAATAACGCAATCTGAGGGAACATCACCAGTAACGCCGCTGACAGAAGCAGCATTGCAATAAATGGCCCCGTTCCACGGATAACTTCCCAATAGGGTTTTTTGAAAATCGCAATAGCGGTGAAAATATCACAGCCAAACGGAGGCGTTGCTGAGCCGATCGCCACTTGCAAGGTGATCACAATCCCGACGTGTACAGGATCAAGACTAGTGGCTTCTATCGCAGGTGCAAATATAGGCGTGAGCACCAAGATAACCACAATCGGGTCAACGAACATACAGGCGACAAAAAAGGCAATTGAAATGGAGGCCAATACGCCCATCGGGCCCATTTCACTTATCCCCACTGCCTCGAGAATGGTTTGCGGAATTTGCGCAAAAGAGATGATCCAAGAGAAACCATTTCCTACACCGACAAGAATAAAGACCACAGCGGTAATTAAGCCGGTTGAACGCGCGATCGTGAACACATCTTTGCTGCTTAGTGAACGAAAGACACCAAATTCCAAGATCATCGCATAAAGCACACACACCGCTGCCGCTTCTGTGGGACTAAAGACGCCGCCATAAATCCCACCCACGATAATCAGTGGGAACATCAGTGGCCATAACGCTTTTCGTGTAGCGGTAATCCGTTCACTCCAGCTCGCTTTAGGCTCTGTCGGCACTTTGTGGACAGTGGCGTAATACAAGCAGTAGAGCGAGAAAAAGGTCAGAATCATTAACCCAGGACCAATCCCGGCAATAAATAGCTCGGCAATGGAGGTTTCTGAGATCACCCCGTAAATGATCATCCCGATGCTGGGTGGGATCAAAAAGGCGATATCACTGGAGTTGATGATCAACGCGAGCGAAAAAGAGTCGCTGTAGCCTGCGCGAAGCAGCTTTGGACGCAATGCCGAGCCAACCGCAACGACGGTTGCCTGCGTTGAGCCAGACACGGCACCAAACAGAGTACAAGAGGTGGCGGTACTGATCGCCAACCCGCCGCGGATATGACCAATAAAGGTCATGACCATATCAATCAAGCGGTTAGCAGATTGCCCCCGCGTCATAATATCGGCGGCGAGAATAAACATAGGAACAGCAATCAGTGAGGCAGGACGGATCCCTCCCAGCACTTGCTGAATAAAAGTATCCATTTGACCAACGCCGCCAAACATCATGTAAAAACCGGTTAGCGCGGCAGCAATCAAAGGGACCATCATTGGAAAGCCAAGCACGAGCAAGACAATCATGATGAGCATTAACGTCATGGCCATAGTGGTAGGTGCCTATTTAAACTTCACTTTCTGTCTCAGCGTAACCATCGAGGACGCCAGCGGAGAGGTAAACATCGGGCGAGGTGAGATTTTTATAGACAGTCAACCAGTACTGAATGCCGGTGACGATAAAGCCGAGTGGTACCCAGATATAAATCCACCAAATCTCGAAGCCAAGTGCTGGCAAGATACGACCGCGGTCATAAACGGAGACAATATATTGATAAGAAAAATACGCCAACACCAGCATGATAAGGCCTGTGATCAGCGCAATGCTTGTCATTAAAATTTTTCTACCTTTGAAAGGCAGGGTGTCATACAGGGCAGACATACGGATGTGGCGACCATGACGCGCCGCGTAGCCAATCCCTGCAAAGGTGATTAAAACAATTAAAATGCGATTGATTTCGCCAGAAAAAAACAAGCCCTGCCCAAAGCCAAAGCGAGCAATGACATTGACACAGGTATTAAGGGCCATTAGGAGCACACCTGCGGCCAACATAAAGGACTCGATTTTACAAATCAGGGTATCCAGTTTGCCAAGGAGGCCGGGAAGCTCGGAGTGGTACGTGAGAGAGTCGGAATCGGTCATTACGTATTCCTCGAGTAAACAGGCACCGCATGACACGGTGCCTGAGTGATTAGCGACTAGTTAGTAACAGCGTCCAAGTCTTTCTTAAACTGGTTAAGAAGTGCTTTACCGCTTTCACCGGTCATTTCGTAGAAGGTTTCCTCTACCTGTGGCGCACGTGCTTTAAACTTCTCAATTTGCTCATCAGTCAAGCGTGTCACAGTGACTTCATCACTCGATGATTTGATTTTCTCGAGCGATTTTTCAGCCAAGCCGCGAATGTGTTCAACCGTTTCGTTAAACGCATAGTCAGCGGCATCGCGGATCATCGCTTGCTCGTCGGATGACAAGCCGTCAAAGAAGTCTTTATTTGCCATTGAGGCGGTGGTAAACCAGCCGTGGTGCGTAAAGATCAGGTTAGGTGACACTTCGTACAAACCGCCTGACTCAATCCAGAAAATCGGGTTTTCTTGACCTTGAATCATATTGGTTTGAAGTGCGCCGTATACTTCACCCCATGGCAATGGCGTTGGCGTCGCACCAAAGGCTTCATACGTTGATGAAAGCAGTGGGTTAGTCATGACGCGAATTTTCTTACCTTGAAGATCGGCAGGCTCAGTCACAGGCTCGTCCGCCGTCATCACCATTTCGCCTTCAGGATACATTTTGAGCAGCTCAAGGCCTTGCTCTTCATACAGCTCGGGGAAGTCTTCATTCACCGCTTTACTCTGACGGAAGAACTCAATCACGGTTTCCATATCCGTCGGCATCAGGTAAGGGATAAAAAAGATTTGTGCTTCTGGGATCAACGAACCGGTAAAGCCAGGTGATTGGTTTACAAACTGAAGGATACCTGCCTGCGTTTGTTCCATGATGTCGTCGGATTCACCGAGTTCACCGAAACGATAAATTTGCAGTGTGTGCTCAGAGTTCTCCTCAATATATTCTTTGAACTTATGTGCATAGACGTCTTGCACGTCACCTTCGTACTCCTCGTGGGCATAACGCCAAGTGTCGGCATTGGCCATGGCTGAGAAGCCTAACGCGGCGGCAACGCATGAAATTGCAGTCAATTGCTTAAGGTGGCTGTAAATGGACATCATGTCCCTCCGATATGTGGATTAGCTTTCACTCGTGGTTAACGAGAGTGTGATTGAGATCGGTTTCTCATCGAGTGAGGTGGCAGCAAGTGCCTGTCTCTCCTATACCCGTAAAAGCATCTGCCGATGTTTCTAAACAAATAGCAGATAATACAGACAGCTTAACCATCAGAGGTGTAAATATTAAAGTCAGATGAATATCAACGTGCCAGCAGTGTGATTTAGATCTCTTTTTGATACTTTTTATGACGATAAACGCGACGCTCCATAACGTGTTCTTTTGCATCAAATCAGCGTTTTAAGGGGAGCTATTGCAATAGCGACGGATAGAAATCAAACGTGATTGAGCATGAGTAAACTCAATAGAGCTGGCATTAAAAAGGCTGGGGGAAGCCGCTTTTTTCTAGTTTATGCTTCCACCTCTAAGTAATCTGTGCTTGTTTTTCGCGCTAACCGTCATACTCGCCGACATCATTGCTTAGACTCCCTTCGCGCGCTTCGGCGCTGGTCGACGCACAATTCTTGTTATTCAGTTGAAGAAATCCGGTATACTGAGCGGCTTTAATTTCATGAGGCATCCCGATGGCCAAGAAAGCAGCAGCCCTTCACATACTGGTGAACGATAAGTCGCAAGCAACCTCTTTGCTTGATCAGCTTAAAAAAGGTGCAAACTTCCAAACGCTCGCGAAGAAGTACTCGCAATGCCCCTCGGGTAAGCGAGGCGGGGATTTAGGCGAATTTCGTCGCGGTGACATGGCACCCCCTTTCGATAAAGCCGTATTCAGTGGTGAGTTATTGCGCCCGCTTGGGCCGATAAAAACCAAATTCGGCTGGCACATTATCAAGGTCTTGTATCGCAACTAATCCTATCGCTCACGATCTATGGATAGCATCGGCGCGAGGACGCTGAAACTGTCATAAAGATTAACCGCCAGAAATTGAAGCCGCGCACATTGATTGGCGGTAAACGGCCACGGGTTAAGTGGTAAAGTTAAAGCACGCCCTAATTAACGTATCTCTGATGTTTAAACTCGATGCACCGACACTGCTCATTACTCTGACTGCAATCCAATGGCTGCTAGCGGGTTTTCTATTAGTACAAAACCGCAAAGAACCAGGGATTAACGGATGGGCACTCTCGCTTTTTATTCATGGCTTTAGCAACCTATTCTTGTTTGCCCGTCCTCACCTTCACCCTTATTTAGGGATCGTTTTTTACAATGCCTGTGTGATGGTGGCATTTTCGTTCAGCCACTGGGCGTTGGGGCAAATTTTTGCGCGCGACGTACCGCGTTGGCAGTTGGTGCTACCTGTTATTCTGTCTGTTGTATCGATGTCGTCATACCTTGATGACATCGGGAGTCGTGTGGTTTACGCGAGTTTGATCGTCAGTTTGCAGTTAGGGCTGATGACACAAACCATCGTGAGTAGTACGAACATAGGGGGCCAGCGTTTAAAGCGTTGGCTCATCATGGTGATGGGTGGATTCAGTGTTGCCTATGTAGGCAGGGCGACATTTGCACATCTCTATCCTGATCTATTTACGCAACTGCTGGGCACCTCGCTGTTACAAGCAGGGCTGATTTTGTCGGGCATCGCCTATAGCGTGATCAATACCCTGATTATCTTTCTTTATAAGCTGGAGCGCGTGCACGAGAAACTCCACCGCGAAGCGACTCGAGATAGCTTAACGGGGCTGTTTAATCGCCGCGCCTTTTTGGCAAGAGCGAAACGACGTGTTGATACCGCCGCTTTTCCAATCAGTGTGTTGATGATTGACTTGGATGATTTTAAAGCCATCAACGACTCATTCGGCCACTCGGTTGGCGATAAAGTACTGATCCATTGTGCTAGCGTTTTCGAACAAGTTATTGATGACCAAGGTGTTGTTGGACGTTTGGGGGGAGAGGAGTTCGCGGTCGTGCTGCCTTACTGTGACAGTGCTAATGCGCAACAGTTGTCTGCAGAGTTGCTGAATGCTATTCAGAGCAGTGGCTCAACGCTTGAAATGAGCTTGTCTGCCAGCATTGGAGTGACGACCACCACCGAGGTGCTCGATATTGATTGCTTGTTGGCGCAAGCGGATGATGCCCTTTATTGTGCCAAGCATGAAGGGAAAAACACATTTAAAGAGTACACTCCTACACGCCATTCCTTGAGCAAAGCTGGTTACGAACCAGCTTGAAGAGCCAAACCTATTTCGTCCCTCACTGTTTTGGCATCCGTTATACAGGCCAATGAGGGTTTCTTAATCCTCAGCGAAACACTGACTACGCCTTGCTTATCATCCTCATACAAGTGGCCAAAGGAGGAGGGCGGCATGCGTATAGCGCTTATAATTTTGAGTTATTGAATAAGCCCCATAACGGCAACACACTCGATGCGCGAACGCGATGAGGAGAAAGACATGAACGGCTTGCAAGCTCCCCAATCATCAGGAGCCAACGTTATCTTACATGCTTTTGATTGGAAGTATGCGGATGTTGCCCAACGTGCCGCGGAGATCAGGGCGTTAGGGTATGGCTCGGTGCTCGTATCTCCCCCGATGAAAAGTGCGCAAGACGAACGCTGGTGGCTGAGATATCAACCTCAAGACTATCGTGTGATTGAAAATGCACTCGGTAACACCACGGACTTTAAAGCAATGGTTGAAGCGTTAAACCGTGTTGGTGTGCTTACTTACGTCGATGTGGTCTTCAATCATATGGCCAATGAAGCGCATGTTCGCAGCGACTTAAATTATCCCAGCCAAGCGGTGAGGGCGGCCTATCACGCGCACGAAGACCACTATCGTACACTGACCTTGTTTGGTGATTTATCCGAGCCACTCTTTACTGAGCATGACTTCGTCGACGCATTTGGGATACAAGATTGGAAAGATCGGTGGCAAGTACAAAACGGGCGTATTAGCGGCGGGGCGAGCGATCCGGGATTGCCAACGCTGCGTGTATGTGATCATGTGATAGCGCAGCAACGCGCCTATCTTAAGGCGTTAAAAGCCATTGGCGTAAAAGGGTTTCGGATTGATGCGGCTAAGCACATGACACTAGAGCACCTCAAGCGCGTATGGACCGATGACATCACCCATGATGCGCATATTTTTGGAGAAATCATCACCGACGGTGGCGCGAGCAAAGCAGAGTATGAATTGTTTCTTGCTCCCTATTTACAACAGACGTGTTTGGGCGCTTATGATTTTCCGCTTTTCTCAACGCTCTACCATGTTTTTTCCAACCAGGGCAGCCTTAAATCATTGATTGACCCTTATTGCTTCGGGCAAGCCTTATCGAAAGGGCGTGCAATCACTTTTGCCATTACCCATGACATTCCCAACAATGATGTATTCTTGGATTTGGTGATGGACGAAGCGAGCGAGTGGCTTGCTTACGCGTATATCTTGGGGCGTGATGGTGGCGTGCCCCTGATTTATACCGATCTTGATACTAGTGGTATCAAAGGGGGAGACGGCCAACCACGCTGGAAAAATGCGTGGAAAGATCCAAAGATGGTGACAATGATTGCCTTTCATAATTTAACCCATGGTGAGCCCATGAGCGTCTTGGAAGCGACCGATGATTGGCTGGTGATTCAACGGGGCGAGGCAGGAATATTGGTGTTAAATAAATCCCTGGAGCCGCAATCACTCTCATTGACGCTGGAAAATGATTGGCGCGATATGCTCACGGGTATCACGGCCTCGAGTGGGCAACGAATTGATGTTGCAGCCCAGTCGGCGATGATGCTCGTGCCGGCATAACGACGAGGTCGCGCGATGCGATCTCGCTTGTCGTTTTGCTATTTTTGGGTAAATTTGTACTTTTTGCCAAAAAAAGCTAAATTTGCCGGAGTTGGTTAACAGGGATAAGTGATGGCGACAGAAAGCAAGGCACCCATTGCGGTGATCAGTGGCGATCTGGTGGATTCAACCGCCTTAAATCGAGATGAGTATGAGCGAGTACTGGCGCAAATCAAAACCATACAAGCCCATATTTCACAAGCGCATTGCGCCAATCAGCACAGCATTATACGCGGTGATGAGTTTCAATCTGTGATCCATGATGTAGCGAACGCGCTTCACTATGTCGTGATGTATCGTGTCGCCATCAAAGCACTGGGAAAACCGTTTGATTGTCGCATCAGCTTTGCGATTGCCGAGCAAGCGGATTTGCGTGAGGCGGTGTCAGAGTCAATGGGACAAGCGTTTGTACTATCTGGTCGCGGCTTAAAAGCAATGAAAAACCAGCGGCTGGCCTTTTTTTGCGCCAATGCCAATCTTGAAGACAGATTTGCGTTGTTGATCCGTTATCTTGACCGACAACTCAGCGATGCGACATCTCGTCAATGCGAAATGATGCTGCCTTTATTACATCGCGATCAATCACTTGCGTACGGTGAGCTAGCGGCCGCACTTGGAGTCGCGAATGCAACCGTGAGTAAGTCCCTTAAAGCGGCGGGCTGGGAGCTTATCGAGGCATTGTTGGCCGAGTTTCAGCAAGCTGTGGAGGCGCAAGTATGATGGCCTTCCTTTCTTTGCTGGTTCCCTTGTTACTGACCCACCTTATTTATGACTTCTATCTACAGCCTGCGAATTGGTGGGCGAAATCGACACCACGCGCACGAATACTGGATTGGGCGGTTGCACCGCTCCTCTACGGTTTATGTTTACTGGTGCCAGCGGTGTTTTGGACCCAGCACGTTTCGCCGCTATTGGGTGTATTGCTGGTTGGCATGGTGACCAAGTGTGTGGTGGCAGTGTTTGATGGCCAACTCGTCGCGCAGTCATCACTGGCCCGTTTCACGGTTAGCCAAGGCATACACCTTTTGGTACTAGGGCTAATTGCCCTGAGTTTTGTGGCGCAGCCACCTTGGGTTGGACTGACCGAGATGCCTCTGTTTAGCGAGCTCGTCGTAATTGGCACAGGCTATTTATTGATCTTAAAGCCGACATCAGTATTGATTGGTCACGTGTTACAGCGCTTTACGGTCACGTTGGACTCACCCTCTGATCATCAACACAATTATCATGGCCTCGTGGCTGCGGGGGCGTTGATTGGCTATTTAGAGCGTATTCTGATCCTGACCTTTACCTTGCTTGGCAGCTATACCGCTGTCGGTTTTGTGCTGGCAGCCAAGTCGATTTTCCGCTTTGGTGAGCTGACGCGTTCTGCCGATCGCAGCCTAACTGAATACGTTTTAATTGGTTCGTTATTGTCGGTAGTGATCACGACATTAGTGGGCGTTGTGATCACACAAAGCCTCACTTTGCTATAATTAGCCTTTTATGGCTAAAAGACAAGAATTAGCTGTTTTAGGCTTATAATACGGACTGGTATTAAGAAACGATGCGTCAGCCAATTGTTTGGCGAACGATAAAAAGAATATTGTTTATTGGAACTTGCTTAATACCCTCAGGTCAGTAAAGAGATGCTTGTTTGTTAAATTACTGTTATGGCTAAATAAACCTGAAGGAAAAGTATGTCCCGATACATTTTACTCACCGGAGCACTGGCGGTGTCTTTGCTCTCAGGGTGCAGTTTTCAAGGAGAGTCACACGTGAAAGCTTCCAGCCCAGGCGAACTGAGTGCGCCTGTCGCGAAAAAAATCCCTCATGAAATGACCATTCACGGCGATACGCGCGTGGATAACTACTATTGGATGCGTGATGATGCACGCCAAGATCCTGACGTGATCGCCCATCTTAATCAAGAAAACGCCTATGCCGATCAGGTGCTCGCACACACTGAGCCAATGCAGGCCAAGCTATTCGATGAAATCAAGGGGCGTATCGTCAAAGACGATGCCTCGGTCCCGGTCAAAAAAGGCAGTTATTTCTATTCCAGCGAAGTGGAAGGCGATAATGAATATCGCACTTACGTGCGTGCGAAAGACTTTGCCGGCACCGACAAAACGGTAATTTTGGATGTCAATGCGCTCGCGAAAGGGCATGAGTTTTACAGCATTGGCCAACTGAGCGTCAGTCCAAACGAAAACCTATTGGCCTATGGGGAAGATACCCTCAGCCGCCGCGTTTATACCATTCAAGTAAAAGACCTCACCACCGGTGAGTACCTCGATGATAAGATTGAAGGCGCCTCGAGCAGTATTGTGTGGCAGAACGATAACCAAGCCTTCTACTACATCAAAAAAGACCCGCAAACCTTGTTGGGGTATCAGGTGTATCGCCACCGTTTGGGCACCCCGCAATCCGCTGATGCGTTAATTTACGAAGAAACGGATACCAGCTACTACACCGGATTGAGCAAAAGCAAAGACGGTGAGCAAATCTTTATTTGGCACGCTAGCACTGAAACCAGCGGCGTATCGCTCGTGGATGCCAATGATCCAAATGCTACCGCCCAAGCGTTTTATCCGCGAGAAACTGGCATCGAATATGAAGTGGCAAAGCGTGGTGAGTGGTATTACATCTATACCAACTATCAAGCGGTGAACTTTCGCTTGATGAAGGTACACCAAAGCGAGCGTGACGATCGTAGCCAATGGCAAGATGTGATCGCGCCAAACGATAAGGTGCAGTTGGTTGATTTTACGCTATTTGATAACCATTTGGTCTACGAGCAGCGTGAAAATGGCTTGCCGCGCACTACGGTGCGTAACCTCACCACTGGGGAGGAATATCAGCTTAGGTTTAACGACTCGGCCTATGCGTCTTACCTGACCGGCAATGCGGAAATGGACAATTCTGCGGTGCGCGTGTATTACACCAGCTTGACCACACCGGGCACCTATTACGAGTTTGACTTGGCGTCGGGCGAGCGTGAAATGCTCAAACAAAACCAAGTGCTGGGCGATTTCAACCCAGACAACTACCAATCCGAGCGGGTGATGATCACCGCACGCGATGGCGCGCAAGTGCCTGTGTCTTTGGTGTACCGTAAAGACCGTTTCAAAAAAGACGGCACTAATCCGCTCTATCAATACGGCTATGGCTCCTACGGCGCTACTATGGAGCCCATGTTCTCTACCACGCGTTTAAGCCTGCTAGATCGCGGTTTTGTCTTTGCTATTGCCCATATTCGTGGCTCTGAAATGCTAGGGCGCCCTTGGTATGACGATGGTAAAAAGCTTACCAAAAAGAATACCTTTAACGACTTTATTGATGTGACCAAAGCGCTGACTGCGCAAGGCTATGGCGATAAAGACAAGGTGTTTGCCGTCGGCGGCTCAGCAGGTGGCTTGTTAATGGGGGCGATCATCAACCAAGCGCCAGAGCTTTATTTAGGGGTGGCCGCGCATGTGCCGTTCGTCGATATCGTCACCACCATGTTGGATGAGTCGATTCCACTGACCACCAACGAGTATGACGAGTGGGGCAACCCGAATGACAGAACCTACTATGAGTACATGCTCAGCTATTCACCATACGACAATGTCACCGCGCAAGATTATCCCAACTTGTTGGTCACCACAGGCCTGCATGACTCACAAGTGCAGTACTTTGAGCCAATGAAATGGGTCGCGAAACTACGTGAGTTCAAAACTGACAATCATACGCTGGTGTTTAAAACCGACATGGAAGCCGGCCACGGCGGCGCGTCGGGGCGCTTTAAGCGCATCAAAGAAGATGCATTAGAGTATGCCTTCTTCTTCGACTTGCTCGACAAGCAGGATGAACAATAGCTTGCCTTAGAGTGTACTGACTTATGGTTGAGGTATGAGCCTCAACCATAATGATTGGCGTGTGGCAGTTTATGATATAGCTTTGGTTTTTAGTTCCTCTTTCATGAGCCGTACTGATGGTATTGCACATAATAACGTGACTAGGGTTAAGCCCATCAGTACCGGTTGAAATGATGCCGAGTGTGCGCCCTGCACATACAGTATCGCGACCATCGCCGGTCCGACAGAGGCACCCAGCAAGGTCAGGATCCGCGATAACGCACTGGCATCCGGGGTTTGTGTGGGTTCCAAGTCATGATAGGTATGCGACATCCCCAACAAGGTCAACAACCCAATCCCGGCCCCACGCAGAACCATGGTCAACGCGATGAGGGGATCGCTTCCCTGAATGTCCGGCCACAGAAACGGCACGGTTCCCAGGACAGCAAGGCCGCAGCCCAGCAACGCGGTATTCCCGACGCCAAGCCGCTCACACAGGGTTTTCAGGTAGGGGCGGGAAATCAACGCCCCGAGGCCATGTGCGCCGACCCATACACTGGCCAACCATTCACTGTGTCCAAATCCCTGAATAAACATCAGGGGCAGCGCAAACAGCCCACCGTAAAAACTGATACTTGAAAGAAACAGCAGCCCCATCGAAGCACGAAAGGATCCCACGCTAAAAACCTTTAACCGGATCAGCGACTGCTCGCCACGTTTTCGTGTGTGCCGTACAAACAGGAACAGTAAGCAGGCACCGATTAAAGATGCCCCCGCAGTTTCAAGCCAGCGTCCTCCTCCCTGGTGGCCCAGATCAGACAAGGATGACAGGCTGTACATCAACAAGATCAGTGCCGGCGCGAGCACCATAAACCCAAGTCCGTCAAACCGGTTGTTCGCCTGTGAAGGCGCGCCAGGCTGCCGCGCTTGCTGCAGATCATCTTTGGCGATCATCATCCAGCCCAGCACAATCGCTACCAGCCCAATCGGCAGGTTAATATAGAAAATCATCCGCCAGTCGCCGATATGAAGGAGGTATCCCGCCAGAAGCGGCCCGGCAATCGGGGCCAGGACCGTCGGCACCGCCATCGTCGCCATCGCCGTTTTCAGCAGCGGTTTACCCACGGTATGGACCAAAACGGTCTGCATTACGGTCATCAGGATCCCGGCCCCAACCCCCTGTACAGCACGGCTCACCAGCAGCCAGTTGATTGTTGGCGAGACTGAACACAACCCGGAGCCTAAAGTGAAAATCACCAGCCCGGTGATCCAGAATGTTTTCGCCCCCCACTGCCGGGTTGCCCAGGCACACACCGTCACCGTCACGGCAGCAACCAGGGTATACAGCACAGAAACCCACTGTATTTGGGTGACAGACGCTGAAAGGCTGGCTGACAGATCTGGCAGCGCCACCCCCAGAATCGTGGCATCGATCAGCGGTAAACAAACCCCGAAGATCAAACTGACGATGACCCAACGCTGCGCTTTGCTGAACACAATGTTTTCAGTATCGTTCGCATTTTTCATACTATGCCTCCATTGCCATCAGCCGTTGTGCTGTATCGCCCTGATGATTCACTTGTGACGAAGGCGTGAAAGATAACACCAGACTCTCCGGGCCGCGGGTATAGAGTCCCGTTTCCAGATAGGTTTCCGGGCGCTCCATTCGCATATCCCGGAGAGAATCGAAAATGATATTCGCCGTGACTTCCAGCTGGAGTAAAGAGAAGGCCGCGCCGAGACACATATGCATCCCACCGCCAAATGCGAGGTGCCTTTTCTTCTTGCCGGCATCGCCTTGTACCGTATTCTTACGGCGCTCTAGATTAAACTGCGCCGGCTGCGGAAAAACATTTGGATCCCGATTTGCAGCGCCAATCATGCAATAGACATAAGCACCTTTCGGGATCGGGATCCCTGAGATACAAACATCTTCACTTACCTCCCGTGGAATTAACTGCACCGGCGACGTCAGCCGCAACGTTTCCTCTAGCGCATCACGGATCAAACGGCGATCGTTCACGACCTCATCCAAAGCGCCGGGCTCGGACAACAGATGCTTGATCATCATTGCCAGGGTTTTGTCCGCCGGCTCGGTCGCTGCTAACAGGATATTCAGACACAACGCTGTGATTTCAGGAGTCGACATATTTAATGCAGGCTCGGCATTACCGCATAGCATAGAAATGAAATCATTCTGCGGCCGTTGACGACGACTTTCCACCAAGGGGGTGATCAATGAAATCAATTGCTTGCTACAATCTAGGCTATGTGTTTTCTGTTGCTCAGTCTGATCAAAGTGGGTAATAAATTCGGCAACCCCTTTGTGCCAGTCGGCAATATCCCGATAGTTCTCCGTCGGCAGTCCCAAAATACCCAGCGTCACCAAGACGGCATAATCCCGGCCGAAGTCATTCACCAAGTCGATTTTTCCACGGGAGAGAAAGGGGGCCAGTAAGTCATGGGTGATCTGTTGAATCATGGGTTCGTACTGATTGACGAAATAATCCTTTGCCAGACCGCGCATGACCAGTTTGCGCTTGGCTGCATGCTCTTCACCTTCCATCTGCGCGAGGACACGATCTCCCATCACCGGCTCCGCCCTGACCATCAACGGTTTGGTGGTAAATACCGAAGATTTCAGAATCGCATCAACATCATCGTATTTCCCCACAAAGTAACTCTGATTGGCTTCATCCACATAGATTAAATCCTGTTGATGCAGCGCTTCATAAAAGGGGTATGGATTGGTGAAAAAGTTTGAATCATGGATACTTAACGAGGCTAGCTTTGACATTGTAAGAGGTCCTTCTTGGTCTTATACTCGCTGTTCTGATGCTGACGTGAGAGTAACGATCCCGTAGCTTTGATTTTTTGTCACCTGAATGGGGTAGTGGCCGTGATATAGCCCTTTGCCGATAGGCCACGGGCGATGGTAAAGCAGTGTCGACAGATTCACGTCGAGCAAGGAAGGGGTGTCCAGGAAAAATGGTAGCTCCGCGAAAATATACGGCAGTGCTTTTTGTATCAATTCAGGATCAACATCTTTTTGGCATTGCCCGGTTCCTTTGAGTCGCCCTTTTACAGCCTGGTAGGACATATTCAGGCAGTCTTTCCGGAACCGCGAACATGACTCAAACGCATTCTCAACGGAAGATCTGATTTTCTGATAACGAGGGTGATCCGCATAATGATTAAACTGGATCACTTGAATACCCCTTCCCTCAAAACTTGGGCCCGATAGTACTGCCGCCAGATGGTTTTTATGACGTCGCAGCTCCCGATCCGTTTTCTTGATGGCTTTCTTTTCTTCCATGCCCGTTGCTTTCAACAGACGAGACGCTTCCTCAACACAAGGCAGCAACAAATCGATATGCTCAAAATGCGCTGCCGCCCATGTCACCAAAGCGGTGACATAGGCTTTTGAGAAACGGGAATTAAACGGGCTGATCCCTACCAGCGCATGATCGCGCTGGTCAATAATGACATTGCAGTGTGACGTTTGACCGGTAACATCAAAGGACGCTTTCAATATGTTCTCACCCGGAAATGAACATACAGGTGGCAATGGGCACGCCTTGTTCGCTGAAGTTGAAATAGATAACTGACTCATTTCTCACTCATGTAATTGTTTATAATAGAAAAGTGTATTTTGCTTGCATGATCGGAACTCGATGACTCGCCATGTCTATATTCTCGAGTTACTATTTATACTAGGAATGGAACTGGGTGAATTTCGTATATATGGCAAAAAGTATCGAGAATCAGTCAATCCGCCATGATCCGTCCATGGAGCCCATGACGCATCTGGGTTTGAACGAACAAACGCCGATCCGGGCTATCGCCAAACAGGTCGTTGAGCGGGCGGACGTCGAGCTCCATCACCATCCCTGGGGACAAATGGTGTTCTCTGATACTGGCGTCGTGCAGGTCAAAACCCCGCAGGTTGCGTACTTGGTGCCGCCGCAACATGCAGTCTGGATCCCCCCTGGTGTTGCCCATGACTCCTCACTACTTGAAAAGGCAGAAATATTCTCGGTCTATATGTTCCAAACTAATTGTTACTTTCACGGCGAAACATGGCGTAAAGAGTGGGGAGTCTGTCGCTGTTTTCAGGTCAGTACTTTGCTCAGTGAATTAGTCAGGCGTATTGCAACTCAGACGACCGAAAAGATCGGAGAGCAGACATACAGTGCAATGTGCACACTCATAAGCTCAGAAGTGAGGCAAGCTAAAAAAGTCGCTCTTGGCCTACCTATGCCGGAAGATAAACGGTTGCGACATTTATGCGACTTATTTATTCAGTCACCATTACAAACGACAACACTGTCTGCCCTCGCGGGTCAGGTAGGCGCAAGTGAGAGCACGGTTGCGAGGTTATTTAGACAGGAATTACAAATGACGTTTAGGCAGTGGAAACATCAAGCTCTTTTGTCGAAGGCTATCGATATGGCGGCGATGAGAGTGCCAACGGGTATCATAGCCCAAGAGCTGGGCTATGCGACTCATAGTGCGTTTTCTTATATGGTAACGTCTTTGGTTGGTAAGCCACCTAAAGCATTTTTATATCAAGATAAAAATGACGATAGTACGCCTAAAATGAACAAGTAGCGTGTTTTACCATTCTTTTACAAGACCTTAGTTTTAAAAGTGAGGGTCTCGATTTAACATTGTCTCTCCGCATCTTCGCGCTTGATCACTTTGTGGCCTTCTTCGGTCACGCCATTTTTCCAATAGCTGCTGATGTAGATAAACTCACGCTCGACGTCATGGTCATTGCGGAAATATTGGCGCAGTGCGCGCATACTTTCAAATTCACAGGCACACCACACGGACACTTGCCCTGCTAACCAAGGCTGTGCTTTTACCGTTTCGGCCAATGTCGGTGTGGTTAGCCAAATAATCTCCATGCCAGCGGGAGCGTCGAGTGGTTGGGCATCTTCCTCGGCATCGAGCTGAACCACCGCATAGCCTTTGGCATCGCGAGGCAAGGTTTTGATCTTGGCTGATAGCGCGGGCAACGCGGTCATATCGGCAACCATAAAGAACCAATCCGCATCTTGATTAATCGGCGCAATCGTCCCAGGGCCGGCAATGTTAATGGTATCACCCACTTGGGCATTCAGTGCCCAGCGCGCGGCAAAGCCACAGTCGGCTTGCTCGATTTGATGGCGAACCATATCTACTTCAATTTGCTGCTGGCTAGGCATAAAGCGGCGAATGGTATAAGTGCGCATCACAGGGCGCTCGCCTTCTGCTAATCCGCTCAGATCTGTGCTTCCCGCTTTATCAAACAGCAGCTTGATATAGCCGCCTTCACACTCCGCTGGGAAGTCCGCGAAGGCGTCGCTTTGTAAGGTCAAGCGTTGCATATTAGGTGTGACGGTTTGGGTATCGATAACGTGAGTGAGGTGATAGTTTGGCTGTTTCATATTATCTAACTTAAAATCATTATCATTTACAACTATCATACCATCAGGATATGGAATGTGTAAGTGCTTTACATTGGTTTACGCTTCTTCGCTGGGCAAGACCGTGAGAAATGGGTAAGATGACGGCACAATATTATTACTAAAAAACAATCAGATGGAGCAAAAATGAAGAAAGTCATACTCACGGGTGCGGTGGCGGTACTGCTGTCGTTGAACGTCTCGGCCTCTGAGCTCAAGCCGATCATGAAAGAAATGAAAATGACCTTTAAAGAGGCGGCGAGTGCACAAAGTATCGAAGCCATGCAAGCGCCGGTTGCGAAACTAGAAATCCTGGTCGCGAAAGCCAAAGCAGGTAGCTACCCACCGGAAAAAGCGGATATCTTTATGGAAGGGTTCGATAAATTGGCGGTGACCTTGGATAAGATTGATACGGCACTGAGCGAAGGCGATCTCGACCAAGCAAAACAAGGGATGCGCCAAATCGATGCCTTGCGTGAAGAGTACCACGACAAACGCAACCCAAGCATTTGGCAGCGTTTGTTCGGTTAATAGCCGAATAATAGGAATATAACGATAGCGAGTGCACGATGGCGACTCAAAAAACGATTTTGCGTTATCCCTCGCTGTCGGTGGCGTCTGCATTTGAGAAAGAGCAGGCGCTGATCCGCCGGATAGAGCAGGGCGAACTCAACGAGGCATTACTGCTTTGGCAGCCAGATGCGCAAACCTTGGTACTGCCGGCGGGCCAAAAATGGCCACAAACCCCTGCATTACACCGCGCGTTATCAGCGTTAGGTTGGCAAATACATAACCGCCAAACAGGCGGGGCGCCGGTGCCGCAACTGCCAGGGGTGATTAACGTGTCTTATCTGACGGTGTGGCCGGCTAACACGCCGTATCATATCCAGACGGCTTACCAGTATTTTTGCACCATTTTACAGTCTTTTTTCCATCAGTTAGGCATTGCAACGACGGTGGGCGACACGCCCGGTTCGTATTGTGATGGTGACTACAACCTCAATATTGCCGGCAAAAAAGTGGTGGGAACTGCCCAGCGTATCCTGCGTTTAGGCGCGGGAGCAGGCGATGCCAAACAAACGGTGATGCTGGCGCAAGCGTGTTTGCTGATTGATGCGGATTGCCAACATATTGTTGCCCCTGTATCGCTGTGTAATCAGCTTTGTGGTCACGTCGATCGCATTGAGGCCGAGGTGCATACTCCATTAGCCGAGCACCTAGATGAACTGCCGGCAACCGAGCAGCTGTTTCAGTTGCTGACTCAAGCGTTTGTGGCGCGCCCGCCACTCGAGGTTGGCAAGGCTTGAGGCCGACGCTCAATATAGTATGCTTAGCCGCAATCGTGCGTAAAACAAATCCCAAGGAGTGAGGAATGCGCGTCCATCTTGTTATTCACGAGGCGTTTGAAGGCCCAGGTGCCATTTTAGATTGGTGTGACGAGCGTGCCTATCATGTGACCACCAGTCATTTGTATCGGGGCGAGCCGTTGCCAGAAAGTGGTGAAGGCATTGATCTGCTGGTGGTCCTCGGCGGGCCGCAAAGTCCAGATACGCCACAATCTGAATGCCCGCACTTTGATAGCCAGCGCGAGCAAGCGCTGATTAAGCAGTGTATCGAGCAAGGCAGTGCGGTATTAGGGATTTGCCTCGGCGCGCAACTGATTGGTGAAGCCTTGGGCGCACCGTATCAGAAAAGTCCTGAGCCCGAGATTGGCTACTTCCCCATCCAGTTAAGCGAAGATGGCCATATCGATGAGCACATTCCGCACTTCGCGCCGCAAGAAATTGTGGGCCATTGGCACAATGATATGCCGGGGCTGACACCAAATAGTCGTGTACTGGCCAGTAGCGAAGGCTGTCCGCGACAGATCGTGAAGTACGGACCGAGGGTGTATGGTTTTCAATGCCACCTTGAATTGACGCCGCTGGCGGTTGAAGGCTTACTGCACGCCGCCTATCCAGAGGGCGAGGCCGCTAACAAGCGCTTTATTCAAGACCCTGCCTCCATTCGCGCCTTTGATACGGCACCGATGAATGCGCACTTGTTTGCCTTTCTCGATAGCGTGCTAACCGACAACGATCTTGTCACTGAATGGCTGTTTTAAGCGACTGGGTTAGGAGCACGGTAATCGCAACTGTGCTCCGTCCTCGAGGCGCTATCGTCCGAGCGCCATCTATCTTGCGTTAGTGCAACATACCTTCACACACGGTGGTGACATCGTCATCCAATAAACTCAACTCAATGGCTATCTTCATCGCCGCCACCACATCACCCACTGGCATGCTCGGGGCGCGGTGCTTACACGCTTGTGCTGGGCTGTAGGGAATATGAATAAAGCCGGCGCGTACTTCAGTATGATGAGCGAGCGCATGCATCAAGCCATAAAACACGTGGTTACACACAAAGGTGCCTGCGGTGTAAGAAATACTGGCAGGGTGATGCGCTTCGTTTAACGCGTTCACTAAACGGTTGAGCGGCAAGGTAGAGAAATAGGCATTGGGCCCAGATGACACCACTGGCGTGCCATGTGGCTGCTTACCGGCGTTGTCGGGAATAGGCGCATCTTGATAATTGATCGCTACTTTCTCCAAGCTTATCTCAGCGCGACCACCGGCTTGGCCAAGAGCAATCACCATCACCGGACTGAGCGATTCCAACGCGCTGTGTAACGTCGATAAGCTGTCTTCAAAAGTGCAGGGCAGGCGCACGGCTTTGACGATGCACTCCTCATTAGGCTGCCAGCCTTCTAATGCTTTTGCCACTTGCCAAGACGGGTTGTCACTCTCGCCGCCGAAGGGTTCAAATCCAGTGATCAATATCGTGTGCATCCAATGCCTCGCGTAAAAAAGCGGTAGAGCTTTACTCTACCGCAGGTTTACAAGCCAATCACGCACTGGTTGCGTTATTCAAACAGATAAAGATAATCCTCATAACCCGCCTCGGCCATTTTATCGACCGGCACAAAGCGCATCGCGGCTGAGTTCATGCAATAGCGCAAGCCGGTGGGTGCGGGGCCATCTTCAAACACATGGCCAAGGTGCGAATCGGCAACCTTGCTACGGACCTCGGTGCGCGTGTAGAACAGGGAGTTATCCGGCTTGGTAACCACATACTGCTCATTGATGGGCTGTGTGAAGCTCGGCCAGCCGGTACCGGATTTGTATTTATGGGTGGAGGAAAACAGCGGCTCACCCGAAACAATATCTACATAAATCCCAGCTTGCTTGTTGTCCCAATACGGGTTGCGGAACGCGGGTTCGGTACCGTCTTCTTGCGTGACTTCGTACTCAATGTCTGACAACATCGCGCGAATTTTTTCATCCGAGGGGCGCGAGTATCGGGTGTTCGTTGCTGTCATCTCTTCCGCTTGTTGCGCATCAATCATTTCTCGCAAGGTGACCGGATTGTCTTTGCGATCGTCACCAAAAATCTCGTCCAGATATTGGTCGCGCCCTGATGCATAGCGGTAGTAGCTATAGCGAATGCTGTGGTTTTTGTAGTAATCCTGATGATAGCTTTCTGCTGGCCAGAATTTCTCGAACGGGATCAGCTCGGTTTTCAGCGGCTTTTTGAACACGCCTAACGCTTCAATTTCCGCCATAAAATCCGCGGCAATTTGTTTTTGTGTTTCAGAGCGATAAAAGATCGCGGGACGATATTGCGGGCCACGGTCAACGAACGAGCCTTGGTCATCGGTGGGGTCGATATGACGGAAAAACTGATCGAGCACCTGTTCGTAATCCACGACTTTTGGATCATAGGTGACATCAATCACCTCAATGTGGCCACTGGTGCCGGACGAAACCTCTTTATAGGTGGGATTTTCAAGCTCACCGCCTGAGTAGCCAGATACCACATCAATCACGCCGTCGAGTTTTTCAAGATCAGCTTCCGTACACCAAAAGCAGCCGCCGGCAAGGGTCGCCTTTTGGTAGCCTTGCGACGTGGTGGCAGTGTCTTTCACCGCCGCATAACTTGCTATCGATAGCAAACTGAACGCTGTGAACGCGATAACTCGCCACATTGATTTGTGCTGTTTCATGATCGCCTCGTTATTGGGGTTGGTGAGGATAAAGACCTGCGCGCTAAGCAGAAACTTTCATCCTCTCCCACTTTTCTGTTGTTACAGATAACGTAGCGCAGAAAAGCTCTTAGCGATCACCTACCAAAGCAGCTGACCCAATATAGGCGCAAGCAACACAGTGACCATGCCCGCAATCATCATTACTACACTCGACACCACCCCTTCGGCATGGCCTATCTGATAAGCTTTAGCGGTGCCTGCTCCGTGTGCTGACGCCCCCAAGCTTGCGCCGCGGCCTAAGCGTGAGCGAATCGCAATCACGGTCAAAATACTTTCACCAATCGCCATGCCAATCACCCCAGTGAGAACCACAAACAGGGCGGTGAGATCGCTTTGCCCGCCAATCGCTTTGGTGGCTTCTACAGCAAAAGGGGTGGTGATTGAGCGCATCGCCAAACTGCGTTGCAGCAGTTCAGATAGCTCAAACACCCGCGCTAGCACCACAGTACTGGTAATGGCGACCAGCACAGACACTGTGACGCCTATCGATAGTGACAACCAATGGCGGCGGATGAGCGCGCGGTTATCATACACGGGGATCGCAAACGCTACAGTCGCCGGGCCCAGCAGCCACAGCAGCCAGTACGATTGCGCCATGTAGTCTTGATACGGGATATTAAACCCAACCACCATCGCGACAATCAGCAAGGGCGCGAGCAACAATGGCATTACCAGAATGGAGGGGTGACGGCGATACAGCCATTTGCTCATGTAATAAAAGCCAAGGGTCATTAAAAAGCAGGTAACGCTTAATAACGAGGCGTGAAGCCAAGCAGGTAAAGACATCATGGCTTAGCACTCCGGTTTTAGATCAGGATGATGCGTGTGATGATGATTACTGCGGCGGCGCGCCATTTTAACCTCAAAACGATACACTTTATCGACCACCCAAGCGGTTGACGCAATCACCATCGCGGTACTTAAAATCAGTACAACCATGATCTTACCGCCTTCTTGCAGCAATAAATCTTGGTAGTTGACCACCGCCACCACCGCCGGCACAAAAAACAGCAACATCTCGGCTAACAGCCACGCTGCCCCGCGACGTAACCAATCGGCACGGACAATTTTCAACATTAATGCGCCTAACAACAGCAACATACCGGTGAGGTTGGCCGGTAGTGGAATAGCAAAGGTTGTGACCAACCAATCAGACAAGAACCAAATGCCTGCTAAGACAAAGACTTGCAGTAAGGTAAGTAAGGCGTTTTTAATCAATTGCATCGAAGGCGTGCCAAGAATCTGTGAGATGGCTCATAGTTTACGTCTTGGCAGAGAGTGAATAAAGTGACTTTTTTTTATTTAAACTATGCAAAAATGGCATGATTTGTTGAGCGATAAAGCTGCGTTAGCGACGACCTAGTCCCGTGAGGAATCAGTTTTTCGTCATACATGCCTGGCACTAAAAGTGAAACTATGTTTTCATATATATCCTTAAAGATAATTTATAGTTTCATTTTTATGGGCAGTCCGTCATGTTGTCTTTGACAAATCGAGTCTTAGCAGATTGTCTTTGATTTCTTTTTAATGTGAAACTATATTTTTACATATTGAGTTTTTATCGAGTTTTAGTTTCATTATGATGAAGTATGATAAGGAAGCGCCACCCAAACGCGGTGCCACTGTGTTCCCGCGGCAGATGAAAATATTGCATCAATTGGGTGAAAACATCTTATTGGCGATGAAACGTCGAGGGATCAGTCAAGATAGAATGCATCAGCGCACAGGGATTTCGAAACCAACGCTACGAAAAATCACAAAAGGCGATCCGACAGTGTCGTTAGGCCATTATGTTAATGTGCTCGCCGTACTCGGTTTGTTAGACGATCTAGGTAAAGTCGCGCTCGATGATGAACTTGGTAGGAAACTGCAAGATATCGAGTTGTTGAAAACGAGACGATAGGGCATCAAACGAATGGAAATCTTTGTCTACGCCGATTGGATTGAAACTGAGCCGCCCTTGTTTATTGGGACACTGAGAGCATCGCGAATCCGTGGTAAAGAGCATTTCAGCTTTTGCTATGACAAGACCTGGCTTAAATCTAAGTATGCTTCTCAAATCGACCCTTGCCTCCATCTATATAGTGGCGAGCAGCACGCTGAAGACGACAAAAACTTCAAGATATTCTTGGATTCTTGCCCTGATCGATGGGGGCGCTTGCTGATGCAACGTCGAGAGGCTGTTATAGCCCGCATTGAGGGACGTAGAGCGAACACATTGTACGAAACCGACTATCTCCTCGGTGTTCATGACTCTTTTAGAATGGGCGCTTTAAGGTTTTGCACCGAGCATGGTGGCAATTTTCTTGACGACAATGACGATCTGGCGGCTCCAGCTATGACTTCACTCGCGGAGCTAGAATGTGCAGCGCAAGGCATCGAGGACAAACCCGACTTTGACAATCCTGACTACCTCAAATGGTTGAATATGCTTATCTCACCAGGGTCATCGTTGGGCGGAGCTAGGCCGAAAGCTTCTGTAAGAGATGTCGATGGTACTTTATGGCTGGCAAAGTTTCCAAGTCGGTATGACGATTATGATATTGGCCTGTGGGAATACTTGGTGTACCAAATGGCCTTGGACTCTGGGATCAATATGGCTGAATGTAAAGTGCAGGCCATTGGTTCAGACCACCATATTTTCCTGACTAAGCGATTTGATCGTACCGATGACGGCAGGAGACTGCAATTTACGTCAGCAATGACACAGCTTGAATATTTCGATGGCAATGATGATGGAGCGAGCTACTTAGAGTTAGCGGAATTTCTTATCCAGAATGGTTCTAATACGCGGGCGGACTTGGCACAGCTTTGGAGACGTATGCTGTTTAATATCATGGTTGCCAATAGTGACGATCACCTACGTAATCATGGCTTTATTTTTGACATGACAGGTTGGCGACTGTCACCCGCCTACGACATCAATTCAACACAACATGCCCACGGTCTGCACTTAAATATTGACGACAAAGATAATGCTTTAGATATTGACCTAGCGTTTGAGGTGGCGGAGTACTTTCAACTTGATGTGAAAACAGCTGACAAAATTTATCGTCAAGTCGCCCAGGCCGTGTCTAAATGGGAGCGCTTGGCAAAAGGAGCAGGTATCAAACGCGGTGAGCGAGACTTAATGAGAGACTGCTTCATGCTACCGAAAGTGTAACCTAGTGACGCATGGTAACAAGTGCCAGTTCCTCTGCTTTTTTCGCCATCAACTATGCCAAAATGGCATGGTTAACGATTAGCTTTTAAGGGCCGTTTATGGATATTCGTGCGTTGCGCTATTTTATTGCCTTGGTGGAAAAGCAGAGCTATACCGCCGCGCAAAGAGTAGCTAACGATGCTTGATTCCATAAGCTTTTCAGAATGATATGTGCATTTTGATGAATAGAATAATTTCTATTCTGCCTTGCTTTGCGCGTCAATCTGGATGTGGATAGGTTCTAAGGTTTGCTTATCCTTCACCCAGACAACATTGGTAAACTGAAAGATCTCACCAGTCATTTTTATCATCAACGAGTGACTGTCTCTGGCGGTAATATCCACGTCTGGTGTGCCCGAGATTAAAAATGGTGTGGTTAATGGTGACTCGTTTGCACGAACGTAAAAGTGATAGCGAAAGGGAATGGTGGCGCCGCCAACATTATTGCGATACCCCACTACAGATACCGACTCAGAAACAGGCACATCTAGGACTTTTTTATCCAATGTGACCTGGGGCGTAAAGCCATTAATGGCGAAGTATGTTACTAACCCGCCAAGCACAATGAGGCTAATAGCCTTTAACTTTTTCATATTTGCTATGATGCCATGAATTTCGCTATTGGCCTGATGTTAATCACTTTCTTGAGTGAATGTCCCAAAAATGTGCGTAGTTGGTCTTCTCTGAGCTCGCCCAGCTTCGTTTTTAATCTAATCGAAGGTGACTCAACGTCGTTTAGCATGCACCGCTCAAGGTTGTGATGAGTAAACGCATAGGCTTTACCCAAATTATGCCAAAATGGCATGGTTAACAGACAGCTTTTAAGGGCCGTTTATGGATATTCGTGCGTTGCGCTATTTTGTTGCCTTAGTGGAACAGCAGAGCTTTACTGCCGCATCGGCGTCGTTGCATGTGACGCAACCGACGATCAGTAAAATGGTGCGTAATCTTGAGCAAGATGTGGGTCAGCCGTTGTTGCACCGAGAGGGAAGGCGGTTTTGGTTAACCGATGCTGGTGAGGTGGTGTATCAGCGTGCGCAGAGCATTATTGCTGAGTTCGAGCAGCTAAATACCGAGCTCGACGATCTCAACCAACTGGCGCGCGGCCAGCTTAGGTTGGGGATGCCACCGATGATAGGGCCGCTGTATGCCAATGTGTTACGTGAGTACCGTCAGCGATATCCGAACGTGGCGCTCAGTATTGTCGAATACGGTGGGCGGCGCACCGAACAAGCGCTGATCAATGGTGAGATTGATGTGGCAATCACCATGCTCACCGACACCCAGCCCGAGTGCTTGCAAAGTTTACCCCTACAAACTCACCCCATTTATGCAGTGTTGCCTAACCAAGCCGCGTGGCGTGCGCAAAAAAGCCTGACATGGCAGGCAGTCAAAGACGAGCCGTTTTATCTGTATAGCGCTGAATTTACCTTAAGCGATCGGATTATTGCCCGTTGTGAAGAGCATGGTTATCAGCCCACCATTGCCGCGCGTAGCAGTCAGTGGGACTTTTTAGCCGCCTTGGTGAAAAGTGGTGCAGGGGTGGCGTTCTTACCTGCGCCCTTATGCCAGCGCCTTAGCGCCAGCTTGGAAGACAGTGAGTTATTACTGGTGAAACCAATAAGCCCAGCGATTGAATGGCAACTGGGGTTAGTCTGGCACGGCGAGCGCTATGTTTCACGCACCGCCGAGGCTTGGATGCAGTTGTGTCAGTCGACAGAGGTGATGGAGAAATAACCGTCCCCCTTAGCTAAGCTAGTGCTGAAAAATGGAATTGTGCAACATTCAAATAAAATGTAGGCCTCGCGACACTTATTAAGTGCGACTACTGTTGGTCTGTGTGGAGGTTCTCAAACTTCTCTGCATGTGTCCCCATCTCTGCCAGTTTAAATGATATTTCAGATATAATTTCTGAAACAACATTACCCTCAGGTACATCGCGAGCTTCATTCCAGTAGCTATCAGAAATACCATCACGTACATTTTTGTGAATAACTTCACGAGCTCGTTGCGGGACTTGTAAATAAAGCTCATAGGCACTATTGAATAACTCACGCCAACAGTTATCATTTGAAAAGTATTTTATTAGAGCATCTTCAAGCCTTTCTGATATAAAATCTACACCTTCGATATCCCGCTCATAACGTTCAAGCTCTTTTTGACTATCACTGATAAAAGCACCCAGTTTCCTTTTAGAAGCAAGAATCTCATAACCTAAATCGATACCTAGTAACTCAGAAATTCTTAACGCTAGAGTTCGTTGTTTTGAAGTTGATGGTTGTAAATCATCTGGTATAGCACTACTGTAGGCTTTTTCGAAGTCACTAGACAAAAATGAATCTGTAACTAAATCATTAATTTCATCCTGAGAGTACATAGACAAAGTTGAAAGAGCTAAAGCTGGTATTTCAATGCCAGCCTCTTTTCCATCAACTCGTAACTTCACAAATGCCGTCTTCTTCAATCTACTTTTTAAGTGAATCTCGCGAATAATGGATGTAACGTTAATCTCTCTTTCACGACCTTGAATAAGCGCTTCTTTATAACTTTGCATAATAAACTCAGAAACTGGAATCTCTTTAGTCACACCAGTCTCAGGATCAACTATTTCCAACTTACTCAATTTATCCTCCTAGAACGTAATATTAAATTAGTGCACATATCCGGTTTTCCAAAGTCCTTATATGCGCGATTCTCTGCCTAACTGGCTGTTTAAAATTCTATTTATTACTCATAATAAATGCTGATTGTCCGCGAATGTGTTCACGCCGCTTATCTCTTTTTCAGCATTAACACTATCCCCACGCAAGCTATATGCCTAATCGACGCTTTAAATCATCCGTTATGGCTGGGGGAGTGTGCATCTATCACGGATAAACGCGTACGCTTCTGCGTATAGTTGATGAGCTCATAAATATCGGTGAAGACCATTTGCAGAGAGCCTGTTAATGCGGCGGACACCTTGATGCCTTCTAACGAATTAGGCACTGCAACCGCGCAATGTCATCAGGGCCATGACGTGAGTCAGTAAAAGGCCGAATGTAGAGCAGCAGTCCAAACCAAACTCAATACGCTTCGCGGATGCTTGACGAACGGGGGAATCCATGTAGCCTTGTTAAGCTACGCTTGCTCTGCATTTTTATACAATTGTTCAACGTCATATTGAGCTTCCACTTTTTCATTGGAACCAAAGTATTCATGTAACAGCAAAAATTTATAAGCAAGGATGCTTTCTTCGTCACAACGTGTTGTTAGAGCATTACTATCTAGGCTATTCTCCGCAAGTAAGTCATTATATGATTTATCCTGATTGGATATACCTAGATATTTAGCACTCATAGAATAAAAGCAATTAATCAGATCTTCATATAAATCTACAGCTTTGGGCGGCACTCTTGTCCCTGCACCAAAGTTTCTCAGTACTCTTGAGGTGATCTCTGGTTCTTTAATAGAACAACTAACCACTTTCCTTAATCGATCAATAACTTTTCGAAACTCATCGGGCAAATAGATAGTTAAGGATGAATTTGCCTTGATTATTCTTTCATCACATTTTAACCGTTCTTTCTCTAATTTATCAGCACTTCCACATTTATTAACGACATAATGTATATATGTGTTAAAGACCATTTTATGCTCAGAGACGGCTGCATTAATTTCTTCAAAAAGAGGCAATGCACGTTCCATTTTTATCTTTTCAAACTCAGCTTGTTTTAATACAAGTTATTTCTGAATTTGCAATGCATTACCGACTTCTTGTTTTTGAAGATCTAATCGATTTTTAAACCAGCCATCAACTAAAGACTTAACAATAAGTTTCCACAAAATAAAGACAATAACGACAAATGTCGTCCATTCACCTAAATTTAATTTTTGTATAATTTCTAACATTTACTTGATGACTCTTATTAGTAGCTTAACGCTTTGCTCACCGGTAAATTAGGAGCGCAGCAAGTAATTTATCCGCGTGCAGCAAATTGTTATACAGATCAATCGACATGCATCGCATTGCTTGCATACTCCTCTAGAACGGGCATCAGCTCCTCCAGCCTCTTCTTGGCTTTAAGGTCATCGCTATTGGTGATCAAGTACTCCTCTAGGTACTTCACTTCGAGATGCACTAGATCAATGCTTATGCGCTGCAGCCAATTTGCCGATCCTAGGTTGTGATATTCCCAATTTCGATTGAAAAAAGGATTTTCGTAGTAGGGAATCGCGTCAATTGCAGTGGCATCCAAACCGCACTTTTCGAGTATAGCCCGCAAATCCTCAAGCAAACTTTCGTCGCTTTTATGGAATGACTCAAGCAAATGCTCGATGCCCGCAATCGCATCATGCGCGCTTTGCATTACTTCAAAAAAGCTAGCCTTGCCGTTGACCTCCATCGCCAAACCAGAATCCTGGAAAACATGTTCCAGCTTGTTGGCGCGCTCGATTTTTTCCCAATACTCATCCATTTGATCTTTGAGCTTATAAAGGACAGCTTCATCGATTTTAAAGCTGGACTTCTCAAATAGTTGCTCATGATTCAGCTTCATTTCTTTGAGTTTTTCCACCGGATATAGGTCAACATCATCTGTTTCGATATGATGGGGGTAACACAGCAGAATCAGGTTCTCATAGCTTCGACGGTACTCATCGTCGCTGTCAGGATTGAATCGCTCTCCGCCGCTGCTAGCCGCTTCGATATGACAAACCTGTGCGATAAAAAGGTTGTCACCATTTACCAGAGCGTGAGTACAGCCTGGAAACGCGCACTGGTTGCCTGAGCGGGCAAAAAGCGCTCTTAAAGTTTCCAATTTGGGTGATAATCGAGGCATTACTCCCCTCTTGTATAACGCCTTGCTAACAAGCGACAACGCGATGCCACTTAACTTAAATATTGTGCCATAAACACAGAGTTGAAATTGGGACTTAAGTCGCCAAGCGTTAGGAGTCTTTGTTAAGCAATTTGTTATATTTTTTCACGCACTAAGTTAGCTACATCAACTACAGCGCCACCTGATTTGAAACTGCGACCTAGATCGTATGCCATGTTCTCTAATGGCGCATTGTCATAGCCGTGTTCATTGATTTCTTGAACGTACCGCTTCAAAAAGCCTTCTCCACCTAGCTGCTCCCATTGAATTGTGTGCATGAGTTCGTGAATATGAATTTCTAAGTTTTCTTGATGCTGGGGTTTCATAAAGTACATGTGTTTGTAGGTGATTGCCCCACAATCCATATCAAGAAAGTCACCTAAACCAATATGGCGTAGTTCGGGAATGTCAGGCTTCGGGATTACGTCCGTTACAACAAACTTGCATTTAGCTAAGTATTCTGGAGAGTAGTAGCCTGAGAAAACACCTGAAAACTTACTGCAGCATTGAGCTTCAATTTCGTATTTAGAAACGATGCTATCAATCCACTTATCAAACTGCTTGATTGGCATATTACCCCCGTAAAATATAACATTGTATTAGTGCGCATGCACGATTTCCCAAAACCGTTATCCGCACTCTTTTCTACCTAACTGGCTGTTACCAATAGAATTTCTCACCTCTAATGGATATTGCTCTTCCGCGAAAGTGTGCATGCCGCCTATCTCTACTCAGGAATTCACACTATCCCCAAGCGTGAATCTGTAAACACATGACTAATAAACTCTTTTTTTCATCCATTCAGAGATAGTGTGCATCTGTCATGGATAAACGCGCACGCTTTTGCGTTTATCTGGCCGATAAACAGGTTAACCACCCTGTATTTTGCCACGCTACCGCCAGTTAGTTGTCGGCATCTAACACGCCATAGAGTGGGCAGATTTGGGATTAGTCTATCAAGCGCTGTTTTGGTTTTCGTGCGCTATTGTCCAAAGTGTTAGATAAACCATGTTTTGTGAGGTGAGTACAATAAGTTGGCTAGAACACAAGGGGCGAGTCGGGTTGGTGGGGCGGTGCGCGATTAGAACGAGGCTCTGTCTCGCGCACTGCTGAGGATGGGGTGTTGCTGTGTCCGTCGACAGAGACCGTATAAGTGACTACGGTGGACTAAACACCCAGTGCTGGATTCACATCCATGCTTTTATGCAAGATTCGAACGACTTTAATGTGATGATTACCCTTGGGTTGGTAAAAAACAATATGGCTGCCAAGAGGAAATTTACGATATCCTGATCGGATGTCATCACATGGTTTCCCCATGTCTGGGTTTTCAGCCAATAACCAAAAGGTGTCATCGAACTGTTTTACATATAGATTGCGCTGTCCCTTTCCCCAACGACGCTGGGTAAACAACGCGATATTCCTTAAGTCCGTTTTGGCGGCGATAGTCAGCGTAAATGGCTTCATTGTGTGTCTTCGGCATCGATTTCGTGGATAAAGCTATCGATGTCATACTCCGCATCGCCACTCTGTTCGCCCTCTACGAGAAGTTGACGTAGTGTATGCAGTTTAGTCTCTTGGTTTTCGAGTAAACGCAGTGCGGCGCGAACGACTTCACTTGTCGAGCTGTAACGCCCTGTTTCGATTTGGCTAGCGATAAAGCCATCGAAGTGTTCACCTAGGGTAATACTTGTATTCTTTGCCATGGTTAGAACTCGTTGATACCAATATATACCTAATTATGGTATTTGGCGTGCGTGAAGGCAAGGTGACGGCCATGGGCGATAAAACCTATGCGACGAGCAATGTGCGCGAGCTCTATCTCGCGCACTGCTGAGGTTGGGATGCGGTTGTGTCCGTCGGTGCCGATCAGTGTGATTGCGCCGAATGGGTGGTGGATGGGCGTGTTGCTTTTGTTGCTTGCTGCGTCGGCTGTGGGTGCTGTTGGTTGCGGTGGATTTGATATTGCTGCCATGCGAAGGTCACCACAAAGCAGCCGGTGAGGAGCAATACAATGGTCGGGCCTGGCGCGCTGTCGAGGTAAAACGACAGAGTGACGCCGCCCACGGCGGTGACTAAAGCAATTGCACAGGCAATCCATAACATGCGGCTAAATTGTTTGCTGAGCATAAAGGCGGTGACGCCCGGTGCAATCAACATCGCCACCACTAAGATGATCCCTACTGCATGTAACCCCGCAACAATGGTGGCAATCATCACCGAGAGTAAGAGCCAGTGAAGCTTTTGTACTGGGAGCCCGAGCACGCTGGCTTGCGCGGGGTCGAACGATAGCAGCATTAAATCTCGCCCTTTAAGCAGCACCAGCGCAAGCACGACCAAGCCGGTGATGGCGGCGGTGAGCAGCTGTTGGTGGTTAATTCCCAACAGGTTACCAAACAGAATATGGTCAAGGTGCAAATCAGACGGGAACTGGCCTTGCAAAATCAGCCCCAGCGCGAAAAAGCCAGAAAACACAATCCCCAGCAAGGTGTCTTCTTTCACACGGCTATTTTGTTTGAGCCAATGCACACTGGTGGCGCATGCGGAGCCGGCGGCAAAGGCGCCAACGATCAGCGGCAGGCCAAATAAATTTGCCAACACCAACCCTGGCAGCACCGCGTGAGCTACCGCATCGCCAATTAACGACCAGCCTTTTAATACTAAATAGCAAGAAAGCAGCGCGCAGGGCAGAGCCACTAAGACAGCCATCAGCAGTGCATCTTGCATAAAAGTCAGTTGATACGGATTCATTGCAGTGCCTCCTGACGTTTGGCGCGCCGCGCGAGTAAACCGTGTTTAGGGCCAAACACAAAGGCGGCTAAGAAGAGTCCCACTTGGGCCAGCACAATCAGTGCGCCGGCGTTAAGGTTGGCGAAATAGCTGATATACACCCCAAATAGTGAGGTGAGTGTGCCGATGACACCGCTTAGCACCAACACGGGCCCGAAGCGATCACTCAATAGATAGGCGGTGGCGCCGGGGGCGATCACCAAGCAAATCACCAAAAAGGCACCGACACTTTTAAGTGCCGCCATGGTGCAAGCGCTGAGCAGCGCAAAAAACAGCACTTTAAGCCCCACCACGGGTAAGCCAATGCAGCGGGCGTGGCTTTCATCGAAAAAGGTCAGCATAAAGTCGTGCCATTTCATTGCCAGTACGGTGAGGCTCACCAAGGCAATGATCAGCATTTGCACCGCATCGAGTGGGGCAATGGCGAGCAAGTTGCCCAGCATAATTTGTTGAATATCGACCGCGACGGGCGAAATGGAGACTAAAAAGAGGCCGAAGGCGAAAAAGCTCGAAAAAATCAAACCGATGATCGCATCTTGTTTGATGTGACTGCGTTGATGCAAAAACAGCATCACGCTCGCGGCCATGCCGCCGGCAACAAAGGCACCGAGCGAAAAGGGCAGGCCTAGCATATAAGCGCCGGCAACGCCCGGTACAATCGCATGGGAAAGGGCATCGCCCATCAGCGACCAGCCTTTAAGCATCAAAAAGGCGGAGAGTAAGCCGCACACGCCGCCAATCAAGGTGGTGACCAGCAATGCTTTTTGCATGTATTGATAGGCGAGGGGATCAAGTAAGCTCATTCGCGCCGCTCCTGCGCGCTTTGTTCGCGCTTGCCATACACCACCAAGGGCCGCTCGTCGTCGGAAATCACCGATAGCTCGCGCGGATCGGCGTCTTGGTGGAGCTGATCGCTGGGCATCACATACTGGCGCAGTTTGCCGCCAAAAATGGCACTGAGGTTCTCGGTAGTAAACACATGTTCGGTGCGTCCGCCTGCCACCACCGCGCGATTGACCAACACGGTGCGATCGCAGAAGTCGGGTACGGTACCGAGGTTATGGGTGGCAATCAAAATGGTTTTGCCTTCGTCTTTGAGCTCGAGCAGCAAACGCATAATTGACTCTTCACTGGTAACATCTACGCCAGTAAAGGGCTCATCCAGTAAAATCAGCGGGCTGTGCTGAGCCAGAGCGCGGGCAAGAAAAACACGCTTTTTCTGTCCGCCGGACAGTTCGCCAATTTGGCGCTGGCGAAATGCACTCATATCTACCCGGGATAAGGCCTCATCCACCGCTTGATGATCCGCCGCTTTGGGGCGACGCATGAATGACATCTTGCCGTAGCGACCCATCATCACTACATCTTCCACTAACACCGGGAACGACCAGTCGATCTCTTCGGATTGAGGGACATAAGCGACCAAGCCTGCTTTTTGCGCTTGCTTAATGGGGGTGCCGTTGACCGCAATGCTGCCACTGCCGGGATTCACAAACCCCATGATCGCTTTAAATAAGGTGGATTTGCCGCTGCCATTAGCACCCACCAAGGCGGTAATGGTTTGCGCTGGCAGCGAGAAGCTGGCGTGCTCAAGGGCACACAAGCCGTTTCGATAGACAACACGTACCTCGTTGACATCTAACACACTGGGCGTGCCGTCGGTTAAATCATAGTGCGTCATGGCGCAACCCCGCTAAAACGGTTTCTGTGGTCACTGTCAGTAAGGATAGATAGTCAGGCACGAGTCCGTCAGCTTGACTGAGCGAATCGACATATAAAATGCCGCCATAGTGCGCGTCGGTTTCCGCGGCGACTTGTTTAGCGGGCGCATCGGACACAGTACTTTCGGAGAAAACAGCACGCACTTGGTGTTCTCGCACGGTATCAATCAGTGCGCGCACTTGTTGCGGTGTGCCCTGACGCTCGGCGTTAATCGGCCATAAATAGGCTTCGTTGAGGTTTAAATCACGCGCCAGATAAGAGAAAGCGCCTTCGCTACTTACTAGCCAACGCTGTGCTTCAGGGACGGCGGATAAGGCATCTTGCGCACGCGCGAACACGGCTTGAATTTGTGCCTTGTAGGCTTTGGCATTGGTTTGGTAGTGCGTTTGATTGGCGGGATCGTACTTAATCAGGGCTTGCTCGATATTATCAACGTATCGCATTGCATCTGAGGGCGACATCCACGCGTGTGGGTTGGGCTTGCCACGATACGGGCCCGAGGCAATCACAATCGGCTCCACTCCGTCCGATAAGATCACATTCGGCACTTTATCAATGTGCTGGAAAAAACGTTCGAACCAGCGCTCTAAGCCTAATCCGTTCCACATCACCACATCCGCACCTTGCGCACGCAGAATATCCCCCGGGGTGGGCTGGTAGTTGTGGATCTCAGCACCGGGTTTAGTAAGGGACACCACCTCGGCATGCTCACCCGCTACGTTAGCGGCCATATCAGCGAGGATGGTAAAGCTGGTCACCACTTTTAACTTGTCCGCGTGTTTTAATTGGTCGGCGTGCGCCAGTGGAGAGAGCAAGAGCGCGACGATAATGATGATGTTCTTCTTCATAAGCCTTTATCTCTTTAACGATGCGTGTGACTACGGCGCGGTGCCGCCAGCCGATCATAAGTTAAAGATAACGGTTATGATAATCATTCTCAAGTAAGTATTATTAAAAAGGACGCCGATAGCGCCCGTGAGAGATTGCATCTGTGTATTTGCACTTAAGGTGCATGACAGATTAATCGCGAATGGTATCGTGTCTCGCCCACTCCATGATGGTCCAATCTTTCTTTTGTGCGTGCAGACTTAGGTGTGGATCGGGGTTCACTGCAAACGCATTATCAACTTGCTCGAGAAGCGGCACATCCCAGTGCGAATCACTGTAGCCGTAGGTGTGACCTACGGTGTCGTGGCGGTCAGAGAGCCATGCCTGCATATAGTCATGCTTACCACGAAAATCACGCACACAATGAGAAATACTGCCCGTATAAACACCGTTAATGGTTTCGAGCTCAATTGCGATCACAGTATCGAGTTTGAGTAATGCGCCAATCGGTCTTGCTAAGTGTGCGGCGGTATTAGAAACCAGCACGCAGTGGTCGCCACGGTTGCGATGCCATTCAATGCGTTCTAACGCTTGCGGTACCACCACTGGGGCGACGAGCCTATCGATAAAGTCCGTGGCCCAATCATCGACCGTTTGGGTTGAGCGGCCTTTGAGTGGGGTAAGCTGAACGTGCATATATTGTTCAAGGTTAATTCGACCCTTTTTAAAGTCGATATAGGCTTGCTGCTCTTGAGCGACTCGATCACTCGACGCGTGCCCTTGTTGGTATAAATAATCCAGCCACGCTTGTTTGGTATCGGTGGCGATCAGGGTTTCGTCGAGATCAAAAAATGCGATGTTGATAGGTGCCGTCATAGCTACTTGCTGATTGTTTTTCATGCCGTCCATCCTAGACAACAACTATGACGATTGGGTTTCAGTTTGCAGTGGTATCGTCTGGTAAGATCAGCCCGTATTTCTTTTTCAAATCGTCAAATGTGCCATTTTGTTTGATTATTTCTAATCCGCGATTAAAGGCTTGGATGTATTTGCTGGCGTTGGGGTTGGCTTTGGCAGCAGTGACATGGATGTGCTGTTTGATCATCGGGGTGGGAGAAAAGTGAAAATCATCAGCGTCGAGGTTTAAAGGTTCGAGCTCTTGTTGCATGACAAAGCGATTGCCCACCGCCATATCAACGCGACCGGCGGCGAGCATTTGTAAGCTAGACATCAGTGAGGTGGTTTCCACTCGCTGAAAATATTCTGCGTCTAAAAACCATTGATCATAGCCGTAGTCACGTACACTGGCGATCCGTTTTCCCTTGAGGCTTTTAGGGCCGTTATAATCAAAAATTGTATCTTTTCGCATCATAATATCGATATTGGTTGCGAAATAGGGATCACTGTAAACGAGATATTCACTGCGTGCGTCGGTGTACCAGGTGGTGGTAATTAAGTCGATGCGTGCGTTTCTGACTTCGTGTAAGCCGCGCGCCCAAGGGAAGAGTAGAAATTCGATATCGTAGCCTTGCGTATGGAGTGCCGCGGTGACAACTTCAACAGAAAACCCGGGTCTTGCATTATTGCGGGTGACGTAAGGTGGCCAGGCGTCGTTCACTGCGGTAATGATTTTCATCTTGCCATACGCAGAGAGAGTGAAGATACAGAGAGCAAAAACGAGGAAAAAACGCTTAAAAGAGGTGGGCCTCATAGATAGGTATCCTTATCGAACAATGGATATCATCGCCAGACCAAGGCGTCGCTTTTCATGAGTATAGTGAATGTTTTAGTGGTCGATAAAAAACACCCCAGCAGATGCCGGGGCGTTTGGATTCGGATGGTGAGAGACTCGTCGCTTATTGACGGATACCTTCTACGTGAAGCTCCATATCAACGTAGGTGGCAGGGCCCATGGTAGGAATACCGAAATCTTCGAGCTCAAGACGGGTGTTACCCATAAAGCCTGCGCGGTAGTTGCCCCATGGATCTTCACCGTGGCCAACCAGTTCTGCGTCGATTTCAATCGGCTTAGTTTGGCCATGCAAGGTGAGATCGCCTGCGATGGTCATCGAGCCGTCACCGTTGTCGGTTACCTTGGTGCTTTCAAAGGATGCTTGGCCATATTCGCCCACATCCAGGAAATCACCGCTACGAATGTGCTTATCACGCTCGGCGTGGTTAGAATCGACACTGGTGGTATCAATAGTCACAGAGACACTGGATGCGCCAATGTTGTCTGGGTCGAATTCAAACTGGCCGTCAAACTGATTAAAGCGACCTTTGATAAAGCTGTAACCCAGGTGTGGCACTTTGAAGTTGACCGAGGCGTGTGCGCCCTTGGTGTCAATCATATAAGTGTCTGCGAGTGCAGGCCCAGATAAGAGTGTCGCGGCGCTCATTCCCATGGCTAACATGAGTTTTTTCATTTCGAGTTTCCTCCGATCATCTTCCGTAACGTATTGTCTTTATCAATAAAGTGGTGTTTAAGTGCCATGACTGCATGGCCAGCGGCCAATACAATCAAGGTAATGGCAACGTAGTAGTGTACATCCCCAGCAATATCTGACTGGTTGGGAAAAAGCTCACCGGCGCTTGGCACGGTAAACCAAGTGAAGACATCTATCCCTCGCCCATCTGATGTTGAGATCAGATAACCGGAGACAAACAAAGTGATAAGCAACAGATAGATTGTATGATGCCCAGCCGTTGCCGCTTTACGCTCCCACGCTTTGCCTTCGACAGCAGGCATGGTGTGTGTCGCTTTCCACACGAGCCTAAACAAGGTGGCAAGGGCGAGCAATAACCCAATAGATTTGTGCCAATGCGGCGCCGTCTGATACCAGCTGCTGTAATAACTGAGATCGACCATCCAAAGCCCAACAGCGAAAAGACCAATGATCACAATGGTTGATAGCCAGTGTAGCGTACGCATTATCAGATCGTAGCCCGTTTTCGTTGTCATCGTTGCTGCTCCTATTCACTATGCCAACACAGTATATAGGGTGAATGGTAATTCAGAACCGTTTCCCCTTGAACAAGATGTTCGAATAATTCTAACGAACTCTTGACTGGGTTAGGACTCGTCGGCGGTCCAGCTCAAGCTCAGAGAGACGGAATCAGCGAAGCGAAGTGCGTGAGGCTTGTCAATGGTGACTTGCGCATAGCGCACCCAGTGATGGTCACGTGCAATGTCTAGCACGCCTGCCACAAGCTTCTCCAGCAATAAAAAACGGCCATTTTCGACGTAATCGATAATCGCTTTCGTGATCACTTTATAGTTGAGTGCATCATCTACGTTGTCTTCTTCACAGGCTTTGTGGCCGGGATAGTGGATCTCAACATTGATCACTACATCTTGTTTTTTCTCTTGCTCGTCGGGATTAAAACCAATGTAAGTACGCAGGCGCAGGTTGGTTACTTTAATGACAGCGTCGTTCATAATCTTTCCCTGGTCACGAAATTAAATGAGATGGCGTCCGCCATCCAGCTTGATAGATTGGCCGGTCATATGTTGACTGGCGAGAATAAATTCGCAGGCATTCACTACCTCTTGTTCACCCGGTACAGTGCCTAAAATCGATTTACGGCGAGCTTTATCACGATAGGCGTCATCATCGCCTTCGTTGAACATGATTAGCGCAGGTGAAATGCTGTTCACCTTAATATGCGGCGCAAGCTTTTGCGCGAAGGAGAGCGTCAGGTTTTCTAGCGCCGCTTTGCTGGTTGCGTAGGCGGTATGCTTAGCGCTGCCCTTTTGCGCGACATAGTCGGTAAGGTGAATAATATCGCCCTGCTGCATCCAGCGTGACGCGGCCATGTTAATGAGGTAAGGCGTTTTGGCGTGAATTTGCATCATATTATCGAATAACGTGGCAATATCTTGGCTTTGCGTTTCACTGTCCCACGACGATGCGTTGTGTATTACGGTATCGAAGGTCGGATGCATCGCATCGAGCGACTCGATAAATGCGTACACGCCCTCATCAGAGGAAAAGTCGGCTTGGAGACAGTGTGCGCCGCGTGCACGTAAGTCAGCCACTTGAGGCCGTTCGGTGCGATAAGATAGGGTCACCTGATGACCTTGGTGAAGAAAGTGACAGGCAAGTGCGTAGCCGATACGCTGCCCGGCGCCAGTGATCAAGAGATGCTTTTTTGTCACGCGTTTTCCTTTCTGTTTATGGATGTCATCAACAACAGGGAGTAACGGTTTTATTACGTATCATGAACTTATCGCGATCAAAGATAGCGTGATATTCAGCGAAACGATAGCTTTTGCAAGGTTAAGCCGCTGATTTCGTGCCACAAGCAACAAAACGGCTGCGCAACGATTGTATGACAAGGGTGAGGGAAAAGATGGACATTTGCCAATGGGCACAACACAGTGAAGCTGAGCGGGCATACCACGATAGCGAGTGGGGTGTGCCGACATTTGATGATCAGCGGATTTTTGAATTCATTTGTTTAGAGGGCGCTCAAGCTGGGTTGAGTTGGCGCCTCATCTTACAAAAGCGTGCGGCTTATCGCGCGGCTTTCTTCGATTTCGACTTTTACCAACTCGCGAACGTGGCCGAACCGAATATCGCTGAGATCATGGCCAACCATGAAATTGTCCGTAATCGTTTGAAGGTGGCCTCTGTATTTACCAATGCCAAGGCGGCGGTGACGCTGGTGGAGGAGTACGGTTCATTGGCTAAAGCCCTTTGGCAGTTTACCGGCGGCGTGCCCATTGTAAACCATCACCAATCGGATGCCGATGTCGCTACCGCGACGGACGAGTCCCGCGCCATGAGCCGTTTTTTGAAAAAGCGCGGCTTTAAATTTGTGGGTGAGACGATTTGTTATTCTCTGATGCAAGCGCTCGGCATGGTCAATGATCATGTCGTCACGTGTCCGCGGTATCAACCCTGTTGCGAACTGGCTGACTCGGTAAAAGCCTCGCCTCAGAAATAACGACGGAATTGCCAGAAGCGCGCTTGCCAGTAAGGGTTATCTAATCGTGACACTGTCACGCCCTTTGAGGCGGAAGCATGCATAAAACGCTGTCCACCCAGAAAGATGCCCACATGGCGAAGGCCGGGGCGAATATGAAAAAACACCAGATCGCCTTGGCGTGCGGATTGATAGTCAATGGCATAGCCGGCTTTTGCCTGGCCGTGGGTGGTGCGCGGGAGTGGGGTAGCGAGCGCCGATTGATACACGTGTTGGGTGTAAGCTGAACAATCAATACCTTGCCGTGTGGTGCCTCCCCACCGATAGGGGGTGCCTTGCCACTGACGATAAAGTTGGGTAAGTGCTTGGTCTAGCGCTTGATCGCTAATCGTCCTGTCTGAACTGGGCATGTCAGATGTTGTTGCCGCGTCACGCTGCGTGACACAGCCTGCTAACATCAAGGCTAAAAAAGGTATCACTAAAACATGTTTCATACGCTGCCCTTAATGCAGTTGCGCCCTGCTTCTTTGGCTTTGTACAAGGCTTTATCCGCTAACTGCAATACCTCATCGGGCGTGTCGGCTTGTGAGGCATCGGCAAAGCCAATACTGACAGTAATATTAACGGGCTTTTGTTCGCTTGCGCGTCCACGCTTTTGTCGGCCTTGCTTGTCATCATGAGGACGAGATTCATCACGCAGTATCAAAGGGTAGTTGGCGATGTCCTCACGTAGGGCGTCGAGAAACGGCAAGCAGTGCTCGGTGGTTTTTCCTTTGAATAGCAGGGTAAATTCTTCACCGCCGTAGCGAAAGGCACTGGCGCCTCCTTCACAATGTGCCATATGTTTGGCAACGAGCTTAAGAACATCATCGCCGGTTTCGTGACCGTATTTATCATTGAATTGCTTAAAGTGATCCACATCCAGCATGGCGAGCGTGTATTGTCTGCCTAGGTGTTTGAGCTCGTCTTCAAGTGCGCGACGCCCCGCAATTTCGGTAAGCCCATCAATGAATGCCAGTTGGTGGCTTAGCGAGACTTGGTTGGCAATCAATAACACGCCGGCCAATGAAAATATCAGCGAAGAAATGAAAGGCACATTAAAAAACACCAAGGTCGTGACACCGCATAATACACTGACGAAAGCGGCATGATCTTCAATGCTATTTTTGCGCAACAGTCGAATGGTGCTGACACAGACCAAAATCGAGAGCAACACGATCAGCAGCAGCGGCATGGGGCTAACGGCGGTCACTCTGACTAATACCGGATGCTGATGGAGGTAGGTGGAGAGTTCACCGAATTGCTGCACCAAAAGGCCGCACCAACCAATTTCCATACCAATCGCGAGGAAAAAGAACAGACCAAACCGAGAGGTGAGTTTTTGGTCGCGCACGATGATCATATACAGCAAGTTAATCGGAAGGGCGACGGTGAGCAGCAAGTACTCCATGTAGGTTGTGCCGTGATTGAGTGGCGATTGCAGCCGCGTGAGGATCACTGTGTATCCCACCAATAAGATCACGACCATCATACCGACGCGGGCGCTTTTGAATAAGTGGCTTAAAAGTAGTGCGGTGAATAACAGAAAATACGGCGCTGCGTAAATCAAGTTGTAATAGGGGGCTAGCGCAGCAATCAAAGGTTGATAGCTCACGGCAAGCAGCAGTAGTAAAACAATGGGCGTCCCCATACGGACCACGGATGAACGCAAAAATCCCATGAAACCTCTTATTGGGTTGAGGTAACACCATTAACTTACCACGGATCGCTTGTTAGGGGATGGCCTGACGCTCAGAATGTGATAACAGCAATGGTCTAGCGAGTCTCTTTAATTTAATGATTAGATTATCATTCTGGGGGCAAAAAGAAAGCCAAGCGATGGCTTGGCTTTCTGCTGACGTTTCGCATGATGTGCGTGGTTAGAGCGAGAACACGTTTATTCGCTCTGTGACGCCTCAGGCAGGGTAAATACCTGGGTCGGCTTTGCCACAATCGAGCGCGTTGTCTCTTTAATATCGGCAATCACCACTTCTAGGCTATCACCGAGCTTGAACTCAACGTTACCGTCGATAGTGACTGTGCCTGTTTCTTTATCGCAGGCAATCCGGCTTTTGTTATCGATGATCAGCGATGATGGAATAAAGGCAGGCGCGCCGTTTTCCAGCAAGCGTACACGCATTCCGGCCCGGTTGATGTCAAAAATCTCAGCGGTATAGCGGGTTTGCGCTTCAACTTCTGGCTTGAGCAAGCGGGTGTATAGCCAGTCAGCGACATCACGCTCAGCCATACGGTGATGTTTACGGTGGCCGGCAAGCTCTTCACCCACGGTATCGGCAGGGGCATTGGCCTCTGTTTCGCCGCGAATAATCGCTTTGAGCAAACGGTGGTTAATCATATCGCCGTATTTACGGATAGGTGATGTCCACGTGGCGTAGACATCTAGGCCCATCGCGTAGTGTGGCGCTGGCTCATGGCCAATCTCGCTGTATGCTTGGAAACGGCGTAAGCGATTATCGAGATAGGTGGTATCTAGGCTGTTTAGCCAGCGACGGAGCGCACTGAAGCCTTCGACGGTGGCTAGGCTTTCGCTGTCCGCCTCGCCGTCATGCGCTTTTACTAGCTCGACCACGTCGTCGAGTTTTTCACTGTTAAAGCCGGCGTGTGTGTTAAAGATACCAAACCCGAATGCGTCACGAAGCTTTCGACCCGCGCAGATGTTGGCGCTGATCATTGACTCTTCCACGATACGGTTAGCGATACGACGCTGATCGGTGTGGATAGCAATCACATCGTTATCTTCGCTGAGTTCAAAGCGGTAGTCAGGACGGTCGGGGAAGGTGACGGCATGCGTCTCACGCCACTGAATACGGGCTAGCGCAAATTGATGTAATTGATGGATTTGATCCGCAATGTCGCTGCTCTCTGGCTGCCACTGCGCTTGTTCACCGAGTTCGATGTAATCAGAGACTTTATCGTAAGCAAGCTGACCGTGTGATTGGATCCAAGCGGAGAAGAATTCAGCATCGTCGGCAATGGTGCCATCAGCATCGATATTAAACGTGCAGCATAGTGCTGGGCGCTTTTCGTTTGCACGCAGTGAACATAAGTCATCACTGAGATCACGAGGCAGCATTGGGATGTTGCGCCCAGGCAAGTAAATAGTGAACCCACGGTCACGAGCGACTTGATCAAGCGCGTCATCGGCATCGATGTATGCTGTTGGATCGGCGATAGCCACTGTCATGGTGAAGCCACCTTGCGGGTTAGCTTTTACATACAGAGCATCATCCATGTCTTTGGTGGATTCGCTGTCGATGGTCACAAACGGCAAATCAGTCAGGTCGCGACGCTCTAGCCCTTGCTCCAACAATGGCCACGCATCTTTTGGCGCTGGCTCTTGGTTGGGCAAGTTGTGTTTGGCCAGCGTGACCCACCAAGGGGCAATTTTATCGTCCGCATCGGTGATTTTTTCACTGACCTGGCACATAAAGTTGTCATCGCCTTTCAGTGGGTGGCGGATGAGGGACGCCACGACCCAGTCACCTTCTTTCAAGTTGTCTTGCGACAAGCCACGCTGCGTTTTAGCGCGCAGAGCGTCTTTCATTTGCGGGTGATCGGGGACGACGTTTAAGCGGTTACGGATCCACTGCACACGGCCAATAAAGCGATCTAAGCTGGCTTCTACCAGCGTATCCGGCTCAGCCACTTCGCGGTCTTTCTCGGTGCGAACAAAGGCTTCTACTCGATCACCGTGAAGCACTTTCTTCATATAAGGAGGCGGAATGAAAAGGCTGGTTTTGTCATCAACTTCGAGGAAGCCGAAGCCTTTTTCGGTGGCTTTTACCTGGCCTTCTTTTTTGGGCAAGGTTTCTTGGATCTGTTGCTTTAGCTGTGCTAGCAGGGGATTGTCTTGAAACATAACTCGGGTCTCGATAAACGGATCGCCACACTATACGGATTCACTGTTTCAAAACCAACCCGTGGCACTAAAATCCTGTGACCTGACTTAAATGCATGGAAAGTGCGGGGAATACCTGCGGATTTCGATGCCTCTGTGAACAAATTGCTATAAACCTGCCCACACGCCGCAAATTTTGTGAACTTGTTCAACTTTTTCTGGCTTTTTTGGTGTAAATAGCGCAGAATGCACATCCTTAATGACCGAGGCCCATGGCGCTGGTGACTGTCACTGCATGAAAGACAGTGTTGCATGGTTGAGCAGAACGCTTGAGGGGCCCCGTTTCGCTACACTCTATAGATTGGGATCCCAATGCAAGAATCTGTAACCAAATTTCGCCAGTTAGATCTGGCCGACACCCTTTTGTCTGCGCTTGACTCAATGGGCTTTGAAACACCGACACCAATTCAAGCCGCTTCCATCCCTGTCCTTCTTGAAGGTCGTGACGCACTTGGTAAAGCACAAACCGGTACAGGTAAAACCGCTGCGTTTTCGCTGCCACTACTGAACAAAGTCGATCTAAGCCAGCGTAAACCACAAGCTATTATTATGGCTCCGACGCGTGAGCTTGCTATCCAAGTCGCGGCGGAAATGAAGACGCTGGCACAGAACATCAAAGGCCTCAAAGTGCTTGAGATCTATGGTGGCGCGTCGATTGTTGACCAAATGAAAGCGCTAAAAAGCGGCGCGCACATCGTGGTGGGCACACCAGGGCGTGTGAAAGATTTGATCAACCGCGATCGCTTGAAGCTTGACGAAGTGCATACCTTTATCCTCGACGAAGCGGATGAAATGCTCAAAATGGGCTTTGTGGACGATGTTACCTGGATCATGGAGCAAGCGCCTGAGAGTGCACAGCGTATCTTGTTCTCGGCAACCATGCCTCCTATCGTTAAACAAATTGTTGACCGCTTCTTGCGTGAACCGGCTCGCGTTGATGTGGCGGGAAGTAATCGCACCGTTGAAAAAGTTGAGCAGCAGTTCTGGGTGGTTAAAGGCGTTGAAAAAGACGAAGCCATGAGCCGTCTGCTAGAAACGCAAGATACCGACGCTTCAATCGTGTTTGTGCGTACCCGTCAAGATACTGAGCGCCTTGCCGACTGGTTATCAGCGCGTGGTTTTAAAGCCGCGGCATTGCATGGGGACATCCCACAGTCACTGCGTGAGCGCACGGTTGATCACTTAAAGCGTGGTGTGATTGATATTTTGGTCGCGACCGACGTCGTGGCACGTGGCCTTGATGTGCCGCGTATCACTCACGTGTTTAACTATGACATTCCGTTTGATGCCGAATCGTATATTCACCGTATTGGTCGTACGGGGCGTGCAGGCCGTGCCGGTAAAGCGATTCTGTTGGTGCGTCCTAACCAAATGCGCATGCTACGCACGGTTGAGCGTGTCACGCAGACTAAAATGGAAGAAATTCAGCTTCCAAACCGCGATAAAGTGGCGGAAGCGCGTGTCGCTCAGCTAGCGGGCGAGTTGGCTGAGAAGAAAGATGGCGATGCCATGGCACCTTTCGTTGAGCTGATTGAGCAACTGCAAAACGATATTGACGTGGATGCAACCACTTTGGCGGCGATGTTGCTGCAACGCCAGCAAGGCAAGCGTCCATTGTTCTACAAAGGTCCAGACCCGATGATTGCAGCGATGGAGCGTGAGAAGCAACGCCGTGAACGTCGTCGTGACGATCGTCAAAATGGTACTGACCGTCGTGATACTAACCCGGCTGATTGGGATACGTATCAGTTGGACGTGGGTCGTGAGCAAGGTGTACAAGTTAAAGATATCGTCGGCGCAATTGCCAATGAGCTTGGCTTAAACAAGCAAAACATTGGCGCGATTAAACTGGCACCGGCACACACGTTTGTACAGCTGCCTAAAACCATGCCGAAAGACGTGTTTGCACAATTGCAAAAACTGCGTATTCGTCAAAAAGAGACCAATGCACAGCGTGTTGAAGGTCAAATCATGCGCGAGCGTCGCGGTGGTGACCGCAATGGCGGTGGTCGTGGCCGCAATGAACGTGGCCGTGGCGAACGTCGTTTCAACCGTGACCGCGGCAACGAGCGTCGTGGTGGCCCTGCGCGCGGCGAACGTCGTCAAGCACAGTAAAAGTAGGAAGCCGGGCAGTGATGCCCGGCTTTTTTATAACGTGTCTGCGATGTAATGCCTTGTATGCAGGGTATTAACGACGTAGATATGAGGTCTTTAATCCACCATGACATTCTGGAACAAGACCGATATAGTTAAGCGGTGAGGTGATAAGCGTCACGCCACTGTTTGTCGCTACGCGTGGTGGCGATGGATCGATAAACCACGAGCGTGTTAATGATGAGTTGCCTCTGTCATGATTAACTTTAAAAATACCCTGCGTCTTCTGGGCATGCCTATTTTATGGATGGGTGTTGTCCAATTTGTTTTTGGACTCTTATCGCTTTTTATTTTCCGCGATGGTGTCTCAACCGATTTCTTTTACCCTTCCTTGCTAATGATGATTTCATCATTGGTCATCTCGTGGCTTTTTCGGCAAAGCAAACTCAATCAGGTCACTTTTCGCGATGCTCTACTATTTTCGACGCTGACCTGGATACTGGTGGGGTTGCTTGGCGGTATTCCGATCGAGTTGGTCACTGGGGTCAATTTTACCGATGCTACCTTTGAGTCGATCAGTGCCTTGAGTACGGCGGGTGCCACCATTTTAAGTGGCCTGGACAATATGCCTGCTTCGTTCTTGCTCTACCGCCAGTTTTTACAATGGATGGGGGGCCTTGGCGTGGTGATCTTCGTGGTTGCGGTACTGCCGATGCTCAACGTGGGTGGTATGCGACTATTAAAAGCGGAAACGCCCGGACCAATCAAAGACGAAAAACTCTCCCCCCGCATTTCAAAAACAGCCCACTATTTGTGGGGGGTATATGTGGTGATCACCATCGCATGTGCGCTGGCCTATTATGTGGCCGGGATGAGCGCGTACGATGCGATTGCACATAGCTTTTCTACCGTCTCAACGGGGGGATTCTCCACCCACGATGCCAGCATGTGGCACTTTCAAAGCCATCTTATCTTAATGATTTCTAATGTCTTTATGCTGTTGGGGGCGATCAACTTTGGTTTGCATTTTCGGATTTTTCGTATCGGTTGGCGCGGTTTAAAACTTTATATCGATGATGAAGAGTCACGCGTGTTTTTGATTGTGGTGGCCTGCTTATCTCTGATACTGGGCTTTTACCTTTATGGTGAAGCCCGTTATGAATCGCTCTGGATGTCACTCAGCTTTGCAGCGTTCCATGTGGTTTCATTCATTACCAGTACAGGGTTTGGGGCAGCGGACCTAAGCTCGTGGCCAGCGGCAACCGCCTTATTCCTGGTGTTCTGTGCCTATCTTGGCGGGTGCTCAGGCTCAACCGCGGGCGGCAATAAAATTATTCGCGATATTGTTACCTTTAAAATCATTCGTCGCCAATTACATCAATTGGTGCACCCCTCCGCGATCATCCCCATCCGTTATCAAGATAAGGTGGTCTCGAACGATGTGACCCAAGCGGTAATGGCGTTTATGTCGCTAGCAGCGCTGACCACAGGTGTGTTTACCCTATTGATGATGATGACAGGGCTTGATTTCTGGTCCGCATTTACCGCCGTAGTCGCTTGTATCAATGTGCTTGGGCCAGGGTTTGGTGAAGTCGGGAGTAACTTCCAGCCTGTGACAGACACAGGGATCTGGATCCTAAACATTGCCATGATCCTCGGTCGTTTGGAGTACTTCACCGTGCTGGCATTGTTTATGCCGCACTTTTGGCGTTGGTAACTAAACCAATTGCTCTGCGTGCTCGGGGCATAGTGAAGCCACAAACTCATCAATGTGTGTGTAGCGCGTGTAAGGGTTTAAAAATACCGCTTTTTCACCAGGAATAAATAGGCATTGGCCATTGGGGTCAAACTCCGTGTGTGCAATGGACTCGACCCAGTTAGTTTGCAGCGTTTTACCTTGCCGGGCAAGAAAGTGCTGACGGTGAAACAGGCTATGTTGGGTAATGCTGTCAATGCGCGCCCCGACTTGATGCAAGGTTTGTTCTTGCTGGAACATGACATTTACATCCAGTGTAGGGGAAGGTTGATAGAGGCGAAACGCCACCGTAGGGCCTAGGTTATCACCAGCGACGATCTTGCAATGGGGGAGGGCGTCTAGGTGGGCTTTTAAATACTCGGCATTTTGCAGGCTGTGCGCAATCATGGTCTGATAACCACGTTTTCCCAACATATTGAGGGCGCAATAACTGCCATAGGCGCCTGCTGCACCACGCGAGCACTCTATTGTTGACTGCAAATGCGTTTGCTGTGTTTTGCTGGTTTCAAAATAAGAAAAGTAATGCGGATCTTGCTTAAGATGTTCCATGTCCGTTTTCTGTTTGAACATCACCAAGCTGGCGGTATAGGGTACAAACCCCCACTTTTGAAAATCGATAGTGATGGAGTCGGCAAAGCGTAGCCCGCGAATACGGGGTATTAATGCTTGCAGTTTATTCCGTGTCGCCGCGTTGATCCCTATCGGGTTGGCGGCAAAATCATAGTCGTTGAACATCACTAATGGCCAGCCCACGGCCGCATCGACGTGAATGTGTGGCCTAACCGACGTGTTGAAACGCTCACAGGCGCGTGTTGTGATTTGATAGATGCGTTCAATGTCGTCAATGGCGAACGTGTCTGTGGTACCAAAGGTCAGCAAGATGGTGGGCACCGGCATCTTTTCTGCTAAACAATGATTGAGCGAATAGGCAAAGTCATCCAAGTCAAGCCGGTTGTTGGCATCCACTTTAATACGCAGGACTTGGTTGGGGATATCTGTGCCCAGTAAGCCGAGGTTGGTCATATTGGAATAATGGCCAGCCAGTGAGTTAATCATGCGGAAGTCTTGTCCTTGGAACCCCCGCTGGCCTGATAGCGGGAACTGCTTTCTTAGCCCCATTAAATAGCCGTATAAGTTGCCGAACGTCCCGCCTTGGGTAAAGATCCCGGTTGCCTGGTCAGGATCATAGCCAATCAAGTTTGCGACTTGACGTACGAGTGTTTTTTCTAGTTCAACTGACATCCCCGCGTATTCGCTATACACCAAGTTGGGATTAGCCATCGTCGCCAGTAATGCCCCATGTATCGCGGGGTCACACGGCGCCGTGATCACGTTTTCCACGGCACGGGGCGATGTCCAATCTTTGGAGTAGGTGGCGGCTTGCAGTGCTAGGTTAGGCAGTGTCTTGGCGCTAATATCACTTTGTTCGGGAATATGCGTTTGTTGACTAAATGGATGCGCAGCGTCGGCCACCGCAGGATGCATGCCGTTCTCCAACCAATGAGCCAGTTCTGGCGTCCGATAGACGGGCCAACGATCAGGGTCTCGATTGAAAAAGTGCTGACGAATGGTTTGGTATTGTTGTGTAAACGTCGCGGTTAAGGCGTGTGTTGGTAAGGAACAAGACATAAAAACAATCCTCCCCAATGGGGATCAGGCAGCGTCTCGCTGCCTGATTCAGTGAACGTCAGCCATACTCACTCGCGTCGCGGTCTGGCCTTGGCGATTTACTGCAATTTAAAGTTATGCACCATGCGATCCAGCTCCTCATTTGAATGGGTGAGGGATTGAGTGGCCGCCGTGGTTTGATTGCCACTGTCTACCAGCTTATTCACCATATCGCGAATCGACAGCATGTTTTTACTGAGCTCTTCAGCGACAGAGCTTTGCTGTTCAGTCGCTGTCGCAATTTGGGTGCTCACATCGTCGATTTCGGTAACAGACGAACTCATGATGGTCAAGCTGTTGGACACTTCCGAGGTTTTGTCTGCGGTGGTCTGACACTGTTCTTTGGTTTTCTCCATGGCCTCGACCACACTCGAAGTGCCATCGAGTAACGCGGTAAGCATTTCGGAAATTTCCGTGGTGCTGCTTTGTGTGCGAGCGGCTAAAGCACGCACTTCATCGGCGACGACCGCAAAGCCTCGTCCTTGTTCGCCAGCGCGCGCTGCTTCAATGGCGGCATTCAATGCCAGCAAATTAGTTTGTTCAGAAATTTCGCCAATCACTGTCAGCACGTCACTAATTCGATTCGCATCTTTGTTCATGCTAGTGATCCGTCCCGACATTTCTTCCACCTCATCCACTAAGGCACTGACCGTGATCACCGCATTGTCGACCACTTTAAGTGATTGACTTGCCTCCTTACTTGCCGAGGCAGTGATACTGTTCGATTGGGAAACATTTTCTGCAATGTTTCTCGCGCTTTCGCTCATTTGAGTGATGGCAGTAACCACTTGCTCGGTTTCAGCTGAGTGAGCATCCAATACGGACTCATTTTCGCTGGTGGTTTGCGAAAGCTGGCTAATATTGGCTGATATGGCTTGGCTGGACTCGGCGACGCTCAACATCATGCCTTGTAGATTTTCGACAAAGCGGTTGAAGCCGTCACTGATTTGCGCCAAATCATCATTGCCGTTCACATCGAGACGAGCGGTAAGATCCCCTTCGCCACGTGACAGATCCAGCACCGCTTCTTTGAGTTTGAGTAAGGGGCGATATGAAAATTGAATAATCGCATAAATCGCGCCAAGACTGACGATGAGCAGTATCACGCCTGTTCCGACAGAATCGATTTGTGCATCGCGAACCCCGGCCAGGGCGGTTTTTTGGTCAACAAAGACCATCAGGGTCCAATACCTGTCTTCGGTTAAGTTGACCCGTTGGAAATAGCCATCAAATTGAATGCCTAAATAGGGGAAAGTAAGATGACCCTGCTCGCTACTGCGGAACATGCTTTCCATCTGTGCAAAGTTCGCGCTTACCTGCGAGGGGGTCTTGCCGATATCATTAGGATCATCACTCGCGAAAAACACTGCGTTTTGATCCGCCAGTGTAGCCGCGCCCCCTGCAAAGCGCATGTCACTGACTTGAGTGATGACATCTTCTAACGGAATATCACCGAGGAGTGCCCCGATAAACTGGCCGTTTTCAAACACAGGCGCAACGGCACTGATCACTTTTCCACCGGTGACCTTGTCCGTGTAAATGTTTGTCAAGTGAATGGCCTGGTCGGATTTAACCGTGCGATACCAATCTCGATTGCGGAAGTTATATTCGCTGGTGGTCACGCCATTGCCATTGTGATTAGACATGTACGAATCGCCGCTTTCATAGGTCATGATGACATTAGCAATACCGGCGGTATCTGCCAGCATTCGCACTTGCGCCACATTCTCCTGACCGGTGAGATCGGTTGAGAAGTGGCCGGCACCTTGCTCTACCGCAGTGAGCTGAGACTGCACCAGCTGCTCTAACTCGATGACATGATGATCGAGTTTATTTTGAGTTTGGGTGACCAAGGCTTCAACCATTCTGTCACGCAGCGACAGTGCGTTAATTGAGCCGAGGATCACGAGTGAGAGTGTGACGAGCAGTCCTACCCCCCAAATAATGCGAGACTTAAACCCTAAGGTCATAGCGATTACCCCTTACTGAGCGCGAGTTTGCCTGTCTAAAAAGTAAGGGTGCTTCCTGTGCTTGATGAGCGTGTTCTGTCCGCTTTTTTGTGCGGATTTTTGTGTTGCCCACCAAGGAGTCACCCAGCCAACGTTTATTAGAAATTAGTTTATATGGCGTCTATCTGCCAAATAAGAAAGAATTCTTGATAAGAATAACAATAGGGCGAGTGTTCATTTTTTGCTAGGTGAGGGGGTGAAAAATGTATGACATTTTAGCGCGCTTTTAATGAAGGTATTGTTAGAAAAAAAAGACAGGCGTTCGGATTTTAAACGCGCGTGTAAGATGCTTACTGACCTAAGCGCCTTATTTTAAGCATTTATCCGCAGCAAGTGAGATAAAACCAAACAGTGGCAAGGCGTTGAGACGCCTGAAGGGATGGCGCGATGTGCTCGGCGATAAAAACCGTGTGGCGTACGCTGACTGACAGGTTCCAGCACCAGTGTGAGGGTGCTGGTGAAACCTTATTCGGAGGGAGGGGCCTCAGGGATGATAAAAGCGTCAGGTTGCGCACGGTATTTTTCTACACTGGCGAGATACACCTCGCGTTGCCAGTCGACTAAGGCGCTGGCTTCTTGCTGGTAAAGGCTTTGTGGGGCTTGGTTATTGACTACCTTCCATACGGCGTAGGCAGCTTGTTTATCGAGTTCAATTTTTTGTTTCTCGTCGGCAGGTAGATTCGCCAAGTTGACGTCCATAGCACATCTCTTATCTGATCAGGGCACTCGGATCCTAACCGAGCCGCACGATTCCAGCAAGATTTACTCGCCGTTTACCCCGTGCTGACATTATAGGTAACAGGATTGCTAGGCTGGATGCTTTTAAATGATAGCCAGTGGAAACCGTGATGACCTTTAATGACCAAGACAGACAGGCTTTGTACGAAACATGGATGTCTTATAAAGCTAAAGCTCGGATTACCCAGATAGAAATGGCAAAAAAGCTTGAGATCAGTCACCTTAGCTTCTCTCGGTGCATTCATGGTGACGCCGTGCTCGATAGTCGGTTTGTGTTTGCGTTTTGCCAAGCTATGGGGGTGGAGCCGAACAAGGTCATACCGAGCTTGCGCGATCGTGAACAGGTTGATCAAGACGTGCTCGTCACCAGTAAAGTGATTGTCGATGGGGCGATTGAAGCCGTGCATTATGAAGGAAGCACGGTGATCATTGAGTATCGTAAGCCGCTTGCGCCTTCAGCCAGTGCGGCGCTTGAACGGGTTTCGTGACCGATAAGAGGGAACGGCAGAGGTAGGATCGGGCCGTTTGGGGAGTTGCGCCATAATGGATTCGCGCTCATCGTCGGTCATTTTTCCCCAGCGGACAATTTCATCAAGTGTACGTTTGCAGCCGACGCAAATATCGTCTTCACGTCGACAATGACCAATGCAAGGTGTTAACACGCGAGCTCCTCAACACAAATAAATGACAGACAGGCCGCGGGATACGCTGCCTGTCTGGTACCTAAGATCACGATCTAGTATAGCGATTTTGCTATCGCGTCACCATGCCACGTACTTGTTCGGCACGTTCGTCGTCCGTTGCCTCGTTGGGCGCGGGGGTGAGTAAGGCTTTTTGACAAGCAGGGCGCGCGGCAAGTTTATCGAGCCACGCGCTGAGTGCGTCTAATCCGCTGACATCAACGCCACTCCATTCGTGAATCCTTGCCCATGGCCAGGTCGCCATATCGGCAATGGTATAGCTATCCCCTGCCAAGTAAGGATGCTGTTGCAGTTGCTTATCCACCACTTCAAGCAGGCGGCGGCCTTCTTTTTGATAGCGCTCAATGGCGGCGGGGATTTTTTCAGGAAAATAACGATAGAAGACATTGGCTTGCCCCATCATTGGCCCTACGCCCCCCATTTGAAACATCAGCCACTGAATGGCTTGTGAGCGTGCCTTGGGCTCGCTGGGTAAGAATTGCCCCGTTTTTTCTGCGAGATAGAGTAAAATCGCCCCGGACTCAAACACCGGAAAGTCGCCATTGGCTTTATCGACAATCGCGGGAATGCGACCGTTGGGGTTGATGGCTAAGAAGTCAGGCTGTTTTTGCTCATTTGCCATCAAATCAACGCTGTGTAGTTGATAATCCAGCCCCATCTCTTCTAGTGCAATCGCAACTTTTTGGCCGTTGGGTGTCGCGGCAGAATAAAATTCAATCATATTGGCTCCTTGCTCGGGGCGTCACGCTATGTGTGACCCCATGAAAAGTGCGGGCCCTTATCAGTGTCGGGCACTATTAGTCAGTATTGGGGCCAATAGGGTTGAGATCAATCAGTGTGTCATTAACTGTGTATTGGGCCAAATAAGTGACAGTGTCACTCCATCTTGTTGTGGCCGGTTGTCAGCGACAAGATCGGCTTGATGAAAGTCAGCGATCAACCGTGCAATATACAGTCCTAAGCCAAGGTGCGGTTTATCCGCGCCGTGACCTTCAGGGCGGACACTGACCATAGAGTTAAACAATTGCTCGCGCATATGCTCGGGAAGCAATGGGCCGCTATTGCTGACGGTCATCGCGACCTGATGCGCATTTTGTGACAGCGATAAGGAGATGGGGGCGGCGCCGTTGTCAAACTCCACCGCATTGGCGATAAGCTTGTCGAGTAATTGTGCCAGATAATCAGGGACACCTAACACGTTTACCGTGTGGTGGGGAAGGCTTAAGGTAAAGGCCTTATCTGGATAAGCGAATTGGTAGCCTTGGGTACAGCCTTCAAGTAGGGCATTGAGATCCACCATCTCTTTATCGGCGTTATCAAAGCTCTGTTCTAGGCGTGTGGCCTCGGTTAACGTTGATAAAATGCCCGCTAAGCGGTGAACACCGTCCTGCGCTCGGTTAATATAGGTCAGTTGCTCGGGGTTTTCCTGGGTGTAGGCCATGTTCTCGAGCGAGGAGCGCACCACGGCAATCGGTGTGCGTAGCTCGTGGGATAACCGTGAGCTCATGGCCTCCAAGTAGTGATTATACCCGGCAATTCGGCTGACCATATCGGCCATGGTGCGTGATAGTCGACCAATTTCATCATGGCTATGTGTCGTGGTGATATGTCCGGTAACCCGGCCTTGGCTATCGATTGCATGATCGGCCTCGTGCTGGAGGCGACGTAAACGCTTAGCGATATGCGATCCAAACAAGAGCAGTAAAAGCACGCCGGTACATATAACCGCCAGCATGACTGAAAACAGGGTTTCTAACGCTTCATTACGTAAGCTGCGAATGCCATTGGTCGTCTCTTCGACGATCACGGCACCGGCGACACGGTCGTCAAGCCAGATGGGATAAGCGGCCGATAAAATCATTGCTTGATTGTCGTCTGAGCTGCGCCAGCCTGCGTAAGGCCGCCCCTGTAATGCTTGCTGTGCTTGCACCCCTTGGTAGATGGATGCTTGTTGCATAGCGTCGACAAAGTGATCGGGTGGCGTCACGAGCAAGCGGTCATACCAGGGGCGCAGTAGTGTGTTGGTTATCCAGGGGATCAACCCCTCTGTTTGGTCTGAGGGCGACTGAGGCTGCCAAACGCCATTGGAGGTTTGAATATCGCCGTCTTTGGCGAGCACGCGACTGTGCTTATCGACTACCCAAACCCGCGAGGCGTCGTTATTCATTCGCTCAATCAAAGATTGGATAGCCGCAGAGGGCATCATAAAGCTGCCTAATGAGGTGGGAGCGCGCGTTGAAGCACTGCCAATAATGGCGTTGAGTGGCCGCTCGAAACCATTGCCGCGATCATAGTAGGCGAGAGCCAGCTGCTGGCCGACCCAATTTGCCGGGAGTTTCACCTCAATGCTGTAACCCTTGTCTGTCGGTTGCCATTTTGCAGCAATAGGTAGGGGCTGAGCCGGGCCTTCTGTCGAGGTCTTGTCAGCTAACGTGGGTAGTCCACTGGTCAGGTGACGGATGTGAGCATTATTGCTGTTACTGTCTTGGCTGAGCGCAACACGATAAAAGGCACCTTGGGGGGAAGTGAGCGCCAAGATCATGTGATCTTGGCTGGTGATATCGCCGGTACGCTGTGCTGGGGTAGGACTGGCATCGGTCACTGTGATGCCAAAGTATACGGCATCTCCATTACTTCCAGTGAGCACAGATAATGCCAATTGATCGCTGTGGTAGGGACCTTGGTTAAAAATAAGCCCATCACGCTGATAGTGGCGTTGATGGTGGCGATCGCGCTGCCAGTCGCCTAAGTCACCGTCCAAGGTGATTGGATGATTGAGGCGAAACGCGTGCAGATCTTTTCCTGGGTCGAGTTGAGAGGGGATGTCTCGATAGGAAAACAAGCTGGGCCTGTCGTTCATCCCCATGGCGAAAGCGCGCGCGGTACCCATCAAAGTCTGCTCTTGTCCCTGTCGTAAAACATTTTCCATCTCCCACACATATTGATAACCCAAGTAGGGCAATAGGAGCAAAAAGCTGGAAAGTACCACAATCTTGGTACGGATACCCGCGATGTGTTGCCATAAATGCCGGGCAAGCAAGTGTAACTTCGCGATCATTCGGGTACCTCATCCCAACGGTAGCCCATGCCATAAACGGTACTGATGCAATCAAACTGTTCATCAACGACCATGAATTTCTTACGAATTCGTTTAATGTGTGAGGTAATGGTGCTGTCATCCACCACAGCATGTGCTTCATCCATGAGTGCCTGCCGACTTTTTACGTGGCCCGGGCGTTTGACGAGGGCGTGCACCATCCAAAATTCGGTCACGGTGAGATCAATCAGTTGGTCATGCCAATAGACCTGCATACGATCAAGATCGAGGTAAAGAGGACCACATTGGAGACGCTTATCTTCTTTTGAGGGGGTTTGTGCCAAAAGATCAGAGCGCCGGAATAATGCGGCGATACGTGCCATGAGGTGTGGGAGGGAAACATCTTTAGTGAGATAGTCATCCGCGCCCATCCGCAAACCAACCACGGTATCAATATCACTGTCGCGGGCGGTGAGGAATATAATTGGCACCGTCGCCGACACGGCGCGGAGGGATTGGCAAAGAGCAAAACCACCATCGATTTCACTGCCTAAGCCAATATCAATGATTGCTAGATCGGGCAATTGCCGCTCAAAGGCCGCTTGCGCGCTGGGCCGGTCTTGGTAGGTATGGACTTGGTAACCCTGGCGGCGGATAACATCGGCGTAGTTTTCTCGGATCGCCGCTTCATCTTCCACTATCGCGATGTGTTTCATAACTCTGTCTTCTTACTTGCGTTGTGATGACTATACCCAAACTGTGTGCAGAGAAAACCCTCTTCGTGTATGAAACGTAAATTGCCATTTTTTTGCCACTATTGATCGCCAGATTGCCATTTTTACTCCCGCAAAATGCCTTAAGTGCTTGCTGTAATAACGCCATATCAAACAGCACGATTCATCGTAAGCGAGGATAAGATGGATATTAAAAAACAACTGATTCACTCTGTATTTGCCGTTTCAATGTTCGCCGTTGCCACGCCACAAGGGATGGCCGCCAGTGAGGTTGAACGTAATAAACAACCCGAGTTGATCGGGATGGGAAGCGGCGCTATCGCGGGAGCGGTGGTGGCGGGCCCTGTCGGCGCGGTGGCAGGGGCCATTATTGGTACCGTGATGGGGCAAAATGCCAGCTATGAAAATTTGGCCACCGAGCAGGATGAAACGATTCAAACTATCCGGGATGAGAATCAATCATTGAGCCGCATCAGCCAAAAATATAATGAAGCGCAGCTTGAACTCGCGCGGTTACGCAGTGCGCAGAATCAGGTGGAAGACCTTACGCTGGCGATGAATATTCAATTTCGCACGAGCTCGGCTGATATTGAGCCGCACTTTATGATCCAGCTTGATGAGCTCGCAGGATTTATTCAACAAATGCCAAACGCTCAATGGCAACTCGCAGGCTATGCCGATCCAAGAGGACGTCAAGGCTATAACCAAGCGCTATCGGAACGTCGTGTGCAGGCCGTAAAAGATTATCTTGTGTCCGTGGGCGTCGATCCGCGTCAGCTCAACACGGTGGCGTATGGAGACAGTCAGCCACTGGATAGCCAAGCGGGGAATGAGGGCTTTTTCTTTGACCGCCGCGTGACAGTAAGCCGTATGTCGGGGACGCAAACCGCCCAGCGTTAGTCACTAATACGTGCGAGTTTTGCGACGTAATAACTCATAAAACCTCACCGGCAGATTGAACGGCGGTCTGTGGGTGGGGAAACCCAAACAAGGAAGGCGACAATGATAAGACAAGCCACTAATAAAGATATAGAAACCATTAGCCAACTCTGCGCCCATTGCCAGTCAGATGAGATAGACAAACGTCAGATGCACCGGCATATCAAGCATCTACTTAATCAGGACTTGGTGTCAGTGAGCGTGGCCGAGCTTTGCGGTTTGGTGGCGGGTGTGGTGGTCTGTCAAGTGATCCCACAATTAGGTTTGTCAGGCCACGTGGGTCGTATTAGTACCATTATTGTTGACGAGCCATTCCGCGATATGACGTTGGGACGTCAACTGCTTAATGCTGCCGAGCAGGCGCTGATAGCAAAAGGATGTGATCACATTGAAGTGGTCCCAAGCTACCAAAAAGATGACGCACAAAGCTTTTATATCCATTGTGGTTTTCATCTGACCCCGGAACGGCTGACCAAACCGCTTGCCGCCTGAGCGGAGACTAAGGCAGCGCCGGGTCTGTGCTGGTCAGCTCATTGGAGACGTAATCGGGCCACTTGCCTGTGGCCTCCCAAATCAACAAGGTGCGTTTGGCGATTAAACCACCCCCATAGCCGACCAACTGACCTTGACGGCCAATAATCCGGTGACAGGGGACAATAATCGAAATCGGATTCTTGCCATTCGCACTGCCCACGGCTTGGTTGGCTTTTGGGTTACCGATAAGATGAGAGATGGCTTGGTAACTGGCCGTTTCACCAAAGGGAATGGATTGAAGCGCCTGCCATACGCGCTGTTGAAAGGCCGTTCCCTGCGGTGCAAGTGGCACCGAGAATGTCTGTCGCGTACCTGCAAAGTACTCATCCAGTTGATGGCAGGCAAGATCGAGAATGGCGACGCTGTCTTGCGAACTGTCTTGAACAAGGTGATTAGGTGCGCGGTTAGGGAGATACAGAGCCGTTAATCCCTGGCTATTGGCCTGCAGTGTTAATGGCCCTAGCGGGGAAGAGTAGATTTTCTTGCTCATGGTACCTCCGTGTTCGACGTGTTTTTTTGTCTTTATTACTGTTATTTTTTGTCTTTATTACAATAGGCGCACGCGGTTAGAAAGGCATTTTCCTGAAATTGCTTCAAGCCTAGCTCTTTTAAGTTTACATCGATGGGATGACGTTTTAGCGTTTGTTTCATCACGCTGGAGGAGAAGACTTCGGCGTCAACGCCTTCGATCAGTTGTAGGGCGGCCTCCATTTTAAAGCCGGCACTACTACCCGCGAACTTCCCTTTGGTTTGGCGCTCGCGAATAATGATTTTATCCACCTGATAGTCTTCGATGAGCTTGCTCATGGTACGATGGAAATGTTGAATGCTCTCTTGCGCTTCTGGCGAGGGCAGCGTGATTTTCTTGGCTCGACACTCAGGTACCGAAAACAGATCGTTGTCACTGTCGAGTAACACAACATTCGCTTCGTTAGCTTTTAAATCAACCGCGCAAACTCTCATTTTTTTCTCTCTTTCTTAAAGGCATTGTCACTGAGGGAGGGCAGTATACGCAAAAGCCCTCGCCTCGTCACAGGATTAACGAAATGCATCGACATTGATATCAAGGGCTGTCTCGCTGGTGGCGCGGGCGATACGCAAATCATGGCGCTTAGCGAGATCAATATACTCCACTTCACGAAACCGGTGACTGCGGACTGAATAAAACAACTTGACCACAGGGCGAGTCAAGTCGTCGAGGTTTTCTTGCCATACCAAACCAACGCGCCCATCCGCTAACTCAACGAGGGAGCCAACGGGGTAAAAGCCAATACACTGAATAAAGGCGCGCAATAAATTGGGATCCAAATGAAACGGCGTGAGTCCCATCATGATCTTAAAGGCTTCAGACGGTGACATCGCTCGTTTGTAACAACGATCCGCGGTCAGTGCATCGTAAATATCGACAATGCCACTCATGCGGCCAATGGTATGTAACGCTTCGCCTTTTAGCCCGTTTGGGTAACCAGTGCCATCCAGTTTTTCGTGATGCATTAAACTCACATCGCGAGCAATTTGTGATAAGTCAGGGATACTATCCAGTACCGGCTGAGAAAATACTTGGTGGAGTTTCATGTGGTCGAACTCTTCAGCGGTCAGTTTTCCCGGTTTATTGAGCACTTCGTCGGCAACTAGCACTTTACCAATATCATGCACCAGCCCACCGACGGCGAGCTCTTGCAAGGTCGCGTGATCAAACCCTAGATGCCTGCCAAAACTCACCAACAAAAAGGCCACGTTGAGCGAATGCTCCATCAGGTAAGCACTTTTATCACGAATGCCACTGATCCAAGCAATGGCGTGCTGACGTTCAAAAATGTTGTCGACAATGTCACTGCCCAATGCCTCAAGGGGCGCGACATCAATGGCTTTATTGGCATAAATGTCATTTAACAAGCGACTCAGTTGTTGCTTCGACGAATCGATGAGCGCGCGTGCTTTGTCGATATCCGCGCCGGTTGACGCATACTTACCTTGATAGAGTGCGCCTTTGTACTGGATTTCATTGATATCTAGGATCTGATCAGCATCTACCCAAACATAGTTAACACCACATTGTTTTAGTTTTTGGATTGTCTCGGGACGGCGAACATAGCCAGGTTTGGTCATCCGGGTGGGTGACTGGGCAGTTTCTATTTGTTCCACGTACATCCCGAGTGTCAGCTTGTGGATACTAATTTTCTGCAGCATCGTACCCAGTCCTACCTTGTGTGTTTATCACCAATAATACTAATGATTTTTGGGCGGCTTAAGGTATCGGGTGCGAGACATATTTCATTTTTGTGCACCTGTTAGCGCCTTTCTGCTCTCTTGTTTGGTTGTGCTATACTCCCGCGCTTGTTTTTTGACTATCTGAGTAGTAATGGAAATCATAGCCAAATATACGGATGAGCGGGTGCTGCCGCTGCAAAATAAATCCGTCATTAAGCGCGACGCAGCACGCGCGATTGCCTTAGATGGCGATGAGATTTTGCTGATGTATACCGCACGTTATGATGATTATTCGCTCCCCGGTGGCGGTATGGATGCGGGCGAAACCCCAGAGCAAGCCATGATCCGTGAGCTGCGAGAAGAGACGGGCGCACGACAGATCCGTGATATCACCCCATTTGGCTGTTTTGAAGAGTACCGCCCTTGGTACCGAGATGGTGCGGATGTGATGCATATGTTGTCATACTGCTTCTACTGCCGCGTTGATCGAGATCTCGGTACACCGACCTTTGAGCATTATGAATTCAATAATGGTATGCGACCCGTGTGGGTGAGCCTTAATCATGCGATTGCGCATAACAAAGCAGTGATGGCGAACAGTGCCAAAGCCGGGCAATCGTTGATACGTGAAACCATGTTGCTTGAAATGATTGCAAGTCAACGTCTTGAACAGCGACATGCGACAGCCTAAAACGGGATGCATTGATGGATAAACAACAGCTTATGAAATTAGCCACAATGCCTATGCCATTCGGCAAATACGCTGGGCGCGTGTTGATTGATCTGCCAGAGGAATATCTGTTGTGGTTCCAAAACAAAGCCGAGTTTCCGAAAGGCGAATTAGGGGAGTTGATGAAGCTGTGCCTGGCACTGAAAGTGGAAGGGCTTGAGGAAGTGGTTCGCCCTCTCAAGAACCAGCGCCTCTCCCGCTAGCGGGCGATGACCCACAGCCTGTCATCGCCGTTCTCCTCCTGAGTGAGCGCATAGAGAAGTTGTGCTTGTGCGTTCTCATCAGGGGTGACGACATCATAAATACCACTGACTGCTTGACCGTCTAACACCGTATCGACCCGCATGGCGGCGGCGCAGGTTTCCCCGTTTTGGGTGCCGATACAGAGCGACACCGTGGCGTCAGCGATTTCAACACCATCTTCAAGCGCAAGCTGGGCAAAGTAAGCGAGCATATTGGCGCGATCAGACTCTGGCCACTGTTGCGCCTGAAGCTTGGCATACTGAATCATCAGTGGGTGATTGTCGATCCAATAGAGAGTGAGTGGCTGATGAGTTGGTGCGTCAGGTTTGTCAAAAGGGTGTGGGGGATGAGCAGCGGCATGATAGATATCAAAACCCGCAAGGCTTTCCTTGGTTGGGAATTGCGCTTTTTTTACGTGGCAAGCCATCCAGCGTTGTTTGATATCAAAATGGGAAATAATAGCCGACGCGATCATAAACACCCTACTCATTATCGACAAAGAGAGGCATCATAACTGAGTCAGACGGAATAACAAACGTCTGCTCGTGAAAGCCGGTGATTATTGCCTGCCAGAGATCACAGCTTGAGTGCGTGTGATCAAGATATGAGCAGACGCTATGCCTTGTTCTGCGTAAAATAGGAAATACTTCCACTGGTTTTTGTGATTGTTGGGTTCCTCTTTTATGTCAGGTCAGCGACTTCGTGCTCAGTTCTCCCGCCTTTATCATCATTTCAATGGCGAAAACACCGATACAACGCTACAAGCTGTGGCGGATATTTTGGTCTGTACGCGGCGTAATGCGCGAATGGTGCTCAGTAAGTTAGAAGAGCAAGGATGGTTAACGTGGCAGCCTTCCGTGGGGCGGGGCAAGCTCTCTCGTTTGGCATTTTTGCGTAGTGAAATGGCACTGCGAGAAGAGCAAGCTGCATCTTGGCTGGTGCAAGGGAAAATGGATCACGCGTTGGCGTGCCTTGATCATGACTCGACCAAACTCGCTGCCTTAATCCAAAAACAAATGGGGCCGAGTACGCAAAACGGGCGGCAAATTGTTCGCCTGCCCTATTACCGTCAGCTTGAGACGCTGGATCCGCGCGAACCTTTGCGTCGCTCAGAGCAGCACTTGGTCGGTCAAATTTTTAATGGTTTGGTGCGTTATCGTGGTAGTGAACGTATTGTGACACCGGATTTAGCCCATCATTGGGAAGCGTTGTCGCCGACACATTGGCGATTTTACCTTCGTCCTGGTGTCCGCTTCCATGATGGTCAGCCAATGCGCGAGCAGGATGTGATAGCGAGCCTATCGGCGCTTTCTACGCGGCGTTTTTTTGCTCATCTTTCGCGTGTTGACTCGCCGGGCCCGCGAATGATTGATGTACATCTTTCGTCTCCCGACTCAAGGTTTGATCATGCGCTTACCTTGCCAGAAGCGGTCATTCGTCCTGCTGAGCGCCATCCAAGTCAATCCCTTGGTTATCAACCGATTGGGACAGGTCCTTATCGCGTGGCAGAGAAACAGCCACACCGCTTAGTGCTCGAGGCATTTGATGATTATTTTGGTTATCGTGCCCTGACCGATGAAATCCAGATTATGGTGTTTGATGAGGCCGCAATGTGCTATCTCACTCCCAGCACCTCACTGACGCCGGAGAGATTAGCAAGCCATCAAACCACGCTGAGTCAAAAGTTAGAAATGGATCAGGGGGCTGGTTACCTGTTGTTGAATTGTCGCGATGGATTAGCGAAGCAACCCGCATGGCGTGAATACCTGCATGCAAAGCTGTCATCGCTGCAATTACTGCCACGCTTGGCGCATTGTGGAATGGGTGAGTACCGATTGTTCAATGCGTATGGACTGATGCCAGGTTGGATGCATCATGGTCTTTCGTCCATGTCGCCAGTTGCTCCGTCACCAACGTCACTGACCGTGGCGTATTTATCCGATCATCCTTTATACCCGCTTATCGCCAAGGCAATACACGCGCACTTACTTGAGGATGGTATTCAAGTGAAAACCTTGGCATTGTCATCCGCCGACTACTTTAGTGGTCAATATGGCCGCAAAATCGACATCTGGTTAGGGGCGATGAGCTTTGGTGAACGCGGGCAGGCGGGGTTATTTAACTGGCTAGGGACGCATGATCTGGTATTGAGTGCCTGCACAGATACCATGCTCGAGTCCATTGAGCGTCATACTCAGCGCTGGCGAGAGACGCAAGACGATAGCTGTGCTGAGCACTTAGCCCGTCGCCTGGTTGAGCATCAAATGGTGCCCTTGTTTCATATCTGGATGGGCGTCATGGCGACGCCAGATCTCCAAGATGTGGCATCGAATGCGGTGGGTTGGTTTGATTTCAAAGCCGTGTGGCACAAACCACATTAAAGACTGCTATTATCCTCTTCAACACCGAGCGGAAAGGTGGCGGTGAGCAAAAGGTATTTGTGCAGGGGTAAGCCATCTTTTTTGCGAAACAAAGGGTGAAAGATACGATATCGCCCCTCGGTTAAACCCAAGGGCGCGATGGTCTCAGCCAGGCTCGACGTTGCGCTGGTCAAGCGTATTCCTTGCGCGCGATAGGCGTCTGCGTGGATAGGTTGGTGTCCCAACCACCAAGAAGGAACAGCCTTACTGGCGTTGGTGCGATCAATCCAGTGGTCACTGACCACAATGACACGCCCAGGCTCGGCAGGGTTTGTGATGCCATGATTCAGTAGCCAAGCAACGTCACGCACCAAGGCATCACGACAGGCGTTATTACCACTGAGTAGGCGATGGGCTAGTATGTATATCGCGCTGCCGTCAAGTTGTAGCTGATAGACGGTTTGGCTATGTGGTCGGGTATCGTCGAGCAAATTAAACGTTGCGGGTTTATCATGCGCCTCGAGAACCCGCATGAGTCGACGTGCGAGTGCTTTGCCCATGTGGGGATCACGCATTCCCCGATTGTGGACTGTGGGATAGTGATGCTCGCACAATTTGACACAATCTTGCTGAAACTGGCGCAGTGCCAGTGAGACCAGATCATCTAACAAAAACCCGTTACTCCTACCAAAAACGTCTTGAAAGCGGATGCTGCCTTGTCACGCATACTCATAAAGGCGCACAGACTAAAGTATGCAGTATATCACTTAAATCGCCCAATAAATCAGGGAGAAACGCTACTTTGTGCGCACTTTCTCATCGATGGGCGGGCGAGCGGCGATCGTTGTCATGTTGTGACCGATTAAAGCGGCATGGTTTGTACGCTTTGTACCTTTCCGTATTGGCAGATTATTGCCTCTTTCTGTGGGTGCTTGGTGATGCGTTCACCTCGTAACGCGAGTGATCACCGTATTCTTGCCTTGCCTGCCTAGCTCAGAGGGAAACCTAGCCCTGTTTTATGGCTTTATAACCTTGGCACTAAAATTGCTTTAATCCATGTGCTTATCACAGTAATACAACGGAATACCATGAATTTTAACCTTTGGCTTCGTGCGGCAGTCTGTTTGGCTGTTGCCTCATTTCCCGTTTCTTCTTACGCGGCTGATGGCCTTGCTGCGGGGGTTTTCCTTGGTTCGCCAATGTCTGGTGTGACCTTGAAGCAAAACCAATTTAAAATTCAAGCTGGCATCGATAAGGTGGGAGTGGCCGTCGATGGAACTTGGAATTTGGGTGAATGGCTCGGGCGGATGGAATATGCGCCTATGTATGTCTATGCCGGAGGTCAGTGGGTAGATGATTCAACGCATCAGTGGGGACCACGTGCCGGGCTCGGTGTGACTCTTCCGGTGGGTACGGGTGATGTGGAACTATTTGCAGAAGCGGGCACCACTTGGTATTGGGAGGAGAAAGGCGATATTGAGTTTGAAGGCGCTGCTGGAGCACGAGTTTATTTCTAACCTCTCTTGGCCGATGGTAGGCAAAGATGCCATACAGAGATTATTAGCCTGTGTGGTACTTTGGGTGTTAGCTGTGCCGACAGCATTTGCCACCCCGTATCCGTTACCCACCGACGGCAGTCGACTTGTTGGCTATCCAGAGGCGCACATCGTCAAAGAGGGCGAGCACTTAGAAGCCATTGCTAAACACTATGATATGGGGTTTCTAGCGCTTTTAGCGCTCAACCCAGGGATTGATCCCTACTTGCCTGAGCCTGGCTCTCTGGTGCGCTTACCCAACCAGCTCTTGTTGCCCTCACCACCTCACTCGGGGATAGTGATTAACCTTGCTGAACTACGCCTGTATTATTTTCCTGAACCAGACGCTAAGGTAACGGGAGAAAAGGCGGACGCGCAACGTGATGTTCATGTGTTTCCCATCGGGATCGGTAGAGTGGGTCGCGAAACCCCCACAATGAACACCTATATTAGCCAAAAGCGCGAACATCCGACTTGGACGCCACCGCAGAGCATTCGTGAGGAATATAAAAAACAGCGCGGCATCATTTTGCCTGATGTGGTGCCAGCAGGGCCAAACAATCCTTTAGGTGAGCATGCGCTAAGGTTGGGCTTCGGTAACGGTGAGTATTTGATTCATGGCACTAACAAGTCGTTTGGTATTGGGCTGCGAGTCAGTGCTGGCTGTATCCGGCTTCGACCTGACGATGTAGCATGGCTGTTTGAGCAAGTGGATGTCCACACCCCGGTTAGAATTATCAATCAACCCGCGAAGCTAAGCGTTGAGCCTGATGGGCGAGTGATGGTAGAGGCGCATCGTCCTTTGTCAAAAAATGAAAAAGAGACCAAAGCGCGTTTATCGGTTGAGCCTGATCCTCAGGTGTTAGCGATTTTAGCGCGGCTGGAACTGTCACCTCGGCGCTACCGAGCGGCGTTATCTGTCCAAGAAGGCGTGCCGACAGAGATCGCTACACTGACCCCAGCACAGTTGAAAGCCTGGCAGCGTCTAGAGCGTGTGGACGTAGATGCTAAGCAAATGACGCGATCTGAGCAGTAAAAGTCCGGATAAGGCGGATAAGATCACAGCATAAAAAAACGGCGCATCGCGCGCCGTTATTCATTGTTTGTTCAGCGAGTAATCGGTGCTTTAATCGATACGCTATTTCGTGTAAGACTGCGCCATATTATCAATGCGCTTATTGGCACGTTTTGCTTCGTCATATGCCATTTGAGAGGTATCTTTGGTATCGCTCACGTCGCTTTTCATCATAGATACATCATTCGATAATGCATCGACTTTCGCTGATAAATCATCAACGCTTTGCTGTAACGCTGTGTTGCTGGTACAACCGACGAGCAACATGCTCGATGCGACGGCAGCTAGCGCCATTGGACGGATTTTCATAAATAACCTCGCTATTGTTGTTTGTCATAGCAATCGTGTCATTAGGGTCACGCATCCACGCGACTATTGTCAACCTTAGACGCTTAAACGCATTTTTGCTGGATAATCCTTTACTTAAATAGCAGAGCTTGACCGAGTTAACACTTAGCGAGGTAAGAGGTATCCGATATTGTGCTTATTCGTGGTTTGCGTGCATCTCTTTGTTGTGATGTTTCATGCCCGCCATGACCGATTTCACTGGGATCTGCTTGGTGAGTGAATGACCGTCCGCGGTGTTTAATGTCAATGAAATGTGCTCGCCTACTTTGAGTGGCTGAGTCAGATCAAACAACATTACATGTAGGCCACCTGGCTTTAGGGTCACTTGCTCGCCTTCAGGCACCAGGATTTGCGCAATTTGTCGCATTTCCATCATGCCATCCACCATAGCATGCTCATGCAACTCTACCCGTTTCGCTGCCGGCGTGCTCGCACTCACTACCCGTTTTAGCACCTTGCTTTGATTATCGAGAACCATGAAAGCGGCGCTATTTGGTGCGCCTGGTGCAGTGGCCCGCGCATAGGCATCATGAATAAAAAACTCACCATGGGCATGCACGAATGGTGCAACCATAAAGGCGATAGCGGCAACAAAAGATTTGAATGATGTCATTGTTATTCCTTATTTTGATCAGTCACCCGTTCAATCGCTGCGATCAGCATTTCAGGGTTTAAGGTGTGAGGGACTTTCTCTACGAGTTCACCGTTCGGTGAAAGAAAATAAAAAAAGGAGCTATGGTCAACGGCATAGTCCATGGCGGAGTCTTCCAGCTCGGTGATGCGATACAACACACCGTAGCGTTTTGCCAGCTGCGCAATTTGCGCCTCAGAACCACTGACACCGGTGATGGCCGGATGGAAAAAATGCGCGTACTCCGCCGCTTTTTCGCTTGTATCACGCTTTGGGTCGAGGGTGATAAAGATTGGCGCCACCGCGTTTCGTGTCGACTCAGGGAGCGATTTTAACGCGGCAGATAACACGGCGAGCGAAGTGGGACAAACATCAGGACAATGGGTATAGCCGAAATACACAATACGTGGACGTGGGTCATCGGTATTGTAAAGATTGAACGGTTGCCCTTGTGATTGTAATGCCCCTGCTTGAGCCTGTTTTTGTGACGTTTGATAGTTATCAAATAGCGCGCGACCACCTAAGCCAAAACAAACGGCAATAATGGCGACAAGCCAAGCTTTCTTACTCATAGTCGCTCCATGCGTACTTTAATGGGGAACAGTGTGTTTGCGTCAGCATTTAGGGTAATGTTTCCCGCCCAGGTCATGCTGTCTTCGGTGCAAACGGGCAGCATCAGTTGCCCTTGATAAGTCAGTTTATCGGTTTGTTTAAGCACCAGCCGATATTCACCCATGTTCATTTCGACACCTTTGAGCTTAACGAGCAATGTATCCGTGTTAAGCGCTTGGGGGGCGGTGACAGTGAGGGTATTGGCGTGTAGTGGATGAACATCCGGATTGCCCAAGCGAGCTTGATAGCCCTCGTATTGGCACGTTTGCTGATTGAGCGAGCAGTAGGCGGCTGGCGCGATAGTTGTACTCGAGGCGGTCGAGAAAAAGCCAGACAGCCACGAGGGGAGAAAAAAAGCTATCACTGCCAGCATCGCAATACTGGCGGTGATTATTAAGGGGTGACTCACGGCGAGCCGTGAGGAGGGTTCATTCATCATCTATTCCTGCTCAGGCGAGAAACGCTCCAGCAATAATACCAGCACAAAGCCACCTATCATGGCAACGATAGCCAAGCCAACTTGTGCCGAGTGTCCCACGATTGCCTCGTAGGCGCCGGGTAAAAGGTTATCTTGCACGAGGGGGACTTGTTCACCGGATGAATTTGTACGCCATGTGAGTGTGTGTTTCCAAGGCCAAATTTTGCCCAATGTGCCCAACATCAGACCGGTGAGAAACGCGAGCGTCAGTGCATAATAGCGGCGCAGCAGCCAGGACAATAGGTGCGAAAACGTCAGTAAGCCAGTTACTGCGCCGACAGCGAACAATCCTAATAAGCCGAATTGCGCTTGGTGAACCGCATCCAGAATGGGGCTGTACATTCCCAGCAATAGTAGGATAAAACTGCCAGAGATCCCCGGCAAAATCATGGCGCAAATCGCGATGGCACCGGCGAGAAAGACGGTGAGCGGACCCGCGGTGAGCTGCAGCGGGTTAGCAATGGTAATCCAGTAGGCAAACCCAATCCCTAACAGTACGGCGAGAACCGTTTTAGGCCGAACCTTGGGGGCGGGCAACTGTTTGGCAATATGCAACGCTGAGGCGATGATCAAGCCGAAGAAAAACGACCACAGAGGGATTGGATGATGGGTGAGGGTCCAACTGATCCCTTTTGCCAAACTGGCAATGCTGGTCAGAATGCCGGCCAAGAGTACACAAAGAAAGGTACCGTTAACATGTTGCCAGACCGCCTTGAAACCTTCCTTGCGCCACAGTGCAAAAAGGCGCGGCGTGATACGCCGAATACTCTCCAATAGCTGCGTGTAAATGCCAGTAATAAATGCGATGGTGCCGCCAGAGACACCAGGAACCACATCCGCAGCGCCCATCGCCATGCCTTTGAGGTAAGTTGAGACCAGGTTCTTGATCATAATGCCATTCATCGATAAAAGCTGAGACGCGCATTATACCGATATGAATGGTGAGTGATAGGCCTCCTTATGCTAGGACGACTAGTCGTCTTCGCCATTTAAATTTTGAAGTGCATCGGCTAATGCGCGAACGCGCTCGTTGGTTTGGTCGACTAGCCGGCGGATCTCTGCTGCAGACTCTCCCGAGCGTTGTGCCAATTGTCGTACCTCATCGGCGACCACGGCAAAACCTCGGCCCGACTCACCGGCACGAGCTGCTTCAATCGCCGCGTTGAGCGCGAGTAAGTTTGTTTGTTCGGCGATGCCGTTTATTACACCAATAATTTGTTGTATCTCGCTGCTAGATGCTTCGACTTTTGTCATCTCCTTCTCGGTGACATCAACCGCTTGAGCTCTATTGGTCACATCAATGCCGTAGGATACGAGGTAAACGGGGTTTCCTTCGGAGTCAAAAATGGGGGCGACGACAGTATCGAAACGGCGTTCGCTTCCGTCTGCAGCGGTAAACGGCAGTACTTCTTTTATTTGTTGACCCGATAGCACATCACTAAATGCCGACTCTCCGAGCTTATTCTTAAGGTTGTTGCTTAGAATTTCTGAGTTTGATGCTGTTTCTGCGCGCAAGTGGTCGAGCATATACGAGTTAAATGAATCAGGTTTACCATCAAGCCGCCATTGCATAATCCCGTTGCTAACACTGATGGCTTCGAAGCGTCTTTCTGCTTCCAATGAGCGTTGCTTGGCTTCGGTGATATCAGCTTGAATGGAAATAAAGCTAGATAAGTGCCCGTTGTCATCAAAAATTGGATTGATAGAAACAGAAATCCAATAGGCATCACCCTGCTTGTTATAATTAAGGAGCTCGTCGTAAAAGGGTTCGCGGTTTTTTAGTTTCTGTGAAATTTTCGAGACTGTTTCGGTGTTAGTCCCTGGCCCTTGAAGCATGGTACCTGGTTTTTTGCCGCGCATTTCCGACATGGTATACCCGGTGAGTTTTTCAAACCCTTGGTTAACATAACGAGTATAGCCATCGGCATCGGTAATGATGACTGAATTATCTGTCTCATCCGCCACCATCGATAGCATTTTGAACTCTTCCCGACGCTCAACTTCTTCTGTGACGTCTTTGACAAACGCGGTGTATTGGATTTCGTTGTCGAGTTCAATTTTCGAGATCGAAAAGCTGCCCCAACGGTGCTCACCATCTTTGCGCACAACGGGCACTTCCCGCGTTGAACCCACAATTTTATTGATGCCAGTCCGGCGGTTTTTGTTGACCAATTCATCGTGCTCATGGCGGTGTTGCTCTGGCACCAGCATTTTGACATTGTTCCCTAACATCTCTTCACGTGTGTATCCCCACAAGCGCTCCGCAGAGCGGTTGGCGAAGGTGATAATGTTATTACCGTCAATGGTCACCACGGCATCCAATGCTTGTTCGAGCGTTTGGTTGACTATTTCTTGAGCTTGTTTTTGTGCAGAAATATCGTGAACAAACGCGGTGTAAGTAGATTTGCCAGCATGTTTAATGTGGTTCAACGAGATATTGACCCATACATGAGAGCCATCTTTTCGCTCTAATTGCACATCGCGAGAGGTTCCGACGATGCGATTTTCTTGGGTCATCCGGTGATGATTAATGAACCCGTCATGACTGCCCCGAATTTCTTCTGGAACCAGCATTTTGACGTTGTTACCCAATACTTCATTGCGCTGATAGCCCCACAGTGATTCCGCAGCATCGTTGAAATAGATGACGTCATTTTTTTCGTCGATGGTCACGATAGCGTGTATCGACTGATCCAGTGTTTTTTTATAACGCCCATCAACGACCAAATCTTTTAACATTAACTTATTCCTTGTTGACCGCTCACACTCATCAATGGCTATTGATTAGTGTGATATCAGTTCCAATTAGAGAGAAATACCGTACCACATCCTGTACTCGGGTGTTGAGTGAACCGATCAGCGTTTATGCCAATAGCAACACAAAAAACGAGGAAATACTGTCAAAGCGTATTCAAGCGTTGATATCACTATAAATAACGCGAGCGCGGGCCATAAAACTAGTGTAATTAACGGCCTTTTAATGGGGGGACGCGGTCGATGAGGATTGTGCTACGGGTAGATGTCCGGGCGGCAAGTGAAACGGGGAAGCAGCACTCCCCCAAATGATGGTTAAGGTTGATGAGGTTTCTCGAATACGGCGACGGACCACGCGGGGATGGTGAGTTTACCGTTGGTTACGTGAGCGGCCTGTTGGTTATAAGCGATCGAGCCGTTGCCCGCATTGGCTTGCAAGCTGTGAAGCTGATAGCCGGTGGCGTCGATGTTGGCAAAGTCATTGACGGCCGTGCCTGAGGCATTGATCGCGACGATAATTCCATCACGCGTCGCATCAATATTGCTGTCGTGCAGACTGCCACTGTTATCAAGCAGCATCACAATCAGCCCGGGGATTTGTGAGGCGCCCGTGTTGTGAAAGCTGACACGTTGGTTGATCACGCTGCCTTGGCCTAAGTGGAACAGCCCAGATGAAGTGCGCAGCGCCACCAGCTCATTAAAGTAACTGTCCATGTTGCTGATTGCCTGCGGTGTTGGTTTGGCCTCGCTGTTGTGGTTGGCAATCACGGTTTCAATCATTGGCCAGTTGTCGCCGTCTTTATCTTCACGTGGCAGCCCTTTATCCCACTGCGTGGTTTGTTGAGTAAAGTCGACGCGGTTATACCAATCGCCTGAGTCGTAGGAGTCACGCTGCATGGATTTTGAACGAAGCAGTTCGCTGCCCATGTGAATAAAAGGCACCCCTTGTCCCAGCAGTGCCGTTGAGAGTGACACGGCTTGGGCACGAACGCGTGTCTCGAGCGGCATGGCGTAAGGGAATTTGTATTGATTGTTATCCCACAAGGTTTGGTTGTCATGCTTGGAGACATAGTTTTGAACCTCCCAAGCATCTTTTGCGTAGCCAGCCGGTTGACCGTTGTAATCGACCTCGTCACCGCGCACGACATCACCATTGGCAATCTGTAACTGAAAATCTTTTAAGTTACCCGCCATACCCAAACGAACGAGATCGGCATTATGCAGGGCACCGGCTCTTTCCCCGCTGTTTTGCTGTTGTAAATCATTGGGGGCGACCCATTGACCATTACCAAAGCCTTGGTTTTTGCGTAGGTACTCGCCACCATCGAATGGACCGCCGCCGCGAACCGCATCCCGAAGTCGGTCAGAAAACGAGCCAATGCCTGTGCCTGCAAGGTTTGTTTGGGTAGCTTGGACAAACTGGCGATCGTTGGCGACTTCACCGAAGTTCCAACCTTCACCATAGAAATACACATCTGGGTTGATGGCGCGGGCAACGGCAAGTGTGTGCTCGATCTGGGCCAGCGGATGATGACCCATCAAATCCCAACGGAAGGCATCGATTTTGTAGTCTTTCACCCAGGTGGCAATCGAGTCATCGATCAGCTTGGCAAACATGCGATGCTCAGGCGCGGTGTTTGAGCAGCAAGTGGATTGCTCAACGTCCCCAGTGACGGGGTTAAGGCGCTGATAATACCAAGGCACGACTTTATCCAGCACAGAATAGGTCCCTAAGCCTGCTTGGTGGGTGTGGTTGTAGACCACGTCCATTACCACATTCATGCCGATATTCTGTTTAATTGCCATGACCATTTTACGAAACTCGAGGATACGCGCGGTGCCTTCAGGCTCGGTCGCATAACTGCCTTCGGGCACGGTGTAATGGAAAGGATCGTAACCCCAGTTAAAGCTGTCGTGTTGACGCATCGCTGCTATCACCGTTTGCACATAGGGAGTGTCAGCGCTGTCTTGGGTGGCTAAATCCATTAATACCGCTTGGATGGTTTGATTGTTGTCGCACTCACTCGCCAGCCTTGGCGTCTCTTTCAGCGAAGGTGCTTTGTCACATAGCGTGGAGAAACGATCGGTTAAATCGATACGCTGCGCCGTGTCTTCGTTGATGGAGGCAATATCAAACACGGGGAGCAGGTGTAAGTGGGTAACGCCGGATTGAGAAAGCGCTTTTAAGTGATTGACCGGGGCGGTGCTATTTTGGGTAAAAGCCAGATACTTACCGCGCAGATTGTCTGGTGTGGATTGATCGAGCGCGGAAAAATCACGCACGTGCGCCTCATAAATCACGCTGTTGGCAGGGTTTTGCTGCGAGTAAGGTGCACTCAGCGTATCCCAGCCACTGGGTTTAAGCGCGGGCGCATTTAGATCCACCACCTGTGAATAGCTAGAGTTGGTCGATAAGCTATGTGAGTAAGGGTCAGTGACTTCGAGACGCTCGATACGATGTGTGGTTGGGTGATAGACCGATAGTTGATAGCGGTAATAGTCGCCATGATTCAGCGCGGTGGTGGCAACATGCCAGCTTCCTGAGTTGGCGTCGAAGTCCATTTTAATGGGTGTTTGGCGCTGCTTTGGCGCGTTTTGTTCGCTCCCCGATTGATAGAGCACTAGCGAGACTTGCTGTGCGGTGGGAGCCCAAAGACGAAATTCAGTGTGTCCCGCGTCAGGGATGGCACCATAGGTAAGTTTTTCGGCGTGTTCGGCATACAAGGCATCAAGCGCCCGCGCCGGTTGCACATCGGTTGCGGTTAGTACGGTGTCGCCGTCTTTGGCGATGGCGAGAATTTGTCCTTTGAGCCACTGCTTCAGGGCAATATTGGCGCTAACAAAGTCAAAGTCGAACCCTTTAACGTCGCCTTGCAAATGGGGAAACGATGTCTGCCAATTATCGCGGGTGGCAAGGGTGGATTCGACACTCGCAGTGGCGTTTTCCACTTGCTGCGTGTCCGGGTTATAGCGCATCGTGCCATCAGCGGAGTAATACAAGGTGAGCGAGGTGGCGTTGGTTTGATGAGTGAGCAGGGTATCGGCGTCAGCAAATAGCACACTGGCATCGCTAGTGCCCGCATCTCTAGGGGGCAAATTGGGGTCGTTTTCGATATTGCAACCCGCTAACGCTATGGTAGCTGCAACGGCGACCGGTGTGCCGAGTGGTTGCAAAAGGTGAGTGCGCTTCATTGATCTTTCCTCATTTATCAATACTGAGCGCAGCTTACTCAAGGAGGGCATCTACCATGCGTGATCGGGTTAAAATTCAGCGTGTCATTACAAAAAAGATGATGAAATTCAGCAAAGTATCACGAAAGGTAGGGGGAGAGCGCGAGGCCTCTACGCCCCCAGAAAAGCCTGAGGGCGTAGACAGGGTTGACTAATTCCCCATAAGTTGTAAAAGGTTTTCGGCGGTGACGACCGCTTCTTTGCGGTTAGCGATATTGAGCTTTTGATATAAATTACGAATATGGGTTTTGATCGTTGTTCCCGCGACATCCAACTCATGGGCGATTTGCTCGTTACTGAAGCCTGAATAAATTAAGCCGAGCACTTGCCACTCGCGTTGTGTCAATGAGCTGGTTCGCACGAGCTCTGGCACGTTAGGGTGGTTGACCAGCTTTTCGACAAAGGCTTCATCAAAGTGCGTTGAACGAGAGCGTTGATGGCTCGCAATTTCCTTGAGGAGTTGCTGCGCACGGTGGCGTTCGAGGGCGCCGAGTGCGTGTTGTTCAATTAACGCATGCAGGAGCGGGGAGAGCGCCTCGCCCTCAATCAAAAAGTTACCCATCATGCCGGTTTGATTGGTGAGGATCAGCGCATCTTGCAAGAGGCTTTTGGCATATTCTGTCTCTTGCTCTTTGCTGGCAAGGACGGCTTCAACAATCAAATTGCGGTTTTTATCGGTCACCAAGTTGGCTTTGTTTGCTTCGCGGCGCAGAAAATCAACCGCTTGACGTGCTTGGTCATACTGACCCAAATGCAGATGCGCACGGGCAATGTTTCTCCACTGAAGCTGACTAAAGTGGTTGCAGGCGGTAGCGGGGCGAGTGGCTTGGTGTAACCACTCGTCCATGTTGGTGAGTTCATTTTTGGCTTGCCAATAGAGTAACAGCGACAATGATGCATTGGCGGTCCAATCAACGTGATAAACAGACTCGCGCAAAAGGTGTTCAATATGCTCAATGCTTTTTGCCGCTTTGTCTAACTCGCCGCGGCTAACGGCTACGCGTGCGAGCATGGAGTAACTATGCAAATGCTTGCTCGGTGGCTGATTTTCTAAAACCTGCAGTCCTTTGTAGGCGCAAGCTTCGGCTTCATCAAGCCGGTTCCAACACCATAAGATTTGGGCACGGAGACGTAAGGCAAACTCGTGGAGAGGAACTTGATGCAGTTGTTGATCCTCAATGAGCTGATCGGCGCTGTCGAGCAACTCAAACGCGGCTTGCACATAGCCTTGCGCAAGTAAGATCTCACTTTGTTGTAAAATCGCCCAAAGTGCTTGATGGTAAACTTGATGTTGCCGCGCTAATTTCTCGGTTTGTTGCATCATGGATAAGGCGCGATCCAGCTCACCGAGCACATGATTCACTTCTCCCACAACCGAGGTAGCGACAATGCGACCGCGGTAATTGGCGCTATCGAGTTGCTCGAGCGCTTTTTCTGCCAGCTGCATCGCCTGCTCAGGATTATTCGCGTTAATGGCCACTTGGGCGAGCAACGCATTGGCATTGCCTTGGTAATCGATATCAAGTGGGATTTGTCGGGTTTGATAGGCTTTTTCTGCACTGGATAAAAGTTCGCCAACTTCATGATACCTGTGCTGACTTTGGGCTAACCAAGCACGTAGCAGGCTTAAATTTGGGTATTGGTATAAAAGCTCGTCACTGAGTTTGATAATCGCGGCTTCTAGTGTCGACAATTCACCACGATTAAACATACGCCAGCCGTGCTGATTGAGTATATCGGCCAACAATGCATCGTCTTTGGCGTAGCGTGCATGACGCAACGCTTGATGGGGAGATTGTAACTTCAACCATGCCAGTGCGGCTTGTCTATGCAAGGGTTGTTGTTGGTGAGGGATCCGTGCTTGGCGCTCATGAGCCAAAAACTCCGCGAATAGATGGTGGAATCGGAACCAGTTGTTATCTCCCTCAAGTGGATAAATAAACAAGCCATAACGATTCAGTGACTCGAGCATATTCAATGCATCTTCGCGTTCAGTGAGTGCGAAAACCAACTCGTCATTAAACATCTCTAATACGGAGACTTTCATGAGAAATTGTCGTGTCTCAGCATCAAGCAAATCAAACACTTCTTCGGCCAAATAGTCCCAAAGGTGGGCATGGTTAAAACCAGCGTAAGACGCGGCGCTTTGCATCAGGGTACGCTTTTGGTGCTGCGCTTGAATCGCAATGAGCTGCAAGGCTGACGGCCAACCTTCAACGTAGTTGCATAATGCGTTCGCCGTGGATTCATCCACGCCATCGTCGACACGTTGATTAAAAAAGCGCGTCGTTTCTTCGTTATCGAACGCGAGAAGCTCGTTGCCGATCTCAATCATCAAGTCGCGTACGCGTAAATTCGCGGTGCCCAGTGGAGGGTTGGCGCGTGAGGTGACCACCAAAGTGAGATTATCTGGCATGTGCTTAATGAAAAAGCGCATCGCCTCATGAATCTCCTCATTATCAATGAGCTGATAGTCATCCAACACCAAATAGCTAGTGGCATGAAACCCTGCCAGTTCAGCAAAGACATCAGACAAGAGCGCACGAAGTGATGAGAATTGGCGTTTTTCCGCCAGCTTTATCGTGTTGGCGCAGCCCTCTTGGGTAGCGTGGTGCAGCGCTTGCAGTAAGTAGTTAATGAAGCGAAAGCTGTCGTTGTCACTATCATCAATGCTAAACCAGCCGACATTGGATTGATCCGCGAGCCATTGTGCAGCCATGGTGGTTTTGCCATATCCGGCCGGAGAGCGAAACAGCACCAGCTTATAGTGAGGGGCTTGTTGTAAAATATCGAGCACACGCGGGCGTAATATCGCGTTATAAAGCCGTCCAGGCCGAGTCAGCTTTGATGGGATCCACATAAGACACTGTCCTTCACTGCAAATGCGGTGCGACCTTTTTGGTGCGCACCTCTGTCCTGATTGCAGTGTATGTAACTTCAAACGCACAAACTATGATCTATCCCTGATCTCTTAACGGATGCCCCAATTTAGTGCAGCTACGCCTTTTAATTGTGATTTATATCACTTAAACGTCATATTGGTGGCCTTTTTAATGATTGAGATACACATCCATCTCGGTTTATTAGGGCTTAATTTGCGTTAGCGCACAAAAATCACAAAAGGAAAGCGATGTTTTTCACCGTGGACGTAGCCCCTTTTTTGTTTCATAGCGTGACTTAGGTCACTCGATAAAGGGCTGCTCATGGATTTGATGAGAGGCGGCTCACTATTGCTATGTGACCTGGCTCTCTACGCCCTGTGGTCTCCTCCTTTGATGAGAATGACGTGGGAGGATGTTTGCCGTGCTCGGGTTGGGCAGGATGAATAACCATCAAGGTTTCATTCCATTATCGAGAGCGACGACATGACACCAAAACAGCAACATGCGTTTGATAAAAGTGCGTTTAAAATCAGTATGGTTCAACACCTAACCCAGTTAGGTCACGCACCAGACACCGCTCAGCTGCGCGACTGGTACCTCGCACTGGGCCGTGCATTAGCCGAACATACCACGAGTGATCTGGTAGCCACTGAACACGATCAAGCCATTAAACAAGCTAAAAGTGTTAACTATTTATCCCTCGAGTTTTTGATTGGTCGGTTAACCGGCAACAATTTAATTAGCATGGGCTTGTACGATGCGATTGCCGATGCCGTGAGTGAGCTTGGCCTCGGGTTAACGGATTTACTTGAACAAGAGCGTGATCCGTCTTTGGGCAATGGCGGCTTGGGGCGTCTCGCCGCTTGCTTTATGGATTCATTGGCGGCCCAACAGTATCCTGCGGTCGGCTATGGCTTGCACTATGAATATGGTTTGTTCCGCCAGTCATTCAAAGAGGGCGCACAACAAGAAGCACCGGATGCGTGGCGTGAGCCTGAAGGTTACCCGTGGGAAGTGGTACGTCCTGACTTAGCGCAAACCATTGGTTTTTATGGCCATGTAGAGGTGATTGAGGACTCAGGGCACACGTACCGTCAGTGGGTGCCGGGCATGAAAATCCAGGCCATGCCCTGGGATCTGCCGATTGTGGGTTATCAAAGCAATACTGTGTACCCATTGCGCCTGTGGGAAGGACGGGCGTTAACGCCGTTTGCCCTTGATGCCTTTAATGACGGTGACTATACCCAGGCTCAGCAATCCGCCATCGCTGCAGGGAATTTGACCAAAGTCTTGTACCCCAACGATAACCACGATGCGGGTAAAACATTGCGCTTAATGCAGCAGTATTTCCACAGTGCAGCTTCTGTAGCAGACATTCTCCGTCGTCATCTAGAGGCAGGGCATGCATTGGCCGCATTGCCAGACTACGAAACCATTCAGTTGAACGATACTCACCCCACCATCGCTATTCCTGAGCTGATGCGCGTATTGCTGGATGATTATCGTCTGGGCTGGGATGAGGCTTGGTCCATCGCCAGTCGTACCTTTGCTTACACCAACCACACCTTACTGCCCGAAGCGCTGGAAACCTGGAGTGAGGCGCTGATTGCCAGTTTGCTGCCGCGTCATATGGAGATCATTTTTGAGATCAACCATCGCTTCATGCAAGAGGTAGAAGCGAAGTGGCCCGGCGATGTGGCCAAAAAGCAGGTGTTGTCTGTGATTGACGACAAAGGTGAGCGCATGGTGCGCATGGCTAATTTATGTGTGGTTGGCTCTTATGCGGTGAATGGCGTTGCCGCCTTGCATTCTCAGTTGGTTAAGCGTGATTTATTCCCAGAATTTGACGCGCTATACCCAGGGCGCATTCAAAATGTGACCAATGGCATCACACCGCGTCGTTGGTTGAAGTTCTGTAATCCTGATTTGTCCAACTTGATCAGTGAGAAAATCGGTGAGCAGTGGCCAGCGCAATTGGAGCAACTCGAGCAGATTGCACAATACGCGGACGACACTGCTTTTCAAAAGACGTTTATGGATGTCAAAAAGCGCAACAAGCAGCGTTTGGCGGGATGGGTCAAAGAGCACCTCGATATCACCCTAAATACCGATGCGATTTTTGATGTACAAATTAAGCGCCTGCATGAATATAAGCGCCAGCACCTTAATCTATTACACGTCATTTCACTGTACCAGCGCCTCATCAATGAGCCGAATTTCGATATGGCGCCGCGTGTGGTCTTTTTTGCTGCGAAAGCGGCACCTGGCTATGAATTAGCAAAATCGATCATCTATGCGATTAATAAGGTGGCTGAAACCATTAATAATGATCCACGAGTCGGTGACAAGCTCAAAGTGGTATTTATTCCTGATTATCGTGTCAGTATGGCGGAAATCATTATTCCTGCTGCCGATGTGTCTGAGCAGATTTCTATGGCCGGTAAAGAAGCGTCTGGCACGGGGAACATGAAAATGGCACTCAACGGCGCGCTCACCATTGGCACCATGGATGGCGCGAACGTGGAAATCCGTGAAGAAGTGGGTGACGACAACATCTATATCTTTGGTCTTGATGTCGATGGCGTCACGGCGTTGCGCAAAAAAGGCTATCAGCCTGAAGCGGTCTATCATAGCCAGCCTCTATTGAAGGCCGCCTTGGACAGTCTGTTGGATGAGACGTTTACGCCAGGTCAGCCTGGGGCGTTGCGTCCTGTCTTTGACAGTGTCATGGGTAGCGGCGACCCGTACCTGTGTTTGGCTGACTTTGCCGATTACGTGCGCGCACACAATGACATTGACCGTGATTACCGTGACGCGTCGCAATGGGCACGTAAAGCGATTTTGAATACCGCGTTGGTCGGTAAGTTTAGCTCAGACCGCTCAATTCGCGATTACGTTACTAACATTTGGCAGTTAGAAGCGATTAAGCGCTAATTGCAAATAATGGGTTAACAACCTTATCGGTGGCAAGGAATGAGCCTTGCCACCTAACAATAATGACAACAATATTGCCCAATAAAAGAAGGGGGCAGACCCCTCGGAGAAAGCGATGAAAGAATCTGCATTGAAGACAGTCGCACAAATGGCCAACCTCGCTGATCGCTATATCAGTGCATGGGGCTCAGAAGCGGCCGTGCCGGACAGTACCTTACATGACTTACTAACGTCACTTGGCTATGACACACGAAATGACGAGGCGTTATTGGCATCGGCGGCGAAGAAACATAAAGCGGATGTGCTCGCGCCCGTGCAAGTGGTACAGGAGAATGAGCCAGTCGAAATTGCGCTTCATTTAGGGACCAGTGCGCGAGAAAGTGACTTTAGTTGGCGGTTGGAAACCGAACAGGGCGAGTGCTTCGAGGGTTACTTACAGTCACAAATCGTTCGCGATGAGCGCAGTAATGGCGGCCCATTAGTGTTTAGCCTGCCTTGCTCCCTACCGTGGGGCTATCATCGCCTTTCTGTGATACGTAAACGGCGTCAATCACCGTACCAAATGACGCTCATCATGGCGCCTACTCAATGCTATAAACAACCTGAACTGGATCAACACAAAAAAATGTGGGGCCCGAGTATTCAGCTCTACACACTGCGTACCCCTCACAACTGGGGGATTGGTGATTTTGGTGACTTGAAACAATTGGTCAGTGAGCTCGCCTCGCGTGGCGCGGACTTTGTTGGCCTTAACCCCATTCATGCGTTGTTCCCTGCTAATCCAGAAGCCGCGAGCCCTTATAGTCCCTCATCACGCCGCTGGCTTAATCTTTTGTACATTGATGTGAGCAACGTTCGTGAGTTTTGTTTGAGCGCCCGTGCGCAGCAACTCGTGGGCAGTGCCGAGTTCCAGCGTCGCCTGCAAGCAGTGCGCGATACTCACTGGGTCGATTATAGCGAAGTCGCCGCGCTAAAAATGGCCGTATTGCCTTTGTTGTTTCAAGAGTTTAAGCAACGCGAACTGCTGCAACAGACTCGACGTGGCCGTGCGTTTTTAGACTTTATTGAAAAAGGCGGAGAGAGCTTAAAACAGCAAGCCACCTTTGATGCCTTGCATCAACATTTACGCGCGGAAGACCCTCATGCGTGGGGCTGGCCCGTATTCCCTGAAAAATATCGTCGCTATGAAAATGCAGCGACGCAAGCATTTATCGAGCAGCACAGTGACGACATCCAACTGTACATGTATTTACAGTGGATTGCCGAAGGTCAAATGGAAGAGGTACAAGCCATTGCTGAAGAGCAGGGGATGTCGCTAGGCTTGTACCGTGATCTCGCTGTTGGGGTGTCAGATGCGGGTAGCGAAACCTGGTCGGACAACTCGCCCTTAGTACTGGATGCCAGTATCGGTGCGCCGCCGGATGTGTTGGGACCTCGGGGGCAAAATTGGGGCTTACCGCCATTTGATCCGCAAGCACTGAAACACACTGGCTATCATGCCTACATCGAGTTGTTGCGGGCCAACATGCGTCATTGTGGGGCGTTGCGTATCGATCATGTACTGGGCTTGCTGCGCTTGTGGTGGATCCCTAAGGGAAAAAATGCCACCGAGGGCGCTTACCTGTACTATCCCGTTAAAGATATGCTCGCGATTTTAGCGCTTGAGTCGCACCGTCATCAATGCAGTGTGATTGGCGAGGACTTGGGGACGGTCCCAGATGAAATTGGTGCGTTACTTGCGGATGCGGGCGTGCATTCCTACAAGGTATTCTTCTTTGAAACCTCAGAAGAGGACGGGGGCTTTATTTCTCCGGCGCACTATACCGAGCAGGCGATGGCGACGCTTTCCACCCATGATATGCCAACCATTCGTGGCTTTTGGCATTGCGACGATTTAAAACTGGGTCAAGAGCTCGGCCTATACCCAGATGAAGCGCAACTTCAACAATTGTTTGATGATCGTTTGAAAGCCAAGCAGGGCATTTTAGACAGTGTGCGCTGGCATGGCATGCTACCAGATGGGGTTGGTGGTGATGCGCGTTATGTGCCGATGGATGGCCACTTGTGCCGCGCGTTGCAATTGCATGTTGCCGCTGGCAAGTCAGCACTATTAAGCGTCCAGTTGGAAGACTGGTTGGAGATGGACAAACCCGTCAATATCCCTGGTACGGTAGACGAATATCCCAACTGGCGGCGTAAGCTTTCGGCCAGTTTGGAAACGCTCTTTAGCCGTGAAGAGTTGAATCAACTTGCCAGAGACTTATCTCGGGTGCGCATGCAAGCGAGTCGCCAAACGGCGTAACCACCATACCATGCTCTAACGCTCTATCCTCAGTGCCAGCCAACACGCATAGGATGGAGCGTTTTTTTATATAAGGAGTCGCTGATGCCAGATTCTTCCATTTCAATACTGCCCCAGTCTATTCAGCCTGATCATTTTGCAATTGATATGGCTGCTTTATATAACCCGAGAGTTGCACATCAGCAAATGGGCGCGCATCCGGTGACGTTACCCGTCGCGGGCAAACCGGTCGAGGGTGTACGGTTTGTGCTCTTTGCGCCTCATGCACAATCAGTGAGTGTGATCGGTGATTGGAACCAATGGCAGGCAGAGGCTGGAAGCCTTATTGCCATCGAAGATGGATTTTGGGTGGGGTTTGTCGCTCATCTTGGCCTTAATCAACGCTACAAATATGCGTTAACGGGTCCCGATGGACAATGTTTACCGCACAAAGCCGATCCTTATAGTGCATATGCTGAACAATACCCGTCATTTGCTTCTCTGACCTATGATCAACATGCTTATCAATGGCACGATCAGCAGTGGCAAGACCGCCCCGTGACTGAAAAACATACGCAAGCGCTCTCTTTTTATGAGCTTCACCTTGGTTCGTGGCAGCGAGATGCATCGGGTCAGTGTCTGGGCTATCGTGAGCTTGCTCACCGTTTAGTCCCTTACTTGGTGGAAATGGGTTATACCCATGTAGAGCTGATGCCAGTCAGTGAGCATCCTTTTTATGGTTCTTGGGGCTATCAGCCAGTAGGGCTTTTCGCGCCGACTAGCCGCTATGGTTCGCCGGATGATTTTAAGTACTTGGTGGATTGTTGCCACCAAGCGGGCATTGGCGTCATTCTCGACTGGGTGCCGGGACATTTCCCTACCGATGATCATGGTTTGGCCTATTTCGATGGTACGCCCTTATATCATGACCCCGACCCACGACGTGGCTGGCACAACGACTGGCATTGTCATCTCTACGATATGAGTAAAGAGCATGTGCGCCGCTTTTTGGTGAATAACGCCTTGTATTGGCTTGACCAGTTTCACATTGATGGTTTGCGTGTCGATGCCGTCGCGTCGATGCTTTATCTCGATTACTCGCGTGAGCAGGATCAATGGATCCCGAACCTAGATGGCGGCAATGAGAACTACGACGCCATTGCCACGTTAAAATGGATGAACGAGTCGGTTTATCACTATTTTCCCAATGCGATGACGATTGCCGAAGAATCGACCACGTTTCCCGAGGTCTCCTCGCCAATTTATGCGGGTGGCCTGGGTTTCGGGTTTAAATGGAACATGGGTTGGATGAATGACAGTTTACGTTATATCCGTGAAGAGTCGGTGTATCGACGCTATCACCACGACACGCTAACATTTCCATTGGTTTACGCGTTTGGCGAGAACTATGTACTGCCTCTGTCTCATGATGAAGTGGTGTATGGAAAAGGTTCGTTGATCGGTAAAATGCCTGGTGACGAGTGGCAGCAAACGGCGAACTTACGTGCCTATTTGGGCTACATGTATGGCCAGCCGGGGAAAAAACTCAATTTTATGGGTACGGAGATGGGTCAGACTGCAGAGTGGAACCATGACAGCCAGCTTGAATGGCATTGGCTGCAATACGGTCGCCATCAAGGTATCCAAGCATGGGTGAAAGCGCTGAACCACCTGTATGTCTCAACGCCGGCGCTGCATCGCCTCGACTGCGATCCGGCAGGATTTGAGTGGCGGTTAAAAGACGCTGCAGATATTAGCGTGATAGCCCATGAGCGGCTTGGCGATGACGGCTCGCGGATGCTGGTGGTGAGTAACTTCACCCCTGTCCCCCGGGATGGTTTTCAGCTGGGTGTGCCGAAGAGTGGCGACTACCAATTGGTATTAAACTCGGATGATGAGGCGTTTTGGGGCAGTGGGTATCCCGTTTACGCAGCGCTTAGCACCGATAAAAGCGCGGCGCACGACCAGCCTCAATCGCTAACATTAAATCTCCCCCCATTAGCCACTGTGTTTTATTGCTGGCAAGGGTGAAGGTACGGAGCCCTTTGGGCGACAAAATGAAGATTGCGCCAAGTTAATCCTTGGCGTTTTTTCTGTCTGAATCGGTACCATAAAAAAGGCCGCGAATGCGGCCTAGTCGTAGTCTCTTACAAGGTGATATTAGGCTGCGTCTTCTTCATCAACGAAGGTGACGCCATTTTCGCGATGCAGGCGTTTACACGCTCGACCGTCACTGTGGAACAAATGGCAGCGATGGGCTGGAATACCAATGGCGTACTTCTCGCCGGGTTCAATCTCAACGGTATCGAGTTGGCGATAGATCACGTCTGCGTCTGCACTTTCAAGGTTGAGATAAATTTGCGTCTCGTTGCCTAGCTTCTCGACAATGGTCGCTTCCCCTTCAATTTGCGCATCGCCGTCTTTGGCGGCCACCAAATGCTCAGGACGAATGCCGAGAGACATGCGATCGCCGCGCGTGACGGTTTTGCCATCGACAGGTACCCAGAAACTGGCACCTTCACTGAGCTGCACTTTGACACGGTTTGGCTCAACATCCTCAATAAAGACACTCATAAAGTTCATTTTGGGTGAGCCGATAAACGACGCGACAAAGCGGTTTTGAGGGTAATGATAAAGCTCTAGCGGTTTGCCAACCTGCGCCACACGGCCTTCATCTAGTACCACGATTTTATCTGCCATGGTCATGGCTTCGATCTGATCGTGGGTCACATAAATCATGGTACAGCCAAGCTGACGTTGTAATTTGGTAATTTGTGCGCGCATCTGCACGCGTAACCCTGCATCGAGGTTGGAAAGTGGCTCATCGAGGAGGAAGACACGAGGTTGAGACACCAAGGTGCGGCCAATCGCGACACGCTGACGTTGTCCCCCGGACAAAGACTTGGGTTGTCTGTCGAGTAAGTGGCCGAGTTGTAAGATCTCCGCCGCTTGATGGACGCGCTTATCGACTTCCGCTTTGTTCGTTTTGGCCAGTTTTAGCCCAAAAGACATGTTGTCATAAAGATTTAGGTGGGGATACAACGCGTAAGATTGAAACACCATTCCCACGCCGCGTTTAGAAGGCTCTATTTCATTGACGCGTTGCTCATCAATATAAAGATCGCCCGATGTAATATCTTCTAATCCGGCAACGCAGCGTAATAAAGTGGATTTACCGCAACCAGATGGACCGACAAAAACAACAAATTCGCCGTCTTTAATCTCTAGGTCAACGTTTTTTGAAATCATTACATCGTTGTCATACGCTTTACAAACGTTTTTAAACGTGACACTTGCCATGTCGCTCGCCCTCAATCGCTTTTCATTAATTCGGCTCAATACGCATTATAGGTGGTTGTGTTATTCAATATCGGCCATTTTTGAGCGTTATCTTTTTTGTTGAACGCTGTTTGGTCATTGATTAAGCACATTGGATAGGTTCCACCCGATGCTTTTTTGATGACAGCAGTGTCGCGTATCTGCGCAAGCGGTACATCCTCCCGGGGGAAATTATTGCAGGGGGAGTAGGCGGGGAGGAGGATGATCTCCTCCCTAATTTAGTTTGAGGGCGTACATCACAAAATGATTAGCAAATTAGTTGAAGTTGATCACGTACCGTTTATTTTTGTGAGCCGCATCATTAGCGACGAGCGATATGGATCACGAATTCGCTCGCACAGGCGTAGGGCGTAGAAGCCAGGATGATGAGGAATGCGCGGGAATTACCCATGATAGACCGTGAAATACAGCTCATCCTCCATGGAATCGTGCTACACCTCAGTAGAAGAAGGATAGAAAGATGAAAAAATCACTTAGCGCTGTTGCTCTCGGTACCCTCATTGCACTGGGTTCATTTGGCGCACACGCCAATATCGAAGAAGGCCAACTGACGATTTGGATTAACGGTGATAAAGGCTATAACGGCCTAGCAGAAGTGGGTGACCGCTTTGAGCAAGACACGGGGATTCCTGTGACCGTTGTTCACCCTGATGGTTTGCAGGACAAGTTCCCGCAAACGGCGTCAACGGGCGATGGTCCAGATATTGTTTTTTGGGCGCATGACCGTTTTGGCGGCTACGCAGAGTCAGGCCTGTTGGCAGAAATTCGCCCTTCAGAACGTCTTAAAGAAGGCATGGTCGACTTTGCTTGGGATGCGGTGAAATACAAAGGCAAATACGTTGGCTACCCAGTGGCAGTAGAATCGCTTTCCCTTATCTACAACAAAGATTTGGTGCCAAACCCGCCAGAAACGTGGCAAGACGTAGTTGAGATGGATGCCAAGCTCAAAGAGCAAGGTAAGTCAGCCATCATGTGGAACTTAAAAGAACCCTACTTTACATGGCCATTAATGGCGGCTGATGGCGGCTACGCGTTTAAGCAAACGGCAAACGGCTATGATGTTAAAGACGCGGGTATCAATAACCAAGGTGTGCATGACGCGCTACATTTCATGAAGCAGATGGTCAAAGATGGCGTGATTTCATCAGATATGGACTACTCGGTTTCTGAGTCTTCTTTTAACCAAGGTGACACAGCGATGACCATTAACGGCCCATGGTCGTGGGGCAACATCGAAAAGTCAGGTATCAATTATGGTGTCACCACCTTACCTACCTTCCAAGGTGAAGCGTCCAAGCCTTTTGTTGGTGTGCTTAGTGCCGGTATTAGCACCGCATCGCCAAATAAAGCACTAGCGGTTGAGTTCCTTGAAAACTACCTGCTGACGAAAGAAGGCCTTTCAACGGTCAATGCGGATAAGCCCCTAGGTGCGGTGGCGCTGAATGCGTATCAAGCAGAGCTGGCTCAAGATAGTCGTATTGCTGCGACCATGGAAAACGCCAAACATGGCGAGGTGATGCCGAATATTCCACAAATGAATGGGTTCTGGGCGGCTGCCAAAAACGCCATCATCAATGTGGTCGATGGCCGTCAAAGCGTCGAGGAAGCGCTCGACGATGCGGAAACGCAAATGGTCAAATAAGCTCTATCTGCAGGGGGGCTTGCCTCCCTGCATTTTTTAAAACTATGTGAGTAGCGTTCCTTATGCAGTCAGTCCAAGGTTCCCAAGCTATGACAACGTCAGGCTCTTCTTTGCCCAGCAGCACAAAAGCGTTCATAAAATGGGCGTTACTGGCTACTGTGGCCATCATCAATGGCTATGCCACCGTCTTGATGTATTCGCGTGGTGAAACTGCCTTTGCCCTGTTAACTGTGGTATTAACCGCACTAGCGCTGTACATTTTTGGCAGTAAAAAAACATACGCCCATCGCTATATCTATCCAGGTATCGCGGGGATGATCCTCTTCATTATTTTTCCGTTGGTTTATACCGTTGGGCTGTCATTCACCAACTATAGCGCCAAAAATCAACTCTCTTTCGAGCGTGCCCAGTCCGTATTACTCGAGCGAACCTTTCAAAGTGGCGACAGTTATCCTTTCTCGTTATATCAAACGGATCAAGGCGTTCGTATTGTGGTGGAAGGCGACAACACACGTTTTGCCACCAAGCCATTTGAATTTGCAACACTGGCCGATGAAAACTTGTCACTTAGCCCAATTGACAGTGTTGAGGGACAAAAAGCGTCACTTCGCGATGTGATTCAAAATCGAGAGGCGCTCGGTAATCTAGATTTGCAATTGTCAGATGATCAAACCATTCGTATGAGTGGGTTACGTAAGTTCGCCGCCATTCAGCCTTTGTATAGTTTGCAAGAGGATGGTCGCACGCTGATCAATAATAAGACGGGTGAGACACTCAAACCCAATGATGAGGTAGGGTATTACCAACCGGTTAATGCTTCGGGTGAGTTTGTTGACGACACGGTGTCGCCCGGTTATGTGGTGCAAATTGGCACCGATAACTTTGAGCGTGTCTGGACAGATGAGGGGATTAAAGAGCCCTTTATTGGCATCTTTATTTGGACGATTGTTTTTTCTGTACTCACCGTGGTGTTTACCCTCTTTATCGGTTTGATATTGGCGAGCTTGGTGCAGTGGGAAGAGCTGAAAGGCAAATCGATCTACCGTTTATTATTGATCCTGCCTTATGCGGTGCCAGCCTTTATTTCGATTCTGATTTTCCGCGGTTTGTTTAACCAAAGCTTTGGTGAAATCAACATGGTATTGGAAGCCCTGTTTGGCATCAGTCCGAATTGGTTCTCTGACCCGTTCTTGGCGCGGAGCATGGTGCTAACTGTCAACACCTGGCTTGGTTTCCCTTATATGATGATCCTCTGTATGGGCTTGCTTAAAGCGATCCCCGATGATCTCTACGAAGCTTCAGCGATTGACGGCGCGAATTTCATTCAGAACTTCACCCGTATTACGCTGCCGATGATGATTAAACCATTAACACCGTTGCTGATTGCTGCTTTTGCCTTTAACTTCAATAACTTTGTGATGATTATGCTGTTAACAGAAGGTGGGCCAAACCGCATTGGCACCACGGAGCCGGCCGGTTATACCGACTTGCTGGTCAGCTACACCTATCGCATCGCCTTTGAAGGCAGTGGTGGTCAAGACTTTGGCTTGGCAAGTGCCATCGCCACACTGATTTTCTTGATTGTCGGCGCACTGGCGTTAATCAACCTCCGCATGACGCAGAAAAACGAGCACTGAGGGACGTAAATATGGCAATGGTACAAGGTAAATCCTTAAAATATCGCGTCTGGGCAACCCATATTGGCTTGTGCTTATTTTTGGCGCTGATCCTATTCCCGCTGTTAATGATTATTGCGATTTCATTCCGTGAAGGGAATTTCGCTACCGGGAGTTTGATCCCGAAAAATCCATCACTTGAACATTGGAAATTAGCATTGGGCTTCCCGGTGACTAATCCGGATGGCTCGGTCACGCCACCGCCGTTTCCCGTTCTATTATGGCTGTGGAATTCGGTAAAAGTGGCCGGGATCACCTCGCTGTTTATCGTGGTGCTCTCAACCACCTCGGCGTACGCCTTTGCGCGTATGCGATTTAAAGGCAAGCAAACCATCTTGAACGCGATGATGATCTTCCAGATGTTCCCAGCGGTGTTGGCATTGGTGGCTATCTACGCCTTGTTTGATAAGTTAGGGCAGTACATTCCGTTTTTGGGGCTCAACACGCACGGTGGCTTGATCTTTGCCTACTTGGGCGGGATTGCATTACACGTTTGGACCATTAAAGGTTACTTCGAGAGCATTGATGGTTCATTGGAAGAAGCCGCAGCACTGGATGGCGCCACTCCATGGCAGGCGTTTAGGCTGGTGCTGCTTCCGCTCTCCGTGCCTATCTTGGCTGTGGTCTTTATTCTGTCGTTTATCATGGCGGTAGGTGAGGTGCCAGTTGCTTCGATTCTGTTGTCGGATGTTGATTCGTATACCTTGGCGGTCGGCATGCAGCAGTACTTGTATCCGCAGAACTATCTGTGGGGCGACTTCGCGGCGGCAGCCGTGCTTTCAGCGGTACCGATCACAGGTGTTTTCTTACTCGCCCAACGTTGGTTAGTGGGTGGTTTGACGGCTGGTGGTGTGAAAGGCTAAGGCGTTACGCCCTCAGGCGAAGCAAGAGCACGAAAGTAAAGGCAGCTAACATTAGCTGCCTTTTTGATGTGGGTAATATTGGGCTACAGCCAGTCACCGTCAATACAGACTACAAAGTGCTTGCCTGCCAATATCAGGGACGGTTCGGGTGTGGTGATAGTCGTTTCATTGGTTGCGCTGTCACAGACAATACGCCACTGATGATTTGGTGGAAGCCGTAGGTTGTGCGCGGTGTCGCCGCTGTTAATGGCAATGAGCAGCGATTGACCCGCGTCAGAATGGTGTGCGCCTGGCGTGATCTGACAGCTAAGTGCTTGCAGGCTTGGCCATTGATGATCGTGAATAGAATCGCCATTCGGATGTCGCCACACAATCTGATTGCAATGGCGCTGTGTGCCACTCAACGCATCGATAAAGCGCGGTACGATAGCATTGCGACGTGCAATCATGGTGGCAAGCCAGTTTGACCAAACATGATCCTGCGTTTGCCAGTTTAACCAACTGATGGGGTTGTCTTGGCAATAGGCATTGTTGTTTCCCTGTTGCGAGTGCCCTAAAACATCGGCCATTAGAATGTGCGGCGCCCCCAGCGAGAAGAGGGTGCTCGCCATCATATTCCGTTTTTGCCGAGTTCTTATCTCAATAATATCAGTATTGTTTGTGGATCCTTCAACACCATAGTTGGCGGAGCGATTATCGCCATGGCCATCTCGGTTGTTCTCGCCATTGGCGTGATTATGCCGCTTGGCATAACTGACCACATCCTGCAGGGTAAAGCCATCATGGTAGGTGATGTAGTTGATGGGCAGGTGATCCGGCCAATACGCTGCGCTGAAAAAGTCGCGTGACCCCATCAACCGCGTGGCGAAATCCTGTAGCATACCTGGCTCTCCTCGCCATAAACTGCGCGTGATGTCGCGGATTTTATCGTTACATTCGGCCCAGTTAACCGGAAATTGTCCTAGCTGATAACCATCGGGACCTATATCCCATGGTTCCGCAATCAATTTGACCTTAGAAAGGATCGGATCTTGGGCGATGGCATGGAAAAAGGCATTGTAGGGATCAAAGATATCGCCGTCTCGCCCTAAGGTGGCGGCGAGATCGAACCGAAACCCATCCACGTGATAGTCGGTGACCCACATACGTAAGGTGTCGAGCACCTGCTTCATTGCAGCAGAATGGCGTATATCAATGGTATTGCCACAGCCGGTATGGTTGCGCAGCCGTTGGCCATCATGTAAGTACATGGCATGATCAAGCGCTTTATAATGAAGAATTGGCCCACCTTCTCCGCCTTCCGCCGTGTGATTAAACACCACGTCTAAAATGACTTCGATGTCGCGGCGGTGTAGTTCGCGTATCGCCGTTTTCAGCTCGTCAACCGCATTTTTCTCCGCGTAGCGCGGATCCGGTGCCATCCAAACGTATGGGTTGTAGCCCCAGTAGTTGGTTTTTTGCTGGCTGAGTAAATGCGGCTCCGGTAAGCAACAGGTAATCGGCAGCAGTTGCAGGCAATTAATCTGATGTTGTTGATAGAACGCCAACATCGCTGGTGACACCAAGCCTAAATAACGTCCTTGCTGTGTTGGCGAGACATCTGGGTGCTGTTGAGTTAGCCCTTTAACATGGGTTTCGAAAATAACGGTGTCGCACATTGAGCGTTGGGGCGATGACACGCCTTGCCAATCAAATAAGTCGTGATCGACGACTTGGCAGCGCGCAACCTGTGTGCTTTGCGATAATGTATAGGGAGGCTGATAGGTTAAAGGACCGGTAATGGCCTGAGCATAAGGGTCAGCCACACACCAGATTTGACCATCATGTGAGACCTCAAAGCTGTATTCTTGCCCTGCAACGACATCAGCAACATCTTGTGTCCAGTAGCCGCGCTTATATTCGTGCATAGCGATCCGCTGAGGTTGGTGCGCTTGATGCCACAATAGTAAATGTACGCAGTCCTGGTCTGGCGCATACAGTGTAAACCGACAGCCTGATGGGTGTAATTGCGCCCCTAATACATAAGGAGATGGGAAACAAACCGACATAACTAACACCGTTAAATGAGACGAGTCGCTATTAGAGCGGTTACCTATAAATAATTCAATCTGACGTCACATTTATGCTCATTGCCCCTCATGTAATAAAGTTTCATATTGCTATGAATAAAATTATTAATAGTGATCTGTTCGACGTTTTGTAGGGGGTAAAAAAGAAACCCAATTACCAATTACGCCTTGGTTCAGTGATCGATGTCGACAAGTTAGGATAATCCGCCTTAGCTCCTCCTTACTCCTCCTCCCCCTTCGCCCTCTCGATCGGATGACGCGAAAATGACCGCTCAGGGATAGGATATTTCCAGGATAACGAAGAAAGCTAAGCCTTGGACACACTGTCTTTTTCCACTACCCACTGCCGGTGTGAAGGGACACGTAAAAAAGGCGCATTATGGAGTAAGGTATGAGAAAAGTAAGTTTAATTGCGGCGGCTGTCGCAGCTGCTGTCACTGCCACCTCAGCGTTCGCTGTTGATTTTAATGGTTATGCTCGTGCGGGTGCTGCGATCGGTGGTGATGGTGCGGGTGATAGTGCTTTTGAAAAGAATAAAGTTGGTCGTTTGGGTAATGAAGACGACAACTATTACGAGTTCGGTTTTTCAGAAGAACTTCAAACGGGTGAGCAATCATGGAAACTGGAATCTATGATTGCCTCTAGCGATAAAGGCCAAAATGGTTGGGAAGATAGCGAAATCAATGTCGCGCAATTTAATGTCCAAGCCAAAGGTGTGATTGCATCCGATCCTGAAGCCGTTATTTGGGCGGGTAAGCGCTATTATCAACGTAAAGATATCCACATTACTGACTTCTATTTCTTGAATACATCAGGTACTGGTGGCGGTATTGAAAATATTTCACTGGGCGATCAAAAGCTTTCTTTAGCGTTTGTTCAAGATGGAGAAAATGATCAGTCCTCAGGCTATATTTTTGATGCGCGCTTAGCCAATATCGGCTTGTGGAAAGATGCTAGCTTAGAGCTCGCTACGGCCTATAACTTTGCGACAGAAAAAGATGACCAAACCGAAGCGGCTGATGATGGTATTATGCTTACCGGTATTGTGCATCAAAATATGGACAATGGTTTCAACCAAACAATCTTGCAATATGGTTCTGCAGGATACGGTGATCAGATTGCTGGCTTTGGTTCTGGTGCATGGTACAGCCGCGGCTCCGATGATAAAAACGATGCGAAAGGCTACCGTATTATCAACTGGGGTGTGATGAATGTTGGGTCATCGATGGAACTCGGACATCAGCTCTCTTATCATAATGGCTCGGACTTGACAGATGGTGAGGGCGACTCTGATATGTTCACTGCTGTTGTGCGTCCTGTTTATAAGTGGAACGACACGATGCGCACTATCGGTGAGGTAGGCTTCTTTGATGGAGAAAATCAAGGAACAGACCAAGGAGGCCACAAGTTTACTTTAGCTCAAGCATGGGCAATGGGTGACAGCTTCTGGTCGCGTCCTGAGATTCGCTTCTACGGTACGTATATTACGGATGAAGAAGGAGATACGTTTGGTGACAAAGGTGACTCAGAGTTCGTAACGGGTGTGCAATTGGAAGCTTGGTGGTAAGTCTTTTTTTAAACTGTCTTTTTTCATAGCCGACAATTGTCGGCTATTTTTTTAGGTGTTTTATATGAATAAGAAAGTGTTATTTATTTCTGGGCTATTATTACTTAGTGGGTGCTCGACGTTCGTTGATAACCAATATAAGGTTGCACCGACAGGAAAGGCAGTGACGCAGCTTGAAAAAGCGAAACAACTGCCGATAACAATGGACAAAGAGATAAAAATAGCGGTCACCGCGCAAACACAAGTCCTCGATATCTATAGCATTGATAGCCCTGGCGTCATTTTCGACTTACCAATGGTAAAAAATGGATTAGCTATCAATATTGAGGCAGAAGTCAACGACAGTGTTTTTGTCCCAAGTGCTAAAGTCATTAACCAGTCTGGCGATATTCGTGCTGAGCTTGATGATGATGGGTTAGTCTATCTAAAGCCCCGTCTAGCCGATGGAAACCGTTTGCAAGGTAATATTAAAGTCCATCCACAAATTGGCGACAGTTCGCTCTATTTAGTTATTTTTACCGATAAAGATAAACTTAATGAAACGGTGGCGGTTAGCCACCCAGCGAAATTGGACGCAGAGGGGAGAGGGAATTACTTTCCGGAGGTAGGTGATATTCAAGTGCCGCGCGCGTTGACTGGCACGTTTTCCATCGAAGCAACCGCTTTGGGCGCACATAACAATGCTCAGCCTATCGTCCTGCCAGCGCTCTCCGCCACTGAACGCCCGCAACAAGAAAGCGTTAGTTTTTATCACCAGGCTATTCGGGCCGCCATTGCAGACAACGATGTCGACAAAGCAATGGGCTTGCTGCGTGATGCGGAGCAATTGGGTATTACTGACGCTGACCAAGTCTTTCGTGACGCGATGAAAGCACAATTAGACAAGAAGTAATCTCACCATTTAAGCTACGTTTTACATCACGTCTTCAACAAGACATAACCTCAAAAGGGCAACGTTGATTGCCCTTTTTAGTATGAGAGGTAAGGCTGGAAACTAGACCGTAAACGTATCGACCAGTTGGCGAATCGTTTTGGCCTCGTGGTTGAGGGTTTGGTTTGCGCCTTGCGCTTGCTCACTGAGTGACAAGGTTTGTTCTATGCGTTGTGACAGTGCTTGGATGTTTTCAGCCACCTGCTGAGAGACTGCACTTTGCTCTTCCGCCGCTCCTGCGGTTTGGTAATTAATATCGCCTAGCTGCTGCACCAAATCAACAATCTCGGTTAAGGTCTCCTGCACGGAAACACTTGCTTGATAACCCTCCGCCGCACCACGTTCACCTTGTTGGATGACGGCTTCAATATCGGTAAGGAGTTGGTTGAAGGTTTCAAGCGTCGATACGATTTGGTCGACAGATTTTTGTGAGTGCTGGGCCAAGGCGCGCACCTCGTCAGCGACGACCGCAAACCCTCGGCCAGCTTCACCGGCGCGTGCCGACTCAATCGCGGCATTGAGCGCTAGCAAGTTGGTTTGATCTGAAATGCCGCGAATGTCGTCGAGTAAGGCGGCAATATCGCTACCACTGGCTTTGACTTCGCTGACAAAACTGTTGGCTTTTTGCAGATCTGTGTTGGCGGTTTGGTTACGTGCCACATTGTTAGCCACATTCTCCATGCATTGATTCAGCGATGAAACCACTGCGGTATTTTTCTCTTTTGAGGCTTCAGAGTTGGTTGCCACATCTTTTGAGGTCGCGGTCAGTTGCTCCATTGCCGTCGCGGCTTGGTGTAATGTCTCGGTATTATCAGACAGGGCTTGGTGGGCATCGGTGATGGCGTTATTGGCGGTCGTTGATGTGTCGGACAAACGTCCACCTGCTTGTTGAATTTGTCCCACCATCGATTGCAGCGCTTCCAACATGTGATTGACTGAGTGTTTAATACGATCAATCTCTGTCTTACCATTAACCGACAAACGCTGCGTTAAATCGCCACCACCTTGGGCTATCGCTTGAATCGATTGCTCGACGCTACTCAGCGGTGCTAATTGACGTTTGATAACGATTTGAATGATCACAAAGGCCAGCAGAAGCACGAGGCCACTCACCCAATATATGGTGTTTTGAATATCGCTTTCGGCGTCTGTCATCATTTGATTCAGCTGTGTGACGGGGGCCATCGCGGCCTGCTTGGGAGTCACAATCATCACTGACCACGTCTGAGACATATTGCCAAATTCGATCGGTTGCGACACATAAAAGTGCGAATCGGTTTGTTTGAATTGGCTTTTATGGCTTTGCTTTTGAAGCTTGGCAAGAGAGTGATAAGCGGGAGAGGATAGTTTGGAGACCGCGGTACCATGCTGGACTTGTTGATCGGTGCTGGCAACGATTCGTCCATTTTGACTGACAACAAACAGCTTACCGTTACTATCAGCACGTTTAGCCAGAATGGACTGGATTTGTGCTGTAGTCAGTGTACTCCCCACCATGGCAACGGTTTTATCGAAACGGAAAACGGGGGTTGTCACATCAAACACCGTTTGGGTTTTGCCATTAATCTCAGCGGTTCTCGGGTCGGTGATACAATCTTTTTGTGTGCTCACCGGGCATTGATACCAAGGGTTGGTTTCAGAGAAATTTTGCGCAGCGGTAAGGCGCATTTCCCCGCTCTCATCCACCGACACAGACGGCACATAGCGCCCATCTGCAGCGCTTGTTGGGTCGCCGTAGTAAAAAGCATCGGCGCCTAACACGTTTTTTTGCCACTCGGTGTAGATATTGTGCCATTCAGGTTGGCGTTTCAAAATCGAATACATGATCCGAGGTATATCATCTCGGTCGAGGATCCGTGCTGACTTATTCTTTTCCGCTTCGGAGGTATAAATCTGAGCGATAGTCCGTACCGTATCGAGGGGAGAGGCAATATACGCATGGATCTCTTCGCTAATCGCTGTCGCGCGATTTTGCATCTTAATCACCTGATCACGCTTTACGTTTTCAGTGACCTGGGATGACATTGCTGACTGACTGCTATTCAGCGTTGACAAGGAAACGGCACTCACTGCTCCAAGACCGATCAGGACGATGGACGAGGCAGCTAAGCTTATCCGTTGACTTATAGAAAGGGTACGCAACTTTTTCATAATCACTATCCGCACAAAGAAAACCGCACAAAGAAATACTCTGATTCGTCGAGTGGCGAGACAATGGCGTCGTGCGAAGAGTGATGGCACAACCGGTAGCGCGCCGACAGAGACGATAAGTGACACTAGTGTTACTTAATTAAGAAAAGGGCACATCCTCCTTAACTAAGTGGTCTTAGGGAGGAAATAAAACTCGTTAGACTCTTTTATTCCCCGCATGATCTGTCGCATATTTTTTTATGAGCAATGACGAGTAACTAGGGGCAAGTTCTCAATTCTTATAAGTTAAGCAGACACCAAAAAGCATTAGTTCACATTTTGCCAACTTGTTTGAGGGGCGTAGAGAGGGGGCGTAGGTTATATCGCTCCGGTTAACATCGCTAAATGACTCCTGGGAACTTGCGACACGAGAGTTATGGGGTCGATGTCTAAAAAAGCGAACAAAAAGTTGAGGCTGACTTAACTTTTCTGGTATTCACACTCAGTCGAATTTTTACTGTGTAAATAAGGAAGGGACATGACAGATACAGCACCTGCACCAGAGAAAGACTTGAAGAGTTTTAAACCCAAAAATAGAATAATTGCACTAATTCTAGGCATGTTTTTAGGGTTTGTCGGCGCAGATAGGTTCTATCTAGGTAAACCTGGTTCTGGGTTACTGAAAGCCTGCACGTTGGGTGGCTTTGGTTTATGGTGGTTTATTGATAATGCATTACTAATGGTTGACTTAATGGGTCATAGTCTAGGCAAAGATACCGGTATTGTTAAAGATGGTAATGGCAATGAGCTACAATTCGGTTTTTCGATGTACCGTTTCAAAGACGGGAAGCTAGAGCGCGATTGGAAATAGGGATAGCGAATATAAATTGCTTCACGTTTGCATAAAGGCGGGGGAAATTGATACGGCAGCCTTTTAAAGAATGTCTCCAATGTAGGCTCCCTCTAAAAAAGAGGGAGTTATCGGGCCTTATCTGTTCGGGAATGCTTTCTCGTCCATTCCCCTCTTTTTCTATTACTTATTGGCGAACAAACCTATCCAACGCTTTCTCCGCACTCATGGGGTTGAAGAAATAGAAACCTTGAATTTCATCGACATGTCACATGGGCAACATGCGTCATTTGCGTAATTGAGAGGCGGTTTCTACGCCTAATGCTGCGGCTGTCAGTCAAAAGAGGCAGGTGGCGAATGCCATGGTTTGAAAATAGGCGAAGGGCTGCCAATGTTCAATCTATTTGGTTTGATGGTGAGGAAGGCGTAACGTTTTACAGTGTAAACTGTGCGGAAGCGTGATTAACGCGGCGCCGCCAGGACGCCGCTTGTGGGCTAAGATGACCCATCAATTGATTTGAGGCTCATTTACGGCGGCAGAACTCTGCAATCACAAACAGGGTTTGGCCGTTTACTTTTCCTTGCACATGAGTAGGATCATCGGTCAAGTTAATGCCGCGTATCACCGTGCCTTGTTTGATCACTTGGCTTGAGCCTTTAACGGGCAAATCTTTAATCACGGTCACGTCGTCGCCTTTTTGCAGTGCCACGCCGTTAGCGTCCAATACTTTGACTTCTTCGATATCTTGACCGGTTTCTGCCCACTTACGGACATCGTCTTCCATATACATCATATCAAGATTATCTTGCGCCCAACTTTCGCTAGAAAGGCGAGAGAGCTGGCGGTAGGCAACTACCTGTACCGCAGGCTCTTGGCTCCACATACTATCGTTCAGGCAGCGCCAGTGGTTCACATCCATATTGTCTGGGTGTTGAAGTTGGTCGTGACACGTGCTGCAAACCAATACGCAACTGTTCGCTGTGGTGTCGGACGAGTAAGGGACTTCATACACAGATAAGTTGTCTGGGCTGGTGCAGAGTTCACATTGGCCGCCACTGCGCGCCTGAAGCGTTTGTTCAATACTCATTGATTATCTCACGGTTGGCAGGGGATCCCTGCAGTTACAGTGCTGCAGAGTGTAATCGCTGAAATAATTTCTTACAAGTTGTAAGGGATTAGGTCATCGCATGACGTTGCTTTATGTAGGCTCAGTACGAACACAAAAATGCCACGCATGGGCGTGGCATGGGTAACGTTTATTGTTTTCAATAATTAGGCATTTGCCGTGTCTTGCTTCACCACTTCATGGTGATCGAAGATGGTCTTATCTTGGCCACCGGTCAATCGAGAGGTGAGGGTACCGGCCGTCATTGAGCCGCTCACGTTCACAGCGGTTCGACCCATATCGATTAATGGTTCGATAGAAATCAACAGACCCGCTAGCGCGACAGGCATATCCAGTGCCGAGAGTACAATCAGTGCCGCAAAGGTCGCGCCGCCGCCCACACCGGCAATACCGAATGAACTGACAGTGACAATCGCAACCAAGGTGGCGATAAAGCCCGGATCGAGTGGATTAATGCCAATAGTAGGCGCAATCATGACCGCCAGCATAGCTGGATACAAGCCGGCACAGCCATTTTGACCCATGGTGGCACCGAATGACGCTGAGAAATTGGCGCTGGCCGGATCGTTACCCAAGTTCTTCATTTGCGAATCGATATTGAGCGGAATCGTGGCCGCGCTTGAGCGAGACGTAAAGGCAAACGTCAGCACAGGGAGCACTTTTTTGAGATATTGAATTGGGCTCATACCGACAAGGCCAATCAATACCAAGTGCATGACTAGGATGGCACCTAAGCCTACATAAGAGGCGGCAACAAAGTTGGCAAGTTCAAGAATTTCACTTACGTTTGAGCCAGCTACCACTTTGCTCATCAAAGCTAAAATACCGTAGGGAGTGAGGCCGATGATCATTCGAACCAACGTACGCACTAATTCTTGAGCCACATCCATAAAGCGCTCAAAACGCTCGCCAAGCTCAGGTTGAGTGCGCGACAATGTGACACCAGCGATACCCACGAGCGCAGAGAAAATCACCACAGCGATAGTCGAGGTTGGACGGCTACCGGCTAAATCTGCAAATGGGTTTTGTGGGAAGAAAGAGATAATCATATCAGCTAGTGATAAGTCTTCGACCGAGCCCAAGCGCTGCTCCAAGGCGGCACCACGCGCCATCTCTCGCGCACCTTGTACGATATCTTGCGCAGACAACCCAAACAGGTTGCTGACGAGTACACCAATGAGCGCAGACGCGGCGGTGGTGGCCAGCAAAATACCGATATTCAAGCTGGAAATTTTGCCCAGTGAGCCTGAGTCTTTCACTTTCAAAATCGCGCCAATAATCGACACCGTAATTAACGGCATGATGATCATCTTGAGCAGGCTGACGTAGCCTGAGCCGACGATATTGATATAGTTGATGGTTTCGCGCGTGATCGCGCCGTCAGCACCGTATAACGCTTGCAGCGCCGCACCGAAAGCAACCCCCAAGCCTAGGCCTGTAAACACACGTGTGGATAAGGATTTTTGTTGCTTGTGCAATTTGACAAGCACCGCCAGCAACAGCGCAAAAGCGATCAGATTTAAAAGGATAACTGTCATAGTCGGCGTTCCAATCTAGAGAATTATAATGACGTGAAGCTCTAACCCCGTTCAATGTATTCGAGGATTAGCGATTGCTTGGCATCATATGCCGGAAGGTGCATGCAATGAAGACCTATGTCACATTCTTGCTAGATAAAAAAAGCACTTATTAAAACCAAAAAGAATATGGCGCAAAATTTCAGCGATATTTGCTGAGTCAGTGTGCAATAGCATGAAAGGTCTACCAATGTTGGAGACGATGACACGGTCGGAGCGAATCTCAATTGGATAAAAACGAACGTTCGTACTATAAATGAAGGTATCGTTGGGTTAAGGTGAACCGACTGCGCCACTGTTAGCAATAGATAGTGGCGTATCAACTCGGCTGCTTTGAGGGAGAGTGTCATGGCCGTTTCCGCAGACTCAACATACTCGCTGTCTAAGCGCGAGCAAACGAGATTGCGTATTCTCGAAGCCGCGTTTGAAGCTGCCAGTGTATATGGGTTGGAGAGTTTAACGATAGGTAGTTTGGCGCGCGACGTGCAAATGTCAAAAAGTGGTCTCTTTGCGCATTTTAATTCGCGAGAAAACTTGCAGATCGCCGTGGTCCATTTTGCGGGCGATTGCTTTGTCGAGCGGGTAATCACTCCGAGCCGTGAAGCGGACCACGCGAGTATTGAAGCTAAATTGCAACACTTACTGCGTAATTGGATGGGTTGGCATCAGCACTTTCAGGGTCAGTGCTTGTTTTTAGATGCGTGGCATGAGCAGCGCGCGAGCAATGATCCCATCCATCAGGCGTTGCAGCGTGTTACTCGCCAGTGGCTCGATTACCTGGCCGCGCAATTTGAAAAGGGCAAACAAGCCGGAGAGTTTCGTGCCGATCTCGATACGTGGCAAGCTGTTTATCAGTTATATGGGCACTATTTGAGTAGCCAGTTATTTCTGCGTTTGTCACTTGAATCGCCGGAAGGAACACGCTTTTGGCATGGTGTCGAGCAGTTGCTCGCGCAAAGTCGCCGCTAATTTTCCCAATAAGATGAAGAGGGTGTCGGTATTGAAAACAACGACACTTTTCAGTGTAAAAACGAACATTCGTTCGATTTTAAGGATTCAATGACCATGAGTAAAAAAGTGTATTTTTCAACGCCGGGTCGCTTTAGCGCCAAACGCACGCTCGTGGGGGCGGTGAGCCGTTGTCATCACCGCTTGGCACCTCGACATGCTAGAAAAGTGGCGCGTAAGCTGTTTCTCACACCAACGCGCAGTCCAATGGTGAACGCAGAGCCTGAAGGTTTAGTGCGCTCTCAAGTGCAAAGCCAAGCAGGGGTCTTGCAAATGTATAGTTTGGGGGCGGGGCCAACTTGGCTGCTGACGCATGGCTGGTCTGGATCCGCCAGCCAGTTTTTCCCTCTGATGGCGCACATTGCCTCATTGGGCTTTCGTGCGGTGGCATTCGATCATCCCGCACATGGACAGAGTGAGGGGAATGAGAGCCATATTCCCGGTTTTGTACAGGCAATCAATGATGTATTAGATCAAGTCGATAATGTCTCTGGGGTGATTGCGCACAGTATGGGCGCTGCCGCAGTGTTGGAAAGCGAACACCCCCAGGTGGATGATTTACCGCTCTTTTTGGTCGCTCCCGTGTTGAATTATCGCGAGAATTTATACGCCACGGTCCGTAAATCGGGGTATTCACTGAAGTTATTTGATGAAATTGTCCAAGAAGTAGGCGATCAGCACGGGTATCCGATCGAGACTATTGAGCCGCTCGAAAAATTGTCGCGTCGCCGTCATCCGGTGGTGATTGCTCACGACAAAAACGACCGGTTTGCCTCCTTCGCCGTCACCGAGCGAGCAACCAGCTACCCGCATGTGACTGTGCTAGCCACCGAAGGGTTGGGGCACGGGCGTATTCTGACCAGTGACGTCGCCATGCAGGCATTCACCGATTTGGCGGCAAAGATGAATCCTGCGGTACACAGTGTGGAAGCACAAACCGAGAATAAAAAGGCATCAGCCTAAACCGATGCCTTTAGAGGATGCGCCGTTATTCACCCGCGATGGATAAGCGGGCGAAACGGATCCGTGGCGCAAAGAAGGCGCCATCATAGTTGGGTAATAAGGTATTGCCGATGGCATCTATCTCATTGAGCATGGTATAGAAATTGCCGGCGACTGTGATGCCGCGAACAGGACGAACGCGTTTGCCATCTCGGCAAACAAACCCACTTGCACCGAAAGAGAAGTCGCCACTGATGGCATTCGCGCCTGAATGCACACCTTGCAGTGACACCAACTCAAGATATTCACCCGCATGCACGTCTGCATCACTGTGTTTACCTGCGGCAATCACATCATGACGAGAGGTAACATCCAAACCGCCCTTAGGACTGCGGCCCGCGTTCGCCGTATGGGGAACACCAAAATGCTGTGCTGTGGCGCTGTTGTGTAAAAAGCCGACTAAGACGCCGTTTTCAATCAAAGGCGTGTCGGTGGTGGCAAAGCCTTCACTGTCAAACGCTTTAATACGCATCCCGCCATCAAGTCTTGCCACATCGGTGATGGTGAGCGCCGTATCAGCAACGGGCTTGCCAACTTTTTCACGCCACGGATTAGTCCCGCGCTTGGCGGCATCGCCGGAGAAGCAGCTGCCAAAGGCGCCCAGCAATTCGCTGAGACAATCATGCTCAAAAATCACCGGATACGAACCGGTTTTCACTGGACCACCCTCGAGCAAGGCGTCAGCGGTTTGGTAGGCCAGTTGGGTCGCATGGGCGAGATCTAGGTCAGCAAAGCGGCGTGACACTGACGCGCCGAGATGCATCGCTTGCTTACCGTCGTGATTGAGCAGTGCTGCGGTGTAGCAGCTAAAGCTACGCTCACTGTGATAGCAGCGTGTGCCTAGAGTATTAGCAAGCAACTGATATTGGGTTTGCTCACTGTAACCATTATAGGGCGCACCCGTTGCGCGGGGTTGGCTGACCACATCTTGCTCAAGGGCGAGCGCCAACGCGATCTTGTCTTCAATCGGCGTGTTATCTGCTTGCAGCAAGCTGGGATCTTGCTGATCAATTTGCTGCCCTTCAGCGCGAATTTGCTGATCCGGATCGGCCTTGGTAAAGCTTGCGTTGGTGAGTGCGGCGTTCACCATGCTGGCAAGACTGTCGCTATCTAGCGATTCTGAATAGCTGGTGGCGACTTGATCCCCTTTGATCACCCGCACGCCGATCACTTGACCAGCGGTGACTTTGTGCTCGGAGAGATCGCCTTGGTCGGCTTTGAGTGACAAGCTTTCGCTGGCGTTGGCAATCACGTCTGCTTGAGCACCTTGCTGTTTCACCAAGCTGAGGACCTGATCGACGGCATCGCTTAGGGTTGCTTTAATGATTTGCTCACTCATGCGTTACCGCCTCCTACTAGGATATTATCGACTTTCAATGCAGGTTGGCCCACGGTGGTGGGGACTGAGCCGCTCACCGAGCCACACATACCGGCGGCAAGGGCAAGATCTTTGCCGACCATGCTGATTTCTTTAAGCACCTTAGGCCCCGTACTGATTAAGGTGGCAGACTTGAGTGGCACAGTGATCTTGCCGTCTTCGACCAAGTAAGCTTCTTGAACCGCGAAGTTAAACTCGCCGGTGCCGGGCTGTACTGAGCCGCCCCCCATCTTCTTGGCGTAGATGCCACGCTCCATGGAGCCAATCATGGCGTCTAAGCTGTCGTTACCGGGCTCAATAAAGGTATTTCGCATCCGCGAGGTCGGTGCGAATTTATAAGACTCACGTCGGCCAGAGCCGGTGCGCGCATAACCGGTTTTCAGGCTGCCCATGTGATCGACCATAAAGGAGGTGAGCTTACCGTCTTTGATCAACTGGGTATGCTGGGTTTCCATGCCTTCATCATCGATATTGATTGAGCCCCACGCATTCGCCAAGGTGCCATCGTCCACCGCGCTCACTACAGGGCTGGCAATCATTTCGCCCATTTGGTCATGGAAGACGGAAGCCTTTTTAGCAACCGAGGTGGTTTCTAACAAGTGGCCACAGGCTTCGTGGAAAATTACCCCACCAAAACCGTTGCCAATCACCACCGGCATTTCGCCTGATGGACAGGCTTGGGCACCAAGCTTAACCAGCGCCTGTCGTGCCACACGCTCGCCCATCTCAACCGGATCGATATCCTGGTGGAATTCCCAGCCTGTGAGCGCACCGGGAGCATCAAAGCCCGTTGACTGTTCCTCACCGTTCGTGGCGACCGCTGTAGCGGCAATACGCGTGTAGTGGCGGGTATCTGTGACATGGAGGCCATGAGAGTTAAAAATTTCGACCTGTTGCTCACGTTGGCCGACACGGCCAATAATTTGGGCGATTTTATCGCTCTCGGCACGAATGCGCGTATCCACTTGGCGTAAGAACGCGACTTTATCGGCCACATGTTGATCGGTCGATAACGGCTCAGACACCGGATGTTTGTCATTTAAATGGGACAAATTAAGTGGACCAGCGGTGGCGATTTGATCGCGCTTATCACGCGCACACAGCAAGCTGGTGACTTTTTTCAATTGTTCTTCATCGCGGCTGTTGGTGTAGCCATAAAGCACTTTATGACCGAAAAACAACCGGATACCAATACCAAAATCAATCCCTGAGCTGACTTTATCCACCTCACCAGACAACAGCTCCACGTTGCCTGAGTGATGGCGTTCGACAAAGAGTTCGGCGAAATCCGCGCCTAAAAACAGGGCATGGTCAATCACCGACTTTGCCGTTGATGGATTCAGCATACTTCCTCCTAAAGAAGTGTGTTAGCGAACCTTTTATTTTACCAAGCTTTTATGCGTAATGATCACCACTTGCAGTGAGTGCATGATATTTCATCATTTTTTGTGCTACTCACTGAGCTGCATATGGCTGGTTCAATGTGCTTTACCAAAAGGCGACGAGTGTGGCGCAATCCGTTACACTACGCTGATGCAGATAACAAGCAGGATAAAGCAATGAGTCAGTTCGCAGCCAACATTATCACTGGGTTTCTTGGCGTGGGGAAAACCACGGCGATTCGTCATTTACTCGCGAATAAACCCGAGCATGAGCGTTGGGCTATCTTGGTGAACGAGTTTGGTGAAGTGGGTGTCGATGGCGCAATCCTCTCTGAACAAGGTGCGCTGGTAAAGGAAGTGCCGGGAGGATGCATGTGTTGTGTGGCCGGCCTACCCATGACGGTGGGGCTAAATACCTTGCTTGCTGAGAAGCCGGATCGAATTTTGATTGAGCCGACGGGACTCGGTCATCCCAAAGATATTATCGGTAAGCTGACTCAGCCGCCTTTCGATACCACCTTGTTGCTGGGCGCGACCATTACTTTGGTGGATCCGCGTTGTATTGATGATGTGCGCTATCGTGAAAATCAAAACTTTCATGATCAAATCGCGCTCGCAGATGTGGTGGTGGCAAACAAGCTTGACCAGTGTAGCGAGGCGCAAATCGCCACCTTTTATGATTATGTCGCCGCGTTTGATGGCGAGAAAAGCTTGGTAACCGGTGTTGAACAAGGGGCGCTCGAGACCGCGTGGCTTGCGTTACCGCGTCACGCTCGTCAAGCGCACTATCATCACCATCACAACGATGCCGAGCCCATGACTACATTAGCTCTGGGTCCGGACGATACCTATACCCGCAAAGAAAACCAAGGGCAGGGCTATGTCAGCTGCGGTTGGTTGTTTGCCGCGCACTGTTGTTTTCCGTTTGATGCCTTGTACGGGCTATTGAGCAACATCAATGCTCAACGGATTAAAGCAGTGGTCAATACAGACGAGGGTTTTTACGCGTTTAACGTCGCTAATCAGGTGGTTACCGTGACGCCTATGTCGATTGAACAGGCCGAGTCGCGCATCGAAGTGATCGATACCGACGCCTTACCTTGGGATGAGCTGGAGTCGATCCTGATTTCTTTTCTTACCCCGTCCAACTAACTGGCACCAACAGATCCTTGCCAGATAAAAAACCGGCCCAAGTGGCCGGTTTGTTGTTTGCTGAAACGGGTCGCGTTTAGCTGGCATATTTAGCGGTGAGCACCTGCCAGCTACGTTTTTGTTGCTGAAAACGTACTTTCAGATCTTTGTACTGTTGCGCGAGCTCGGCGTTTTCGACTTTTTCGCGCAGTTTGTCACGCTCGAGCGCTAACAGCTGTTTTTTCAGCGTGTAGTAGTCCGCCATTTTAGTCACCAAGGCATCATACTCTTGTTGCAGGATTTGCAGACGATGCGATGCGTGTGGCTTGTCACTAAGCTGTTGTGTAACGCGCTGCAATTGCATGGTCGCACGCGCCTTTTCAATCTTCTCTTCGGGGGTTACGCGCAGTTTTTCCGCCATGCCCAACCAAGATGCGGTTTTGATCAGCCATTTAGTCGGATCAAATTGCCACCAGCGAATGCCATTGCGGTAGTCGTTCTCAAAGATATGGTGAAAGTTGTGGTAGCCCTCGCCAAAGGTCATCAAGGCGAGCACGCCATTATCCCGCGCGGTGTTTTTATCGGTATAAGGCTGGCTGCCCCACACATGCGCCAACGAGTTAATGAAAAAGGTGGTGTGGTGGCTTAGCACTAATCGAGTAAAGCCGACCAGTAAGATAGCGCCCCAAAGATCGCCATGGAGCAAACCAAACGCGATAGGGAAGCCAAAGTTGGTGGCCAGTGTCAGCGCAAGGTAGTGCTTGTGTTGCCACATCACGATCTTATCTTTTTGCAGATCGCGACAGTTGCTGTAATCGCCATAGCGGTTGGGATGGTATTCGCGCAGCATCCAGCCAAGGTGTGAGAACCAAAAGCCGCGCTTGGCCGAATAGGGGTCAACATCGTTGTCATCGACATGGCGGTGGTGAATGCGGTGATCTGACGACCAATGAAGCGCACTGTTTTGCAGCGCAAATGCCCCACCAATGGCGAAGACAAAGCGCAGAGCTGGATGGGCCTGATAGGTTTTATGGGCCCACAACCGGTGATAGCCGGCGGTGATCGACAGGCCACAAAAGCTGAATGCGACGATCAGCGCAGTGATCTGCATCCAATCAAAACCATGGTGCCATGCCCATAGTGGCGTTCCTATCACCGCAATCAAAAAAGTGAGGGTAAACACGCTAATATTTAACCAGATTAAACGTGGTTTCTGAGGGGGAGAGGTTGAAGCCTTGGTATCCATAACTCGTTATCTTTATTTAAGCGTACACTTGTACGCTAGAATAGGTGCGTGTTACCGCTTGGTCAAGTCCTCACTGTCGCCTTTGCGCGCAAAAATGTTTCAGGGTTTGTCGTGACTTGCCAAGTTAATGGAAGCACTATATTTTTTAAATTAGCTACAGGTACGACAAATCAGCCACAGGTACGACGGCTTTTATCGCATTATTGTCCGCTCGGTACAGTTTCCCGTACGGAGGCCGATACCCTTCATAGGTGCTGGAGCACGCATTGATATCCGTGAACGATTGACACAAGGTTAGGAAACGATGATGTCCTATCCGGCCATTCCGCATTTTGTGAAAGCGATGGGCCACCGTGTGGTGAGTTACATCCTGAATGTCACAGAAGCGGAAGGCCGTTTAATTTTGATGCAAAAACTCGGCTTGAGCCGGATTCAGCGCGACACACTCAATCAATATATTGAGCTGTGTCGCCAGCTACGCGTGTCTGCGGTTGAGCAAGGGGAAAGTGAACAATCCTTCTTTTATCGTTTACCGCACGTGATGCAAAACGGCCGCCACGTCTTTAATGTTTGGCGTGCACAGCAGGGCGGTGAGCTGGCGACGCGAATTAACAGTTCAGACCCATTAACCAGTGCTTTTTGCCAACTGGCGGGTGAACTCTATCCTTTATTTCTTATTAAAGCAGGACAGCGGCCGCATCTCTTTTATCGAGGCGCCGGCTATCTCACCGCAGCCATTGAGCAATTCCCGGTCAGTAAGCAGGTTCAAAAACGCATGGCGGCAGACCCTGCTCTGTCTCGCCTATTCACTACGTCGGGGAAAGAGCCGCAGCAAACCTGTGGCGACTACAAAGATGCCAGTGGCCACCGCGGCGTGGTCAGCTTGGCCAGTTTACCCGTGTCGATTCTGGTTAATAGCTACGACCTGATGCGTATTCGTGGGGTTGTCAGCCCTGATATGTTCGTAGAAACGGTGCAAGAAATGTTGGAGATGGCACGTAGCTTAGCTGATGGTGAAGTCGCTCATATTCCGATGTTTGTGGGCTTTCGCAATGCGGCGCTCACGAACTTGGCCGAGCTGGATACCAAATGGGGCAGTGTGCGTCGCTATACCCCAGGGATTGCGGAATATGTCCTACAAGCGGCGAGTTTAATGGCTAAACGTCGCGATAACGGGTTCATGCTCGAGTCGGGGTATGCGTTTGCGATTAACTTTGGTGATTTTTTAGAGGACGATGATTGGCCAGAAGAGGTATTGGACGCCACGACTGAACAACAAACCACTGAGCTGAATATTGTTTTGTGTATGGCGCTTTGTTACCTCGGTGAACACAAAGCCTTTGTGGCGCCAGAGTGGGTTTGGCGTATCGATCCATTCTCGCTTGATAACCGACGACAAGACTTTGGTTCAGTGGCAGAAACGGACGATCCTGTTGCTATCAGTGAGACAGACTTAGTCGATATTGAGCGTTGGAGTATGCTCGTGGATGACACCGACTCGAGGGGGATTCGCTTGGCAATGTCTCGCCTTTATACCGCAGCGAAAAAGCCAGACACACAAGACGCATTGGTGGATGTGATTATTGCGCTGAGAAATATTTTTGCCGCGAGTGAAGATATTATCCCGATAAAAAAGGCCTTGAGCCATATTCTTGAGCGAGAGACAGACGTCACTCTGATCGATAGGCTTGCCGAGGATTGGCAAGCGTTACTGACCGGTGAATTTGACGCTTCGCCTGAGCTCATCAGCGAAAAAGTGTACGAATGCGTTCAGCTTTGTTTAACATGTTTGCATTATTTCTACTTGCATGCGCCCAGCCTGATCAGTCGCTCTGATCGCCTTGCTCAATTATGCCAACGACAAGAGTAGCCCCCTGATATAAAAAGAATCATCGCATTTTGACTGGTTTGCCCTCATTCCTCGCGATATTGGTTTATGCTTACAGTGTTTACCCAGCCATACTCTCAGTAAAGATGTAGGAAAGGAGAGGCTTTTGACCACACAAATTCTGATCACTGACGATTCTGCGCTCGCGCGTAAGCAATTAGCGCGAACCTTACCCAACGATTTGGATGCCGACGTGCACTTTGCCGAAAATGGCAATGTTGCCCTGGATGTGTTGAGTAGTCAGCCGATCGACATCATGTTCCTTGATTTGACTATGCCGGAACTTGATGGGTATCAGACACTTGAAGCGATGCAAGAAGCCGGAATGACGGTGCCTGTTGTCGTGGTCTCAGGCGACATTCAGCCGCTTGCCCAGCAGCAAGTGCTGGAGCGGGGGGCCAAAGACTTTGTTAAAAAGCCCATCAGTCGTGAGCGCGTCGATGCATTGATCAAGGCGTATTTACCGACTGCTTCTGCGTCAGAGACCGAGCGTTCACACGCGCCCAAAGAAAAACTCAGTCGCCGAGATATTTACATGGAAGTGGTGAACATTGCGATGGGGCAGGCAGCAGATAAACTTGCCCGACATTGCGGGGTGTTTGTCCACATGCCACTGCCACAGGTCAATGTGTTTGAAGTGACCGAGTTGACGATGACTATCCGGCACTTGGCCCAATCAAATACCATGAACGGTGTGTGTCAGGGTTTCAGTGGGGAGGGGATCGCTGGCGAAGCGCTGATGCTGATTAGTGATTCCAGTATTACCGAGATGGTGACATTGTTGGACTATCCCGAGGATGGGTCGGTCGACAACGAGCTCGAATTGCTGGTCGATATTAGCAATATTCTGATTAGTGCCTTTTTAAAGGGCTTAGGCGATCAAGGCGCGTTAGAGTTTTCGCAAAGCTATCCGGCGCTTTTGGGTCAGCACGCTGAAGTGGATCAGTTGATAGCGGCGATGAAAGGGTCATGGAAACGCACAGTGACCATTGAAGTCAGTTATCAAATTGATGGGACAGATATAAAATGCGATTTGTTACTATTGCTACTGGATGAGTCTTTGCCGCTGCTCGATGCGAAGTTGGCCTACCTAATGGATGAGGAGTAATGCGATGAGCACAGAAGATTTTGACCAATTCCATTGGATGCTCGACATGGTACAGCACATCGACATGGGATTGATTGTGTTAGACAGAGACTTCCATATCCAAATGTGGAATGGCTTTATGGTTCACCATAGCGGTAAACACGCTAAAGATGTGCAAAACCGCTCGTTATTCGAGGTGTTTCCGGAGATCAATGAGCCTTGGTTTCGTGCCAAGTCGCAACCCGTGTTCGATCTCCGTTGTCGCAGTTTTATTGTCTGGCAGCAACGCCCGTATTTGTTCCGTTGTCGTCATGTTCGCCCGATCACCGGTCAGCTTCCCTTTATGTATCAAAACGTCACCATGCACCCAATGGCGAATACGCGGGGTGAGGTCAATCACATGTTTATCTCCATCCAGGATGTGACTAATGAGGCGCTAGCAAGCCAAACCCCGCGTGCCACAGCGCCATCACAACAAGCCGTGCAAAAATAAGCATCTCAAAATAGCCAACTGTGAGTGTCTAGAGTGATTGTTTCCCGCGGTTGTTATTCGTGGTTGCATGATTATCAGGGTCACAGACGGCATAAGTGCCGCCTTTTAGCGATTTCTTCGCATAATACATGGCGGCATCTGAGCAATTGAGCAGCTGTTCGACCGATTCTCCATGATCTGGATAGCAAGCGATACCGATGCTGGCGGAAAGGTGTGCGTGTTGCTGGTCATCTATTGCAAATGGCTGATTGAGACTCGAGATAATTTTCTCGGCGACGCGTGCTGCGTCTTCTGGGTGGCTGGTATATTCTAAAATCACCGCGAATTCGTCGCCGCCCAGGCGAGCGAGGGTATCTGAGTTACGGATGCTTTGGCCCATCCGTTTAGTCGTTTCCACTAACACACTGTCTCCGGCGTCATGGCCATAGGTATCGTTTATTTTCTTAAAGCCATCGAGATCGATAAACAGTAGGGCAAAATGTGCGCCTTGCTGACGTGCTTGCGCCAGCACAATATCCGCACGCTGCTTAAAGGCGACGCGGTTAAGCGCGCCTGTCAGGGTGTCGGTATGCGCCATATGCTCAAACTGCAGGTAAAGACGCTTGGTTTCGTTGATATCTTGGTGCGTGCCCGCCATGCGAATTGGGTTATGGTCGCGATCCCACTCCATGACTTTACCCTTGGCCAAGATCCAAACCCAAAACCCATCTTTATGCAGCATGCGAAACTCACATTCATAAAAAGGGTTAGAGTCGCTAAAGGCGGCATCAATTTCTTTAGACGCGCGCGCGAAATCTTCGCTATGACAAAGCTTTTTCCAGGTTTCAAATGAGGCAGGTATCAGCTCGTGTTTTTGATATCCCAAAATTTCTGCCCAGCGCTCATTAATAACCAGCTCTCCGCTAGGGATATGCCACTCCCAAGTGCCGACATGGGTACCGCGGATTATTTCATCTAAGCGTTTACGCTCCAGTTGCAGCTCATATTCGGTGCGTCGTGACTTAGCGAGAATAAACCACATTGTCGCGAGTCCTGCACCGAGCACAATGATAATCAAGGATGTAATAATCAGTTGGTGATTTTTTTGCGTGGCGATTTGCTCGGTCTGTTGTGCCACCATTTGCTCGAGTCGGTTTTGATAGTGCCACAGTGATGCCTGGGTGGCCCGATAATCACTGATATCGGTGATAATTGAAAAAAGGGTTGGTTCATCGCGGTAGATAATGGGTATCGAGGATACCCTTACGGTTTTGGTCGTGCCGTCCGATAATATATGGCTGAAAACGAAATAGTTTCGGTTTTCTAATTCCGCCAGCTTACGTTCTTCAGCGACGGCATCAGGGGGCAGGGCATTAATGCTGGCGATATTCATTTGGGTCAGCGTCTGCTGTGAATAGCCGTAAAAGTCGCTAGCTGCTGGGTTGGCGGCTTTGATTTCACCAGTATCTGGGTCAAGGAGAAGCATGACCAGTGCATGTTTCTCAAACAGCTGATCGAAAAGATCGTTTGTCTCTTGCGTCGTTGCGAACGCAAACGGCACCTGCAGTATAAAAAAAAATAAGATGAAAAACGGCTTCATCACGCGTGTCGTCACTCGTCCCCAATGAAAACTTAAGCGTAACATATAGGTTAATTTTTTGTGTGACGGGGACGGGCTGTTCTCACGCGACGACGCTTTGTCCGTGTTTGTATGCAGGCTTTGTGATGATGCTCACTATGTTAGTTAAGTGTTTTTACTCTGTTTCTTTGATGGTGGTCGAGGGCACGACGATGTCAAGCGATGGGGCACGTTAGGCAGTTGATTGACACCTGTTTGTAACGCATTAATACGCGTGTCGGGTGATGGATGGGTTGAAAGCAACTCCGGCGGCGCGCCTTTGGACGCTTTTGCCATATTTTGCCACAGGGTAACGCTGGCGCTCGGGTCAAACCCTGCTTGATGCATTAACTGCAGACCAATCTTATCCGATTCTGATTCTTGAGCGCGGTTGTAAGGAAGCAATATCCCCACTTGGACGCCAAGCCCAAGCCCTGCGAGGGCAAGATCGCCATAGGGGTTATCAGAAAGAGTGATGCCGGTAATGGTTAACCCCAAGGCAGTGAGTTGCGAGCGCGATAAGCGCTCGTTACTGTGATCGGCAAGGACGTGCCCAATTTCGTGGCCGATCACTGCAGCCAATTGATCGGGCGTTTTTGCAACGTCGAGCAGTCCGGTGTAAACGCCGATCTTTCCGCCGGGAAGTGCAAAGGCGTTGACTTGATCACTGTCGAATACCACCACTTCCCATTCCGAGAAGTTGGATTGCGGTGGCACCACTTTTAAGATGGCGGCGGTGACGCATTGCACGTAGGCGTTGATGGCTTTGTCGTCACTGATAGGTTGCGACTTTTTCATCTCCTCAAACGAACGCTGTCCCAGATTCGCCATGTCATCACCAGAAAAAAGCAATAATTGGTTTCGTCCTGTTGGCGAGTGAGAGCAAGATGAAAGCATAACCATCAGGCATAGAGATAGCATGACGGTTTTAGCAGTGCGTAGCATGGTCATTTCCTGTATCGTTTTGCGCCACAGTCGCAGTGAATATAAGCAAAGATATCAGAGTGCTAATGTACTGGCTTCTTGGCTTAACGTCTATTGGTGCGCGCAGGCAGCGTTAGGCGCGGCTTGATAGTCCGCGTTTCGCGCAGCGATTTCCTTTCCATCGGGATAAACAGCAATGGGTGAAAGTATTGTGAGTATTTGGAAAAAAGACATGTCGTTAGCGGGGTTAAATGCCTCTTCGACTAATACGTTGGTCGCGCATTTAGGGATTGAATATACGGCTTTTGATGCGCAGAGTTTAACGGGAACCATGCCGGTGGCACCGCATACGCATCAGCCGCTGGGCATGCTCCATGGTGGCGCATCTGTCGTGCTTGCTGAAACACTAGGCTCCTTGGCAGCAAACATGTGTGTGCCAGAAGGAAAGTACTGTGTCGGGTTGGACATCAATGCCAATCATCTGCGTGCGATGCGAGAAGGCACGGTGACGGGCGTGGCGACCCCAGTGCATCTCGGCGCAACCACGCAGGTGTGGAATATCACCATCCAAGATGAACGAGGCCGGGATGTGTGCGTGAGCCGACTCACTATGGCGGTACTCACTGATAAGCGCGCCGATAAATCCTTGGAGGACTGAGCAAGATGGTGGTCGATATAGAACACGGCAAGCTAATCGTGACCGCGCATGAGGTGGTGATCCAATTGCCCGCAATGAAATTGAGCATGCAGGTGCAATCTGACTCGTTACAGATTATCGCCGACGCCAATGTGCTGGTGGCTGATGCCGGTGATGTGCGTTGGTCATTGCCGTTAAGTGCACAACATATTGCGTTGATTTCAGATATGACGGGTATCCAACCTCAGTAGCCACCTTACCAATACCGTGCTAGTGGCAACGATCACTCGCACGGTTGGTTAGAGGCTAACTTGATGCGCCGTTAGCCGTGTGAGGTGCTGACTTCGTAGCTGGTGAATTTACGCACGTTAATCACGCCAGTATCGAAAATCAAATACTGCCCTTTAATGCCTTTCAAAACCCCACTCACCTCGGCATTTTTATCAAAGTTATGTGAACTTATTTTGGTTGGATGCTCAGTGACAGGGTAACTAAAAGTGAGGGCGTCAAGTGCTGCAGGCAAGACCGCATCATTGCCAAATTGCAGGCGGATATCCGCTAATTCTGGCTCGATCGCTTGGGTTAAACGTTCAGCCTCTGCGTGAAGATCAAGCGGGTCATTGTCGCCTTTTAGGAGCGCGCGCCAATTGGTTTTATCCGCGACATGTTTCGCCATCGCGACTTCAACTAGCCCGGAAATCTGGCGTGTTTTAACCCGAAACAACGGGAGAGCTTGCGTGGCACCTTGATCGTGCCAGCGTGTTGGCATCTGGTTAGCGCGGGTAATCCCCACTTTTAATCCCGAGGTGTTGGCGAGATAAACAATATGATCCGTCATGCAGAACTGTTCTCCCCACTCGGGCTCACGACAGGTTCCTTGCGCATAGTGGCAGGTTTCAGGCTTCATAATACACATATCGCAACGCGCGAGCTTTTTCATGCAGGGGTAACAATGGCCTTGCGAATAGCTTTTTTTGGTTTTTCGCCCACAGGCATCGCAAAAGATATTGCCAGTATGCGTCAGGGTTAGTTTCTGCCCAAGCAATGGATTGAGGTGTAGCTCTTCATTACCCACCCGCAGAAAGTATTGTACGTCGGCACCGGCTTCTGTGCGCATCTTATCTAGGGTTCCAATCACGACTTTGCTCATTATGGTTTTATTAAGAGCGGCAAGTGTAGCAAATGGGAGAGAGCGGAGTAAGGCAGAGAGGAAAACAGGCAAGCGACAACCTGCCTGTCTCGAAAACGGATTAGCCGAGGCGAGCTTCTATGCTTTTTTGTGTGTCTGTGGTGTGCTCACGATAAAGCGTAACGGAGACCACTAAGAGGTCTTTCTTGGTATCTTCGCTAACCTGATTGATCACGAAATAATCCGCCTCTTCTTTTGCCACCCCTCGTTCGGCCAGGCGTAAGACATCTTCTTGAATATCGCCTTGTATCTCCACGTTGGCCGTTTCTTCAAAATCACCAAACTCAAGCGTGGACTTGGCAATTAGCTCAGGCGCTGCAGAGGCGTGAAATGATAAAAAAGAGAGAACAAATAGCGCAGTAGAGAGACCTTTTTTCATAAGACATCGGATACATCGGTGGATTTACTGACAACCTACTACGCAGCGGAAAAGGGGTTGTCAGCGTCATGTTAGAAACGTGATATCAACGCCTATCGTGTGGCGTCTTCGATATCGTCGCTAAATACGTCGTTGTCACTGCGCGCGTCTTGGCCTTGGAGCATGCCAATATCGCCGTAGTAGTCGGCTAATAGGTCGTCATCGGTTGGGATGACTTGATGTTGTAAACTATCCATTTTTTCTCCTTGGGTGACTCTAACAGCCCACATGAAGGAAGGCTAACGACCCTTTATGTCATCACCATGACAGCTTGCTAGACTCTCGCAATCTTTTTGGTAGGTCAATGACTTTTAGCGCTTATTGGGGTTTGAACGTCGCCACGACGGGACAATGATCGCTGAGCCTGAAGTTCATGACGTTATGATAGGCAAAATGATGCTGAAAACTATATTGCCACCGAGACGCCAACGATTCGGAGACTAAAATATGATCGATTAAGCGACTGTACATCACTTGGTTCCAGGTCTGAGTCCGCCAGTTATAGCGTCGTGCTTTACAACGTGCGCGGACACTCTCTGTCACGTTAATGATGTTTGTTGGTCTCGAGGCATCGTCGAGAAGGGATTGGCGGAATTGTTGCCAAAACGGATCCTGTTTTTCACTGATATAGCGATTAAAGTCACCCGCAATGAGGATGTTTTTATCACCATGTTCACGCACCCAATCGGCTAACACACTGAATTGCTTGCGTAGTTTTTCGCAGCTTCGTGAGGCTTGAGCTTGCTTAAAACAGCCGGACTTAAGATGCACCGACAGCATATGAACCGGTTCTTGGCCCGGCGGTGTGACCACAATATAGGTGCCATATCGCAGAGAGGGCACGCCAAAAAAACCAGGTAGCGCGATTTGACGCAGATCGCGAGGGTCGTCTACTTTCCAGTCTTTACGGACGGCGAACCCCGTCAGTTGCTGGCTTTGTGTGCTGTCTTTAAGGGCGGCATAACGATCGGAAAAATAGACATTATACGCCTCTGTGGGAATGACTCGTGCCAGTGCCTCAGGACTATCAACCTCCTGAAAAGCCAACACATCGGAGGCGAGTTGAACAAAGATCGACGAAAGCTGTTGATAATCGTCTTGATGACGGACGCCGGCTCGTTGATCACCCTTTAAGGTCAGCCACTCAAAATTCCATGTTGCCACTGTCAGTCCATAGCTAGGGGCTGAAAATACCCCAACAAGCACGAGCAGACCTAAAACTCGAAGTACGATGGTGGATACCTCATTATTACGCGTTCCACTGTGATCCTACTGGAAATGTTGCGCATGCAGTGGAGCATTGTAGCACTTTGCGGAGAACCTTTGATTTTAACTGATAACTATCATAACGAAGATCAGTGAGATTGCGGTACAGATAGGCATTTGATTCGTCGGTTGGACGTTATTCGAGACTTCGATGATCTGTGTCAACACAATGTGCCCCCTAGTTGCTATCTAATACCACATCTTGTGGTTTAGTTTATTTTGTATCCTATATATGGTGTGGAGGGCATATGCCAGCGGTAATTAAGCGCGATGGAACACGCGTCCCATTTGATGCAGATCGGATTGTCCAGGCGGTGACATGTGCGCGAGAGTCGGCGCAATCGATGCGAGAGGCTGAGCTGTGTCAACTGACCGACGCAGACATCCTCCGCTTAGCAGACACCATCGCGACGCAGTTTGCTGGCGAGGCCGAGGTGGATATTGATCATATTCAATATGCCGTTGAAGATGTCCTTATGACCGGACCGCATAAAGCGGTGGCACGTGCCTATATTGAATATCGCCATGATAGAGACATCGCTCGCGAGCGCCGTGGCCGTTTGAATCATGAAGTACAAGGGCTGGTCGGGCAAACTAACACTGAATTGCTGCACGAGAATGCCAACAAAGACAGTAAAGTCATCCCCACTCAGCGTGACTTGCTCGCGGGGATCGTCGCCAAACACTATGCCAAGCAACACATGTTGCCCAGTGCCGTGGTAAGAGCGCATGAGTCGGGTGAAATTCACTATCACGATTTGGACTATTCACCTTTCTTTCCGATGTTCAACTGCATGCTAATTGACTTGGCTGGCATGCTGCAAAAAGGCTTTAAGATGGGCAATGCGGAAATTGCGCCGCCCAAATCCATCTCAACCGCTACCGCGGTGACCGCGCAAATCATCGCACAAGTCGCGAGTCATATTTACGGTGGCACCACGATTAACCGCATTGATGAAGTGCTGGCCCCTTATGTTGAAGCCAGTTATCAAAAGCACTTGTTGGTGGCGCGTGAGTGGTCTGTCAGTGATCCCGACGCTTATGCCCGCGCCCGTGCTGATAAAGAGTGTTTTGATGCCTTTCAGTCGTTGGAGTATGAGGTCAACACGTTGCACACGGCGAATGGGCAGACTCCTTTTGTCACCTTTGGCCTCGGCTTAGGTAAGAGCTGGGCGGCACGTGCCGTGCAACGTGCTGTTTTAGCGAATCGGATTGCTGGTTTGGGTGAAAATCGAAAAACGGCCGTCTTCCCGAAATTGGTGTTTTGTATCCGAGAGGGCTTAAACCGCCGCCCGAGTGATCCCAATTACGATATCAAACAATTAGCACTCGAGTGCGCCTCTAAGCGTATGTACCCAGATATTCTCAATTATGACCAAGTGGTATCCGTCACGGGCTCCTTCAAAACCCCAATGGGGTGCCGAAGCTTTTTAAGCGCTTACGAAGAGGACGGTACACTGGTGCATGAAGGACGTAACAACTTGGGTGTCGTCAGCGTTAATTTACCTCGTTTAGCCATTGAGGCGGAGGGGGACGAAGACGAGTTCTATGCGCGCCTTGATGCAACGTTAAGCCTTGCGCGCCAGGCACTCGATACCCGGATTGCTCGTTTTAAAGGGGTGAAAGCGCGGGTGGCACCGATTTTATATATGGAAGGCGCATGTGGTATCCGTTTGAACCCAGACGATGATGTCAGTGATATTTTTAAACATGGGCGTGCGTCCATTTCGCTAGGTTACATTGGCCTGCACGAGACTATCAATGCGCTGTACGGTAGCGTGCCGCACATCTACGACAGCGTGGTGAAACAAAAGAAAGCCAAAGCGATCGTGGCTTATTTGCATGATGCGACCGAGCGTTGGAAAGCCGAAACAGGTTATGGATTTAGTTTGTACAGCACCCCAAGTGAAAACTTGTGCAGTCGTTTTTGTCAGCTCGATACCCAGGCGTTTGGTGTGATTGAAGGGGTGACAGATAAAGGGTATTACACCAACAGCTTCCATTTGGATGTGGAAAAGCAGGTGACGCCTTACGATAAAATCGATTTTGAGATGGATTATCCGCGCTTAGCCAATGGTGGCTTTATTTGCTACGGGGAATACCCCAACATTCAACACAACCTAGAAGCGTTAGAGAACGTTTGGGACTACAGCTACGATCGTGTGCCGTACTATGGTACCAACACGCCGATTGATGAATGCTACGAATGTGGTTTTACCGGCGAATTTAATTGCACCAGTAAAGGCTTCACTTGTCCGGCTTGCGGCAATCATGACCCAGCACGTGTGTCAGTGACACGACGTGTGTGCGGCTATTTAGGAAGCCCTGATACGCGACCTTTTAATCCGGGTAAACAACAAGAAGTGATTCGCCGTGTGAAACACATGTAGGGGGAAGCGTGAACTATCACCAATACCTTCCCGTTGATGTGGTCAACGGGCCAGGCACACGTTGTACCTTGTTTGTATCGGGGTGCGAACACCAATGCCGTGGTTGTTACAACAAAGCCACCTGGCCGCTAAACAGCGGCCATCCTTTCACTGATCTGATGCAAGAGCAGATTGTTCAAGACTTACTCGATTCACGGATCCCGCGCCGAGGATTATCATTAAGTGGCGGCGATCCGCTTCATCCTGCTAATATCGACAGTGTAAAAGAATTATTACAAGAGGTGGTTGGCCGCGCACCGAGCAAAGACATTTGGCTGTGGACAGGCTATACATTGGCAGAATTGTCATCAAAACAGCGAGATGTTGTCGATTTGGTTGATGTATTAATTGACGGCAAGTTTATCCAAGATGAAGCGGATCCTCATTTAGTGTGGCGGGGAAGTGCCAATCAATGCGTACACTTTCTGTCCGAGCGTGCCCGAAAAGGGCAAGAGAATCATGGTTAAGAGGTTGCCAATTTTCCCGCATGGGGTAGGGTATAGCGTATCTTGAGCATTCAGGCTTAAAAGGACGTAATACTATGTTAGATCTGCTCTCGCCTGCTCAGCAGGATCCGATTCTCTCCTTGTCATTGGCGTATCGTGATGATCCGCGTGAGCACAAAATGGACTTGGGCATTGGCGTATACCGTGACAGTCAGGGTCAAACGCCGATCATGCACGCCGTTAAAGCGGCGCAACAATCACTGGCACAAAGCCAACAAACCAAAGCCTATGTCGGGCTGGCGGGTAATGAAAACTTCAACCAAGCCATGGTTGACCTCTTGCTCAAAGGAACCGATGCTTACCACCGATGTGCGGCGGTGCAAACCCCAGGTGCGAGTGGCGCACTGCGCATGTTGGCTGATTTGATGAATCTGGCCAAGCCGGTGACCACTGTGTGGTTGACCGATCCTAGCTATGTGAATCACAAACCTGTCATGGAAGCGGCAGGCCTGACGGTCAAGTTCTACCCGTATTTTAATCGCGACACCAAAATGGTGGATACCGATGCCATGCTTAATGCCTTGTCGCAAGCTGGTGCGGACGATGTGGTATTACTGCATGGCTGTTGCCATAACCCCACGGGCGCTGATATCAGCTTGAAAGAATGGGAAGCGATTACCGCGCTTGCTAACCGCAATGGTTTCACACCGTTTGTTGATATTGCCTACCAGGGCTTCGGTGATGGGGTAGAGGAAGATGCGCGTGGTTTGCGTATTCTCGCCGACAACGTCGAGGAAATGTTGATTGCCACCTCGTGCTCTAAGAGCTTTGGGTTGTACCGTGAGCGCACTGGCGCAGCGATTGTGGTGGGGAAATCTGCTCAAGAAGCGCAAAATGCGAAAGGGCGTATTTTGCAGCTTGCGCGAAGCACTTATACCATGCCGCCTGATCACGGTGCCGCGATTGTTGAAACCATCCTCACCGACGACGCCCTCACCAAACAGTGGCGAGATGAAATTGAGGCGATGAACACTCGGATCAATACGTTACGTGAAGGGTTGACAGCAGCACTGCGCGACCGTACGGGCGATGGTTATTTTGATTTTATTCAGCACCACCGTGGTATGTTCTCTGTCCTCGGATTAACGGTTGATCAGGTCAATCAGCTACGCGACCGACATGGTGTGTACGCAGTGGGTGATAGTCGGATTAACATTGCCGGCTTGGCTGAACGTCATATTGATAGACTGGCCGATGCGCTGGTGGATGTGACACGCAACGGCTAACTGCTGCGGCGCCAATGGTCGAGACTTAATAAAAAGGGGCTTTAAGTCCCTTTGTTCGTCTATATCTAAATCATCGCTTATTTTTGAGGTAACGTTTACGACGGGCCTCTTTTTTAGCGGCTTTTTCTTGTTCTCGGCGGGCGTTGTCTTCTTCAACCTGTACCAGCTCGGTTTCAATCATATCCGGTTTTTCTAAAGTGAGGCCACCCAGCGCACCAGCGCGTAAGTCGTGCAACAGCACTTCTGAGGCTTTATGCAAGTCGACCCGTCCACCTGCGCGCAAACAACCGCGTTTGGCACCAATCGCTTCCATTAACTCAATGTCTGTTTCGGGTAATGCATCAAGCTGATAGCGTTCTTTAAGCCGCTCGGGATAGGCGCTCGCCAAGTATTCCACGGTATAAAAGGCGACTTCGTCATAATCCATTGCCGTGTCTTTAACGGCGCCGGTTGCCGCGAGACGAAAACCGCTGTGTGGGTTCTCAACCTTTGGCCATAAAATCCCGGGTGTATCGGATAGCACCACGCCGTTTTGCAGGTTGATCCGCTGCTGTTGGCGCGTCACCGCGGGTTGGTTGCCGGTTTTGGCTATCACTCGGCCAGCAAGGCTATTAATAATCGTGGACTTGCCGACGTTGGGGATCCCCATGATCATCGAGCGAATGTTTTTTCCCATGGTTTCACGGTGTGGGGCGAGTGAGCGGCAGCGATCCATGATTTGATTGACTTCATGCGGGTGCGAGGTAGTGATTGCCATCGCCGACACGCCTTGCTCTTTTTCTAGGTGAGCCATCCACATTTCGGTCATCGTCGGATCGGCCAGATCGCGTTTATTCAGTACCTTGATCACCGGCTTTTCACCACGCAGCGTGCTGATGAGCGGGTTTTCGCTACTAAACGGAATGCGCGCATCGAGCACCTCGATGATCACATCGATCTTGGGGACGACCTCTTCGATCTCCTTGCGAGCTTTATGCATATGCCCAGGAAACCACTGGATTTTGTTGTTAACCATGTTTGTACAACCTTGCTGATGCCAGTGCGCCAACACGATATCAGTCAGTGGCGCGGTAATGGCGCGCATCATACCACTTAATCAGAGGGATGAGAAAAGCTGGGGTGCTCTGGATTATCGATGAGAACGCGCGGTATCGGAATAGCCACTCTCACCTAATAGACTATGTACGCAATTTAGATCCTAGTCTAGTTATTCGACACGTTTATACGTTCAGTGTTTACCTGCTGGTATGCTGTTATTAAGAGGACATCATAAAAGCTGTCCGATCTTGATACAGAATCGGTTGAATCAAAGTCGATAAGTTGTTGGGTAAGGGAGTGAAATGGTCGCACCTAAAAGTCTCATTTTTCAGTTACATCAACATTGGGAGGTTGTTGAGCAGTTAACGCGGCTTTCGCGGGAGTTTCCAGCGTTTGAGCTGAGAGTACTTGAGCAGGTGATCAATCAATTCAAAAATAAGCAAACAGACAGTAATACTGTGCTCACTAGCCTTATTAATGCAGATATATTGCAACCTATCAATCGAAGTAGTGACTATCAGCTAAATACATTAGTCGTGGATTTTGTGAGAGGCTTGACGCAAGAGCATGAGCTTGGCCTATCAGCAGTACTTAGAGCGCGAGTGGACGCGATTAAAGACGCCACCAGCCAGGTGTTAGAAGGGCTAGATGGGTCGGACAATGATCTGCTACGTACCGGCTCGAACAGACTCTCAGAGCTTGTCAGAAAGATCATTCAACAGCTAATCCAAGACAAACAAGCAATTTTTGAAATAGCAGAATTAGCGAAATCGGCGGATACCAGTATGCCAATTGAACGTCGTTACCGTGAAGTCCTAGAGGTGTACGATCAATATGTCGAGCCGATGAACGAAATGATGGATAGCGGCCTTGGTGGTAGCTTCTATCCTTTGTTGGAAAAAGCAGAAGAAGCGCTGGATTATGCGGTCGATCTACTCTCGATACGTGGCGCTTTATATCAACAAAGGCTGGCAATGCGCCAGATAGCTTATCAAGTTAAAGAGCTTCGTTATCAAGGACGCGTCATTGCTCAACAATGTGCCGACACTTTGCTGCCATTACGAGAGGAAGCAAGACAGCATAACCAGCTTTCAGCGGTGATTAGTAAGCAGCTCAGTCAAGTTCGTAAAAAGGGATTAGTGCGAGGACTCAACGCCAAGGGATTACCTTTGTGGACAAGTAGCCGTGTCACCAAAATTCAATTGGGCAATGAGGTGCGCGAGTTGATGGCTGAATTCATGAATTTTGAGCCTATTGCTGTTGTTTTCCCTGATGAAGAGGATGGACCGACGAGTTCAACGGTCAGCTGGGTGGATGAAGCGCGGTTGAGAGAACAGTTGAGCGATTCGTTGCCGGTTGACAATCTTATGATATGGCTGAGGGAGCACTATCCGCATTTACCGGACGCAGCGTTATTAAGACTTTACCACGAACTTGTACAAGAGCCTCAATGGGAAAGCACGTTAGGGCCACATTCGAATACCACAGTTTTAAACACCGTCGCCGTTACTTATTACCCTCATAAAATCAGAGCATTAACTGATCCAACTCCTGCAAAGGGTATAGATCATGCAAAATAGTAAAATCGATTTAAATGAACTGGCACATTTGACCGAGTTATTTCACCTTTTTAGTTCTGGACGACACCTTAACCGCTCGGCGGATGCCGCGCTATGGCATGAGCTTGAATTGCAAGCAGAACAGTATCAGTACCTATTTGCAAACCTAGGTTTTGATTTGCGCATTGATGGACGCGGCTTTGCTTGGTTTCATGATGAAGAAGGTAATCAGAACATCAATAAACAATCGCGTCAGTTAGCATTATTGCTGATGGTGCTATTTGATCATCAAGCGGATAGCGGTCGCTCCCTTGGCCAGTTTTACCAATGGACAATTGATAATCCTTTACTTGATGACATTTACGAAAAGCACCAAGGACTTTTGGATACAGAAGAGCTAGACCGAGATGCACTCGTAAAGATACTCGACAACGCTGTGCGAAAAGGTTTTGCCGTTCAAGAGAACAATCACTGGCGTTTGCTGCCGTCGGTATATCGCTACCTTGATCACTTCCAAGCAATTACAGAGCACGCATCTGAGAGTGATATAGCGGCTACGGCTTATGAGGAAGGTGAATCATGTTAAGTTATGGCTTTCAACGTGTAGCGTTAATCGGCAGTGCGGGATACCAGCGTGCTGAACTTCCTCTCGACGATTCTGTGTCATTAATCGCACCCAATAACCATGGCAAAACAAGCCTTATCAATGCGCTTCAATTTCTGCTTATCATCGATCAGAGAAAAATGGATTTTGGCTCACACACGCGAGATCAAACGCGTCGCTTTTACTTCCCAAATAACAGCGCCTACATCTTACTAGAAGTAATTCTACCGCAAACGGGCACAGTGGTGTTTGGGTGTGTAGGTAAAGGGGTGGGTCATGACTATGAGTACTTTGCCTACAAGGGAGAGTTGAATTTAAACGATTATCGCTTAGATGATGGTAATATCGTCAGCCAACCAAAGCTTGTCAGTCACTTAGCAAAAAAGAAATATAACGTCTCCCGATATAACGAGAGGGACTTTCGCCACTTGATTTATGGCGGTGCAAAAAGCAAGAAGACGAGCGATATTGATTTTACCGTATTCAAGCTTGAGCATATTAGCGATGCCCGTTCCTTCCAGCAGGTACTCACCAAGACGCTGCGACTCGACAAACTAAATTCTAGTGATGTGAAAGAATATTTGTTGACGATATTTAGTCGAGAGCTACCCAACGCTAGCATCGATTTTAAGCAGGAATGGGAAAAGGCGTTTCAAGACATTAACATAGAGCGCGAGCAGTACCTAGCCGCTTTCAATAATCGAGAGACGATTTACCAACTCGAGCAAAAGTTTGAGCGAACTTTATCTTTACGAGGAAAGATCGCCGTATGCCAACCGAAAGTGGATGAGTTGCTAAAAGACTGGCATGGTCACGTTCAAACGACGCGGGAACTGCTAGTTAAACAAAAGGCTAAGCTTGAACAAGCCTCACGTGAACTTAGAGACCAAGATATCGCTCAAGCAGGTAAACGCCAAGACTTAGTTAATGAGTTGGCAAAGCTAGATCGCACGGAGCAGCATTATCAAGAGCTTAAAGCGCGCTTTGCCCTGATTCCGAATCAAGAGTTCCTAGAGAGTCAGTTACGATCCGCCGAGAAAGAGTATGAAGCGCAGGCCACATTATGTGTTCAGTCCCAGCGCTTCTCTTCCGAGATGCTTAGCAAACAATTGCAAGAAAAAGAACAGCAGCGCCAGCGGTTGCAGTCTCAACAGCGAACCCTAAATGACAATTTATACCTTCACCTTTCTAAGACGCTCAATACACACGAGTTAGATAATCTAAACAAAGTGCTCAGCCAACAAGTCCTGCTACTGCCCGCTTCGCAGTACTCGCTTAATGCTGAGCAGTTGCGAAGCGTTTTCAATCGCGAGTCCTCACAGCAATGCTTGCTCCCCGGTTTAACATTGTCGCTTCATGAGCTATTGCCTCAGCATGTGCAAAAAACAGAGTCAGAGATATCGGAGGAAATTGATAGCGTTAATGAGCAAATAAACGAGCTCAAAGAATTACTTCAAGCGAGTAGAGAGCAAGAAGCGGCTGAGAGGAAAAAGGCCGAATTAAATAGTGCCGTTAGGCAGTATGAACAAGAGCTAAAAGACTTCCAAAAATTACAGGATTTAACACACAATCAAGCACAGCGAATCGAGCAAAGACAGGCTGTTGAGAAACAGCGAGTAGCGATTAACGATGCGCTTAACAACTCAGGAAAGAAGCAAGTCGATCTTTCAACGCAATTAAGTGAGGTGGCGGATAAGCTTAATAAGCTGGCTTCAGACGAGAGCAGTGTTGAAAAACTAAAAAAACAAAGAATAGATGACCAAGCGCTATTTAGCGGACTTTCTGACCAACCACATTCGCCCTGGATAGCGGGGGATGATTGGTCTTTGGCGTCACTTCCGGATCGTCTTCAGGACTACATTGAAGATTGCAAAGCCCTTGATCAGCTATCAAAAGAATTGCGCCAAATGAAAAATGAATTGGGTCAAAAAGGGCTGACTAAGTTTCAGATGGCGCAAACACAAGATGAAGAATTAGAGGGCATTATTCAATTCAATAATTGTTTGGACGATGAGAAAAAAGCACTGGAAAGGCGGGCCCGATCGGCCGTCGTCAACGTCACTGCCAGTTTAAGAGAGCTGCGCAGTGGGTTATATGCATTGCAAAGTAAGATGAAGGAATTCAACCGCCTGATCAGCCAAAGGCAGCTGTCAGATCTTAAAGTTTTCAAAATTGAGCCAGTCGAACAAAGTCTGCTTGTTGATGCGATGAATGTGCTGATCCAACAAGCAGAGCAAACTGAAAGTGGTCAAAGTTTTGAGCTATTTGATCAGGGCAGTATTCTCGATGATGCTGATTTAGAGCGCGCGAAGAGCCTGCTGATTGATGAGGGCAATGCTCGCCAAGGTTTAAGAGTGGCAGATTTATTCCGGCTTGAATTTGTCGTTGCCAAGCACGACCAGCAGCAAGAGTCATTTGAAGAAATTGATAGTGCCGCCTCTAACGGAACCGTATTGATGGCGAAGCTTGTGACGGGCCTGGCGATGTTGTACCTCATGCAAGATAAACGCCACCAAATGAAAGCAGTCTGTTATTTGGATGAAGCGTCAGCTTTGGATACCCAGAACCAAACGAGCTTGATAGAGATTGCGGATCAATTCGGTTTTGCCTTGATATTTGCCTCACCAGCCCCCTTAACCACCGCGCGTTATTGTGTGCCAATTCACCAAGCCAATGGCAAAAATCATATTAGTCGTAATAGCTGGCAGATTTTCGAACCACTAGAGAGTCAAGAGCTGCCCCAATCATATGCAGAGCCATCGCTATGAGCCAGGCGTTGGTGAAAGCACTCTCGAGACTCGTTGAGGTTTACCCTGATTCCGTTGCCGGGAGTACAATGACACCGTCTCAAAAGAAGCATCTTGAAGCGTTCAATCACAAAACGCGGTGTGTGCAAATTACGCCTAAAGGCCGTGGTGTTGTTTATCGAATTCAAGACATGGATGTAGCCGCCGTTGAACTTGAACGATTAGCCCCCGATCAACATGTATCTTCCAGTGTACCGCAACGAACGGTAAACATAGCCTCGACACGCAGCAGCAAACAAGGATACGCAGGTCTCGATGTCAGTTACGTGCTGGCTAAAACGGTTGCGAACCCTTTGTGGGATGTTTCCGGAGTGCCAACCGAGTACTTAAATGCAGCCACAGAAGCGTTTGGTGTATTCTCGCTTGAAGTTGGCGGAGAGCGAAATAGCCATCTTCACACAGAACATTCCATTTGGCTGGTGGAGAACCAAGCGCTATTTGACAGACTAGATTGGTTGCCCAATAACGACCCTACTACCGTTATTTGGTACCGCGGGCAGCTACACAACAAACTGATTGATTGGTTATCGGCGCCTGAAAGGGCACCGATAGTGTACTTTTTTGCTGACTATGATGGAGTAGGGCTGAATAACTACCGCCGCCTCAAAGAGAAGCTTACAGAAAGAGCAGAGTTTTGGATGATGCCGAATTGGAAGGCGTTTTTGTTGCGTTATGGACAAAACCAGCTTTGGGTTGACACCGCCCGGGACTTTGCCTCTTTCGAACGTAACAGCCAAAGACTTTTAGCACAGTCATCAGAGTTACGAGAGTTGGTAACGGAAATGAAGAAGCATGGCCTAGCTTTAGAGCAAGAGGTGATTTGGTTGAATGGCTAATATCTGTGATTTCATCTTATATTTACAGGTAGACATCAGTGGATTGATGATAATTCAAAATGAATGTTCGTGAATAGGTAAATTAAGAGTGATTAAAAGGGAAGGTGACTTCCCTTTTATTTTAATTAAAATTCAGGTTGTCTGCTTTTACTTAGTCCAACACATGTAGATTACGATACTCGTCATAAGCGTACTGATCGGTCATGCCACTAATATAGTCTTGGATGAGGCGGACTCGAAAATAAAACTCCCAAACATCGCTATCAAATTCGTAGGGTAAGTACGGAGGGTCAGACGGTTTGTTTTTTTCTTGCTCTAATCTTTGTATAGCTATTTCGTATGCTCGTAGATGCTTGTTCGGTAGTTTTTTGTAGAGCCTTCTCTCGTATAGAGGGGCTCCTTTAATGTTGATAAACGTCTCTTTGTTTAGTAGTAATAATGGCCTGTACGCTTCAAGCAACCCCGTGATGATTCTATATCCTTGTAGCTCACTTTTTTCTACTTCTGAATCGCAGAAAGCATAGTTCATGGCCACATTCTTAAGAGCTTTTACTAACGCATGATTATCACTATTATCTTCAATTAGCGCTCTATTGAAGCTCCCATGAAATACCTTCTCTATGTTATCTATAAACTGTTTGCATGCATGTTGTGGTAGGCGTTTGTTTATTTCCACGCGAAGAGTAATGAAGAAGTGGCTGTTCGCACAGTTATCAGCTTTTGAAGCGCTTTCACTGGCGACATCAACGATCTTTTTCATCTCGTCATTGTTTTGCAAATCGTACTCTTTTGCAAGAGATTGATATTCGTCGTCTAAAGCTTCTTTTAGTTGATCTACTGTGAGAATGCCTTTTTCAACAGCATCCTCAATGTCTGCAATGCCGTAGGAAATATCATCTGCAGCTTCCATTATGTATGAAAATGGAGAGCGGCAATGAGAGTCCATTGATAGCACCGTTTTTAGTGACTCTATGTAGCGGTATTCACTTAAGTAATAACCCACTTTTTTCATCAAATAGTTATAGCCGTCTAACTCCGGATTGTTATGTGTTTTAGGCGATGGCTGATCCCCACGGCGAGTATACTTGAATACACTAGATACTTGAGAATAGGTTAGATTAAGTTCGAGTAGAGTGTGAACTAGGCGGATAGCCTGTGCGTTACCTTCGAAATTGGTAAGATCTTGTTGGATAGGCTTTGGCAAGTCGATTTTGGGCTCACCTTTCTTATCCATTACTAGAGATAGTAAATTTTTAGAAAACCAATCGTTTATAGCCCGCTCTCCAAAGTGTCCAAAAGGTGGATTGCCAATGTCATGCATTAAACATGACATTTCGACTATCGACTCAAATTGACGTTCTAATCCGGTTAGTTCGTACTCTTGCTTAGACTCTTCAGAAAGCTCTTTAAAGATTAATTGAGTGATGTATCGACCAACTTGTTGAACTTCCAGAGAATGAGTGAGACGACTGCGAACTGCAGCATTACGTTCGAGGGGAAAGACTTGAGTTTTTTGTTGAAGCCTTCTGATTGCAGCTGAGTTGAGGATCCTGCCTCGATCACTTTCGAAGCTTTCTTGTGCTGCAATTTTACTGGATTCAGTAAGTGGACGAGGTTTAATGGCTTTTCCGTTATGATATACCCTTGTTCCTCGAACTTTTTCTTTGAAGTTGATAGCCATAATAGTTCCTCTTTGTTTAACGCACTGAAGAAACTATACCTAAGATTCTAGTCGGCTTATATTAGATCGGATAAATAATGTGATTAGGGATTTAGTCATTGTGAAGAACATTGACTTGGGGAGGATGACCAAAAAGCTGGTTTGTAGCTGTATTTAGTGAGACGTTCCGGTATTTATCTATTGACTTTATTGTTAACATTAAGCAAGGTTTTTTTGGCAAGTTATAGGGTTTTAATATACTTGGTTCGAGAACAACTGGATTTTGTTGTTAACCATGTTTGTACAACCTTGCTGATGCCAGTGCGCCAACACGATATCAGTCAGTGGCGCAAGAATGGTGCGCATCATACCACTTAATCAAAGGGATGAGAAAAGCTGGGGCAGATGTGAATAACTACGTATCTTTCTTTCTCGGGCTTAATTGCTTATCACACCATTTTTCAATAGAGGGGGCGTATAAGGTGAACAGGCCAATCATCATGGCGATGGCGCAGATTACATAGATAGCTGTCATTGCAACCCTCTTTATTGGTTAACTTTAGTATACACCTTGTTTCGCCTTTCCTCGGCCCCAGGTGCCGAGGAAAGGCGCGTGTTTGGATCAGGTCGATGAAGATGGTTTGGTATCTGTATCAAACTGCTTGATCAGGACCGAGGTGTCGCAACGGCCATAGCCGCGCGCTTGTAACTTGTTATACTGTTGATCCACCTGCTCGGTTAAGGGAAGTCCCACGCCTAACTTGGCGGCTTCTTCTAAACAAAAGCCCAGATCTTTACGCATCCAATCAATCGCAAAGCCAAAATCAAAACTGTCTTCTGCCATGGTCAAAGCACGATTTTCCATTTGCCAAGAGCCTGCGGCCCCGTGCTTAATGGCATTGATCATCTTTTCGATATCGAGATCAGCGGATTGCGCGAAGGTGAGTGCCTCGGATAAGCCTTGTAAGACGCCGGCAATACATATTTGGTTAGCCATCTTGCAGCGCTGGCCACTGCCATGCGGGCCAATATGCTGGATTGCGCTGGCATAGACGTTCATGACGGGTTCAACGTTACTGAACACATTAGGGGTGCCACCGACCATAATGGTGAGTGCGCCTTTTTCTGCACCGGCTTGGCCGCCTGAGACGGGGGCATCGAGAAAGCTCAGGCCTTGACGCTCGCATACTTGTGCCAACTCAAGGGCTAGATCGGCAGAGGTGGTGGTGTGATCGACCAGCGTACTGTCTTTTTTCATATTGGCTAACACACCAATATCGCCATACACCACACTGCGTACGTCATCATCGTTTCCCACGCACATAAAGACGATGTCAGCATCAGCCACGGCTTCGGCTGGCGTTATTCCATATGTGCCTGAATAGGTGTCGCACCAAGCTTCGGCTTTGCCGGTGGTGCGGTTATAGACGCAAGTTGGGTAGCCGTGGCGCTGAAGGTGCCCAGCCATTGGAAAGCCCATCACGCCTAGGCCAATAAAGGCCACCTTGATATCGTTAACTTGCATGGTCATCTTGCTTCCTTGTCGTTTCGTTGTCGTTAATTTATCAGAAACTTAACCTTTCTTGCATGTGTCAATGTTAAGCTTGTATCATCCTTTTTTGTGTTGTAACACGGATAATTATGACAGCACGACAACCTTTCTCGTTAACGATTGCCCATATTAACGACACCCACTCTCACTTTGAGTCCACGCCTGTCTCGCTGAACTTGGATGATAATGCGACACCGGTTTATGCCAATAGCGGCGGGTTCGCACGTATTGCTTCCGCCGTGGCACATTTTCGTGAGCAGGCTAAGCAAGATGACCATGCATTCCTTTTTCTGCACGCAGGTGATTGCTTTCAAGGGACTCTGTATTACTCCTTGTTCAAAGGTAAGGCGAATGCAGATTTGCTGAATCGACTCGGTATTGATGCGATGGCGATTGGTAATCACGAGCTTGACCAAGGGAATGGCCCCGTGGCTGACTTTCTTGATGATATTCAATTCCCATTGCTTGCGGGGAATTGGCATGTGGAGGATGAGTCAAAAGACAAGGACAAGCGCGTCAGTGAGAAACCCGCTTTACTGCCATACATCGCCCCGGAGGAGCGCGCGAGTACACTCATTAAAACCTATGCCGGACACAAAGTGGGCATCTTCAGTTTAGCGGTTGAGCAAATGGCGGCATTGGCACACCCTGATCATGATACTCCTTTCTTGCCTGCAACACGCATCGCCGAAAACACCGTGGCTTTTTTGCGTCAACAAGGCGTGAAAACCATTATTCTATTGAGCCACTTGGGTTATGACAAAGACAAGGAATTAGCGGCTGCGGTTAATGGGATTGATGTGATTGTGGGAGGACATACCCATGTGCTGCAGGGAGACTTTCAAAACCTTGGTTTGGCGAAAGAAGATCCCTACGGCTATAAAGTCAATGATACCTGGATTGTGCAAGCGGGTTGCCATGCGCAAGCCATCGGTCGCTTTACGTTATCTATCGATGAAAACGGTCGGCCAGTTGCCTTTGATGGTCAAAATTACTTGTTGCTCGGGCGCAGTCTCGCGATGGATGCCTCGCGGGAACAGCAATTGACTGAAGGCTCATATCAAGCAGTAAGAAGCTATCTTAACCGACAAGACAATGTACTGATATTACCCAGTGATCTTGCATTGAAACAATATCTACAGCGCACCTACCGTCCCCATGTGGCGCAACTAGAAAGTGACGTTGTCACACATGTGCCGCAACGACTCCGTCATGTGCGCGTGCCTGACAGCGAGGGCGGCAGCGAAGTGGCGCCGCTGGTGACAGAAAGCTTTTTATGGGCGGCTCGTGAGCAAGGTATTGAAGCCGATTTTGCTATTCATAATGCGGGTGGCGTGAGAGTCAGTTTAAACGCCGGGCCGCTCTCGGCCGCTTTAATTGCAGGCGCGTTGTTACCGTTTGCTATCGACGTGATCGCCTACCAGGTAACCGGGGCACAGATCCGTCGTGCGATTGAAGGCGCAATCAACAATGCCACAGATAATGGCATGACGGGCCTCGGGTCAGGCAGTTTTCCGTATTGCGCCGATATACGCTATCGCTACGAAGCGTGGCAGCCGATGGGTGCGCGGGTAACACAACTCGAGATAAAGCGCGGTAATCACTGGATAGCCATAGATAATGAGCGACAATACACGGGTGTGTCGTCATCTTATACCGCCCAAGGAAAAGAAGGATACGATGCGATTCAAACCGGCCACCGTCGCTCGATTGGTTTATCCATGGCGGAGTGCTTTATTGACTATGCGCGTCAGCAGCCAGTGTTAGCGCTACCTACTGAGCCTTTAGTGTGTTACCTCCGAACGTCTAGTGAGAGAAAAACCTGCTGGGGTGAATAACTTGGCCTGCCCCTTGCTTATTGATAGTCAGCTTGGTGTTTACGGCAGACAATTGCCGTTTAAGTTTTTGACAAGATTGTCGATACATAGAGTGAACCTGAATTGATCGACACACTATCGAAAGGTGAGGGGTTATGGAAAAACGTGATTGGTTTGATATCGGCTTGATCAGTTTTTGGTTGGTGGCTTGGGCATCGATTGTCTACTTTGTGCCGGTCATTTAACCCATTTACTGATCCGCGGATTGCGGGGGAACCTGTTTGAGCCGGGTTCCCCAACGCACTAACAATGGTTGTAAATAGATTGGCAGCTGTATCGCGCCGATTAATGGCAGAAATGCTGGCCCGAGCGCGGCACCGGCAACGGTGTACGTTAGCAGTACATTCCGATTGACCGCCGAAACGGCGGCGATCATGCTCGCCTCCCGCCCCCGTTTGCGATATAGCCCATACGCAATGATGAAAAAAAGTATGCAAATTGCAACTGAAATGGCTAAAAGTTCTAACGCATACCCAGAGTCGTTTTGCCACATTGCCCCGAATGGCCCTACTAGCCCTAATGGAAAACTGAACACTAGCACAATCGTAAACTGTGCCAGTTTGCTGTGAATGCGTTTGAGCTTTTCTGGTTTGATCAGCGCGTGAAAAAGCGCGGCAAACAGCATGGGCCCAAAAATGAAGATCACCAATCGCACGGCATAGCTTTGCAGGTCCAGTGAAAATGAGTCACCGGATAGCACCGTGAGATTAATAAACAAGACCACGGGCATCAGCAACGTTGAAGCAATGGTATATGCCATGGCGATGAGCGCATCCATTCCCAAAGAACGAATGATGGCTGGTGTTGCAAACAAAGATCCAGTAGCGCAAATACCACTGATGGCAAGTAACAAAGGTGCAGACGCGCCGAGTAGCCACGCGAGAGAACAAGTGAGTACGGTAAGTAGCACTGAGTGAACTAATGCGTACACCCAGACCTGCCATTGAGCTAACGCTTTCACTAATAGGCCTTGATGAATGCCAAGTAGGGTAAACAGCATCAAGGCGAATAGCACATAAGGTAAAAACGGAAATAAGGCTAATGAGACGCTCGGAAAGGCAAAGCCAATCAATGCGGCAATAAAAAGACACAACGCTGAATGTTTGGCGAGAAACGCGAGCATGGTCAACACCTTGGTCACATGTGTAATCACGATGTTATCAGGTTTACATAAGTAATCGAGTGAAAAATAGTCTTTTTCAATGATTAATACGCTTTGTCGTACAAAAAGTCAGACAGGATAAGGGAGCGAGCAGTGAATTCAAACAGACAAACTGAATTCATTGATGGTTTGTATGTCAGGTAAGTGATTAGCTTATTTTACTGCAACTTAACATAATGAATACGTGCTAACCGGCAAGCACTTTAGATTAGAAAAACTAATCCATTGGTTTAATTTTCATCAGTTTAAATCTCGGGGCAGCACCTTATAATTTGCGGCGAGTGATTAAGACAACAAAGCGAGGATCTTATGACGACTGCAACGGTTAATATGCCCCGTTCTCGTCGATCTTACGCGGTAACAATCAAAGGACTGATCGCTCACGCCATGGATGTGCTGTTCACTAGCAGCACACACGCTCCCGCTTATGATGCCAGTCGCTTACCGGCACATTTGCAGCGTGATATTGGTATAAACCGATAAGACGACTTAAAACGGATAGAACGCGAAACGCCACATCATCGAGATGTGGCGTTTTTTTTATGGTTTAATCGTTCTCGAATGTTTACGTAAAATGAGTGGCTTGCTAAGCCGACGAATGCGATCAATTGAGGAGTACAAAAGATGGGATGGTTCTCTGCACTGTTTTCCAAGGGAAGCGACAAACAACCACAGGTGTCAGTCACCCCCACAGAATACCAAGGCTATTTAATATACCCTGAATCGACCGCCGAAAACGGTCAATATCGTGTCAGTGGCCGCATTTGCAAACCGCTTGATGACAAGGTACTCACTCATACGTTTATTCGCTCAGATTTGCTGGGAAGTCAGGAAGATGCCAACAGCTTGATGGTCACAAAAGCAAAAATGATGATTGATCAAAACGGTGATCGGCTATTTGATTGAGGGGCGTCAACGAATCGCGCGATAGCAAAAATAATGCATAAATATGAGCAATTAATTCGGATAAAGTGTAGCCCAGATCACATTTATGCCCCAATGGCGATCCCCGCCCTGTGGTGATTAAGGAATAAACTCGTTAAGTTAACACTGTTGCGTTGCTAAGCACGAAATACTGACAACAGACCGCAACAGCGTGATAAGCGAATAAAACCGCTTGGAATGCTTATTTTTGTCAGTGAACCTATTTCAGGCCGCGGTTTTAGCGCCTGTGATAACCAAAAAAATTTCTTATAAGCCAACATTCAGGGAATAGCTATGCAGATTGGTGTTCCAAAAGAGAGGCTCGTTAATGAAACGAGGGTAGCTGCGACACCTAAGTCGGTTGAGCAGCTTATCAAGCTCGGTTTTGACGTCGTAGTAGAGAAGGGTGCAGGTGAAAAAGCAAGCTTTGAAGACACTGCGTACGAACAAGCTGGGGCGAACATTGTTGATACAGATGCTGCCTGGCAGTCTGACATCATCTTTAAAGTTAATGCACCAGGCGTGATTGAAGAGACAGGCCAAGATGAAGTGGCATTGCTGCAAGCAGGCACCACCTTGGTGAGCTTTATTTGGCCCGCTCAAAACGAAGAATTACTCGAACGTCTGTCAGCGCAGAACGTGAATGTGATGGCCATGGATGCGGTCCCACGTATTTCGCGTGCGCAGTCATTGGATGCGCTAAGTTCGATGGCGAACATCGCCGGTTATCGTGCGGTGGTTGAAGCAGCGCATGAGTTTGGTCGCTTCTTTACCGGACAAATCACGGCGGCGGGTAAAGTACCGCCTGCGAAAGTGTTTGTCGCGGGGGCTGGCGTTGCTGGGCTAGCGGCGATTGGCGCAGCCGGTAGCTTGGGGGCGATTGTCCGTGCTTTTGATGTTCGTCCTGAAGTGAAAGAACAAGTCGAGAGCATGGGCGCGGAGTTTCTAGAAGTCGACTTTAAACAAGACAACTCAGACAGTGGCGATGGTTATGCCAAAGAAATGTCTGACGAGTTTAATCAGGCGGCGGAAAAGCTTTATGCGCAGCAAGCAGAAGATGTCGACATTATCGTCACGACCGCACTGATCCCTGGTAAGCCAGCGCCCACGCTGATCACCAAAGAGATGGTTGACAGCATGAAGCCGGGCAGTGTGATCGTCGATCTCGCCGCAGCCAATGGTGGCAACTGTGAGTACACGGAAAAAGACCAAGTGATCACCACGCCCAATGGTGTAAAAGTGATTGGTTACACCGATATGGTCGGCCGTTTGCCCACCCAATCGTCACAGCTTTATGCGACTAACTTAGTCAACCTCACCAAACTGCTTTGCAAAGAGAAAGACGGCAACATCCAGATTGATTTTGATGATGTGGTCGTGCGCGGGGTTACCGTGATCAAAGAAGGCGAGGTCACCTGGCCTGCGCCACCGATTCAAGTCTCTGCGCAACCCAAAGCAGAGCCTAAAGCAGAACCCGCTCCTAAGCCGGCACCCAAAAAAACCTCTCGTGCGACCAAGTATGGCCTGATGGCCGCTGCCGCAGGGGCGTTCGGGTGGATTGCCAATTATGCCCCCAGTGAATTCCTCTCACACTTTACCGTTTTCGTACTGGCCTGTGTGGTGGGCTACTACGTGGTATGGAATGTTACTCACGCGCTGCATACCCCGCTGATGTCCGTGACCAATGCGATCTCAGGCATCATCATCGTTGGGGCGTTATTGCAGGTAGGACAAGGCATTGGCTTTGTAACCTTCCTTGCTTTCATTGCCGTGTTGATCGCCAGCATCAATATATTTGGCGGCTTTACTGTTACAAAGCGCATGCTTGAAATGTTCCGTAAAGGGTAAGGAGAAAGAATGTCTGAAGGATTGGTACAAGCTGCGTATATTGTCGCTGCGCTTTGTTTTATTCTCAGTTTGGCTGGGCTATCAAAGCAAGAGTCAGCGCGCGCAGGCAACTATTACGGGATTACCGGGATGGCGATCGCTCTGGTTGCCACTATTTGGGGGCCGGAAGTGCAAGGTGTGGGCTGGATTATTCTGGCCATGGTCATTGGTGGCGCGATCGGTATTTATTACGCTAAGCGCGTAGAAATGACAGAAATGCCTGAGCTGGTGGCGATGCTACACAGTTTCGTGGGTTTGGCTGCGGTATTGGTGGGTTTTAATACCTACATCGATCACCCGCCGCTGACGGGCGCGATGCTTAATATCCACTTGGTTGAGATTTTCCTCGGTGTCTTTATCGGTGCGATCACTTTCACCGGATCGATTGTCGCCTTTGGTAAGCTACGTGGCGTGATTTCTTCTAAGGCTTTGATGTTGCCACATCGCCACAAGCTTAACTTGGCTGCTGTCGTTGTGTCGTTCCTGTTGCTAATCAGCTTTGTTAACGCAGAAGGTTCAACAGCGGCACTGCTGATAGTGACTGTGATTGCGTTAGCGTTTGGTTATCACCTAGTGGCCTCGATCGGTGGTGCAGACATGCCCGTGGTGGTATCGATGCTGAACTCCTATTCAGGTTGGGCCGCCGCTGCAGCTGGCTTTATGTTGGCAAATGATCTCTTGATTGTGACAGGCGCGCTAGTGGGCTCATCGGGGGCGATTCTGTCTTACATCATGTGTAAAGCGATGAACCGCTCTTTCATTAGTGTGATCGCCGGTGGCTTTGGCTCTGATGGCACTGCGTCTTCTGGTGATGACGAAGTCGGTGAGTATCGAGAAAGCACAGCCGAAGAAGTTGCCGAAATGCTGAAAGAGTCTAACAGCGTCGTCATCGCCCCAGGTTATGGCATGGCGGTTGCGCAAGCCCAATACCCTGTTTACGAGGTGACAGAAAAACTCCGGAGTATGGGGATTGAGGTGCGCTTTGCGATTCACCCTGTTGCGGGTCGTTTACCAGGCCACATGAACGTCTTGTTGGCTGAGGCCAAAGTGCCTTATGACATTGTACTGGAGATGGATGAAATCAATGATGACTTCCCTGACACAGATACGGTTTTGGTCATTGGTGCCAACGATACGGTAAACCCTGCGGCGACGGACGATCCATCGAGTCCCATCGCTGGCATGCCGGTCCTTGAGGTTTGGAACGCCAAAAATGTGGTGGTATTTAAGCGCTCAATGAACACAGGTTATGCCGGGGTGCAAAACCCGCTGTTCTTCAAAGACAATAGCAGTATGCTATTTGGGGACGCGAAACAAAGCGTTGAAGCGATCTTTAAAGCATTATAAATGACGTCTATTGATTGGTGGCGTTGCCGAAAAGAGCCAGTTTCGACTGGCTCTTTTTTTTCGCCACGTCTTTTGGCGTGACGGAGAGTGCCGGGCGCGGCCTTGGAACTTACACGGCACTGACATTTTGATAAAAATTGATGGTAAGCTTGCGATCATGCGAATTCTGCTGCTACTCATTCTCACATTGACTGGCTGGCCAACCTTGGCCGCGAGCACGTTCTCGGAACAGATGACTGCCTTTCGTGCGCAGTTATTGCTTGCCGATCCCGTTGCACGCTATAACCTGATTGGTATTAACCGTGCGTTCCCTCGTGTGCTGCTTAGCCCCGATAGCTTGTTGCCGCAGAGCGCTAATTATCCTTTAAAAGATATTCGCCGCCTTTATCAAGCTGCACAAAAATGCCAAGGCCCGTGGCCCGTCAATCCGAAGGTGACAGAGCCGTTGGTGTTCACGCGAGCGATGTGTAATAACACCCAGCTTCCGGTGGCATGGTTCTCTCGGTCTGGCTTTATTCATCCCGGTGGGGGAAGTTACGCGGCAAAATATGCAGAGCAATTTCCTGAGCGGCGCAGCGAACTAATGCGTTTTTTTCATATTCAAGAGCGGCCTCAAGCAGAACCAGACAGCTTGTTGGGACGATTGCAGCGGATGGAGTCTAATGCCGTTGATGCCTTAAACAGCGGCGCTAAATCGTTAATCAGTCAGAATGAGATGTGGGTGCGCGTTGGCAGTTATTACCATTTATACCAAGCCTCGCAATGGCAGCCATTACTGGCCGAGTTTGATTTAAGGATCACCCCTCGTGGGGAGCAAGATTTCTGTTTGGCGCGAGTGGGCAACATTTGTTGGAATGAGGAAAAAGCGCCCAGTTATTGGCCCTACTTGGTCGGAGCATTAATCGTTATCAACCTTGTGGCACTGGGTGGTTGGGCGTTTAACCGTTGGACGGTGCAGCGCCGGTTGATGCAAGAGCGTATGCTGGTGTTGCAAATTCTCACCCATGAACTGCGCACGCCGATTGCGAGCCTCTCCATGACAGTGGAGGGCTTTCGGCGCAAATTTGATAGTTTACCCGATGATTTTTATGAGGAGTTCCGCCGGCTTTGCGAGGATTCGCGACGCCTAAAACAATTGGCAGAGGCAAGTAAAGATTATTTACAATCCAACCAGAAACCTCTCAGTAAAGAGACGATCCCTTCTGTTGAAGAGTGGTTGGGTTATATTTGCGACGAGCACCAAGTTACGTTACACGTAAGCCAAGATGGTGCCGTGCGAGCGAATGTTTATTGGTTAGCAACATCGTTGAACAATTTGATTGCTAATGCGGTCAAATATGGCGTTGCACCCGTCGATGTTCATGCTCACGTGTCTGAGGATCGTTTTACGATCGCGATACGCGATCAAGGGGAACTCACGGCCAAGGACTGGAAACACATACGTAAACCTTTTGTCAGCCAAAGTGGACTTGGACTGGGGCTGACGATTGTAGAATCCATGATTGAGCGAATGGGAGGGAAGTTAATTTTATCTGGCCCACCCACCACATTTACTTTGGAGATTCATTGTGACGCAAGCGACGTTACTTCTGGTTGAAGATGATGCCAACCTGGCTGATGGTTTACTGGCAAGCTTGGAACAAGCAGGCTACCGCTGCTTATATGCAGAAAATGCGACAAAAGTGGCCGAATTATGGAGAGATGCCGATCTCGTGATCCTCGATCGCCAATTGCCAGAAGGCGACTCCATTGAGTGGCTAGCGGATTGGAATAAGCTTAAAACCATTCCTGTGATTTTACTGACGGCCATGGTCTCGGTGCGCGATCGTGTAGGCGGCCTGGACTCCGGCGCCACAGACTATATCACCAAACCCTTTGCGGAGGCCGAGTTGCTTGCGCGCGTGCGTGTGCACCTTCGCCATCCCGTGGGTGAGGTGGAAGTCTCGAGCGATGACCTCATTATCAATGATGTGCGTATTGATACCGCGAGCCGAGCGGTATTTTGTGGCGAAGAAGAGATGACTTTGACACGAACTGAGTTCGACCTTTTACACTTTTTGGCCAAGAATGCGGGACGGGTATTTACGCGTGATGAACTATTGGATCAAGTGTGGGGCTACAACCATTACCCTACAACTCGCACCGTCGATACGCACATATTACAGCTGCGGCAAAAGCTACCTTCGGTCAATATCGAAACCTTGCGTGGCGTTGGCTACCGTATGAAAGCATGATGAAAAAGTGGGTTGTTTCTGGAACATTACTGACGATTTTGACTGCAAGTGGTGTGCATGCAGCATGGTTTGATGGCAATGATGCATTAACCAGTGCCCATCAGCGCCTGTTAGAGGGGAAAACCGCGGCCAGTGTCGAATCGATGATTGAGGCGTGGCAACAGCCCAGTCTTTCAGCGTCGCGTCAGGATCATCTGGCTCAGTTATTGGCACTGGCCATTACTGAAGATTGTGGCCGTAGTTTGAGTCGTCAGACGTTGCCGGATTGGCTGAATAATGTCTCCATTCGTCGAGAAACGGTGCAGACTACCAGTCGCGTTTACTACCGCGTCCAAGTGGCGGGAGAGTCGCAGCCTGGCGTTGAGGCGTTTACACTGAAAAAATGGCCGGACGAAACCGTCATCAGTGACGATTTATCGACAGAGCAACAACATCGCTGGCGCCTTGTGAAAGATGGGCTATCAGAGCCGGTTTCTGAAGGGCTTTACCAGTTAACCGCTGAGTCAGTGGCGGGAGAGACATGGTCTAGTTGGTTATTGCTGACACAACCTCAGCCGCGTCAAACGCTGAGCTGGAAAGACACCCGCAGTTGGCACATTGCGCCTTTTGATGATTTTAACTCAACCTGCCAGCGTCCTTTTTTGACGCTTAATCTTTATCCGCAAAACCAAACTGATGGCGCACCGATTTGGTCGGCAGAGAAGCACAAACGACTCCCGACTCAGTTACCCATGCTGGATGTACCTAATGGACAGTATTGGTTCAGTGTTGCCTTGATTGAGCGTCGCTGGCAAGGCGCGTTATCGATAGAAGAAGTACAGCGCATCGGGCGTGCGATTGATCTGCCGGACTTGGACCCTGGCTCACTTGAGGCGATTGCGCCTGAGGCTGATAATCAGTAAAGCGACGTTTAGATGTGTCGTAGTTTGATAAAGCTCACAGGTTTTAGTGAACGCTCTCCACCCATTGGGTTTTGCCTCTATTCTTGCTTTTAGTAGCGAGACAAACAATATAGAGGCCGCTCAATGACTTTTAAAACGAAAGCACTTGTTCTAGCGTTAGCCACGTGCTCTGCCAGTGCGATGGCTGCAACCAATCCCACCGATGCGCGCGGCAATGCGATGGGCGGGGTGGGTGTCGCATCGGGCGACTACCTCTCTGCTGGCTTTCATAATCCTGCTTTGGCGGCGCTTGACCCTGACAGCGCGTTTGGTGTTCTCGTGCCTTATCTTGGCGCTGAGGTGCGTGACCCTGATGAGCTGGTTGATGGGCTTGATGATGTAGCGGATGCGTTTGATACCAATGATGCCAATCAAATTGAACAATCATTGAGAGCGGTGCAAGGCGATAAAGCGTATCTCAATGCAGGCGTCGGTGCCGCAGTCGGCATTCCTACTGGCTCTGTCTCGGCCACCCTTTATACCTCAGGGTTGATTGAAGGCGCGGTGTTACCTGATATCGACACCAGTGATTTTGGTGTCACTTCCAACCCCAATTCAACTGCGACCATTATTGCCGCGGGTATTGGTGAGTTAGGGGTCGCGTTGGCCACTAACCTCGAGCTCGCGGGTCAGCGAGTGGCGGTGGGCGTGACGCCGAAACTACAGAGAATTACCACCTATAATTACGGTGTCGCGGTCGACGATTACGATACGGATGATTGGGATGATAGTCGCTACCGAGAAGAAGAAAACACGTTTAACCTTGACCTTGGCGCCGTCTGGCAGTCCGGCCCTTACCGGGTGGGGCTTGCAGGTAAAAACCTTGTTAGCCAAGATGTCGATACTGTGACTAGCGCGAGAACCGGTCACAGTTTCACCTATGAACTTGAGCCGCAAGTCACGCTGGGTTCAGCCTTTGTATCTGACTTTGTCACCCTCGCGGCGGATTTGGATTTGAACAAGAAAAAGGGCTTTAAAGGTACCCTGGATGTGGACGATGACACCCAGTTTTTCCGGGTTGGGGCAGAGTTTGATGCCTTTGGTCATGCGCAGTTACGTACCGGTTATCGCGCGGATCTTGAAGATAACGTCGACAATGCGTTTACGCTCGGTTTAGGGTTGTCTCCCTTTGGTGTGGCCAACTTCGATATTGCTGCCAGTATTATTGATAGCGACAGTTATGGCGGATCGGCTCAGCTGGCATTCACATTCTAGCCCTTTATTGATGATGACAAATGATGAGGCAGGCCCTAAAATGGCCTGCCTTTTTTGATCACGATTTACCACCAAGAGAGCTCCCTATGTTTGATGGCGTCACGTTAAACCATGAACAACAGCAAGAAGCGGCAGAACGCATTCATGCACTGATGGCAGAAGGGATGAGCAGTGGCGAGGCCATTATGCACGTTGCTAATGAAATCAGAGCGCAAGCGGCGCAGGCATCTTCGTCTGAAGAGTGAGACAAGCTGCAAACAAATCGCCTTTTTATTTACAATTCCGCCAATCCCTGATTTATTTAAAGGAGATCAGTAAAAGGAGTGTCGGATGAGCAATCGGCTTGAAAAGGCGCGCGAGTGGGCGAGGGTGCGGCACGCACTGCAACGTTATGGTGCCCAGCCTTATCGTTGTCACCTTGATCATGTTGAGCGCATTGCCGCGCCCTTTGGTGAGCAAGCACGCATTGTGGCGCAATTGCATGACATTTTGGAAGATACCGCCACACGTGTTGACGAGATCTCAGCACTTTTCGGCCCAACGGTTGCCAGAGCTGTCATGCTCGTGACGGATCCCCGACGGCCAAGCCGGGAAGAGAGAAAGCGCGCATTGAACCAGCGTTTGATCGCGCTCGATCCGAGCGATGAAGCTGCGTGGCTAGCATTAGTGGTAAAAACCTGTGACCGTTTAGCCAATGTGATTGCCAGTAGTGAGCACAGTCCGCCGCGTTTTTTACAATATCAACGCGAGCATGGAGGCTTCCGGGTCGCGGTGTATCGGCCAGGGTTATGTGATCACCTCTGGCGTGAGCTTGATGGCTTGATTGATGCCGGCCAACAAGCAGACCGGCACCCAGATCATCAACTGCACGCATCCATCTCTTGACTCAGACTAAGCCAGACACGCTTTTCTCCTTAATGCTTTAGTTCATCAATCAGTTATCGAGATCATAAATTGTCGGAATCGGTTGACGTTTGTGCTGTGTGGCTTGGTAAACCTGTATGATTTTCTCCTTAACCGCGTTATCGACAGGCTTGCCCTCAAGAAAATCATCTATTTGCTCATAGGTCAGCTGTAGCGCATCTTCATCCGCTTTTTGCGGTGATAAGTCCTCTAAATCAGCGGTGGGCGTTTTATGCACCAAGATGTCTGGCGCCCCCAATGTGGCCGCGAGTTGACGAACCTGGCGCTTGCTTAAACCAAAGAGCGGCGCAAGATCACACGCACCATCGCCGAACTTGGTATAAAAACCCGTGATGTTCTCAGCTGAATGATCGGTACCAATGACCAGCCCTTGGGTTAATCCTGCTATTTCATACTGTGCCACCATTCTTGCGCGTGCTTTGACATTGCCTTTAGCAAAATCAATACGGCTATCACTATCGGGCAGTAGGCCAACGGCAGATACCGCGTCTAAAACCGATTGGTGGTTACCATCGACACCCGGCTTAACGTTTACTGTGACGGTTTTACTCGGCTTAATAAAAGACAGTGCGAGTTGCGCTTCGTCTTCGTCTTTTTGTTCGCCATAGGGCAACCTAACCGCAATGAATTGATAGTGGTCGTTGCTTGCTTCTTGGTTAAGCTCTTCAACGGCTAACTGTGCCAGTCGTCCACATGTCGACGAATCGACACCACCACTGATACCTAACACGAGGCTACGTGTCCCTGAACGTTGCAACATGGTTTTGATAAAGGCGATGCGACGACGGATCTCTGTTTCAGGCTCGATATTCGGTTGAACGCACATGGCTTCGCGGATCTGGTGTTCCATCTTATGTTCCTCTCAATCACTCTGGCATACGATGTAAATGAAGACGCTATGGGGTTATTGTGCATGATCTCTGTTGGCTTGGGTATAGCGCGAGTGAATCTCCTCACGTTGATGGCGACAGGTTAGGCTTTTGGTTAGATTCATGGCATCATCTCCCGTAATCCCTAAACGCGAGAATGACTTGGCGAAGAGCGTATAATGACAGAGCAAATAGCCGTATTTGGTAGTGCATTTAATCCACCCACTCAAGGTCACGCGTCTGTTTTGGCGCAATTGTGTCATTTTGACAAGGTGCTGCTAGTGCCAAGTTATAAACACGCATGGGGCAAAATGATGGCACCTTACGAGACACGATGCGGGTGGGTACAGGCATTGATTAATGATTTGCGCTTACCGAATCTACACGTGTGTCAGCGAGAGGCGTCGTTAGGGCAAAAAGGTGACGCTGTCACGACATACATGCTGCTTTCCGCGTTACAGCGCGATTACCCTGATGCAGCACTCACGTTCGTCGTTGGCCCTGATAATTTGCTCAAATTTGGCCAATTTGCGCATAGTGCGCAAATACTCTCTCGCTGGTCAGTCTTAGGGATGCCTGAGACGGTGGTGGTGCGTAGTACACATATTCGTGAACGACTGGCGCAAGGCTTACCGATTGATGATCTCACCACACCCAGTATCGCAGCACAGCTGAGCGAGACGGTCTTTTGTCGCTAACGGCCTATCGGTGCGTTTTCAAGAACACGCGCGTTTAGCGTTCAAACACACAGGCATAGCGGGTATACAGGGTGTCAGCGTCGGCTGTGGAGAGTCCGGCCGACTCAGCCGCGCGCTGCGGTGTTTTACCAGACTTTATCGCCGCTCTGAGTTGTCGAACGGTAAAATACTCTTGCAGTTGTGCAATGGTTAGCTGGGTGAGTGCTTGTAATTGGTAGTGTTGCGCTGCGCTCACCGGTGGCTGACCTGTTTGGGCGCACGCCACACAATCTGCCAGCGCTTGCGTGGGCGCATCGAGTTGTTGCGTCGGAGCCAGATGCATGATTTGGTCAAGCAGCACGGCTTGAATGTGATGCGATTGCTGTGCCGTTAATACAGATGCTGTCGGCGTGCCAAGTTCCATCAAGCCAGCGGTCAGTAATGGAGGCAAAACAACATGCCCCACGCGCTCAGGGAGAGGTTGTTGTGTGCGTGGTGATACGGCCAATTGGTGTAAACGGGTATCGGGCGTGATGGTCAGTGCGTGAAGGCACTCAAAAGGTAGCCAGAACCCCTGACCGGTATAGACAGGGATATCTGTTTTTCCTAAGCGAACAAGCACCAAACCGTCCTCAACATAAAGCAGGTTCGCTGTGTAGCGGCGCTTTCGAGGGGTGAATATCAATGAGGGTGTGTGATAAAGAGTGTATTCGCTCGTGTTCTTCATAACCGTGTCTCGATGTAATAAGGCGGCAATGGTGATCACTTTTGTTGTCGAGGTCAAGTCAAGGACGGCAAGTGGAACTCTTAACCCGCTTGAAGGTCTGACCTCCAACCTGTGTAAAATTTCGGTGGGTTCACTTTGAATCCTTTGTTGACTGCGTAGAATGGCGCGGTTTTTACTCGATATAATGGAAGAAAGTGCAGACAGTTAACGATCCCTATCAAGAGATTCGTCCTTATCACGACGACGAAGTTCCCAGTGCGATTCAGCGCCTCATCCAAGATGATGAGTTCATTAATGCGATCTTGTCTTATCGCTATCCACATGCGTCTGGCCCACTTGGTTGGCTTTTAAAGCCAGCGCTTAAATTGTATCTAACCAAAAAGTGGAACAACATCAAAACAGTGCAGGATGTTCAACTGCATGTTGCCAGTTACATGCGCAAGATGATTAAAACAACGTGCGACAAAGTCACGGTTTCAGGCATAGAAAAGTTGGATCCGAATAAAGCGTACCTCTTTGTCTCGAATCACCGAGATATTGCCATGGATCCCGCGTTAGTAAACTGGTGCTTGCATCAGCAAGGGCTTGATACCGTGAGGATTGCCATTGGTGATAACTTATTGCGTAAGCCGTGTGCGACCGAGCTGATGAAGCTCAATAAAAGTTTTATCGTCAAACGCTCTGCCAAAGCACCACGTGAAATGATGAAGTCGCTATCACAGCTTTCTGCCTATTTACGCTTATCGCTGGATGAGGGGCAATCTATCTGGATTGCTCAGCGTGAGGGGCGGGCAAAGACCGGTCAAGATGTCACGGATCCGGCGATCTTAAAAATGTTCTTCATGGAAGGGCGAAAACGTAAGCAAGCGTTTGATGCCTACATGGAGGCACTGAATGTGGTGCCTGTGGCTATCTCTTATCAAAATGACCCGTGTGATGTGGACAAAGCGACTGAATTAGATGCGGTCAATCGCCTTGGCGCCTACGAAAAAAGCGAGTTTGAAGACATTCAAACCATTGTGAAAGGGATTGTCGGAGATAAACGGCATGTGCACGTGGCGTTTGGTGAACCTGTGACGTTGTCACAAGACACGCCCGAGTCAATGGCTGCGAAAATTGATGCGCAAATCCACCAGTTATACCGTTTATACCCCGCAAATTATATTGCCGCTGGGGTAGAACATGACAGTGTCACGCCAGCAGAGCAGCGCTTATATGAGCAAAAGCTTGCTCAGGCTCCCGACGCGGCACGTGATTACTTGCGCCAAATGTACGCAAACCCGGTACTCAACCAATCAAAGACGGTGCCAACCTCCAATACGCCGACCAGCGGTCTCACTGCTGAGCAGCGATAAGTGACGGCGTCACAATTAAGGGCGATCCCAAGTCGGGGGATCGCCAATTTCTTGCAGCATAAAGTCGACAAACTCTCTCACTTTGGGCGCGAGATGCTTGCGTCTTGGGTAAACAATGTAAATGGGTAACTCAAGACAAGGCTTCCATTCAGGAATGAGCTCAATAAGCTCGCCTTTTTCTATTTCCTCGTTGATAAGGTAAGTAGCTAAATAGGCAATGCCAAGTCCCGCCTTTACCGCCTCTAGCACAGCGGGCGCGTTATTTATTGTGTACTGTCCGCTAACATGCACCACTTGCTCTATGCCCGCTTTTACAAACGGCCATTTATCATAGCGGCGTTCACGGCTTTGATAGGTAATGCAATCGTGCTGACGCAAATCACCCAGTTGTTGTGGTGTGCCTCTCGCTTCTAGGTAGCTGGGTGCCGCGACCAGTTTAAATTGGCAATCAGCCAGCTTTCGCGCCACCATGCCTTCAGGAGGATGTTCATGGATCGCGACCCAGCAATCATAGCCTTCCTCGACGAGGTTAGGGCGGTGGTCAAAAAGGTTAATGTTAAGATTAAGCGCGGGATAAGCTTGGCGGAATTTAGCGAAGTGGCGCGTCATTAATGTATTGCCAAACGACTGTGCGACCCCAATTTTTAGTTTTCCTGTCACTTCATTCCGATAGCCTGCCACCATTGCCTCAGCTTCATCCAACGTGGCGATCAGTTGGCTACCGTATTCTGCATATCTGTTGCCTACTTCGGTAAGCGATACGGAACGCGTGTTGCGCTGCACCAACTGCACACCGAGCCGATCCTCTAAATAGCGAACCTGTTTACTGACCTGGGACTTAGAAATTCCTAGTTTTTCTGCTGCGCGAGTAAAGTGCTGCTCTTGCGCAACAGCCGCTAGCACAACGATTTGTTGAAGGTAATCGAGCATTCTACGCACATCCATTTCATCAATAGGGTGAGACTACCACATAACGTCGGCTGTCAGGAATGTGTGTGACAATGTCACGCATTATGTTCGTCTAGGGTGGTCATCTATGCTGCCTCGAATCTATTTTATTAAATGCGAATATGTTGTGACATCGACACGTCTATGAGAGCACGACTTTTTGCCTTTGTAAGCGACAGATGATCACCTTACCTTCATTATCACGATAATCATCACAACATACAAAATATTGTTTTATATGCAAAAATAATGATTGTTTCTCTGAGTAGACACTTAACTTTTAGAGTTGTAAGCACTCACTCTTGTTTGTGTTGTAAACTTACACATCACGATTATGCGGCGCTATGCCTTGTTTATCTATTAATTTAATCGATTCATTAAATCAAAATGTCTTGTTTTTGTTCATTGTTCTATTCGCATACACTCTTAGCAGGAGGTGAGCAATGATTGAGTTGATCAAACAGTTTTTTTTGTTGGGCTGTATGTCCTTTGGTGGGCCCGCCGCCCATGTGGGTTATTTTGAGCGGGTTTTTGTCAAAAATAAGCGATGGTTAAGCGAAGAAACATTTGCTTCGGGTCTGGCAATCAGTCAGTTTTTACCCGGTCCGGGAAGTAGCCAGTTAGGCATGTATATTGGCTATCAGCGTGCAGGGTACCTGGGGGCGTTCGGCGCATTTGTGGCGTTTACCTTACCTTCCTTTGCCTTATTGACAGCAGTGGCGGTATTAAACAGTGGCGCGCAGGCAGCAGACTGGGTGGCAACGATCATCAGTGCGGCGAAGTTATTGGCGGTGGTGGTCGTCATTGATGCGACGGTGTCGATGGGTAAAAAGTTTGTCAGCTCGTGGGTGACTGCCGCTGTCGCAGTTATAACGGCATTGTGGTTGTTACTGACGCCTTCAGGCGTGTTGTACCAAATTCTGCCCATTTTGGTCGCCGGCATGGTTGGCGCAATAGGGTTTGCAAAACCGCAGCAGAGCCACACTGCCGTGTCTATTGCGTGGCGTCGTGGTGCCATTATTATTGGCCTGTTTTTATTATTGCTAACGGTGCCTTGGTTGTTTAACCAGACACTTTGGGTACAAGTGTTTAATCTTTTCTATCAGGCAGGGAGCTTTGTGTTTGGTGGTGGCCATGTCGTGCTACCTTTACTTGAGCCCATAGTTGGTGACGTTGTCACAGATTCTGCGTTGATTGAAGGGTATGCGGCGGCACAGCTTGTGCCTGGCCCTATGTTCACGATGGCGAGCTACCTTGGTGCCAGTATTGATGGCTTGTCACCGCTTTGGGGCAGTATCATTGCCACTATCGCGATTTTCTTGCCTGGCGCGTTGCTGATGTTTGGTGTTTTACCTATCTGGGAGGCGGTGAAAACGCAGCCTCGTTTAGCCGGTGCGATCAGCCTCATTAATGCCAGTGTCGTGGGGTTACTCGCTGCCGCGCTTTACCAACCTGTATGGGTGTCTGCCTATACGCAACCCCTTGATTTATTGCCGATAGCGCTAGGTTTAATGGCACTTATCAAGTGGCGTGTTTCAGTGTTTTGGTTGCTCCTATTGATGATGGTGTATCAGTTTACTCTCGCGTAATACGCGCCGAATTTTGTAGCCCTGCCATGTTCTGGGCTACATTTTGGCATTATAATGCACTATAACTTTAGTGGTTGTTCGAAAAAAGCTCAGTCACATCTGTCAATGTAGCTAAGCTTTATTCATCAATTGGTGAGGATCAGGCTTGGAACTGCCAGGGTTGGCGACTGCCCGTATCAGAGGCTGTTTGTGCCAGCTCAATGGCATAGATAACTTTGCTGGCGGAGATAGGGCAAACAGGCGAGGGTTGGTCATTTGTAATTGCCTGAGCTAACCCGTCGAATAGTCGATGGTATTGGCCATCTTCTAAGGTCAAGGGATCAGGTGTGACGCTGTCACCAATCTCAAGCATTCCCTGATACGCTTGTTCTACTTTAGTGGTTGTTCGAAAAAAGCTCAGTCACATCTGTCAATGTAGCTAAGCTTTATTCATCAATTGGTGAGGATCAGGCTTGGAACTGCCAGGGTTGGCGACTGCCCGTATCAGAGGCTGTTTGTGCCAGCTCAATGGCATAGATAACTTTGCTGGCGGAGATAGGGCAAACAGGCGAGGGTTGGTCATTTGTAATTGCCTGAGCTAACCCGTCGAATAGTCGATGGTATTGGCCATCTTCTAAGGTCAAGGGATCAGGTGTGACGCTGTCACCAATCTCAAGCATTCCCTGATACGCTTGTTCTACTTTAGTGGTTGTTCGAAAAAAGCTCAGTCACATCTGTCAATGTAGCTAAGCTTTATTCATCAATTGGTGAGGATCAGGCTTGGAACTGCCAGGGTTGGCGACTGCCCGTATCAGAGGCTGTTTGTGCCAGCTCAATGGCATAGATAACTTTGCTGGCGGAGATAGGGCAAACAGGCGAGGGTTGGTCATTTGTAATTGCCTGAGCTAACCCGTCGAATAGTCGATGGTATTGGCCATCTTCTAAGGTCAAGGGATCAGGTGTGACGCTGTCACCAATCTCAAGCATTCCCTGATACGCTTGTTCTCCGAAGCCGGAGACGGTGACCATTAAACCGGCGCGTAGTTGATCCTCTTGGATATCTAAACCAAACGTACTAAAGGTCGCTTTTTCACCATGAACAACAAAACGCTCTGTGGTCCCAGATCGATAGGGACTTGAGGAGAGAACCACCTCTTTGTCTGGGTAATGCAGGGTGACTTGAAAGTAGTCTGTCGTCTCACTGCCTGGCCGGAGTGCGCGGCAACTGGCCGAAACCGCATTCGGATCCCCTAATAAGTGCAGTGCTTGGTCAATTAAATGTGAGCCCAAATCATACAAGATACCAGCGCCTTCACCTGGTTGCTCACGCCACCGTTGACGAACCTCTGGGCGGTAGCGATTAAAGCTAGAGTGCATGACTTTGATGTCACCGAGCTCGCCTGCGAGGTGTAAGCCTTTCAGAGTGAGAAAATCACCATCCCAGCGGCGGTTATGATAGGGGCACAATACTAAGCCTTTCTGTTTAGCCAGCGCGGCCAGCTCAAGGCCATCACGACTATTGGTGACAAAAGGCTTTTCCACTAAGACATGACAACCGGCTTCTAATGCTTGTTTAACATGTTGGTAGTGGAGATGGTTGGGCGTGGTGATCACCACCAAATCCGGGGTTTGTTGTGCTAATAAGGTGCTGAGATCATCAAAGCAGGCCGCTTTAGGTAACCGTTGTGCAACCTGATCGGGTTTACTGGACACGACAGCTGAGATAGCAAACTCAGAGATTGCGCTCAGAAAAGGAACATGAAATGTATTGGCAGAAAAGCCAAAACCCACCAAAGCTGTTTTTATCATAAAGCTCACTCGCATTGACGACGTATTATCAGCACTTTATCGGACATCGACATGCCAATCAATCCAAGCGAGATGAGGTGTGATAACGCGTCGCTGTTGAATGCGCTAAGGCATACAAAAGGGCGACATCATAAGAATGCTTTAGATCGTTGATACGGTTGCGAGGTTTGGTCAATCCAAAACGAAAGAATGTCGCGAGCTGTGTAAGGTTATCGGTCTCATTGTGGACAAAATTAAACATTAGGTCCACAATGAGAGTGTGCAAACATGAAATGGTGAATGATATGACAGCAGCACAAGCACTAAAAGCGGCAGACAAGAAGAGAATGGCTCAGGTCGGCTTCAAGGCTGCTGTAAACATAATGGAAGGATGGGGATGTACCGGAGCAGACATGCAACGAATTCTTCGCATACCAAGGTCTACGTTCCAAAAGTATAAGGCTAACCCAGACACGATCTCTATGGATGATGATCAGCTTGAGCGTTTAAGCTACATCGCAAACATCCACGGTAGTCTTCGAATCATCTTCGATAACCAAGAGAACGTTCAGGGGTTCATGTCTATGGAGAACAAAAACGCTTACTTTGAAGGGCGGACTCCTTTATCTATTATTAGTAGCGGCAAGTTTGCTGACCTCTACGAAGTGTTCTGTCGTGTCGACGCGTTACGTTCAGGTCAGTGGGGATAAAATGCTGAATGCTCGAGAAAATCAAGCGGTAGGATATAGGCTTATTCCGTCTAAGTACCCGACGATTGACTTGTTTGATGATGTCCTCAACCCTGAGGACTTTGAGGTGATGTATCAACTGCAAGCATTGACGAATCCACGTATTCGCGATGAAGTGGGCGATGTATCCCTGATTAAGCCGGAAGAAATCCCGTACCACTGTGAGCGTGAGCGTGGGCGTAGCTATGCTGTCGCTGCCTTTACTCACATTAATCGTGATGGTTCACGTTTCGCTGATGGCAGCTTTGGAATGCTGTATATCGGCGACACCGAACAAACCGCTTTAAAGGAAGTCATGTATCACCAGCGCAAGTATTGGACTGATGTTAATGGGCTTCATTATGATCGCTTGGTGTTTAGGGCGCTTCGTTTCACATTTGATGACGATAAAGTGATTGATGTATGCGATAAGCCAATGACCGATCCAATCTACGACCTTATTGATTACTCCGCGGCACAGACGCTTGGTCGTCAGGTTCGGCAAGATGATACATTAACAGGGATCCGCTACAACTCAGTACGAAATGAAAAAGGGAGCTGTTGGGCGATGTCTACGCCACAAGTCGTTAGCGACGTCATACAATGCTTCCATGCAGAAATGATTTGGAACGGAAAAGAAATCAGTCAGGTCGAGAAGATTTACTCAATGGCGTAATCGACGCGATTGCATGTTAACAAACAAACCCTCAGTGCGCATTATGTATGAATCGGTGAACTTTTTTTAATCATGGCCGGCAGGACAAGCCTTTTCTTAAGGTGTTGATTAGTCTTGGATTTTCTTCTTTTTCCTGCAGCACTCTCCAAACTACATTTTGATCGGTATCACCGGCCAAATCGACCAATTCAAAGACTGCAGACCACTCAGGAATGCTTTTCTTAACACGCCACTTTGAAACCGTGGAAGGCTTTAAGTTTAATTTCTTAGCTAAAGCATAGTCAGAGGGCAGACCCTGACAAGACTTTGCTTTATCCATTAGTTCAATTATCACGCTCATTTTTCCAGCCGCCAACTCACCTCGATTGTTAAATCATAGGCGTACAAAATGATCTTATCCATAATCGACTGCCAGTTGATATGCGATTGTTGGTTGATGTTAAATGCTTGATGACGTTTTCGTGAACTCGGGCAAGAGGATCAACAACATGGAACCAGCCAACGGCAAAGCATGGATTGAGAAAATCCGTCGCGATCTCGACTTACCAAAACCAAAGCATATCAAGTGGGGTTGTCCAGACCGCCGCTACTCACGCGCCTATCAAATCGCGGCCAAACGTGCCGCACAGGCTCGCCGTGCGCGGGTATTGGGGGGCGTATGAGTGCAACCACATCACACAGTTTCGCTCACGCGGAAACGTCCGGCGGCGCGGCTCCTTGTGAGCCGCAAAGCCACTTTATTTGGACGTGCGCCGCGTCCGGCAACGAATACCAAATCTATGAGCAAGGCGGCCAAGCGCGCTTTGTCGCTGAGTTTGTCGGCGGCGTAATTTTTATCGCGCCGTACCAGGTGTTTTACTGCGATAAAGGCCGCGAACCCGCAATGATGGCCGTTTTCACGCCGGAAAGTATCGAGCCTATCGGCGTGATGGTGGAAAGCGTCTTGATGTTTGAAATGCTGCAAGCGTTTCGCGCGGTGGGCGTTCTGGTCGTGGAGGATAGCGAGTTATGAGCATGCGCTTTGAGCTGACAAAAGAAGAAATAGAAGAAATTGTGTGCTGTGTCGTGGATTGTCAATTAAGCCGCGATGCTGCTTGCTATTACGCGATACGGGCAGCAAGAGAAGCAATGGCCGAGCGCTGTGGTCTGGTTATGGATTGCGAATTAAGACGAGGCACAGACATAGAGGTGGAACGGCGAAGAGATAGAAATCTCGAGCAAATGATAGATGATGGCCGAAATCTAATCGCGGAGATGATGGAGGCAGGCTTTAAGCTGTTGAGTGAGGAAATTTTAATCTCGTCGCAAGGGGTGGGGGTGGAGCTTTACAGAGAGGCAGAGCACATCGAAGCCAATCTAATGAATAAAGTTTTTGATGAGAAAGGTGATTTTTCTCTGGTTGAAAGAGCAGCGGCAAGAAAGTCATGCTAGACCAAAATGCCATCTTATTCGCCACGGCGGGGGTAGTCAAAAGCGACCCCGCCAAAATGCGGAATAACATTATTAACCCGCAGTTAGCCGAGGGCGCAACGCCAGCGGCTTTTTTTGTATCCAAAAACCATGAGTTACAGCGTCACCAGTATTATCACAGCCAAAATTTTGCACTCAGTGACAACGAGCGCGAAACCGCCCGCGCAGCGGCGGCACGAAGTGCCGGAGACGCTAGGCTAGTCAAAGGGTGCGAAAGTCCGACAGGACAGAGCAAGAAGAAAAAAGCGATTTTGCACAAATCGCGCGTGCTCAAAAAATCGATTGACCGCGAAAGCGGCAAAAACCTTGTTGAAACCGTTCACGCGGAAGCGTGGAGCGACGGCAGCGCCAGCGCACCGGAGAAAAACCGCCGCTTTGTGGTGTCACATCAGGAATGGTCGGGCAAATGGCGCGCGGGGATCCATGTGCAGCCACGGCCAACGGACGCGCCCGACGCGCAAACAGGCGCGCGCTTTACTGAAAACCTGACCGCTAACGCAGTGCGTAAAATTTTCGAGGCGGCGGCGTATGTGGCGACGTGTCACGGCGGCTTTACCACGTTCCTGACGCTCACGTTTGACGAGCAAACGCGCCAACGGCTTTTTTGCGCCGATGACGCAGAGCCAGAAACCACAATCGGCCGCGAAGTGTCGCGCTTTCTCGATGGTGCCAAAAAAATGTATCAGCGCGGCTGGACGTCAACCTATCAGACAGAGCGCGATTCAGAGAGCAAACGCCTATTTTGTCCGATTGACAGCCAGCCTACCAAAATCGACGGCGCAGGCCGTGACAGTGATTTTCACTATATGTGGGTCGCGGAGTGTCCGGCCAACGAGAACGGCGAGCCCAATCCACACGTGCACTTGTTGATGCGTTGGAACGTCGAAAAGCCCTTTTTCGATAACTGGGCGAAGCGGTTAGAAGGCATTTGGGGGCATGGGTTCGCCAAGTTAGAGCACATCCAGCGGCCAATGGCCGCAGGCACCTACATCATCAAGGCCGTTGGCTATGCCGCCAAGGGAAAGAACGCGGAGCAAGGCTTAATCCGTGGAAACCGCTATAACATCGCGCGCGCCAGTCGCGCCCCCGCCTTTGAAGTGGTCGCCAGCTTTGAAGCGGAGCGCATGGGCGCGATTATCGCCGGATTGCGTGAGCAGTTGGAGGCATGGAAAGCGCCCAGGTTAAAAGCACGCGCCAAGCTCAAAAAGCAGGTGGCAGCCAGTGCGCGCGCGTATTCGATTGTGAAAAAGTCCAAAAAGCTCACACAAGCGCAAATCGAAAAACGGTTAGAAAAATTAAAAGCGCGGCTGAAACAAGCAGATAGCCAAATTGACGCCATCAACGCCGAAATCAAAGCGCGCGGCGTGACGGTGTCGCGTGATCATCCGCTTGTCCACTTTGACGGCGCGGACGCTGAGATTAATCTCAATAGCTTTCTGGTTTATGCCGCCGGAGCCAAAGGCTGGAGCATGGCCGAAACGCGCTTAGACACAGACAGCGGCGCGCACTATTGCGCGCTTGACTGGCAGCCAATACGCCAGAAAGCGGCCAAAGAGCTAGGCAGCAAAGACGCCGCGCGGCGCTTTGCTGAGAGTGTCGAAAAACTAAAAAACGACAAAAGAGAGTAGTTATGGATAACCAACGTCAGTTAATCAACGAGCTAGAAGAAGAAACCAAAACGCTAAGCACCGCGCCAATGGTTGGCGCAAAGGTCGCGGCACCGCTGCGCCTTTTAATCGTGTGGATGCGCGGCATCGTTGATGAATTACAACGCATCAAAGAGCGGCTAGATGATTTGGAGGCGCGCCAGTGACACTACCCAAACGCAAAACCAAAAACGAGGCCATAGGCGTTAAACGCTGCGGCTGTGGTGACGTGATGACGATTCACCGCGCCACCGGAACGCGCGCCGGAACGCTTTACAGCATTTGTGACAAATGCGGCGTTGACCAGCGCAACGGCGACACGCCCCAAGCCTTTTTTGCCGATCACTTTGACAGTCTCGAAGCACTGGAGGCCAGCGAGGCCGCGCCAGCACTCGGCCAAGAGACCGAAAGCGAGGGCGAGACAGGGGCGGAAATCATGGCGGCAGAGGCCGCCAATGATGCCGAAATGATAGCGAGCGAGGCCGAAACCGAGGGCAAAAAAGGCGCGGCATCGTTCGCCCTAGTGGCCGCCATCGTGGGCGGCCTTGTTGGCCTATTGGCCTTGGCCGCGAAACTCAAAGAAAAACCACAAACATAATGAAAATAGGGCTAGGTATGGAGCACACAGAAAACAACGAGCAATCCGTAGTAAATCCGGAGTCCGGAGCAAGTCCGGAGCAAGACGTACTTTTTGCAGAACTGGCCGCGTATGACGCCGCCAACGATCCCGAAATCAAGGCCGAAACCGAGCAGGCAGAGCAGGCCGAAGCGCAGGCAGAACAGGCCGCCGCCGAAATGGCACCCATGTCAGCCATGTTCGCCCTGATGGGGATTGAGCAGGCAATCAAAGCGTTTGTCCATCCGCGCTTTGAAATCAGCGACGAACGCCGCGAGCAAGTCGCGCGTGATTGTGCCCCCGCGCTGATTAAGTACGGCGCAATGCTTCCGGCATGGCTGGCCGAATACGAGGCGGAAATCATGGCGGTTAAAGCCGTTGGCGGCCTGACCATTGAATCTGTCGGCCAAGTAAAACGCCTACAGGCCGAAGACGCCGCCACGCTGGCCGCGATGCAGGCCGATGAAGCGGCCAACGATGACGACGAGAACGAGAACAAGGAGGACGCGGCCTAATGCAACCGATAAACGCTAACAACGCGCTACGTAACGGCCATATCTGGATTGCTGGCATGTCAGAAAGCGGCAAAACCAGCTACGCGAAAAAGCACACGCTGGAAAAAACCGATCACGTGCTGATTTTTGACCCGTTCGGCGATTATGAGGGCAAGCTCGCAGGGCTCACGGTACGCACCTTTGATAAGCTCGCCGATGTGTACCAAGCGGCATTAGCGGCGCGGTGTAAACAATCAGGCTTTCGTATCGCATGGCACCCCAAACGCCCCAGCAAGCCCGCCGACTTTGACAAGTTCTGCCAGCTCGCGTGGGCGCTGGGTGACGGCAGCAAGCAGGCATTAAAAGTGCTACTGGAAGAAGTCGCGGAGCATTCCGAAACCGCAGGCAAGGCCAGCGGCTACCACGGCCAGCTATTGCGCGTGGGGCGAAAATTTAACATTCACACGATCAATTTGTTCCAACGCGGCCAAGAAGTCAGCAAAACGATTCTTGACAACTGCCGCCGCTGCGCGGTGCTGATGCAAAAAACCGATGACTCGGCGCGATACATCCAGCAAAAAACCGGCATCCCAGCGGAAGAAATCGCCACCTTGGCGCAACTTGAATACATCGAGCAGGACGGCAAAGACTGGACGCGCGGAAAAATTCGCTTCTAAAACGTGATAACAGTCACAAATTAAAAAGGGCGAGGGCTATAGGCTCCCGCCCTTTTTTTGCTTGAAAGTATGGCGGCGGGGAGTGTTGAGATAGTGGCTCGTTAATCACTGCTTTTTAAACACACAAAGGGCAAAACCATGAAAAAAACCACTATGACCACTATCGGACTCGCAGCGATTGTCGCGGCGGTTGTTGTGTGGGCATCAAATAACGTTGATGCAGTCGAAGACGCGATCGGTTAAGGGAGCGAAGCATGTTTTACAATCCACGACCTAAAGAGCTGGATCCAGTCGAGGGCGTCTATTGGGGACGCCAAGCACACTTGCGCTTGGTCACGGGTCCCACGTACCAGCAAATTGAGCTGGTCACGAACATCACAGATCCAGCCGATATTGATTATGTCCGTCTAACGCTCAACGGCTCGCCAGTTGTCGATGTAACAGGCCAAGACTTGGTGGACATCCAAGAGCACCGCGGTAACTACGTCGAAGATGGGCGCTATATCATCCCGTTTGCTGATTTGGGTATGAAAACCAAGCAAGGTATCCGCCACGGCGAGCTAGTCACGCTGCCTGGCGAGCTATGGATGATGTACATCCAGCTCAAAAACAAAGACGGCGACGCCGCGCCGCCATCCATCGAAGCGCGCGCGCACACCACCGCCGCACAGCAAGAGCGTTATTTTCTGCCCGAGCTGAAAACCTTTACGTGGAATGGCTCGAAAGTTGGCCGCCAGTTGTTCGATTACCCCGAGCGCAGCCCCTACAACGCCATTAAGCGCATGCATTTTCAAACCGATGATATTGCGCGCGTTCGTGTCGTGCGTGATGACGTCGAAGAAATCAACGTGACACGCGAAGATAACGGCTTTGATTTGCGTGTGGTGGGGCTTGAGCAAAACAGCGGTTATTTCTCGCTCGACTTTGTGCGCTTTGGGTTTGGATCTGAGGGCAAGCTCAATACGGCTGCACAGCGCCAACTCGGCTTTGAGTTGGACTTAGAAAAGGTCGGCCCAGTGAATGTGCTCATTGAAGGCATCAAGCAAGTGAAGCCATTACCCAGCAACGGTTAAGGGGGATAAATGGCCATCTCGAAAAAGAACACCAATAGCGCAGATGTCAGCGGCGGTTGGTTTGATGGAATGCTTGAGTCAACGGGCGAACTGATTGGCGGTATCTATGATGATGCCGTCGATATTACAAAAGACGTCGCGTCCGGCTGGTTCGAGAGCCAAAAAGCGGCCAGAGAATCGGCGAATCCAGAAGATAACCGCACACCGGAGCCAGCACAAACTCCCAACGGTCAGCCGTTGCAGCAAGGGTTTAGCCTGTCGAATCCTTACGTGATTGGCGGCGGCGTTGGGCTCCTGTTGCTCGTTGTTTTGGTTTTAATGCTAAAGGAGTAAGCGCCATGCCATTTGCGATTCCGTTAGGTTACGCGGCAGTAGCCGCCACGGCGGGCGGTCTGGGGCTCTGGTTCGGCTCTGAACTGTCCAAAAAACTCTGGCTTTTCTTGCTGTTGGCCGCGTTTTACTACTTGTATCAGAACAAATAAGGGGGCGCGTATGAATCCAGCAGCAATGGGCGCGCTCGCCAAGGGTGCAAAAGGAAACAGTCTAGATTGGGGGGCGGGGCCCTCCAGCGCTTACGGCCAGAGCAGCAACACGCAGAACGCCGGAAATATCCATTTCGGTAACGTGCTGTTTCCGTCTTGGTTCCTGATTGCGCTTTTGATTGTGGGCGGGTGGTACGCATGGAAACACGCTTAACATTCATCACGCCAAACACCCCCGAGGCCAGCGCCGCCGCCGTGCAGTTGCGGCGCGCCTACTCGCACCTTGAAAACGGCCAAAAGCACTTTGCCGATATTTGCAAAATGATCGCAAACGGTGAGGCGGGGGTGTATCTCGCGCACGACGAAAACACCGCGCTTTATATCGTCGGGGAGACCGTCGGCACCGATTATCACTTGCTCGCCGTTGGGGGGCGTGGCCTACGCCGTGGCATTAGCGCGCTAATCGCGCAAGCAAAGAAAGCCGGATTTAAGGCGATTGTTTGGGAGACGGCAAAGCGCGGCGTGCGTCGGCTGCAAGCCGTGTTTGATGGTGTGACGGTGTCACAAATAGAGCAGGGGGAGGGCTTGCCGCCACTCACCATGCATAAATTGGAGCTTTAAACATGGGCGGTTCATCAAGTAGCAGCAAAACAAAAAACGTTAACACGAACGTCAGCGGCCAGAACGCCATTCAAGGCGATAACCTTGGCGTGGCGATTTCGGGCGTCAATAACTCGACTATTAACGCCACGGTCACAGACCATGATTCTGTTAATCGCTCGTTTGATTTTGCCGAAGAATCGTTAAACGCGGTCACCGAAACAACAGCGGATGCGATGCAAGCGCAAGCCGTGCAAAGCTCGGAAGCCATGCAAATGCTGCAAGGGCTCGCAGGTAATCAAGCCGAGCAAAACGCGGAAAATATCAAAGCGCTCAAAGAGCTGGCAGAGAAAAAACGCGATCAAGAAAGCGGCGGCAAAGAGTCAGAGCAAAAAACCTATTTATGGATTGTCGCGTTGTCGGTGGTCGGCATGTCGGCGGTGACATTTTTTGCCGTGCGGGGAACTAACTAATGTTTGAGAAATTTGTAGAAGCGCGCGAAACCTTTGATTTTCCGGTATCCGGCACGTTTTTGTACATCATGGAAGCGCCAGCGGCGGGGCTTTTGGTCAAAGCTGGCGAGACCGTGCAAACACTTTACGCGCGTGACCAAATCAGCAATCTAAACTTGCGTGGCACCGTCACCGTGCAAAATCTGGGCGATGCGGGCTGGGTGCGTGTGCGCTATGGCTTTGGGCAGTTTGAGCCCTCGCCGGAGAATTTAGGCGTTAAAGTACGCGAAATGCCACCTGTGAAAGTCGAAAGCCTGCCAGCCGTGACGGTGGAAAGCCTGCCAGCGGTTAACGTCGAGGCGTTGCCAGCAGTAAAGATAAGCAAACTGCCGCGCGTCAAGTTTGAAAACGGCCAAACCGTGGCCGTCTATGCCAAAAATCCGCTAAACGTGCGACCCGTACAGCCAAGCCACTGGCAAACGCAAACGCTCACGCTCGACGAGAACGGACGCGCAGAGATGGAAGCCAACGCCGCGCGCTTGTCGATGACCATCACGCCAGCCGCAGAGGTAACGGCTTACCCAAGCACCGACGATGCCGAGGCCGACACAAACGGCCTAACGATTACCCAGGCATTTGAAACCAGCATCACAGGCGGCCTTGTCTTTGTCGGTGAAGCAAAAACAACAATTAACATCGTGGAGCTATGCGCATGAACGAAAAAGAGTTACCAGCCGCACTACCTGAGGGCTCAAACCGAAACAAAATCGAATGGTTAGCGCGTGAACTGGCGTATGCCAAGCGAAAGCCAGCGATGAATTTGCTACGCAATCCATCATTTTTAAATTGGATTCCCAGAAACGTCCAAAAACCAAAAAAATCCAAATTCAGTTGGAGTAAGTTTCACAACGAATATGACACAGGGGCTTACGATTTTTACGGTATGGGCGGGTTTTTATTCCAAGAGGCCAAAGATAGTTGGTTACAACTGCGATGGGAGCTTTCGGAAAGCTGGACAATGTTTACAAACTCGTATGATTATGAGCTGGGTTACGCAGGGTCGGGCTTAATGTTTATAAATGGCTGGATGCAATGGCATCAGGCGGTGCAAGCCCCTCAAATTGACAGCGAAAACTTTGCAGATGATGAAACGTACGGCTTTCGCGTCAAGTTTAACGCCAAGGGAAAAGGAGCGGTACGACTGATAGCAGCTAGCACCTTTGAAAATGTAACCAGCGGCGGCGGTATGATGTTTATGGCTGGCGTTGGCAATCAATACTCTGAATGGGTAGATATAGAAAATAATAACGACGAGCCAAAAGAATACGAAGCGAAACTCGGCACATCTATAAAAAGCGCTGACGGACGCTATATAGTGACCGTCGAATTCAAAAGTAGTGATAAAAGCCTAAGCGTTGAGCCAATTCGCGCCGATTTTGTGAAAACCAAATATTCCGTTGGCCGTGACGGGCAATACATCCCCGATTTCGGTGGGCTAAATATTATTGATAAACCGCTTGAATTTATTCGTGTAAACCCAGTGTTTACAGCGGTGCCAGTTGAATATAACTACACAAAACAGCAGGTTAAAGCGCGCATCATGAACGGCTATTTTGGCGGTGATGAAGAGGCGCAGGGTATGGGTTGGGAGTATCAAGCGTGTGATTTACCGATAACCTACGACTTCACCTCGCAAGTCACATTTAATATGCCGTCGTTTAAGTTAAAAGACGGTACAAAACGGCGGCCTGTTTTAGGGGTGGGGCTAGTCGGATATGAAAGCGGTTATGTGTATTTTGACTATTCCAAAGCGCTCTTTTTAGATGAAACAGGTAAAAAAGTTGCGGACGCAAAAGACGTGGTAGCAATGCGTGCAACATCAATTTTTGTCACTAACTGGCCGATGGTCACAGACCGAATCGCTCACCGTCCACAAGTAGAAACAGAAATCGGTGAGCCGTGGGAGGCAGAAGCCTGCCACAACCCAAACAGCGTATGAAAAAAGCCACACTAACACTTGCCGTGTTAGCCGTTTTGTTAATGCTGGCACGGCTCAAGACAGGAAAAAACACAATGACGGTATCAGGTGATAAAGAGCGCGGCATTCGCAATAAAAACCCGCTCAATATCGAATATCAAAAAAATAACGATTGGCACGGCCAAACAGGCCATGATGGGCGCTTTGCCATTTTTTCCAGTCCGGTTTACGGCTTTCGAGCGGCGGCGCGGATTATCGAAAATTACCGCGAAAAATACGGCCTCGACACCTTGGCCGGAGTGATTTGCCGCTGGGCACCAAAGAGCGAAAACAATACCTCCGCTTATATCAGTTACGTGGCAGAGCAAACAGGGCTAGCGCCGAATAGCGTGATTGATGCAAGTAACATTGTGCCAGTGCTCGCGGCGATGGTCGCGTTTGAAAATGGCGCGGAGTATGCCAGCTATTACGACACAGACACGATAGCCAAAGGAGTGCAGCTAGCATGAAAAGCCAAGAGCTAACCGCGCGCGTGGTGGTCGGTGTCATCACCATGGTTGCGGGCAGCATCATCATCAAACAACTCAAGACAAAAGGAGTGATCTAGTGATTACGCAATTTTTCAAAGAATACATTAGCCAAGGCAGTACGTGGCGGGGGCTTGCACTGCTTGGCAGTGCGGCGGCTGGCGTACTCGGGTACGGTGATTTAGTGTCCGTGTCCGTGGCGAATGACGGCTTACAGTTCGGCGGTGTGCTCGGCGTGGCCGTGCCTACGTTAATCGGCGCGTATGAAGTGGCGCGCAACGAATACAAAAACGCGAAAAATGAAAAACAGTGATTTCTTACTGGTGCTGTTTTTGATTTGGCTAACACTAGGCGTATTAAAAGCGGTTGGCCGTCGGGGGAATCCATGGAATTAACGCAATATTTAATCATGTCCGGCATGACAGGCTTAGTGACCAGCGTCGCAACCGTGGTCGCGCTAAAAGTCGATATTCGCTGGATGAAAAACACACTCGCAGATCATGAAAAGCGTTTGCGAGTAATCGAGGGGGTACGGTATGGCGAGTAAATCAATGACAGTTCGCCAAGCAGGCCGAAAAGGCGGCCAAGCAACGGCGAAAAAATGGAAAAATAATAAGCGGTGGGCGGGAATGATGCGGAAGAAGTTACGCACCGCAGGCAAGAAAGGCGCGACAGCACGTAAGCAGAGAAAGCTTTTTTAGTGGAAAATGCGATATCTTGAGTGGCGACTCGCAAAAATTAGGGCGTTAATTTTGTTATAGTGAAAAACCTTCAGTTGAGGGCTGTTAAAAATAAGCCCTATTTCTCTCCTTCAGCCGCAGTGTTAAACTGCGGCTTCTTTTTTATGCGTTCATAGATAGCTAAGGCTTATTAGAGATGAAAACAGAAGTAGATAACCCTGCATTGATCTATCACTACACGACACAAGAGGCATTGCTTGGAATTCTTCAAGGAGGAGGTATTTGGTTAACTGACATTAGCAAAATGAACGATCCTCACGAAAAAGAACTAGGACTAAAAGTTTTAGAGGGTGAGCTGTTAATTAGATATAACGATGAAAAAGCACGTGAAATAATGGAGAGGGTCAGATATTTAACTAGGAATATAATTTATTTTTCGTGTTCATTTTCTGACAAAGAAAATGATCTCTCTCAGTGGCGATCATATGCATCTGATGGTGAGGGTTTTTGTCTAGGGTTTGACAAGGACTCTTTAAAGGATTTTTGTGATAATGGAGAGCATGACTTTAGAATGATGAAGCTTTCACCTGTTACATATGACAGTGAAAACTTCAAAGAGTTAATTAAAACGGAATTGCTGTCAAAGGACGAGATACATCGTATCTGTGAAATGTCAAAAAAAGATTCCGACCCTAATGATTTAATATCTACTATCGGAGCGATAGTATCACTGTCGTGTTTGATAAAGGATCCTATATACTCTGTTGAGAGTGAGCTGAGGCTATTAACAGAGGTAAATATTGATGATTTTCGAGTTTTTAATGAGGCTTTAGAGCTCAAGAAGAAGATTGATTTTACTGCTGGTGATATGAAAGACCAGCTCTCAAATTATCACGGAGAGAATAGAGTAAATAAAGAAAAAGAAATTGATGTAATGCAGTCAAAGTGTGAAAAAGCAGTGAATGAAGCAAAGGTTCTTTGGGGAGGAATAGTGGGTAATTTAAATTACAGAGCCACTAAATATGGAATAGCACCATACCTCACATTAGATATCAGAAAATATATAAAAAAGATAATTATTGGCCCTGATAATAAAAACTCAATTGAAGATATTAGACGATTTTGTGTAATAAATAATTTAGAAGACGTAGAAATAGAGTACGTTGGCTATAAATATCGCGGATAGTATAGCCAACATATACTAAATTACTTTAGTTTTTCCTTAATAGGTATCCACGGCACTGGCTCACAGCGCCTACCGCCTCGAAATGGCTTGGGATGTTCGCGGGGTGGTTGTACCTTGATAGGGCCTTGAATGTGGCCGTAGCGCCGTAAAAATTCTAAGTATTCAGCCCTCCATAGTGGCCAAGCGTCTAAATCTTTTGGGTTGAAAGCGCGTCCCTCTGGTGTGATTAGCCAACCGTTTTTTTCATCGATACGAAAGCCTGCCCAGCGCGTATCGTTAGGTAAGTAGCCACGCGCTTTGATTATCAATAGCTTCTCAGCCATGGGATTAGGGGGAATAGAGCCGTCAAGCCAACGTTTGACGGTGATAGGTTTTACGTGAAAATACTGAGCGCCAGCATCGAGACTCGTGAACTCTCGCCAAAAAAGCGTGCGGAAAGCGTCAATCATCATGTGACAAACCTCGCAAATACGTCTTTAATTTTTTGGTTTTTTTCGATTGATAGGCGCGCAAATAATCGATAAAAGCGAAATAATGCCGCTGATTTTGAAGTTATTTGAAACTGTGAAATCATTGGCATAAGCAACACGATACAAATAAGAGTTTCAAAAACAAGGAATGATGATTTTAAGTGGTTGATTTTACGAGTTATTATTAAAGTTGGCATGGTAAAAAACTCTATTTGTTAATAAATCAACCCTAAGTGCGCATTATGTATGTTATGTTAAATAAAGTATTGATCAGATGACGACTCGCATTGATAAGACAAGCGCCTTGACTCCTCACCTCCATTTTTCTCCCTCTTGAGTATTCTGACGCGACGATTCAACATAAGTGCCCATTTACCATAAAATAGCTAATCACCACTTTCTTTAATCAACTAAGTTCAAATGCTCCGCTTGACCTAAGCTGCTCCAAGCGCGCGGTGATAAGCCAAAAAGATCTGCGTTATCTTATACTTTTACCGCATTGAAGCGTCAGCTCGTCAAAGTCATCAATCACTTTAACCATGTTGGGTGGCGTATCACTCCATCGCCAAAATACGATGTTTTTCATCTCTCGGGTGGCGCCACGCGCAAAACTGGGCACAATAATGGCGTTGACCTTTGCACTGATAAGCTGTTTCGATAAGTGCCAACTATCGGGAGTTTGGCTTTGGGTCACTTGATCTAACCAAGCACAGCTTAGCGTCGAGGGCTTGATGCCACAGTTTAGCAGCACTGTCTCATCGGTCAGGTCGAGTACATTGTCACAGTCGACATCATACTGACATATTGTCAAAGGCTGAGCTTTAAAACGAAACCCCTGCTGAGCCTCTACCCATGCACCCGATTGAGACCATGAGGTGTACAGAGCGGCAACGCCTTTGGGGTTAAAGCGCCCACCATTGCGTCTTGCTCCTTCCCCACTGTTAGGCGCGTATGACCAGCGAGGGTTATGGCCACGAAATACCGCACCTTCAAAGCGAAATAGGTATTCCTGTAGCTTTTCTTTACGCATAACCGCCTTCGCTCGTATGGTTAAGGTAGGCTCTCAGCGCGTCCATTCGATCGTGTTTAACCAGTTGCTCTGCGGTTAATCCGCCAAACTCTGGTAATCCTTCGCTCCGATACCATGCGTAGGCATGAAATTCATTCCCCGTCCACGGAAGGATTCGGTTGATCACTTCAGTGCAGTTACGCAGTTGTTGCTGTGCCTTGATCGTTGAGTATCGCTCTGTGCGGCTTAACGTGGAATAAGGTAATCCAGACAAAGACGCGATTTCTTTCAAATTGGTATGGAAGAACGCGGCCATTTTGCTTGGTTCGACGATACCTTCTGCGTTCATGACTGCATCTAAAATGGATTGGTTCATTTCGCTCACCATGTCAACAATATTTGACTTATATACATCCAATATGATTGTCAGTATGGTTATTGTCAAGGCGAGTATGCGCTTTGCTTAACGTGCCAATCATGGCACGTGTAGGGCGACGGATTGTGAAAAGTCATCTTATCGGCGAATTCCACCTGTTAACCTTTTTAGTCTGCAGAAGGTTTGCTAAAGTCTCGCTAGTTCTAAACTGATTCGTTACATAAGGATAACCATGAAAGCGCACATTTGGGCTTGTTTGCTCGTGGCGTTGGCAAGCTTCAGTGTTATTGCTGAAGATGAAAACGATGTCAAGCATACCAAAGCGGCGAAAGAGCCGACGTCGTATGCTGAGCAAAGTATCTACGATAAGCCGTTGATGGAAAGATACGTTTTGGATGAAATCCGAAACTTAAGAACAGATTTCCAGGCGCTAGAAAAGCGAATGGTGACGGAAATTACCGATCGTGAGCTGGACGTAGCGGATAAGTCATTGAACTATGCCAACGTGACGGTGACCTACTTCTTTTATTTGATAGCCGGTGCGGCCTCATTGATTGCATTGGTTGGTTGGCAGTCGTTGCGCGATATAAAAACCAATACCAAAGAGTTGGCCGATCAACAACTGTCAGAGATTGCAGAGCAATATGAACGCAAGTTCCAAGCCTTGGAGCGGGACTTGAAGCGTAAAACACGCATTATTGCAGAAAACAATAAAGAGATTGAGCGTATCAACGAGATCCATAACTTATGGCTACGCGCTCAACACTCGCAGACGCCTGAGCAGCGGATGGAAATTTACAATGAAATCCTGAAAATCCGCCCTGGAGACCTCGAGGCGCTCACCCATAAGGCGGATGCGGCAATGGAAATGGGCGAATACCATTGGGCGCTTAGCATCAGTAACCGCGTACTGGAAGTGGATGAACGTAATGCCAACGCCCTCTTCCAGCGTGCGTGCGCCTATGCGCGATTGGGGGCTGAAGATCAGGCAGTGTCTGACTTAGAGCTGGCGGTTGCAGAAAGTGCGTCGCTGCGCGAAGCCGCCCGTGAAGAAGCGGACTTTGAATCATTGCATGGTAATGAGCGCTTTGATGCCTTGATTGATGCTGAAGGCCAAGTTTAAATAAGGCGGAATACAAAAAGGCAGCGTGGGCTGCCTTTTTTACTTCTATTAGGATGTGGTTTTTAACACCTAGCCACCTGCCAGTTTCACCGTATGGCCTTTCTTTTCTAGATGCGCCTTGAGGGTATCACGCTTGTCCCCTTGGATTTCAATGACGCCCTCTTTGACTGCGCCACCACACCCGCACACTTTTTTAAGCTCGGCGGCCAGCAGTTTCAGCGCGCCATCATCAAGATCCAACCCGGTTACCAGGCTGACGCCTTTGCCTTTGCGCCCTTTTGTTTGTCGCTGAATACGAACGATGCCATCACCTTTAGGTCGGCTTGGCTTTTCTGGCTCGGCTTTAATTCTGCCCGTTTCGGTCGAGTAAACTAAATGATTATTGTCAGACATAACTCTGTCTCGTTGAAGCGTTTGACCTCACTATATCAAAGCTGAATCAACTTAGCAGCCAGTGACAGGATGAGCAACTCGGTGACTATCCGTGTTAAGCACGGAGTTGCTCTGCATTTTTATCAATAAATTGTTTGAGCGCAGGCAGCGAGCCTTTCATCAAATTACCACGCACAATCATATACCAGCCTTTGCTGTCTTTATCAGGGTTATCATTCATGATACGAAAGCCCTTGTATTCCTCGACTTGGCGCGTTCCGGTGCCGTCTACATCTTCCTCCTCGAGATCCGCAGGATCAACCAAAGTACTGGTGTCCGCCCACCATTCAATTGATTTCTTCACCGCTTGTAGGCTGCCTGATATCACCTTTCCACCTAACCTAGCGCGGTATTCTTCTGTAATGTCTCCGCTGCCCTCGGTTTTCTCAATCGCATACCCGCGATGAAAAAGGCGTCGAGTCATGGCTCTCTCCTTTCGCGAACAATAATCCGATACCTATGTATGCAATGGATTACGAACATTCTTCATTTTTAGACTATTATCACGTGTTGTTCGAGCAATTTCATCAAGCCTAAGCCGCTGATAGACCGAGTAATAGGCAAATTGAGATATGTTTCAAACAATTTGCACTGATGTCTGATATATTAGTGCTAACAATAAAAAGTTATAGTGCATTATGAAGAAATTATTATCATTAGACCCAAGTGACATTGAAGCAAGTCAAACTCGCTTTAACACTGGTGCATTAAGCATTGAAGAATGGTCGTCCATCACACAAAACGCCTACAGCAAAAACTCGCTATTGAGTTATCGCAACGACTGGCGCGTTTTCGTTGCTTTCTGTCAGGAACAAAACGTGACGCCCCTTCCTTGTGCCGTCACCACACTGCGCCGCTTTGCTGAAATAACGGCGAACCAGCGCAAGATTTCTGCAGTGCGGCGAATGGTTATCACCGTCGGTTTGGTGCACAAGCTTCACCAATTAAAAGACCCGAGCAAGCATCGAGAAGTGAAGTACGCAATGGCGCGCCTTCTGCAAGAGAAATTACCGGAAAGCCGCGAAGCCACACCTTTTCAAGCCTATCACTTAGCTAGCTTAAATCAGCAGCTTGCAAGCTCTAAGCGCCTAAAGGATATTCGAGACCGTTTGGTTTGGTCGCTTTGTTATGAAGGATTATTAAAGCGAAGTGAATTAGCCGCCCTGTCGGTGGAGGACCTTGTCACCGCTGAAGGCCAAGCGTTCATTTTGGTGAAAGAGCAACGCGTGCCGCTGTCTGAATCAGTCGCAACGCTGCTCATGGACTGGCTCGAAAAAACAGGGATCAGCCAAGGTCCCCTACTGCGTCGAATCAACAAACATGGTCACCTAGGAGAAGCGCCTCTCGACCCTTCCTCTATCTATCGCGTGTTCCGCCGAGCCAGTACACTTTTAGACGAGTCGGTCACTTTCTCTGGTCAGTCACCGCGTGTGGGAGCGAGCCGATCGCTGGCGAAACAGGGAATGTCCATTAAACAAATTCAGTATATGGGACGTTGGAAAAGCCCAGCCATGCCAGCGCAATATGTCGGTAACACGGTAGCTAGTGAGCAAGCCAAGTCGCGTTACCGACGCAAAAAGCTCACCGATTAATCAATTAACCCGCCGGCCCGTGGCCGTGCTAATACAGGATGCCAAATATTCATGGAATGCCAAGCCATGGTGCTCCACCAGTTTGGGGAACATAGAAATAGGTGTCATGCCAGGAAACGTATTGATTTCATTAACTAAGATTTCGTTGTCTTCCGTTAAGAAGAAATCGATACGCGACATATCTTTTAAACGTAGTTGCTTGAATGCTTGATGTGCGTAAGAACGAATTGCCTCGACCTGCTCTTCGGTCAGATCTTCTGCCTCAATGTAGGTATTACTGTGGCTACCCTCGCTATACTTTTCTTCGTAAGTGTAAAAGCTCCCTTCAGGGCAACGGATTTCCCCAGGGCGCGTCACGATTATTTCACCGCCCACTTGAAACGCCGCCACTTCTAATTCACGCGGCTTGATGGCTTTTTCGATCAGTACTTGGTCCGAGAAGGTAAATGCATCGGCAATCCGCGCTTGTAGCTGCGCTGCATCCGTTACGTGGTAACAACCCACACTGGAGCCTTGGCTCGCCGCTTTCACAAACACCGCCTGATGGTCGGCTAAAAACGCGGAGGCACGTGCTTGACTCTGCTCGCCTTGGTCGGTGATAAACACATAGGGAGTATTGGGGATGCCCAGTGCATCAAACCATAGCTTTGACGTTATTTTATTAAAACAAATCTGGCTGCCTTCCGCGTCACACCCCAAATAAGGAAGGCCAGTGATCGTCAGTAATGACTGAATATCGCCTGTTTCGCCCGGGAAGCCATGAAGGCAAGGCACGACATAGTGAATTTGCGTGTGTTCTACTTTACTGCACAGGTTGCCATCTGTATCGAGGTGACAGCGCATGCCATCATCAAGGCGCCACCCGTCTTGGGTCATTTCAACTTTATGCACCTTAATGCGCGGTAATTTAGCCAATTGTGATTCAATATACTGAGCAGACACGAGGGAAATATCATGTTCTGCCCCGCCGCCGCCGCATAACAAAAGCAGGTTGAGTTTGGTCATTTTCTTCTCTCATCACGCGTCGAAACGCGCTATTCGGACATTAACGCCATAGTAGACAAATGCCGTTTCGCTTTCATCTATCAGAGACGTTTTATTGGTTGATTAGAGCCCATTTGCTGCAGGTTTGTTCAATCTGTGCTGCCAATGCGTCTCCACAATACAGGGATAAACGCCACGCAACAAAAAAGCTGGCATTCGCCAGCTCTTTTCAACCACACCAATTTGCGAATTAATTTACACGGATCATCTCAGGTGTTGAAGACCGTTTTATTTTACCAATATCGCGTACAAAAGGACCATATTGCTGAATCGTTTGTGGCAGCGCTTTAATCGCACGCTTGGCCGCATCACGGCTTGGGTACTCACCATACAACAAGGTGTACCAAGGCAAACCATCTACCATTTTTTTGTTGCTCCATAATGGCTGGTCGCTCGGAAGCCGTTTGGCATAATCACTGAACCCTCTATCATGGCTAAGGGCAACGACTTGGATGGTATACCCAGCGCCTTGCGTCGCTGATTTCACCGTTTGCTTTTTCGGTGCCGGCTTCGGCTCAGGCTTGGCCGTGTTCATCATTGGCTCGGCGTCTGCCGTTTGCGCGGTATCGCGCTTGTCAGTTGATTCAATTGTCTGACTGTAGATTTCAGTGGTAACGCCACCGCTACTGCACCCAGTTAGCAGTATCGCGATGGCCAGTAAGCCCAATTTTTTCATTGTGATTCTGTCAGTTATCCAAGTTTGTTTCATTGTGCCCCCGACCCAGTAGCCATTCAACCAAAAGTTATCCTCTTGCACGAGGTTTCCGGCTACAGCTCACAGATAGTCATGTTAAACATCGTTTTTTAGTCTATCTCACGGTTCACTTTCTGCCATGCCGAGATCACATTGCGTTAAAAAAAACCGTTGAATTCAAGCGCGAACCGATAAACTGGCTTGTGAACACGCTTGCGCCATTGCGCACCACAAGCAAGCACTCGTCAAACCAACGGAGGGCATCATGGCCGGTATCGATCAACTCCTCAAGCCAAAGTCCATCGCGGTGGTGGGCGCCTCTGATCACAGTGGTCGTGCAGGCTACGTTGTTACACGCAATTTGCAATCCGGCGGCTTCCAAGGCCCTATCATGCCCGTGACACCCAAATACCAAGCGGTCGCCGGTATCTTGGCCTACAAAACAGTGGCAGATCTCCCCTTGGTACCTGATTTGGCCATCCTCTGTACGCGTGGCGAGATCACGCCTCCTCTTATTGAGCAGCTTGGCGAGCGCGGAGTAAAGCTCGTGATTGTGCTAGCAGCGGGAATGCGGGGGCAATTAAATGCTGAGGGGGTAAGTCAGTACGACGCGATGCAACAGATCGCGGCGAAGTATACCATGCGGGTGCTCGGTCCCAATAGCCTTGGCATGATCTTACCTTGGCTCAATCTCAATGCGTCGTTTGCGCCAGTACCCGCCAATAAAGGCAATATTGCCTTTGTGTCTCAATCAGCCGCCGTTTGTACCACCATCTTAGATTGGGCGCGGAACAAACGCATCGGCTTTTCCACCTTTATCTCGCTCGGTGAAGCGAGCGATATCGACTTCCCAGAGTTACTCGATTTTCTTTGTCGCGACAGTAAAACCGACGCCATTTTGCTGTATGTCGACTCTATACGCGACGCGCGCCGATTTATATCAGCTGCTCGTGCCGCTGCCCGTAATCGACGAATTCTCGTGCTTAAAAGTGGCCGCACACGAGGTGGCTCTGTCGCACTCGAGCAGCTCAGTCATACCAACATTGGCTTAGATGCCGCTTATGATGCGGCTATTCGCCGCTCTGGGATGCTACGTGTCAACAATACCCACGAGCTTTTTGCCGCTGTTGAAACGCTTTCTCACTCGGTACCACTTCGCGGAGAACGCCTTGCGATTATTACCAATGGGGGTGGGCCGGCGGTGATGGCCGTCGATACGCTCATGGATGCCGGTGGCAAACTGGCCACGCTCAGCGAGCAGACGCTCGACGCATTGCACCAGGTCCTTCCCAAAAGTTGGTCGCAAACTAACCCCATTGACATTGTTGGTGACGCCGACATGCAAAGATATCAAGCGGTGATTGATATCGTACTAAACAGTGACGATGCCGATGCCGTGCTCATCATGCACTCTCCTTCTGTCACGGCACCAGGACTAGCGACCGCTAAGGCCATAATCCATTCACTCAAAGAAAACCCGCGCGCGCGTCGATTCAATATTCTGACCAACTGGCAAGGCGAAGGCGATGATGCCACGGTCGCGCGTCTCGCTTTTACCCACGCCGGGTTCCCGACCTATCGCACACCCGAAAGCGCCGTCACCGCCTACATGCACCTTGTAGAATACAGGCGCAATCAAAAGCAATTAATGGAAACGCCCACCTCAACCGGGAGTATGGACTACGACTTGCCCGCCGCTCGCGCCTTTATCGATCAAGCAGAAGATATCGAGCATTTGACCTTAACTACCCATGAAGTCCGTCCCTTGCTCGAAGCCTATGGCATGCAAGTGATATCGACATGGCTCGCCACCGATTCCGTCGAGGCGGCACAAATTGCCGAGCAAGTCGGCTATCCTGTGGCGGTAAAACTCCGCTCCCCAGATATTCGCCATAAATCCGATGTACAAGGCGTGATGCTCAATCTACGCACCGGCGCCGAAGTCGCAAATGCCGCCCAAGCAATTGTTGATCGCGTCGCGGTCACGTTCCCAGAGGCTCGAATTCAAGGCTTACTTGTTCAATCCATGGCTTCCCGCGCTGGCGCGCAAGAATTGCGGGTCACCATCAGCAACGATCCCGTATTTGGTACCATTATTCTGCTGGGTGAGGGAGGCTCGGATTGGGATGTGACCAAAGATGCCGCCGTTGCGATCCCGCCATTAAACATGGCATTGGCACGTTATCTGGTCATTGGCGCGATAAAGAGCGGCAAAATCAAACAACGTGGTTTTCCGATCTCCATTGATATTGCCAGTTTGTGTCGCTTTTTAGTGACCCTGTCACAGATGATCATTGATTGCCCCGAAATTGATGAACTCGATATTCATCCTTTATTGGTGTCTGGCAATGAGCTGACTATTTTGGATGCATCCCTACGATTGCGCGATTACGCAGGTAGTCAACAAAAGCGGTTAGCGATACGCCCCTACCCGAAAGAGCTTGAGCAGTCTATCCAACTCAAAAACGGGCAGACCATTCTGCTGCGCCCCATCCTCCCCGAAGACGAGCCGACGCACAAAGCCTTCGTAGAAAAAGTGTCCGAAGAAGATTTGTATCGTCGATTTTTTTCTGACGTCGGCGAGCTCAACCATGAAGCGCTCGCTAATTTAACCCAAATTGATTATGACCGTGAAATGGCAATCGTGGCTACTTGTCATCTTGCGTCTGGCGAAGAAGAGATTTGGGGGGTAGCACGCTTGCTGGCTGACCCACAAAACACCGACGCTGAGTTTGCCGTGCTCGTGCGCTCCGACCTAAAAGGAGTGGGGTTAGGTCGCGTGCTCATGCAAGCCATCATCGATTATGGTCGTCAAGCGGGGTTGTCGCGGATCACCGGGATGACCATGCCCAATAACCGTGGGATGATCGCATTGGCACAAAAATGTGGTTTTAGTATTGATGTGCAAATGGAAGATGGCATTGTCGATATGCAACTGTCTTTGCACCCAAACCCGCCGATTAACGATTAAGAGCGTCTCGGCGGTCTTCGACTGTGTTCGTACGCCGTGCGATCGGACTCACTGATCGCGGCTAAAGACGAGCGAGCGTCCCCCTATTTCATCGACTTGTCAGCAATAGGCATATCCCCAGCTTGTAAGTAGGGTTCAAGTAGCTTGGGAAGCTGGCGTACTAACCATGACTTAGCATTGCCCATTCGGTTGCGTTTCCACGCCAGCCCGAGCGTTAACTCGAATGGCTCTCCGCCTTTTAAACGTTTCAAACGACCCGTATTAAGGTCATCTTGTATCCAGAACCAAGGTAAGGTACCGATCCCTTGTCCGTTTAAGATGGCTGCGTACTTATCGTGCATTGAGCTGACAGTAAGCCGTGGTTGGTCTTCTAATACATTGAAGGTTTTAGGTTGCATACCTCGCGCGGTATCCGCCACCGCCACCCCGCGATATTTGGCTCGTACATCAGGCTCTACGGGACGCGCTTCTTTGTGAATAGGATGGTCGGGCGCTGCCACCCAGTAGGCACTCATATCGCCCAAAGGCTGAACTTTGATGCCCTGCGGCACTGTGTCGGGAATGGGTGCCACCAACACATCGGTGCGGTCTTGAGCCAGCGCTTCCCAACATCCTGCTAATATTTGTTCCGACAGCTTAAGGCGTGTATTACTTTTTTTCGCCAAGCGCTCAATCAAGGGAAAGAAGAAATGGCTTTTAAATAACCCGTCATACGCTAAGCAAATTTCTAATTCCCAACCATGCGCCAGAGAAGCGGCGTCGGCCACCATTTCATCTGCTGCGTTCAACAGCATGCGCCCACGTTCAACTAATAAATACCCGGCATCGGTGAAGGTTGCACGATGCCCTGAACGGTCAAAGATGACTAAACCGAGCTCGTCTTCCAACTTCTGAACCTGATAGCTCAGCGATGATGGCGCACGATTCAATGATTCAGCTGCCGCGGCAAAACTTCCTTTTCTCTCAATGGCATCAAGCACTTGCAAAGCTTCAAATGATAGCATGACGGTCTCTTAGTCGTTGCCCATTAGGGGCGAGATAACTCATGTTAAACACTATATCAGGGTTTGGCTCACCGCCATATCGCAAATCTGGCGCTAACATGCGCTCGCTTAAATGCAATAAATCAGGCATATAGCACAAAACCATCACGGGTTTGGTTTCCTTTTTAGTGAAGGTGTCATACTGTAAAACAGAGGTGACGATGAGACTAGACCGAATTGAAATAGCAGGCTTTCGTGGTATAAATCGCCTGTCACTGCAAGTAGATGAACTGACCGTTTTAATCGGTGAAAACGCATGGGGAAAATCGTCTCTGCTTGATGCGCTAGAAATTGCATTGCACCCAAGTGGCGATAAACCCCAGTTTAAACGGTCGGACTTTCACGTTGACCATGTCTTAGGTGTCTTGCCTGAACAACAGTTTCAAATCATCCTTCGCTGGCAAGAGAGCTTTCCCGGTGAGCATAAGGCGCGCCGCTATCGTCGTTTTAAACACGTTTGGAATGGGAGCAACGCGGGGTGTCGAACCCTTGATTATTGCTTAAGCGCCACCATCCAAGAAAGTAAAGTCGCGGTACGGAGAGAGTTTTTATCCTCACAAGGCGATATTATTGAGCAAGCAGACAGCGACGCGCTCGCCAGCCACCTAATGCAAATTCACCCAGTTGTTCGTGTGCGTGATGCCAGACGCATGCGCGTGCCAGGGCAAGCAGTGACAAAAGATAACACCCGCCTTGAGCAGCGGTTAGACAACACCTATCGCCGCCTGTTGATGATGCCCGGCCATGTGAATAAAGGCGAGATAAAAAGTGGCCTGCATGCCATGCGTCAATTGCTCGATCACTATTTTGCCGCCTACGAGCATGACCGCGATCCTTATCCCATTCATGCCCCGGGCGCATTAGCCATCACTCATAACCAAATGCACCCGCTCGAAGCGGTGGCCGCCAATACCTCTAATCAAAGTCGGCTCGTGCTCATGGGCTTATTGAGTGCATTTGTCCGGGCGCGCGGGCCAAAACAGCTCAAACGTAATGCGCGGCCAGTGATGTTATTTGAAGATCCAGAAGGGCGACTTCATCCAACCTTACTGAATCAAGCGTGGCGCTTGATTCAGTTGATGCCGATGCAAAAGTTGCTCACCACAAACAGCGGTGACTTGCTCGCAGGCGTACAACTGGATCATATTCACCGACTGGTGCGACACCCCACTGAAACGCATAGCCACCAAGTACCGCCTCACCTTCTTAGCAAAGACGAGCGCCGCCGCGTGACCTTCCATGTCCGTTTTCACCGACCCAGTGCGCTATTTGCACGCTGCTGGTTGCTGGTGGAAGGAGAAACGGAGATATGGCTGTTTAACGAGCTAGCGCGATTGCAAGGTTATGACTTAGCTGCAGAGGGTGTACACCTTATCGAGTTTGCCCAAAGTGGATTACGCCCGCTTATCAAGGCTGCAAAAGCATTAGGTATTGAATGGCATTTGGTGGCGGATGGTGATATGGCTGGTAAGAAGTACGCTGCGACGGCGCGCGGGCAAATAGAGCATCAACCAGAGGGCGCGCGTTTAACCGTGCTGCCTGATAGAGATATTGAGCACTACTTGTACAACAACGGTTATGAGCCTTTGTTTCGCGACATGGCCGGCGTCACCAGTCAACAGCCCCACATGAATGACAAACGTATTATCGCCAAAGCCTTAAAACGCTATGCCAAGCCTGACGCCGCGTTGGCGATCATCGCCTATACCGAGAATGAGTTAAAAGCACCCATTCCCAAGCTGCTGCGCTGGATTATTCAACGCGCAATCGGTTTGGCCAGAGGTGTTGGTTAACGCCTCTGACTCGTCGTATTCGCGAACTATTGCTCCACCCGCTCAAAAAACAGCGTGACTTTGCCTACTTCAATCCCCCACTTGCGCATTGAGGTAACGTTAAAAAGGCGATCTTGGTCTTGCCGAAACATCCAGTCATCAAAGTGAAGCTGATATTCGCTATCGCCGACGGGAACCACTAAATCATAACGCCAATTAAGCGCATTGCCCGCCACAACACCTGTTGCTGTCCCGACGATATCGCCCGCCGTCCCCGTGTAAGTCCCATCAGAGTGACGTTTAATCGTCCAAACCCGGGTTTGCGTTTCGCCATCAGCATACACAAAGGATTCATCCAGTGTCAGTGTGTCGCCTTCTACCACACCGTCGATATCGACAACGAAGCGTCGGGTTTGCTCGCCGGTAAAATCTTGTACCATGCCCCACGCTTTTGTTTGTCCCTCAAAGTACTCAAACAAGTTAAAGTCTGGCTTGCGCCCTTGATAGTCTTCAATGTCGGCAGAGCACGCCGCCAATAGCACAGCACTCACCAATACCGTCAGAATTTTGCCTATCGTCTGCGTCACTTGTCTCATGGCGTTTCTCCTAATAATGCTCGACGATGATCTGGATAGTCAGTGTCTTCTGATAACCAGATTGCGAGAAAGGCATCTGCCAACTCGATGTCCTTGACCGTCAAGGTCTCTTCCCAGTCTTTCCCTTTTGGCTGAGCGTAAAAAACGCCCTTTTGCGCGTGGCGAACAAACGCAAGACGATCGCCCTCTGTTATCTCTCCCCATGCGTTGTCCAGCGCTTGTTGCCAACGCGTTCGTTGTGCTTCCGAAAAGCCCAAGTGCTCCCATTGATCGTTTGTTGCTTTCATCAGTCGTTGGTCACTGATATCGCGCGCGTAGGTAATCACTAAAGCATGAGGCGCTTGCGCTTGATAACGCCCGGTCGGTGAGCGCAGTGATGACTGATATATCGTCCACCAGCCCCAAGTTAGCGTCGCTTCGCCAACTTGTGGCCAGCTTTGCCATGTCATTGAAGACGAGGTCGCCCCCATGGTGGCGTAAGGCGTTGCGAGCGCGAGCATTAATACAAGGTGTTTCACCCACTTATTCATGGCTCTCTCCTTGTCGCGGCAGAACGGACATCTAACTGGTGTTGCAGCCATTGCATCAGGTTAATCAGGATGATGCTGTAGACTAACCAAGTGCCAATCAGCACCGCGCCAGTGACCCATATGGACTCTGGGAAGCTTAAAACCCCTAAACGCTCTCCTGCCCAGTAACTGCTTGCGCCACCCAAACTGCCCAGCGCCGCCATAAACCAAAATGCGCGTGCGAGGATAAGCTCACGCATTAACCACGCAAAGCTGCAAAACCCTAGCCAGAGTAATAGTAGCCACAGCGGCATCACAACGTACTCGGCCTCAACAGCCAACCACTGTGTGTGGAGTAATAAGCTATCTCCAATCAACCCAACAGGCGTAAGCACGGCAATGGCCCACATCACGCTGCGGTCATAAAAGATCGCGCCCAGTAGCATCGCGACCATTAACCACTGAAAGCTCGGCGGGCCAAGCGCCGCCGAAAACCAGTAAACATTGAACAATAAAGAGATAACGACAAAGCGCACAGATTATGCCTCTCGCCAAGCAGGACGGCTTAGGAGTAGCTGGACCGCACTGATCGTACGTTCCTTAAAGCCGCCCTCACAATAACAAAAGTAATAGCGCCACAAACGTGCAAAACGATCGTCATAGCCGTAATCGCGCAGTACCTCCGTCTGCTGATTGAAGCGTGTGTGCCAATCAGCCAAGGTTTGTGCGTAATCCAAGCCGATGTCTTTTAGATCTCTGATCACAAAATCGGTTTGAGCGGTGAGGTGAGACAACAATACGCTCACTGAGGGTAAAAACCCTCCGGGGAAAATATGCTTTTGAATAAAGTCGACGTTACGGCTGTAATGCTCGTAGCGCTGATCAGCAATGGTGATCGCTTGGATGGCCATTAAACCACTGGGCTTAAGCAATGACTGGCATTGACGGACAAAGGTATCTAGATACTCTTTCCCCACCGCTTCAATCATTTCAATCGAAACCAGTTTATCGTATTCACCGGTCAGATCACGGTAGTCTTTTTGTAGCAGCGTGATCTTATCTTCCAGCCCTTCTCGCTCGACACAGGCTTTTGCCCAAGTATATTGCTCTTGTGAAATCGTGGTAGTGGTCACGCGGCAGCCGTAATGCTTAGCCGCGTAGACCGCCATTCCTCCCCAGCCAGTGCCAATCTCGAGCAAATGATCGTTTGAGGTCAGCGCCAGCTGTCGGCACAGCCGGTCCATCTTTTCCACTTGGGCCTGCTCTAGGGTCATTTCTTTGTCAGTGTAAATAGCACTGGAATATAGCATTTGCTCATCAAGAAAATGACGGTACAAGTCGTTGCCGAGGTCATAATGTGCTGCGATATTGCGGCGTGCGGTCTCTTTTTCATTGCGATTGCGCCAGTGAGCCAGCTTGTTCCCTATTCCCACCAGCCAGCCAGTGTGCTTTTCAATTCTGTCGATAGCAGGCAGGTTGCGAGCAAATACGCGAATTACGTCGGTCAAATTCGGTGATTCCCACCAACCATCGATGTAAGCCTCGGCCGCCGCAATGCTACCGCCGGTTAAAATCCGGGTGTAAAAACGTGGGTCGTGTACCAGCACGGATGCATGTAATTGTGCCTGAGGATCACCACACTGTAAGGTTTGGCCCTGCTCATCAACCAGCGAAATACACGCTTCATCAACATGTGCTAGCAGGGTATAAACCAACTGTTTAGCGTAGTGCTCTTTACGTGTCAGTGTGCGTTGACTCTGAGGTACGTCCGTTGCAGACATAATTACTCCTTCTTCGCACTCGGGTGCGGATAAAACGGTGCGCCCTTTATCCAAAGTTTGAGCGCTTGCCAATAAATACCAATGACAACTTTTACTGTTTCCATCGGCGTCCGGATCAATAACTTACTCAGTGTTTTTGACGTAAATGGACGTCGCTGCAGTCCAAGTGTGGCGTCGAATTCTTTCTGTTGTCGGTGAGCCTCGAGGTGCAAGTGAACCCGCGTACCTAAAGGGCGAAGACGCCAGTGATAACGTTGCTTAATGGGATTAAACGGAGAGACATGAAACGCTTTGTCATGCTCATACCGCTGACCCGCAGGCACGGCATAATAATGCCGCTCTCCCCACGGGGTATTACTCACTTCGGCTAATAAATAACGCCAGTTATGGGCTTGGTCATAGAGGTAATAAAAGTTGGCCGGACTGAAATACACGCCCAAATAACGTAGCTGGCACAACGCATACACTTTCCCCTCAATGCGCTCGCCCGTCAGTTCCTGAACCTTATCGATGCATGCCGCTTTGGTGTCGGCTTGTCCATTCAAATAATCGCGATGATCAAAGGCAGCTAACCCCCACTTACCCAAGCGAAACCCTTTGACCTGTGATGCCAGCAAACTGAGCTCATCAAGATCAATCACAGGCATAAACACCGAGTAATTGAACGTGTGTTTTATCGGGCTAAAACGCCGATGCCGCACTTGCCCGACATACAAACCGCTATTTAGTGCTGAAACCGACTCACTCACGAATTAATCCCCTCCACGACATCAAGCGCACTCCGCACACCATCCTCGTGAAAGCCGTTATACCAATAGGCGCCACAGAACCAGCTGCGTTGCTGGCCATTAACCCGATGGCGCTGCTGCTGTGCGGCAACACTGTCGGTATTAAACACGGGGTGAGCATAGACAAATTGCTTAAGAATTTTACTCGGCTCGATCCTGTCGGTTTGATTTAACGTCACGCAAAATGTCTCAGGCGCCTGAATTGACTGCAATATATTCATATTGTAGGTCAAAGCCGCTGGTTCTGTGTCTATTTTGTCTGACAAAGGTAAATGATAATTCCAACTCGCCCACGCGCCTTGACGCTTAGGCAACAGCGACGTATCAGTGTGAAGCACAACCTCATTGTCTTGATAGGGAATCGCCCCAAGCACCTGTTGTTCCGCTTCACTGGGATCAGCCAGCATGGCCAAGGCTTGATCACTGTGACACGCAAAAATCACCTGCTCAAACGCCTGATCACCGGCTTCTGTCGTCACCCACACCGCATCAGGGGTCCGGCGGACCTTTGTCACGGGTGAATTCAGATGGATCTTATCCTCAAAGGCAGGCGTGAGCTTTTTAACGTACTCACGTGAGCCTCCGGGGATCACATACCATTGCGGCCGATTCGTGATATCCAACAGGCCGTGATTTTGGAAAAAACGTAAAAAGAACGCCAAGGGGAAGCCACGCATATCCGACAAGGTAGATGACCAGATAGCCGCGCCCATGGGGAGAATATAGTTTTGACAAAAATAATCACTGAACCCATGTTGATTGAGAAAGTCGCCCAGTGTATTGAGTGCGCCTTGCCGCTCGGCCTCCCCCGTTTCGTGTGCGTCGCGCGCGAGGCGGTTGAATCGCATGATCTCCGCCAAAAAGCGGTAGAAGCGTACATTGATGACATTACGCTTCTGCGCAAATAACGAGGACAGGCTATGCCCGTTATACTCCAGTCCATTCGCATCATTGCGAACACTAAAGCTCATCTGAGAAGGTTGACGACCCACACCAATTTCATTGAGTAAACGTTCATAATTCGGGTATGTGCGATCGTTAAAAACGATAAACCCGGTGTCAATCGCGTACTGTCCACTGGCGACGTCGACATCGACCGTGGCCGTGTGGCCCCCCAAATAATCATTCGCTTCAAACAAGGTGATGTCATGCTGTTTATTGAGATAATGAGCACACGTCAAACCGGCAATGCCTGAGCCGATGATGGCAATTTTCATGATTTAGTTCCTTGTCATACGTCGTGCGAGAGCTCGCTGCCAGGACATAGGCAATAGCGCGAGAAACTTGAGAATAAAGGTAAATTTTCGCGGAAAATGTATTTCCGTTTTTCCTTTTGCCAATCCTTGTTGAATCGCCGCCGATGCTTGCTCCACCGTAATGCGCATTGGCATCGCGAAGTCGTTTTGGTCTGTCAGTGGTGTCTTTACAAACCCTGGCGAAATAAGTGACACCGTCACTCCTTGTTGCGCCAGATCTGCCGATAAGGTGTTGGCTATGTAGCTAATCGCCGCCTTCGATCCGCCGTATGCCTCCGCACGTGGCAGCGGCATGTAACTGGCCGACGAGCCGACAATGGCAAGATGCGTAGTGTGGGTGAACCGACTCTGTAGTGCTTCAATACAGTGGAGGACGCCGAAGACATTGATCTCAAAAACGCGTTTAAACAGCGCCACATCGACTTTGCCATGGTCGATATACTCACACGTCCCAGCATTTAGAATAATTAAATCGGGAAAGACGCTTAGGTTACTCAGCGCTTGATGCGTTTTTTCGCCATCCGTGGCATCAAACGCCAATGCGTCTAATGATGCGTGATCGCGAGCCATGGTGTTGAGCTTGTCTTGGTTTCGCCCACAGGCCGTTACCTGCCAACCTTGACGTGCATAGTCTCTTGCCAATTGCTCACCAATTCCCGACGTGGCACCGGTAATCAATACGTGTTTCATTGTCCTAGCCTCGTTTTGATATGTTTGAGCAGGCGACCTATCACAGGCAGCGCCTCGTACAGCATTTCACCTAAGTCGAAGTAATCACGATGGCGAATGATTTTGCCGTCATAAAAACGTAAGTGAGAGCAGCCCTGAACTTGTCGCGTTTTCCCCCCATCCAACTTGGGATGCGTTAACATCATGGTCCAGGTCACAAAGGCATCGTCTCCGTCTACCGCGGTCGTGTGTATATGAAATTGACAATCGGTAACGTTTTCGTACAGCAGCGAAAAATACTGGATAAACGCTTCTAAGCCGGTTATCTCATGCGCCGGGTCGACAAACACAATCTTGGGGTGATAAATCGTCGCCAGTGATGACAAGTTATCTTTATTGAGCGCTTGATAGGTCGTCACAAATTGCGACACACCGACATGGGTTGGCGAGCGAGTCATGGTGTTTGCTCCTGAGGCTGATTCTTCGCCGCTTCAAAAATGGCCAGCGCCTTTTTGCGCTGAGTGGCGTGATCCACCACCGGACGCGGATAATCTAGCGTCTGGGCGTAGTGATCTGCCCATTGCCAAGGCTGGTGAATATGCTTGCCCGGCACCTGTTTAAGCGCCGGTAGCCAGCGACGAATAAAGCGCCCATCACTATCAAACCGCTCTCCCTGTGTGGTTGGATTAAAGATCCGAAAGTAAGGTTGAGCATCGGTCCCTACCGACGCAGACCATTGCCAGCCCCCGTTGTTGGAGGCAAAATCGCCATCAATCAGCTTGGACATGAAGTAGTCTTCTCCCCAGCGCCAATCGATAAGTAGATCTTTGGTCAAAAAGCTGGCCACAATCATTCTCAACCGGTTATGCATCCAGCCCGTTTGATTAAGCTGGTGCATGGCCGCATCAACAATGGGAAAGCCCGTTTTGCCCGCCTTCCACGCCTCAAACAATGTAAGGTCGTTATCCCATACCACTGACTCGCCCCAAGCTAAAAAGCTATACTTTTTGCTGATTGCCGGATTTTGTGCACTCACTTCCTGATAGAAATCACGCCAAATAAGTTCCGAAAGCCAGGTAGCTGCCCCTGTATCGGGCTCACGCCAATCGGCATGCTCTTGTTGTAAACGTGCCAAGCATTGACGTGGGGATAACGCGCCAATGGCCAAATAAGGAGAAAGTTGACTGGTGGCATCAACAGCGGGAAAGTCACGCTGTCTCTTATAATCAGCCACTTGCTCGCGGCAGTAACGACGCATGTGCGCGAGGATCCCTTTCTCATCGGACGCCCAGTCCGCGACATCCTCCGTCGGATAATCAAAGTGAATCGGTTTAAGCTGTGAAAAGATCGCGTCGACGGCCGAATTTGTCTCGCGTTTGGGTGGCTTTTGGCGCGGTGAGGCATCCATGCTGTCTAAGGCACGTAAGCAGGCCTTTTTGAAGGGAGTAAACACCTTATACGGTTCACCTTTTCCCGATTTTATGGTGTCCGGTGCAAACAAATTGCGGTCATCATAGGCATACCATGCGATGCCTTTGTCCGCTAACGCCACGCGCGCCTGTTCATCACGCTTGCTTTCATTGAGCTCGTACTCCTTGTTGGCAAATACCGCTGCTGCACCAATGCGGTGGGCATAGTCAGCCACTTTTTCCGCCGATTGAGAAAAATCAGCCGCACGCTCAACCACCAACGGAATGTTTTGCGCGCGAAGCTCTTCACGTAACGCCTCTAGCCGTGCTTTGATAAGGCCCGCTTGTTTGGGGGCAAGATGGTGCGATGCCCACTGTTCCGGTGTCTCAATAAATATCCCGACCACGGGAACGGACGCTTCGCTGGCTGCGCTCAAAGCACGGTTATCCAGCCCACGTAAATCGCGCCGAAACCAGACTAGATGCATAACGTTTTGTTCTCCTTAAGTTCTTCGAGCTCGTCACCGTGTACGGAGCAGATAAAAGCTTGGCTCACAACGTCAATGTCATTTTGAGCAAGACAAAGGCGTACTTGATTGATTTGGGCGCGATCGAGACGACGATTAGCCATTAAGGCCAATGTTGTCACCCCCTGCTCGCGCATCACCTCAACCACCAAATTCAATTGCTGATGCGGACTGGATAATATTGTGACACTGTAACCCTTCTCGTTGAGTGCCATCGCCATAAGCACGCGTTGGTATTCGCTGGTTACCGTTAATGAGACAAGCCAGCATCGAGACTGGGCATGCCGTTTGGCATTCGCCGCCAGCGCCGTTCTGCATCGGTCAATCACGGCGCTTTGCCACAGATCGCGCTGCAATACACGAACCGCTTCATCCTCGTCACCTAACCATTGGTCGACCGGTGTAAAGGCATGTTCAACTAACCAATAAAAGGGGTACTCTTTTAAAATCATATCCAGGGCTTTCCCAAGCCGTTTGACTGAGAATGTATGAATACAGTCAATCAGCTCTTGTGCCACGCTGTCGTCTTCGGCGTCGGCCGACGTGGGACTGTGAGCCAGCAGAGGTTTGACCTTGCTGATCGGTACGCCTTTATCTAACCATTGAAGAATATGAGCGATAGTCTCTACATCTTCTTGGCGATAAAGCCGATGCCCCTTAGCCGTTCGCTCAGGCGCAAGCAATCCATAACGTCGCTGCCAAGCACGCAATGTCACGGGGTTAACCCCTGTTTGATCCGCTACCTGACTGATAGTTAGAGTGTGAGGCGTCTTATAGGCCATAGCGAAGCCTCAGCGCATCAGGATAAGGCTTGAGATAAGCTTGGTTAGCTAAGTACGCATCAGGGTGATTATGAAGATGATGCGAAATCAACGTCAGCGGTGCCAATAAGGGCATCGTGCCCTGACGATACGCATGGATAAGATTCGCTAACTCAGCTTTCTGGCGTTTATCGAGGTTGTTTTTAAAATAGCCTTGCAGGTGCATTAACACGTTGGTGTGTTTTTTACGCGTCGCACGAATGGCAATGGCTTGCATAAACGCGGTGCGGTACTGTTCGAAAAAACGATCAAGGTCATAATGGCCGATGTTGGCCATAAATCGCCCCAGTTCACGGTATTTTTCGGGCGAATGCGCCATCAGTACCAACTTATAGCGCGAGTGGAAATCAACGAGGGCTTTCTTGGTCACCCCTTGCTCGACACTCTTGTAAAGATCATCAAGCGCAAATAGCCGAAAAACAAAGTTCTCTTTGAGAATAGGATCGTTAAGCCGGCCGTCTTCTTCAACAGGCAACCAAGGCATGCGCGCCATCAGTGCCTGCGTGTAAAGCCCTACCCCGGAAATATCTGAGGCGTAACCATTCTCGCGGTAGACTTTCACCCGCTCCATGCCACAGGTCGGTGACTTGGCACAGACAATGTAGCCACGCAGTGCTTTGTGAGCGAGCTCTTCCGCTTTTTGTTCACTGAACGCTGTCATTTTTTCGGTGTAGTCTTTTTGCTGATCTTTGGTTTCTACCATCCTCACTGATAGATCGCCTTTGTCGACTAACCGAATAGCGGGGCGCGGCACCGGGAGTCCAATCCCGACTTCAGGGCACACTGGCACGAAGTCGACATACGGTGCCAACTCTTTGGTGACAAATGGGCTACGCTTATGACCACTGTCAAATCGTACTTTTTCGCCAATAACACAGGCGCTAACACCTACAGGGAATGACATGTCTCACCTCTACACTGACCGCGCAGCATCGGCTACGGAGTTGTACATTTATAATATGTTGTACAACTAAGAGTAGAAGATAGATCAAAATTGTACAAAAAAAATTATTTGTACAAGTAAGTGCCCTGTCGCATCCACGTCAGTTACTGGGTTAACGCCGAGATTTTGTTGGCAGCAAGCGGCCGATCACTGTCTCAGTATTGATACGCGCAATCCCCCATTCTTAGCACTACACTGGAACTATCTGGTTGTCACCATAAGCCTTACGCGCAGGCCCTATGCCTTTATCAACATTCAATGATCACAACGAGGATCCACTCACACTTGCCAGGCGGTCGGCACAGCCTCGTGGCCGTGCGATCATTTTCATCGCGCTCGTCTGTTTTGGTGTGCTCGTCGCGACGTTTTTGTTGTATCAGGCTGCCCAGTCACAACAAGCGCAACGCACAGAAAAGCTTCTCAATGTGGAAGTTCAAGCCTTGTCCAGCGCCGTCGAACGCAGCATTAATACCCAACTCACACGGCTTAGTTCATTAGCCAGTAACATCGAGTTGGATGTGCCCTCGACCTTCTCGACATGGCAAGCTTTGGTGCAACAAACCCAACAAGACAGTGCCTATATTTCATCATTGTTTTGGGCGGACAGTCGAAAGGAAATAAGTTGGCAAACACACGCAGATACCAGCCATAATAAACCGCGTTTTTCGTTTGACGTAGTGGGCGAGCCAGAGGGCCAGCTTGAAACGGATCAGCCCGATCTCACCCGTTGGCGAATTGCTTACCCGATTTACAGTCATAGCCGCGCCGCGCCAAGTTACTATCTTGGCGCAGTCGTTAATCTTGACGCGCTTGTTGGCGAGGTTGCGTCCGACTATCTCAATAAACATCAACACCTCACCATGACCCGCTGGGCAAACGACACCGTGTTGATTGGTGACACCATCTCGCCGTTTGCCGCGGTTGGGTCGGCACCTTTAACCTTAGCAGGTACGCAACCCGCTATGCAGCTCGCGCTTTGGCAAGAGCCAGGCGCCAGTCAATTTATCTCATTACCCATTCTGATTTATATCGCCGGCATGCTTGTGGCTCTTTTATTGGGCGTCGCGTTGTATTTGGCTGAGGTGAATTTGATGTCTCGCCGGGCGGCGCAGACCACGATTGACTATTTAAAAAATGAAATTGAGCAACGCAAAGACGTCGAGCAACAGCTACATTTTATCGCGAATCACGACGCCTTGACGTACCTGCCCAACCGTCATGCCCTCACTCGCTATATTCAGCAGCGTGTACATGAATCTAACGCGCACCCCCACGATCTGGCGTTAATCTGTGTGGACATTGATAATTTGAAAGAGATCAATGATTTGTACGGGCAAGCGGTGCATGACCAGCTTTTAGTTGAATTGGCACAACGTCTACAACGCGTGAGGCAAACCGATGACTATATTGCCAAAATCAGCGACGACCAATTCGCGATTGTCGGCAGCGAGCTTTCACCGCTAAAAGCGGAGATTTACGCGAAACAGATCCGAAAAGCCATTGAGCAGCCCTTCTTCCACGACGCAGAGGAGATTATTGTGACCTGTGCCGTCGGCATTAGTTATCGATACGATGCTTCCATGCCCGCTCAGGAACTGTTGCGTCACGCAGACACCGCGGCGCATCGCGCTCGTCAACTCTCTCATCACAGAGTCGTGGTGTTTCAAATGGCAATGCGAGACCACCTGCATCAGAAAAAGGATACCGAGTACGCCATCCGCAAAGCGATTCAAGGTAACGAGTTGAGCTTACATTTTCAGCCACAAATCGATCTAAAAGATCACAGCATTGCGGGGATTGAAGCCCTGGTACGCTGGCAAGATACAGAGGGCGCGGTGATTTCGCCAGATACCATCGTCCGCACCGCAGAAGACACTGGGCTTATGCGGCAGTTAGGCACTTGGGTGGTCAATGAGGCATTAGAGACCTATGCAACCTTGCTGGCGCAGCACTGTGCCCCCCCATTTATCGCGATAAATATCTCTGGGCATGAATTTCAAGACAGCTTCCTTGCTGATACCATTCTGCGCGCCATTGAACGCCATCAAGTCCCGCCCGAACGTGTGCAAATTGAACTGACAGAACAAGTTTTCATTGAGAACCTTAGCCAAAACCAACATACCTTACACACACTCGCGGCAGCAGGTGTTTCTTTGGCGATTGACGATTTTGGCACCGGATACTCATCTCTGGCCTATCTTAAGCATTTCCCGGTGGACACCGTCAAAATCGATCGCAGTTTTGTCGCCGATCTGCCTCACTGCAAAGACGATATCGTGATTTGCCAAGCCGTCATTAACATGGCGCAATTGCTGAAATTAAAAGTGGTCGCAGAAGGTGTGGAACGTGAAGATCAACGTGACTTTTTGTTTGACCTGGGGTGCCGCTATGCGCAGGGGCACCTTTATTACCCCTCAATGAATATCCATCAGTTGACTGCGCTCCTCACGCAATCACAACCCATCACTCGTTTATTTAATTAATCAACACCATTGTCACGCACACAACAAAAGCGTGCACATAGCGCTTCCTTACGCTGCTTCGGCCATTGCTTTATTTGCCATTCGCGCTGCATCGCCGTTCGCTGTTCCATCGGTTGCGATTGCCACGCCAGTGACAGCGGTCCTTTCCCTCGTAGCGCACGTGCACCTTTACCTTGGCGATGTTGTATCAACCGGCGGCTAACATCCGTTGTTACGCCACAGTAAAGCTGCCCTTGGCGCGTTCGAATCAAATAAACAAACCAAGGCGTATCCATAGGTGTTATCGCTCCAAAACAGCCTCTAACATCTGACGTAGTTCGGCCACTTCTTGCTCCAACGCACCCACTCGCGTCACCAAAGAGGCATCGGTGGTCGGTTCTGGTTCCGCTTGCGGTGCTGAGTTCGCCGGCATATTAACGCCGTCAGTAAATAGGTGTTGATAGCGCGACTCGCGCTTCCCAGCCTCACGCGGCAATTTTTTTACCCAGTTTGACGTAATCATGTCAGCCAATGTGCGCTCGACATCTTCGACACGATTAAAGGCATAGAGGCGCTGTGTACGGGTTCTCAACTCCCCGGGCGTCTGAGCGCCTCGCAATAACATGACACAAAGGATCGCTTTCTGTGGCTCACTGAGGGTTAGGTCGCCAAATTGTGTATTACAGAAACGATGTTGATACTTGGCAACACGCCCACCGCTGCCCTCTTGCGGGCTAACCAGACGCATCTCAATCAAGGTCTCTACGATATCTAATACCTCTGAATCGGCCATCTCATAGACAGGATCACGGTTGCTTTTTTGATTCACGGCGGTGGTCAGCGCATTGAGTGTGAGCGGGTAATGATCCGGGGTGGTGACTTCTTTCTCAAGTAAACAACCGATGACACGTTGCTGATACGGTGAGAGTGTCCTTGACATAGCGATGATCCCATTTAGTCGATTTCATCGAGTTATATCAACTGAATGTCGTGCAAGCAATCACTGCGCCGATAACCGCGCAATAATCCACCCGAGGCGACGATCACCAATACTGGTAGCAGGATCACATCTTACGCATCGGGTTGTACACCAGAGCGCCACCATCTGTGCACAGCTAATGATATACTTGACCAAAATGATGTATGTGGAGTGCACGACATGGGTCTGTTTAGTTCAAAGTCTACCCCGAATCATGGCTTATCGATCGTCGCCAGAAACTGTAAAGTGGTCGGTGATATTGATCTTGAGGGTGATATTCAAATTGATGGATTTGGGGAAGGCAATATAACCCAGGCTAACGCCGTTGTTATCTCAGCATCTGGCCACTTTCGCGGTACCATCAACGCTAAGCATATCACCATCAATGGCTTAGTAGAGGGGCAATGTGATGCAGACGCTATCGATATTCTCTCGCAGGGAAAGATGAAAGGCGTACTGAATACCGAGCAACTGACCATTGAAAAAGGTGGGCTTCTTGCTGGTGAGAACCGTGCCACTCTATCAACAGACACAGTGGTACCCTTAGCGGAACAAGCAAGATCAGACGATAAAGCAAGCAAAGACAAAAAAGCTCATCCACCCTCCTCGAAACAGTCGTAAGGAAGCCTGTGAATGTCCGACTCTAATCAATCCCCCGTCAGCTTTGATAGCTTTTCTCCTGAGCTACAATGCGTGATTCGTTATGAACAAGCCCCTGAAGCCATGTACACGATGATCGCCTCGGTACATGATGCGTCCAGTGCCAGTGTCAAAGAAGCGTGGGAGAAACTGCCTGCCAGTGCGCAAAACATTCTCGACAACTATGATCAATTTCACGCACTCGTCGCCATAAGTCAAAGCTATGCGGGTATCGATGCGCTGAGCGAGCTCGAAAAGGTTGACTTAAGTGATATGTCTGATGAAGGGCGCGACAACTACAAAGCGCAAATTCTTGATGATGTGCTCAGCTCTTGTGTCAAAGATTTATCGAAGCAACTGAAACAAGCACGTTTAAAGCCTGGATTAAAACGCGAGTTTCAAGCTATTTTCCAAAAATAAGAAAGGCCAGTGCCATGCACTGACCCCTATGATTCGCCCCCACCGGTTGGGGGCTTCTTGTGACTAAACAGACGCAATTAAGCGGATTCACTGAGCGGCGTCATCTTTTCACGACGTGCACGCACAGAGGCCGCCAATTGATGGAGCACTCTCTCCGTATCTTCCCAACCAATACAACCGTCCGTAATGCTTTGACCATAGGTAAGCGACTGACCGTCCGTTAAATCTTGGCGACCTTCGACGAGATGACTCTCGATCATCACACCAAAGATGGCTTTGTTGCCTGCTGCAATTTGCCCCGCCACATCTTCGCTGACGTCTTTCTGCTTTTGATATTGTTTGCTGCTATTGGCATGGCTCAAATCAATCATCAATTTTTGCCGTAACCCAGCATCAGCCAGCGCCCCACAGATCTGATCGACATCACCCGCGTAATAATTAGGCGTTTTGCCTCCACGTAGAATCAGATGACAATCCTCATTACCTGCGGTTGCGACGATCGCAGAGTGTCCATACTTGGTCACTGATAAAAACTGGTGCGGTGAACTCGCTGAGCGAATGGCATCCGTGGCAATTTTGATATTCCCATCTGTGCCATTTTTAAATCCAACAGGACATGATAGCCCAGAGGCAAGTTCGCGATGCACCTGAGACTCTGTAGTCCGTGCCCCAATCGCGCCCCAACTAATTAAATCGGCCATATACTGTGGCGTGATCATGTCAAGAAATTCACCCGCCGCAGGCAAACCAGAATCCGCAATATCTAGCAGTAAGTTACGCCCTAGTCGCAGCCCATCATTAATTTTGAAACTGTTGTCTAAATACGGGTCATTAATCAGGCCTTTCCAACCAACCGTCGTGCGCGGCTTTTCAAAATAAACCCGCATCACCACTTCCAAGTCGGCACTTAATGTCTCACGCAGCTGTTTAAGTTTTTTGGCGTAGTCGCGCGCAGCATTAGGGTCGTGAATAGAACAAGGCCCTACAACGACAACCAAACGATCGTCTTGGTCGTTTAAGATCTTATGGATCGCCTGACGTGCATTAAATACGGTGTGTTCCGCCGCGTCGGTCGCTGGAAATTTTTCCAGTACAGCGATAGGTGGAAGGAGTTCTTTTATTTGGTCAATTCTAACGTCATCGGTTGGGTGTACACTCATGGGCTAATCCTGTGTTTGCGTGTCGCTGACTCACGTAGCTGATTGCCACGTTTTCGTTATTCGACTCCTACGCTAACCTGCCACATTCTTTTGTGCAAATATTTTTTTACGCAATAGTAAAAGCCTAAATCAAACAAAACATTGACACATCAATCCTCGTGAATTAATGACGCAATGTGCGCTGTGGTTTAAATATGGGCGCAAGATCGGCTAAGTTATTGCACTGACTACGTTGAAGCTATTACACTGATGTTAAATGCAAATGGAGTAAATGCTGTGATCACACGCCTCAGTAAAGCGGCACTATTGGCCATGACCCTGTCCGTACCCGCTGCACATGCGACCAATTTTGATTACAACCATATTCAGGTCAACGTCCTTGCAAATCCTAGTGGGATTGGCGGGTTGGGACGTTTTGCATTTACGGAAGGCGCACACTTCGTCGCTAAAGGGGATACGCAATTCGAAGGTGACTGGTATACCTCGGGCGGTGTTGGCTTTCATGCCCCAATTAACCAGTTTGTCGATGTGTATGGCGAGCTGGAAGGCGCATGGTTTCGGCGGCCAGACGACGACAAGCACGATACCGGTGATTTTGCCACTGTGATTGGTGCCGGATTGCGCGGCTGGGTAGCCCCACCGATTGAGGCCAATTTGTATGTCGGTTCTATCATTTTTGATCAAGACGACACCACCAGCTTAGTGGAAATTGGCGGGCGCTTTCACTCCACTGAAACCTTGTCGTTAGGCGCAACGTGGCGTGCCAATGGCTTGGAACAAAATCGCTTGATTTTTTCTGTCAGATACCTGTATTAATAGCAAACGGTAACCATCTCACTCCCTTGTGTTGCCGTCCAGTGTGACCTCTCTCACTGGTTATATTGTCAATCTAAACTAAGTTTAAGGTATAGACGTAATCGCTGTTACAAGGCGGGCGTCTTAGTGCGTGGTGCAACTCCCACAGCGATGCTCGTTGTGATTGTGCGTGGGAACTGTCGGAGGGTATAACGATGGTGATGACTCAACGTATTGATGAATTTGAAAGAAAAATCCAAGAAGCCTATCAAGAAGGCAACATTGAAACCGCTCATCGCTTGGAAGAGCAAGTAACGATGTTACGGCGACGTCAACTCAAGCCTGCTGCTGACTTCCAAGCCGCCAGCCAAGTAGAAGACTTTCATGAAGTGTCAGACGGTGACTATTACGACAACTGACGCCGAGCATCGAAACACGTAAGCATAAAAAAGCCTTCTCCATGGAGAAGGCTTTTCATTTTTGCTGAATAAAACGAGTGTGTATAAAAGGGCTCAATCAGCAGATTATTGTGCAGCACGTTCACGGCGAACAATCCACGCCGCAGCAGTGATAAAAGCAACGACCAGTGCAGTTTCCACAGCAATTTTCCCAGTTTAAAAATGATAGACAGAGTGATACGCGTTTCCAGCAGCTCAAGTTGTTCAAAGGATGAGCGCTTTCCAACAGATGGACGTAGTTTACGGATAAATCACTGTAAAATCAGCCGTAGAATCGATCTCACGCAAAGAAAAGTGAGTTTTTTGGCCAACTAGACAGTTGAACGCATAAAGTTTCATCACTTAACACCTTGTGGTGCGACAAAGCGCAGCTTTCACTGTTAGCGATACATCACATTTAACCAAGGACGCCTTTAGTTAGGGAAGTTGCCACGATATTGAGGCAAAGGCAGAGATAAATCGTGGAGAGAGGTTTGATACTCGGCCTAGGCCTTAAAAGTAACATTAAAGTGGCAGAGCAATCGTTATATTGCGTAGTCGAGAGGTTCCGCTACACCATTTGGCATAGCGGAAGCGTCAGTGTTTAATGGTCAGCGCCAACACGCTCAGCCATTACAGCTCGATTAAGACTCAGGTTTGGACTTCTTTTTTACCAAAGGCGCATCACCAACCGGCACATTGGTATAAAAGCTTCTATCTCGCTTTTTTGGCGCCTTTTTCTTGTTCTTAACGGGTGCTTTTTTGGGTTTAGCTGATCTTGAAGGTTTTGCTTTTTCAGCTTTTTTCTCTTTAAAGCCTTTGAACTTTCCTTCAAAGCCTTCAATCTTAGTAAAGTCGAGTTTTTGCTGTAAAAAACCTTCGATATTTTTAAAACTACGCCAATCTTTAGGCCCTACCAGTGAGTAAGCCAATCCTTGCTGCCCAGCACGACCGGTACGCCCTACTCGATGAATGTATTCTTCCGCATGCTTTGGCATGTCAAAGTTGATCACCAAGGACACATTCATTAAATCCAAACCTCGCGATGCCACGTCCGTGGTCACCAAAACCTCATGAAATCCACGCTCAAACTCGTTCATGATCCGGCTGCGTGTGGCTTGGTTCAATTCACCACTGAGTGCAATCGCTTGGTAGCCAGCCTGAGAAAAACGTTCAGCTAAACGCTCTGTGTCAGCGCGTGTCGCGGTAAAAATCATGACTTGCTTATGCGCATTAGCTTTTACCAGTTCCTCAAGCAGCGCATGTTTATGGTCGAGGTGATCACTCAGCACAAAGTGTTGCTCAATATCGCTATGTAGCGCTTCAATTTCCCCTACGGCAATACGTTTAGGAGACTTGAGCATCCCCGCGGCGATGTCTGTCACTTGCTGATGATCCAAAGTGGCAGAAAACATCAGTGTCTGCCTTAAACGGTGATCCGCATGTTGGTTAACCGCGTCGAGCTGCGCTTTAAAGCCCAAGTCAAGCATACGATCCGCTTCGTCCAAAATCAGCATTTCCAATCCCGACAAAGACAAGTGGCGTTGTTCAAGATGATCAGCTAATCGACCTGGCGTCGCGACCACAAAGGTTGGCGACTGGCGAAACACCTTCGCTTGCTCGTTAAAATTCTCGCCACCGAGTACCAAGGCCGGTTTGTGGCTGGTGCCGCTGGTCAACATACGCAGCTGACCATACACCTGTTTTGCTAGCTCACGGGTCGGCGCCAAGATCAAGACACGCGGATCGCGACGACTGAGGGGCTTAGAACGCAACACACGCTGCATAGCTGGCAACAAAAACGCCAGCGTTTTCCCCGATCCTGTTTTTGAAGAGGCCAGTAAGTCTTTGCCTGCCATTACAACGGGGATGGCTTGACGTTGAATGTCTGTTGGCTGTTCAAATCCACGGTGGGCAATAAGCGATAGTAAGCGTCTATCGAGTCCCAGATCGTCAAATTGCAAGGTATCACTCCAAAGGTCAATCAAAAGCAAAAGGCGTGCACACGCCAATTAAGGCGGCGAATGCTATCATACTTTAGCAAAAAACACCGCACCAAAAATATTGATTACGCCACGAATGGAGAGCCACGCTAACATGAATGACACACTACGCTACCAGTGGAAAAAGCTCAGCTTGGTGGAAACCCATACACAGACACCTGATGGTCTGCACCACGTACACCACGTCATACGCCACCCTGGTGCCGCCGTGATATTACCTCTGTCAGAAGATGGCAATATACTGCTGCTCAAGCAATTTCGTCCTGCCATCAATCAATGGATTATCGAAGCGCCTGCGGGCACACTGGAAGCGAAGGAGCCACCGCTAGAAGCCGCCAAAAGAGAGTTAGAAGAAGAGGCCGGTTATGTGGCGACTCGCTGGCATTTTCTCGGCATCGCTCACCCTGTGCCCGGGTTTTGCGATGAAGTGCAGTATTTTTATATTGCCCAAGCGCTCACTCCCACCCAAACGCAATTAGATGACGATGAGTTTATTGCGCCTTATTGGGTGAGCCCTTCCCAGTTACAGGCGCTCGTTGCAAATGGACAAATCACAGACACCAAAACTTGCGCCATTATTCTCCGTGCCCTATTTGATGGGTTGATCCCGACAATGGGCGTCTAACCTCTGAAAAATAAAGCACTAGGCCACAACTTTGTTAACAAGATGTTGACGGCAAATTGAGCACCAAGGTAGCGTAACAGGTACGATCAGATAACAAGGAGTGTCTATGTTCTCGTCTCCGTTAGCACGCGCTAATCAACATTTGTCGTTGTTTGGCTTTTTAAAAGTACCCATGATCGGTTGGTGTCGGCCCAAGATCCTCTCCATCGACGATAAGCATGTCACGATGCGAATCCCGCTGGGGCGACGTACCAAAAACCACCTCAACAGTATGTATTTCGGCGCGTTGGCAGTTGGCGCTGATGTCGCGGGTGGCTTTCTTGCCATGGCCATGGCCGAGCAACGCGGGGTTAAAATTAGCTTAGCGTTTAAATCCGTCAACGCTGATTTTCATAAACGACCAGAGGATGACGTGGTGTTTACGTGTCTTGATGGAGACAAGATTAACCAGATGATCAGTGAATCAATCGAAACGGGTCATCGCGTTAATCAGCCTGTCACCATTGTGGCCACATGCCCAAGCTTACACGGGGATGAGCCTATGGCGACCTTTGAATTGACGCTATCGGTCAAAAAAATCGGCGAATAATCCCCCATCACCGCACTTGTCTCTTTTTATTGTTTGTCACGCCTTCAGCCAGTCTGTATCGTCAATAGACTGGCTTGGTTATCACTACACTATAATCAACCAGTTACATAATGCCTAGCATCATTGTGACTTTGGTTCTGAATTCTCCGTTATATTATTGACTTTACACAACGCCGATAAAATCGCGAGATTGCGGTGAAATTCACCGAGTTATCAACCGTTTTTGTGGATGAAATTCAAGTTATACACAGGCGCTTTTGTCTTAAGGTTGAAACAAAAAAGCACCGTCAAAACGGTGCTTAAGGTGGGATTATTCAGGATTATAGCGAATTTGGTAGAAGATACGATATAGCACAGGCACCACAATCAACGTCAGCACGGTGGCAAACCCGAGCCCAAACATAATCGTCACCGCCATCGGCCGGAAGAAAACATCCGGCAATAAAGGAAGCATCCCTAAAATAGTGGTAATGGCCGTCATGCACACTGGGCGTACCCGGCTCACCGCCGCATCGACGACGGCTTGATAGCGCTGCTTACCACTGGCCACTTCGATATTGATCTGATCGATCAATACAATACCGTTTTTGAGCAGCATCCCACTCAAGCTTAAAAAGCCCAATAGCGCCATAAAACCAAACGGGGTATCCAACAACAGCAATCCTGTGGTGACCCCAACCACCGCCAAGGGAACCGTCAGCCAAATGATCAATGACTCTTTCACGGAATTAAACAGCAATATCGTGACCAAGAACATAAACAAATAACCAAGCGGCATAATGCTAAATAAGCCCTCTTTCGCCTCTTTGGAAGACTCGTACTCCCCGCCCCATTCAATGCTGTAACCTTCAGGCAGAGGAATTGACTCAATATCAGTGCGCACGCGGCTTAGTAAGGTCGCCGCGGTGGTTTCCCGTAACGGATCGGGGTCGGCCAACACGGTGAGCATTCTTTTGCGGTTTTTGCGCATGATAATCGGATCTTCCCAACGCATGTCGTAATCGAGAATGACTTGCTGCAAAGGAATGTAGTCTTTCAATACCGGGCTCCATATTTTCATCCCTTCTAAGGTATTGATATTCACGCGCTCCTCATCGGGCAATCGAGCAACAATCGGCATAAGGTTGGTCCCATCCCGATAAACACCAATCCGTTTGCCGCTGAATGTCATTGTCAGCAACTCGTCGACATCTTTTTTGGTGATGCCATAGCGCCGTGCCTGACTTTCATTAAACGCCGGCTCAAGGACTTTGGTGCGATTACGCCAATCATGGCGGATATTTACCGCATCAGGATCCTGATGCAATCGCGCTTCTACTTGTTTAGCAATCGCGCGTAACTTGGTGGGATCTGAACCAAAAATACGCGCCTCAATTTTCGAGCCGGTAGCAGGGCCTAAGGAAATAGGCTTCAGTTTAAGCTGCGCATCTGGGTACTGGCTACGAACATGCTTTCGCACCATGCCCATAGTGGGTTTAACATGATCGTATTGATCAACGCGGACGATCAGCTCGCCATAAGCGGCGTATGTTTTCTCCGGTGAATAGGTCAACATAAAACGTTGCGAACCTTGTCCGGCACTGGTAGAGACATAGTTGACGCCTTGTTGTTTACTCAGCCAGCTCGACACCTCATCCAGTGTACTTTGTGTGGCACGAATATCGGTGCCCTCTGGCAACCAAACGTCGACCATAAACATGGGCGTGGTGGAGTCAGGGAAAAACGACTGCTTGAGGTGACCAAAGCCATAAATACTGGCCCCCAGTGCCACTACCATCACCAACAAGGTGATATAGGCGTGATGCATGCAGGCGGTAAGAAAACGTTTATACACCACAAACAGAATCCCGTTGTAGGGATCACTGCCCTCATCCCCTTCTTCAAGCGGTGTTTCTTTGAAGAACACGCTGGCAAAGAAAGGCGTTAACGTGATAGCGGTAAACCAACTTAACAGTAAGGAGATTAATAACACTGTAAATAAGGTGCCGCAGTATTCGCCCGTTGCATCCTCTGACAAGCCAATCGGGGCAAAAGCCGTTACCGCGATCACCGTCGCTCCAAGCAAAGGCCACTTGGTTTGCGTCACTATGTCGTGAGCCGCCTGTAGACGGGTTCGTCCTCGCTTTAAGCCCACGAGTATCCCTTCGACGACCACGATGGCATTATCCACCAACATCCCTAGGGCAATGACCAACGCCCCGAGAGAGACGCGTTGCAGGTTAATCTCGAAGTAGTACATGAATACAAACGTACCCAGTACCGTCAGCAATAACACCAAACCAATGAGTAGTCCTGAGCGCAGGCCCATAAAGAAGAGCAGCACGATAATCACAATCGCCACCGCTTGGCCTAAACTGGAGACAAATCCGCTGACTGAGCTATCGACCTCATTGGGTTGGTTATAGACATGATGGACATTGATTCCCACGGGCTGATCACTGTTCAACGCCGCGAGACGCTTATCCACACTGTCGCCGACCTCTACCACATTCACACCATCAGCAAACGATATTCCTACCTGTAGCGCTTGTTTGCCGTTGTACGAAATAATCTGCCGCGGTACCTCTTGATATCCACGTTTTACCTCGGCAACGTCACGTAAGTAAATCAGCCCCTGTGACCCAGCTTCGGTCAGGATCAAGTTGCCCAACTCATCCACGGAGGAAAACTCCCCGGTTGGGTGAATGCGAATATATTCATCACCCACACGCAATGCCCCTGCGTTGCTCACGAGGTTTTGCGTCGCCAATAAATTAAACAAGGTGTCCGGTGAGATCCCTAAGCTACTTAACCGTTGAATCGAGACCTCAATGAAGACTTGCTCTTGCTGCGTGCCACTGACTTGTACCTTGCCTACGCCATCAACAAGCTCAAGCTCGCGGCGCAAAAAGTCAACATAGTCTTTTAGTTCGCTGTAGCCGTACCCTTCGCCAGTGACGGCTAGCATGATCCCAAACACATCACCAAAATCATCTTTCACCTGTGGCGGATTGACACCGGGAGGAAGCGACCCACGCGCATCATGGACTTTTCGTCGCAACTCATCCCAAATTTGTGGCAAATCATCGGCGCGGTATTTGGGTTTCATTTTGACCGTGATTTGGGACAGGCCACGACTGGAGATCGAACGCACTTCATCCACATAGGTCAGCTGCTGAACCGCTTTCTCCAGCGGATAAGTGACTTCTTCTTCCACCTGTTGGGGGGTGGCACCTGGATAACTGGTCACCACCATCGCATCTTTGATGGTGAAAGCAGGGTCTTCCAACCGCCCTAACCCCAAAAATGCAAGGGTGCCACCAATCAGGAAAATCAACGTGATCATCCAGCTAATCACTTTATTTTGAATAAAATATCCCGCTACACCCTGCTTCATGATGCATTTTCCTCTTTCGATGCCAGCGTCACTTTTTGCCCCTCAGACAGGTGATTGGTTCCTCCCACCACGATACGATCTCCTTTAGACACACCCTGGGTTATTTCTAGCCGCTGACCATGAATGCGCCCCATCGTTACCCGCTGTTTCGCCACGGTTTGTGTGGTGCTGTCGTAAATCCATACATAACTGTGGTCTCGATCCAGTGGATCCCCGTCTTGGTTAAACACCGCTTCGATGGGCACGGAAAGTCCGGTGCGTGTCAGTTGTAACCCTTCCCTCGCAATACTGACCTGTACGGGCATGCCATCTAAAATAAACTGCTCCTTTGGCATGGGCATCGTTAGCGTCACCACAAAAGCACCACTGCTCGGATCCGGCTCTGCCGTGTATTCATCAATCGTGGCTGGGTAAGACTGCCCTTGCTGAGTTAAGACTTTCGGTTGTAGCCGATCTTGCACTTCTTCTGCACTCGCGCCCGTATTTTGGGTGAATAACACATCCGGCACTTGCACACGAATATCAGCACGCGAGGCGTCATGAATGTTCATGATCCCTTGTCCTGGCGCTATGGTTTCAAATGGCTCAACATTGAGCTTAGATATCACCCCGTCAGCTGGCGCTCTGAGCGCAACATAAGATAAACGAAGCTTAGCCAGTGCCAATTCCGCTTGCGCTATTTCGCGCTGCGCTTTTAACTCATCAAATTGCGACTGGGCAAGCATGCCTTTCTCTACCAAGGGGGCTGAGCGCCGATACTGCGCATCGGCCACGTCAAAACGTGCACTGGCATTCTCTACCGCTAAGCGGTAATCCGTAGGCTCCAAACGTGCCAATACCTGTCCCTGCGTCACGCGATCGCCCGCTTTGACATTAATGGCTTGGATCTCACCTGGCACGCGAAAAGCAAGTGTCGCTTTATCAGCCGCTGCTGCCACCGCGGGAAAAGAGATTCGTTCATTCAGTTGCTGTTGGCTCACCGTAAATGTGGTTACCACAGGCAAAGGCGCCGGTTGAGCATCGGTTGCGGGCTCGCATCCAAACAGCGCATTAACTGCGAGCAGACCGAACATGGCTTTTATCGCTCTCATAGTCCTCTCTCCTTCACCCATGCTTTCACACGGTCACCTTCTTTAAGCGCACTGACGCCAGTTGCGACAATGACATCGCCATTTTCAAGGCCTGAAACAACCTTTCCTTCACGCAAGGTTACTGGGGTCAACTTAACGGTTCCTTGTCGACTGACACGCCACACGGCTTTCTCACCATTTGCGTCGAGCAAAGCAGAGTCCGGTATTTGCGTTTGTGACTCGGTAGGAATGGTGGCATGCACTTTTGCTGCCATGCCTGGCAATACATTGATGGCATCAGGCCGATTTAAACTCACCGTGACATGGTAAGAGGCGGTTTTGGGATCCGCCTCTGTGTCGATTTCTTTAAACTGTGCAGGAAACTGTCGCGATGGATGGGTATCAAATGACACCTTCGGCACGAGTGTGTCAACATGCTGAGCAAAATAGTGAAAGTAGCGCTCTGGTAATTGGAAACTGACATTAATAATATCTTTAGATTGAATGTGTAACACTGGCGCTTGCGCTTGAGCGAATTCATTACGCTCTTTCATTCGGAGTGAGACAGTTCCCGCATACGGCGCTTTTAGTTGCGTATAATTCACATTAGTCTGCGCTTGCTCTAGGCCAGCCGCCGCTTCACTGAGTGCCGAGCGGGCTTCATCAAACCTTTGTTCGGAAATCACTTTATCGTTATGCAGGCGTTCGGCACGATTAAATTGTACCTGAGCAAGCTGATATTGCGCACGCGCCTTATCTAATTGCAGCTGATACTGCTGGCTGTCTAACGCCGCCAGCACTTGCCCTTTCGCGACATCCATACCTGCTTTGATCGGCATTGACTCAATCACCCCTGACACTCGGAATGAGAGCAAAGCTTTATCATCCGCTTCAACTTGAGCTGGAAATTGGCGGGCAAGCCCATCTTCATTGGTGACTACGGTCAGTAACTTGGCGGGTCGAGGCGGTGTTTCAGACGGTGCTGACACTTGGGGTTCACCACAGCCAGCGAGGGCGAGAGCGAGGCAACCGCTCAATACAAAACGCTTTATCATCAGCTTTTCCTTACAATAAAACCCAGGATCCGACAGCGTTTGTCAGGCCCTAGGTCTTTGATGGGTCATTGTTTTTATCTTATTCCGCGCTAACCGCTATGCTAACCAGTGCCGAATAATGTATCAAGATGTTTCAGATAGATGCTCTGCCTGTTGAATCACGCGTGTTGTCTGATCCTCTATCGGCTGGAGGTAGGGGTGTAGCGCCTCCAACTCATCATGCGGTGATTTCTCCAACTCAAGACATGTTTGTGATAGCTCTTTGGCTCCAATCATTGCCGCTGCCCCCTTCATTTTGTGGGCAAGCTTTTTGATCTTGCCGATATCTTGCTCTGCAAACGCGGCCTTCAACGCCTCTAAATCATTAGTTTGGTTTTTTACGTACTTATCAAGCAGCATTTTTACCAAGTCCATGCTATCACCGATCTGGTCTTTGACATGCTGGATATCAATTGGGGGTGAGGTATCGCTCATTGTGCTCCCTCCGGATGACTGCTCTGGTTCTGGTTCTGGTTCTGGTTCTGGTTCTGGTTCTGGTTCTGGTTCTGGTTCTGGTTCTGGTTCTGGTTCTGGTAAGGAGTTTGTATCTATGGATGCATCTGTAAAGTGCTCACTGGCCAAATCATCCAACCTTGTTTCCTCTTCGTCAGTATTCTTATCACCATAACTGACCGCATCTGGATTCGCATATAGGAGCAACAATTCAATGAGTTGATCTTTACTGAATGGCTTAGCGAGATGCCCGTTCATTCCCGCCTCCACACAACGCTCTGCATCGCCTGAGAGCGCGTTAGCTGTCACAGCCAAAATGGGCGTGGTTTTGTCGAATTTTCGGATCTCTCGTGTCGCCTCAAAACCATCCATTTCTGGCATCTGACAATCCATTAAAATGATGTCGAATGGCGAAGACTTGTGAAGTTCTAACGCTTCTTTACCATTGACGGCAAGCGCGCGCTGACAGCCCAGTTTGGACAAAATAATGTCAATCAATTCTTGGTTAACCAAGTGATCTTCGGCCACTAGAACGTTGAGATTGAATTGAATATCATCATACTGCCCAGCCACGGGTCCAGGCTCTGTCAATGCATTCTCATCCTCGTTCAATACACGATACAATTCAACGTGATAAATCGGACAGGTCAGCGTCGCCATGCCAGTGTCATGATGGCCATCATGGCTGATAGCAATCGATTTATGTGCTTGACCGATCAAACGCTGACAGCTTTGCATTTTGTCCTGATCGATCATCAACACTGATTGGCTCGAGTTATCAAAAGCTATCTCACTGCCATCCGAATAGTTGATTAAATCCAACTTTAGACGCTCTAAATAGGTCGATAGTATTTCTATCAAAATGGCGTCTTCAGACACGAGGTAAACCTTGCTATCTGTCATGCTCTCGTCAGGCTCGTAGCTTGACATCAATGTCGAGTCAGTATTCGCCACCGTCACGGGTACTTCTGCAGTGAAAGTCGTGCCTTGGTTTTCTCGACTGCGGATAGAGATATCACCATCCATTAGGCGTAAAAGCTTACGACAGACAGGCAAGCCCAGTCCTGTGCCTTGATAAGAACGTGAATACGAATTATCGACTTGCGTAAAGTTCTCAAAAATAGCTTCGTGGCGGTCTTCCGGGATCCCAATCCCTGTATCTTCTACTTCCATGACCAATGTGACCGAACCATCGCCTGCTTGCCGTTGGAATAAGCGCACAGCAATGTGCCCCTGCTTTGTAAACTTAACGGCGTTGCCGACCAAGTTTATGATCACCTGCTTATAGCGCATGGCATCTAATTCAATGTCACAGGGCATATCAGGATCGATATAACAATGTAAGCGCAACTGTTTTTCCGCTGCTTTTGCGGTAAAAATACTTAAGGATTCGTGAACAAGTTCCGCCAGATCTAATGACTGTTTGGTGAGCGTCATCTTGCCGGCTTCAATCTTGGTTAAGTCGAGTACATCGTTAATGATATTCAACAGTGCAGTCGAAGAGTGCTGTAAGGTATCAACAAAATAGCGTTGCTGCTGATTGAGCGAGGTCTCCATCAAAAGATTAGACATGCCAACAATGCCATTCATCGGTGTACGAATCTCATGGCTCATCATCGCCAGGAAATTGGTCTTCGATTCATTTGCTCGCTCGGCTTGTTCTTTAGCCCGTGCCATTTCCCGTGAAATCATATCATTAAGCGCCTTCTGCTGCACAAAGTGCACCATAGCGCTCAAACTTGATAGTATCGGCTCAATCCACCCCTGAAGCTCTTCATTATAAGTGGTCGACTCGTCAAACAAGCACACCACCCCTACCATCTGGCTAGACATATATAGAGGCGTACCGTAGACGTTAATAATCATTTTCTGATTATTCCCCGCCACACTCGCCATTTGCAGACTACGTTTGCTTTGCTTGGTCTCGATAATTTCCTCAATGAGTCCTCGCACAAACTCTTCACCAATAAACTCATTTTTCACCAATCGCGTTTGTGCCAGCACTTTATAAGGCAAGTTGTTCTTTATTGCTTCTTCGTCGTTATGGCCTACCTCAACAATAATGCCATGATTGCTTTCGCCTATCCTTAGCAGTATCTGTAAGACATCCTGAAAGCTCTTACCAAAGTCTTCCCTGATAAGAAACTTATCTTGTAAGCTTTTCATTGCAGAAAAAAGCTCGGCCCCTTTAGATACTTTCTGTTTATCCAGGTGTTGTTCTGTGATATCGCGAATAATCGCTACGTTCAGCGCTCTAGGATCTTCATCTTTGATGGGGGTTGATTTGACCTGCACAATACGGACACCTTGATCCGTATCTATCTCGTACGACCGCTGTAACTGCCCACCGAGGCCATAAAGCGCTTGTGAAAAATAGCCGCGCGAATTAGGGCTTACGCGAGAGATAATCGTCGATAGGCTGATCGCTTCATCGGGCACAGATTCTAATTCGAATAGTTTCTTAGCCGAATCATTAATGGTAATAATACTGTGTTTATCACCGAGCACTAATAACGCGTCAGTATAACTATGAATTACCGTATTTAAATACGCACGGCTTTGTTCCGCTCGATTAATTTGCTTGGCGTATTTCCAAATAAAAAAACCAACCAACAAGTTCAGTAGAATGATTTGCGTCGCAGTGCGAAGTATTTCTGTGTTAAGCTCTTTATCGATATATCGACTGTCTTGATAAATGATCAGTCGACCCACATCCACAGATTGCTCTCCCTGATCATAGACCAAGGGAACGTTGATTTCTTTTAGCTCATCACTTGACCGCATGCCTTTAGAGTCAGTCACATAACGAAATTGCTCATTGGTATCCGTCAGCTCAAGGCGGTGGACATAACGAGAGCCCATTTCACTGTCTAAGTCATTTTGAACATTATTAAAATCATAATTCCACATCAAAGTAGGAAGTCGTTGCTTTAGGCGTTGAGTGATAGAATTAATGTCTTGGTTCATATCAGACTCAAGCCGACCTTTAGCAACATGATAATTGTAATAACCAAACACACCCAACAGTAAGGTTGCTAATACAATTAAAATGACAGCGAGCCGCATACCTACTTTATTCATCATGATCACACCTGCATTGTCGCCGCCAGGGTTTGGGTTTGGTATCGGGCTTTATCAAACGCTTTTAAAACCGCACGCTCTCTTAGCGACATTTTTTCACACAGTGACCCAACCCAATCCCAATTCGCATGCTCAATATGTTTACATAGTTCCAAGAGGTCACCATAAGGGCCTGCACGTGATAGTAATGCTTGTTTTGCCTGTTGGTTTAGGGCAAGTTGCTCTACGACATCCTCCATTGGAACACCTAACATCGCGTCCAGGAGTGAAAAAGCGCCCACCAAGAAAGCTTCATCAGGGTCCAAGTCGTTCATCAATGGGCCTGCTTGCTGCATAAAAATGGCCCGAAGAATGGCCGCATTCTGCAAGTGTGAGCATTCTTGATGATTCATGTTAGACATAATCAGCAGAGAAATCAGTCGCCGCAATGACTCTAACCCCAAGTACACCACCGCTTGTTTGGGATTAGTGATCGCTTTCTTTTTTGACTTCGCTAAGATATTGGCACTTGTGACGACTTTGTAGAGCAACGAGACATCGCGAGAGATAACCTCTGTGATTTCATCTATATCATGAGGGCTGCGATTAATCACGATACACGCATCCAGTAAACTGATTACTGAGGGTGCCACATCGCTATGACTTTTAATTTGAGGTTGTTCGAAAAAGTATCCTTGAAACAAGCTAAACCCAAGCTGTTTAGCCAAAACAAACTCTTCGTTGCTCTCCACTTTACTTGCCATAAAACGCGTCTGGGCATAGTCCGAAATCGCTGCGGTCCACTCGTTCAAGCTTTCTGTTGCCATACTGACCCGCACCACATCGAATAAGTCCAGATGCCTTTGCCAGCGGCTCGAGAAGACATCACTCTCTCCTAAAATGGTAAAGCCTGCTTTCCGGTAAGACTCCAGTTGCTTCACTAGCATTGGCGTCGCATTGCACTTTGCAGTGACACAGATCACCAAAGATTTTACTGGAATAGAAAAGGGGATCTCATCAAGCAGTGCCGCCTCCGAAAAGCTCACCACGTATCGCAAGCTATCATCGAGTTCTTTCCCTGATAGAAAATTGGCGCTGAGAATGCGCGATGTCGCCGTATCTTCATCAATTGAAGGAAACTTGTTTTCTTGACCTTCCCTAAACAGAAGCTCATTGCCCCATTGGTTCTGCGCTTCGTCAAAGATGGGCTGGCACGAAAAAAAAATTTCACTCACAACTCACTCTCCTTAAAACAATCCCTTACTACAAACGTAGACCAAAGGTATGACTTATGGCGCCTTTTTTTTGATATAACTGAGTGTGTTAAGTCCAACTACTTGGGACGTGCTCGTCTTTTGCTTGGGCAAAATCACGATTTTTGCTAGGCTCTGCGCTAAGCATATCACGAGGTATATTTATGGATGTTTTGAATCAACTTGCCGATGACGCGCCCGAGCATGAGCCGGACACCTTGCCATCACTCGACGAACAAAAAGCGATTGTGGCAAAACTCAAAGCCCTTGAGGAGAAAGGTGAGCTCACTGACGAAATCCTAGCGCAGTATTTTGCCGTTAAGCAAAAAGACACAAGCGACGAAGAAGAGTAAGAACAATACGAAGACGTGACCGCGTAACTTTTTTAAATCTATCTTATTCTACGAAGAAGATGCCGAGAGATGATAATGAAAGGCATTAGCGGCGCAGGGTTGATACTTGCGTGGCTGGGATAGACAGAAGATTATCGACACAGATCCGCCCCGAGCTCAAACTCGGGGCGTTTTTCTGGTTTACTCAGGAGCAATGCCGTCGGTTTTCGCCGCACAAATAAAATCATTTTTGTGCAGGCCTTTAATCTTATGCGACCACCACGTCACGGTCACTTTACCCCACTCCAGTAAGATAGCGGGATGGTGTCCTTCTTGCTCAGCCAGCTCAGCCACTTGGTTGGCAAATGCCCACGCCAACTTAAAGTTGCGGAAGGTGAACTCACGTTCGAGCTGATCAATCCCATCTCGTGTTACTTTGCGCCACTGCGGAATGTCTTTAAGCAGCGCTGGCATTTCCTCAGCACTGACCAAAGGGGCATCAATATCGCAGGCTTCACATTTCAACTCAGTTAGTTCAGACATGTTGCGTTTCCTTTTGCTGTTCTGTCTTTTTCGGTTTGGGCGGGAATAAAGGCGCATGAAGGCCCAGTTCCATCGCTTGATGCACATCAGCAATCAAATCACGTTGACTGATGGCAAATAAATCGTCAATCGACTCAATGGTAAAGTAAATGGGTTGCATGATGTCAATCCGGTATGGCGTGCGCATGACATCTATCACTTCTAAAGGCTTACGCACCGCTTTGTCGCTATTAAAGGCGTACTCAGTCTCCGCCGGCGAAGACAAGATCCCGCCGCCATAAATACTGCGATTGCCTTGCGAGTCACTGAGCAAACCAAACTCGACCGTAAACCAATATAAGCGTGCAAGATAAACGCGCTCTTTGGGCGTGGCTTGCTTACCGAGCTGGCCGTACATATGGGTAAACTCCGCAAACGCTGGGTGAGTCAGCATCGCACAGTGACCAAAAATCTCGTGAAAGTAATCCGGCTCTTGCAAGTAATCGAAATCGTCTTTGGTGCGCAAAAAGGTCGCCGCAGGGAATTTCTTATCCGCCAGCAAGGCGAAAAAATGGTCGAAATCAATCAATGCAGGCACAGGGGCCACTTGCCAGCCCGTTTCTCGCATTAACACGGCATTCACATCTGGGATCTGTGGTACCGTGTCATGCGGCAAATCCAGCATTCGCAACCCGTCGAGATATTCCTGACACGCTTTATCTTTGATACATGCAAGCTGCCGTGTAACTAGCTGGCGCCATACATCGTTTTCTTGTGCCGACCAGGCTACACGACCCAGCTCATCAACTGGTTTGGATTCGTATTTACTCTGTTTCACGTTCACCGCCTTGTGTCGTTGTCTGGCGTAAAAATCGCGCGTAAACAGCGGCCCTTAGCCTTACGCAATGTCTCCGTTACTCACAGGTTACGTCGACTTTGCAGAGAAAATCATCTCCTCACCACGGTTTTAATTTTACCTTTGCGTAACATTTATTTTACATCGCGCATCCAAAAGGCTGTCGCTACGGGCAATGCATCAACCTTGAGGGATCCGCGCGCTTGCGTGGTCCGTAGTGGTTGAAAAGGCCTAACTGCAGGGACGAGTGATGAATTTACAACTGAGCGAACTGATAAATTACGACAACATTGACAAGATTCAGATCCGTGGCATTGATGGCATGTTATATCAAGCCATTGCGTTTTTGCGTCACGGCGATACGGTAGAGCAAAAGCTGATTTATCAAGGCGATAAACCCTATTTATCTCGCAGCTTGCTGGCGGTGAAAGATGATTTTGAATGGGTTAACGCCGCGCAGTACGTGCTAGTCACTGACACGGCATACGATGAAATGATAGGGCTTAGCACGGAAAAGCCTTTGTCGACTCTAGAGCAGCCATTGCATTGGAAATAACCCAACAATGCCCCCAACCTACGGGGCAATTTCTTCCCCGTCCCACGCAAACAATCGACCCGTATGACGACTGTCGAGGCCATCCAACACCGACAACAAATAGCCAGCCGATTGGGCTGGGCTGAATAACTTACCGGGCTTAACATTGGCTTGGAATGGCGCGGATAAATGGCTATCGACCGTCCCCGGATGCAGACCGACCACGGTTAATGACTTGTCTTGACGGCCAAGCTCAATGCTCATGCATTTGATCAGCATGTTCACCGCCGCTTTACTTGCACGATAGGCGTACCAACCGCCCGCACGGTTATCACTGATACTGCCCACGCGCGCCGACAAAATGGCAAGCTTCGCCTCGGCGTTGCGTTTCAATTTGGGCGCGAGGTGCTTGCTCAATAGCAGCGGCGCGACGGCGTTGACGTCAAAGAGCTGATGCATGGCCTCACTACTGCACGCCGCGAGCCGCTTTTCTGGGCTGACCGCATCGTCATGCAACATTCCCGAGGCAATGATCACCGCATCTAAGCTGTTGTCGTCGATGTGCTCGGCCGCTGCTTGGATTGATGCTTCATCGCAAATGTTTACCGCCACAGGCACCACCTTTTCACTTATTTCGGCAAGTGGCTCGGGGTGACGCCCTAGGGCGAAGACGTGCTGAATGGATGGCTTGTCGAGCAACGCGCGGCAAAAGGCTTCACCAATCGCGCCACCTGCGCCGACAACCGCCACACGCTGCATGGAATCACTGTTCATTCTCTTGGCTCCTCAAACAAAAAGAGATGCAAACTGCATCTCTTTAGTTAGGGGTGAGGCGATCCTGTCGATCACCGTGTGTTAAAACTATAGCTTACGTAGCACAACCATTAGATAGAGCCCACCAATCAAGGAAGCAATGATCCCTGCTGGCATTTCTTGCGGATACAACCATTGTCGTCCGAGCCAATCGGCAAACAGCATCAATCCCATGCCAATCAATCCGGCGGTGATCATATGCGCCCGAGCATTTTTCGCTCCCCAACTGCGCGCAATGTGTGGCGCCATCAAGCCGACAAAGCTGAGCGGCCCCACCACCAAGGTGGCACTGACGGTCATGACCGCGACGAGGGCCAGCAACAGCATGCGGGCACGCCCTACCTTAACCCCCAGTGATTGAGCAGTTTCGCCACCGAGCGGCAAAATATCGAGCCAACGCTGACACATTAACCCCAGTGCCACCAGCACCGCGGCGACCAGGGCCAATGTGGTCACCGTACTGTCAGTCACATAGTAGGTTGAGCCTGAAATCCACGCGAGCACTTGATACGCGCGAGGGTCGCCACCCGCCATCAAAAAGCTTTGTACCGCTTGCATCAGAGCGGCTATGGCCACTCCTGTGAGCAACACCTTTTCTGGTTGGAAGCCGGTTTTGCGATTAAGCAGCACAATCAACGCCAAGGTCGCCCCCGCACCGATTAGACCGCCGATATATAAGCTCAGCATAGATGCGCCCATGCCCGCAAAAATGGTGACAATCAGTCCCAGCGCCGTACCAGCACTGATCCCCATCACTTCAGGGCTCGCCATCGGGTTAGCACTCAAACGCTGAAGCACGGCACCCGCAACAGCAAGCACACCACCCGCCAATGCCGCGGCCAGCAACCTTGGCAAGCGCCATTCCAACAAGGACCAATCGCCGCTGAGCGCCAGCCACTGCCAGCCCTCACTTTGACGCGATACGGTGGCAAAAATCACCACACCTAACACCAGTAACATCAATGTTCGGCCTAACGGCCAATCCTGACGCGGCGTGGGCGTCCCGGCATGCATCTGTTGGCGTTGACGGTTGCCCAGCGATACCCGTGGCAACAGCCACAATAATAGCGGCGCACCTAACGCTGCCGTGGCGGCGCCCGTGGGCACCATCATTGCCCGGCGGCCCGGTAACAGCTGGACAGCCAAATCGGTGGCTGCCAACATCAAGGCGCCTAAAATCATCGCTAGGCTCAATCGGGTGATGAGCTTGCGAGCGCCACATAAGCGCGCAATCGCGGGCGCGGCAAGACCGACGAAGCCAATCACGCCAATCAAGCTGACCACCCACGCGGTCAGCAGCACCGATAGCCCCAGTGCAATCACACGGATTTTCGCCAGTGATACGCCTAAGCTTTTTGCCCCTTCATCTGAAAGGCTCAGGACGGTGAGCGGTTTTAATAGAGCAAGGATCAATACGACCGCCAATCCAACACGTGGCAATAAGGCTTGCACACTGTGCCAGTCGGTTTGCACCATCGAGCCCGCGCCCCACACCATCATGCCATGTAGCGCTTCTTGATTCATCAGCAGCAGCACAGTACTGAGCGCGCCGCAGTAAAGGTTTAAAATCAAACCCGCGATCACCACTACGGTGGGCGATAGGCCGCGTCGCCACGCTAGCGCAAATACCACCAACATGGTCAGCACCCCGCCAGACATCGCCACCATCACGCTCGACCAAGTCAGTAGCCAAGGGGCATAAAGCGTAGCTAGCATCAGCGCCAAGCTAGCGCCATTCGCCACCCCCAGCGTCGAAGGCGAGGCCAAGGGGTTGCGCAACACCTGTTGCATTAAAGTACCGGCCAGCCCCAAACACGCCCCGGCCAGTAATGCAGTGACCAAGCGCGGCCACCAGGTTAAATGCATCACTACCCCAATCGACGCGCTGTCATCCAGCGACCACAGCGACTGCCAGAGCATAGATGCATTCACATTCCACTGCCCCAACTGAGTGGTGGCCAGACTCAACAACGCCGCCAATAACGCCAAAGGCACCCATAACAGACTCAGTTTCATGACTGCCCTCCTTGTTCGGTCAATGCCGCGGTCACAAGGCGGGCAAAACGTAACGCCGACGGAATCGCGCCAAAGCTCCATACAGGGTCAATCATCAAGGGCGTATGCCCCGTACGTTTAACCAAATATTGCCAAAACATATTAGTCTGAAGGGCTTGCTCGACGCCCGCGGGGAGCGGGCGAACAATCACTAATTGCGCATCAAGGTCAAGCAGCTCGCGGGTGGAGACCATGCTAAATCCCCAACTGTTGGTGGTGTTTTGCCACGCGTTGTTGAGCCCCAACTCACTGATGGCAGCGTGATACAAACTGTTCGTCCCAAACACCCGCACATGGTTGGCGTCGAGAAACTGGATCATCAGCAGCGGTGGTTGTTCGCCGGGAATGGTATCGCGCAGGCTCGCTAATTGCTGTTTCGCATTGGCAATCAAGGTTTCACCAGCCTCCGGACGGTTGGCCTCACGCGCAATTTGCCGCGTCACAGTTTTTAACGACGTCCAGCTTAAGCCACTTTCATACAGAGGAATCGAGCTGACCGGCGCAATGGTGCTTAGCTTGGGCTTCATCGCCTTAAAAATGGGTGAAATTAGAATTTTATCGGGGTGAAGCTCGGCCAAACGCTCCATGTTCGGCTGGGTGCGAAGCCCAATATCGACGGTTTTTTCTGGAATGGGCGGGGCTTTCACCCACGAATTGTAATCCGCCTTTTGCGCGACCGCGACTGGAGTAATGCCTAGCGCCAACAAGGTTTCAGTTTGGGTCCAATCCAGCGAGAGAATACGAGGTGACGCGCTGACGCTCGCTGACATCATGGCCGCAGTCAGCCAGACCACAAGCGTCAGAAAAGAGGACTTGATCATACCGGCGATAACTCCCCCGGCATAGCAACCGCATAACCGGCGGCATGATCGGCAATCGGCATCTCAATGCCATAAATCGATTTAAGGGCCGACTCTTGAAACACATCGCTGACCGCGCCTTGAGTCAGGACTTGTCCGCTGTGCAGCGCGACAATTTCATCACAAAAACGTGCCGCCATATTAATGTCGTGCACCACGATAATGATGGACTTATCCAACTCTCGACTGAGTTTGCGCACCAAGGTCATCACTTCGACTTGGTGGGCTACATCCAGTGCAGATAGCGGCTCATCGAGCAGTAAGTAACGCGTTTGCTGTGCCAGCAGCATCGCAATCCACAACCGTTGGCGCTCGCCCCCCGATAAGGTATCGACCAAGCGCTCGGCATAATCTTGAGTGCCAGTCAGCGCCATTGCCTCGTTGATCGCTTGGTGATCGGCTTTGGTCAACCGCCCCAGCAAACCATGCCAAGGATAGCGACCAAAACTGACCAACTCATACCCGGTCAAGTTGTCTGTTGCCGGTAAATGCTGTGGCAAATACGCCACCTCGCGCGCAAAGGCTTTTTCTGACCATTTCGACAGGGGCTTTTGGTCTAATGCGATCTGCCCGCTGCTGATTGCCTGTTGCTGCGCTAACAACTTTATCAGCGTCGACTTACCCGAGCCATTATGCCCGACCAACGCACAGATTTTTCCGGGCGTAAACGACAAGCTCACCTTATCGAGTAACACTTTTCCGTTGACGGCAAACGCAACGTCCTTTGCCTCTAACATATCTCGATCCTACTTCTGCAAACACAAGCGCGTAGCACTTGCCCGTTATCTCTGAGAGCGCTAATTTTCCGATGCTTAAAAGGCAAATGCAAACCATTTTGATTTCGCTTTGTATGCTTAGCGCTTGTTAATGAGAGAAATTAGACCTCAACCAAGTCACTATTAGGGATCCAAGCGTCATTCAGCCTCGTACCGCCAAGGGTGAATAAAAGTTTGTTGTTACGACTGACGAGAGCCCTATGTCCGCGCCCATCAGCCTTGTATGGCTAAAACGCGATTTACGCCTGCGGGATCATGCCCCTTTACAAGCTGCCATTGCCGCGGGGCGTCCCTTGGTGATTTTGTACCTGTTTGAGCCACTGCTGCTTAACGATCCGCACCATAGTGAGCGCCATTGGCGATTTGTCTGGCAATCGCTGTGCGATCTCAATCAACAGCTCGCACCACTGGGCGGTCACGTCACCATTTGCCAAGGAGAGGCGCTCGCCGTTTTCGACGCTATCCACCGGCAACAGGCCATTGGTGCGGTGTACAGCCATCAAGAAATTGGCGTCGACGCGACGTTTTCTCGTGATAAAGCGGTGGCGAAATGGCTGGAGAGCCATCAGATCCCGTGGCATGAATCCCCCACTGGCGCAGTGATCCGCGGCGCTAAAAATCGGGTTGATTGGGACGCTGAATGGCAAAAAGTGATGCGCGCTCCCCTTGCCGATCCTGATTGGCAACAAGCGCGCTGGCTAAACGCATCACTCACGCTACCTTCGCTCGGTCACCATAACTGGGACTCTCCCGCGCCACGCTTTCAGTCCGGCGGGCCGAGTTGGGCGTATAAAACCTTGCAGTCTTTTTTCCGCGAGCGTGGGCAAACCTATCAGCGCCACATCTCTAAACCGCTCGCCAGCCGCAAAAGCTGTACGCGACTGTCGCCCTATTTTGCATGGGGTAACATCAGCTTGCGCGAGATGTATCAAATCACCCTCCTCCATTGGCAGAAAAAGGGCTGGCGGCGAGCGCTGGTAGCTATGGTGTCGCGTTTGCATTGGCACTGTCACTTTATGCAGAAATTTGAAAGCGAGCACCACATGGAGCATCGGCCCGTCAATCGAGGCTACTTACATTTTGAGTACGCAAACGGTCCGCAGAGTGATGCGCACCTGCGCGCATGGCAACAAGGTAATACCGGTTATCCGCTCGTCGATGCTTGTATGCGTTGCCTACACGTCACTGGCTATATCAACTTTCGTATGCGGGCGATGCTGGTCAGCTTTTTAACCCACCATTTATTGATTGATTGGCGCCGCGGTGTGCATCACCTCGCGCAGTTATTTCTCGATTTTGAGCCCGGTATTCATTACCCCCAATTTCAAATGCAAGCTGGCGTGACAGGCGCCAATACCTTACGTATTTATAACCCAGTGAAACAATCGCAGGAGCAAGATCCGGAAGGGGCATTTATTCGTGAATGGTTACCCGAGCTTTCTCCCTTGCCCGACAGTTTGATCCACACCCCATGGCAAATGACCGATATGGAAGCGATGATGTACGGTGTGGAGCTTGGCGAAGACTACCCAAAACCCATTGTCGATATCGAACAAACCGGCAAACGTGCGCGAGATATTTTATGGTCGTTTCGTCAACAAGACGCCGTTCGTATCGAGAAAGCACGGATCCTCGCCACCCATGTGCGTCCAAACAGCCCTGAGCGAACAAACAGCCCTGAACAACGAAAAAGCCCGGGGCACGCGGACAAGCGCGCTCAAAAATCACGTTCACCTGCTGCTCAATCTATCGGAGACAACCAAGATGGCGCATAAAAAGCCACATCTTCCCAGCAAGGTATGTTTGACGTGCGAACGCCCGTTTACGTGGCGTAAAAAGTGGGCGCGCTGTTGGGACGAGGTTAGGTATTGCTCTGACCGTTGCCGTCGCGAAGGTCGTCGCCATGCGCGAGCGGCGAAGATCTAAACGCTTCTAGCAGCGAGCTAAGTTGCGGATGCACCCACTGACGTTTAATCGATACCGCATAAAACGGCTCATACACACTCGGCAGTAAAGCATAGCGGGTAAGCATGCCGCTATCTAGCTCATCGCGAACCACCACTTCGGGCATTACCGCCAACGCGTCATTGTCGCGGGTTAACAGGCGTAGCATCGCCATATCATTGGCTTCTGCCATGATGTAAGGCTTGAGTTGATACTGCGCAGAGATGGCATCAAACCCCGAGCGAATCGGGTTATCGCCATAAGGTAACACCCACGCTTGGTGCTGGTAGCTGGCGTCTAAGGTCGGCGACAAGGCTTTACCCGGCCAACCAATCACGGCTACCGGCTGGCGTGCCAATTGCTGATACTGCCAAATCTGTTTATTGGTGCCCCGCACCGCAATATTGGTTAGCGCCAAATCTAACTGGTGATCAGACAGCGCATGGAGTAAGCCGGTTTGATCCATCGACTGCAACACATAGCGGCACTCTCGTTGATTCACCAATGGCTGAATAAACTGCTCGATAAAATTCCGCGACATGGTGGATAAGGTGCCAATGCGAATCGTGGCACTGGACAGGGCCCCGCCGCTGGATAGCAACTGCTCAAGCTCTTCCCCTTGGCGGAATATCTCTTCGGCATAGTTCATCGCTTGATAGCCACTTTCGGTCAACGTCAACGTACGACCTTGGCGCTCAAACAATTGCACCTGCATCGCCTGTTCAAGCTGCTTGATTTGCGACGACAGCGCCGACTGCGAAATATGCAGCTGACGGGCGGTCTGAGTCAGGTTGCCGTGGCGCGCCACCTGCCAGAAATAATACAAATGATGGTAGTTAAGTCGGCTCATCGTTCTCTAAAACAGAATGAAAAATGATTTATTATGTATTTTACTTAACTGTAGTAAGTTTTCACAATGTATCTCATAACTATTGCTGTGAGGTAAGTCATGTTATCCCTATTTCTCGTCACCCCGCTCAAACTGGTGCTGCTCGCACTGGTTGCTCTTCTTGGCGGTGTTATCTGGCGATACAGTGCCACTGCGTTTGCAGGTGAAGCCGACAAACACCGTTTTCTTTCCTCTTTACTGCTCACCTTGTCGGCAGTCTTGTTGGTTTTAGTCAGCAATCACCTGTTGCTGTTTTGGCTCGCCTGGGTGGCGGTTAGCCTCTCATTGGGTCGCTTAATTCTTTTCTATCCGCATCGGCCTCGCGCCCAACTCGCGGCACACAAAAAAATGCTGCTCGCCCGCTTTAGCGAATTGCTACTCGGTGGCGCATTTTTACTGTTGTTTTTCCACTACCAAACCGCGCAAATTGACCAATTGATGTTTCAAGTCAGCCAGCAACCTCATACGCTGACTGTAAGCATCGCCGCCTTTATGTTGGTGGGCGTGGCGATTATCAAGTGCGCTCAACTACCCTTGCACGGCTGGCTCATTCAAGTGGTGGAAGCGCCAACACCTGTCTCTGCCTTGTTGCATGCTGGCATTGTGAACCTTGGCGGGATCTTATTGATGCTGTTCGCGCCAGTACTCGCGGCGAGCCCCAGTGCCAGCTTGGCACTGCTGGTTATCGCGGGCGTCAGTACACTGGTTGCTGGGCTGGTGAGCCTGACACGCGTGAGCATCAAGGTAAAACTGGCGTGGTCGACCGTCGCCCAAATGGGGCTGATGTTAGTCGAAATCGCCCTAGGTCTTTACGAGTTGGCACTGCTGCACCTACTGGCGCACTCTTTCTACAAGGCATTCTCTTTCCTCAACAGCGGCAATGGCGTGAATCATTGGCTCGCAACCCAACTGGCTGATGCCTCAGTCCCGCGTCGTAGCCATTGGCTTGCCGCGATGGCCACCGCAGCCGGTTTGATTGTCGCCGTGCATCTGAGTGTCGGTATTTTAAATAGCTTGGCCGCCGGCTGGTTGCTCTGGATGGCGATGACCATGCTGCTATTACCAGCCCTTACGCGCCCAGGCGCTGCCCGCCCGACACGCGTGCTGCTCAGTAGCGTGTTTGCACTTGGCCTGCTCGGACTCTACGCCGCCATTAAACATAGCTTGATTGTGTTTGTCGCGGGCGGTAATGCCACCTACTTATTTGCCGATGCCTTTGCGCTGGTGCTGTTTATCGCGCTGTTTGCTCTGTCACTGGCGGTCCAGTACTGGCCTCACAAAGCGTGGGTGAATCGCCTATTTATTTGGCTGAACGCCGGCGCTTACCTTGATGAATGGGCGACGCGCCTAACACTCAAATGGTGGCCAAGTGCTTCTTTAATCCAACTACAAACGACCCAATGGCAACCGCATAAGGAGACGCGTTAATGATTGCGAAAACGCCCAATGTATCTGCATACCCTGAGTCCCTCGATGTGAGCGATTTTCGCGATGCCACACAGCAAGCGGTCGCCGCGATTGCGCCAAGCTGGCCGTTGGATCAAATGATTGCGGTGAACCCATGGTGGCCGCAACGCTTTACCCCCATTGAGCAAGTTTTTGCCGAACAAGCGGTGTTAAGCGGCCATTGTCCGTTAATGTCGTCGGCGTACTATCTGTCACATTGGCAATCGCCGATTAGTGAGGCACACCTTGCCGAGGCCATTTCAACCTCTGGCAGCGCATTGACGGTAAGTGATTGTCTGCGTGCGCTGCGCAGCCATAACAGTGATCTCCCGCGTTGGAAGCCATTGGCTGAGTTGTGTGACCGCACTCGAGAAGCGCAAGAAGGCTTATCGTGGCAGCAAGAAATCCAGCAGCAAGTGAGCCAGTTTCTCGCGCTCTATCACCAATACCCACAGCGTTTTGATGCTCAAGGCCAAGGCGGTGAGCACCTTTATCGATGCTGGTTGGATGTGGTGAGCCAAGATAAAGGCATTAAAACCCTCACTGGCGTGGATTTACTCGCCGATTTCGCCGCACTGCCCACCCAAATCGATGCCCTGATCGCTGAGGCTGCCACCTTTTGGCAACCGACTCTTCACGACCAAGACGGTAACTTGGCCTATTGCCACGCGCTTATGCACGGTTTATCGGGTTGGGCAAGCTGGCAAGCCTGGTTAGATTGGCAACAACAGCTCAGTGACAGTGAACAGCAAGATCATGGCATGGGCCTATTCGCGATTTTACTCGCGTGGGATACAGTGCTGGCACGCTGGCTTGCTAAACATCGTGACGCAGCGTGGGCAAGCATTCGTCAGTCCATGCACCATCAAGCGGTGAATGTACGCCATTGGTATCACCAAGCACAACAACAGCTCGCGCCCCTGTGGATTTGGCAACAAGCGCTGGAAATCAGTCAGCAGCGCCCTTGGGCACACGCCCTATCCGCGCAGGCCAGTGTCGACACGCTCGATACCTCCCCCACGCTTCAGGCTGTATTTTGTATCGATGTGCGCTCTGAGCCAATGCGTCGCGCATTAGAAGCGCAATCCGAACGAATTCAAACCCTTGGCTTTGCTGGCTTTTTTGGCTTGCCGATTGCCTATCAGCCCACTGATAGCCATATTCATCGGCCACAACTGCCCGGCTTACTGGCGCCAGCGGTCACCGCCTCACAAACTCATGCTACCCCCGAACGCTGGTTGCGAATGACCAAGCTCGGCTGGCAACGCAGTCTTGATGCGCCCGCCGCCAATTTAGGCATGGTCGAAGCCGGTGGCATGTTAAAGCTAGTGAGCTTGCTAAAACGCGCATTGCGCATTTCTGGCACCGAGAACCCGCTAAATCGACTCAGCCATACTGACAGTGATTGGGCGCTCACCCGTGACAATACACCGTTAACCGCAGCAGAAAAGGCCGAGCTAGGCACTGGTATCTTGCGCGCAATGGGCATTGCTGACCAACTGGCCGATGCCGTCTTGTTGGTGGGTCATGGCAGTGAAACCTGTAACAACCCTCATGCTGCAGGGCTTGACTGTGGTGCCTGCGGCGGACAAACCGGCGAGGTAAATGTCCGCGTACTTGCACAGCTTCTTAACGATGTCGACGTACGTGATGCCATGGCAAAGCAAGGCGTAACGATTCCCGTCAGTACCCGTTTTTATGCCGCCATGCACAACACCACCACCGACGCACTGGATGTCTTTCACGCCCCCGAGCATACCGAGTGGCAAACTTGGCTAGCCGACGCAAGCGAGCAAGCACGTGCTACCCGCGCCAGTCAGTTTGATCAGGCGCCTATCCAGCCATCCAAACTCAAACGCTTCTTTGGAACACGGGCCAAAGACTGGGCGCAAATGCGTCCTGAGTGGGGACTGTGCGACAACGCGGCGTTAATCGTGGGCCCGCGCACCCTGTCTCGACAGATTAATTTGCAAGGTCGCAGCTTTTTACACGACTACGACATGCACAAAGACCGTGACTTTAGCCAGCTTGAAACCATACTCACCGCGCCCATGGTGGTGACCAATTGGATCAATCTGCAGTACTTTGCTTCTGTCACCGCACCAGAAAAGTTCGGCAGCGGAAACAAGCTGCTACACAACATCGTGGGTGGCCACATTGGCGTATTTGAAGGGAATGGCGGCGACTTACGAATTGGCTTATCGCATCAATCCGTGCACGATGGCCGTCGATATCGCCACCAGCCAGTGCGATTAAGCGTATTTATCGCTGCCCCTCGGGAGGCAATTGATAGTATACTTGCACGCCATGACGATATAGCCGCGCTGGCGAATCACGGCTGGCTGTACTTGATGCAAATTGATGCGCAAGGTGCAGTATGGCAACGCGATCGCTCGGGTCAGTGGTATCACCTGAACGTAGCAAAATAAAACGGAGCATGTCGTTGAAAACGCAACTTCTCTCAGCGCAGTGTTCAACGGATCTAACACAAGCCGCCGAGCTGCTGAAAGCCGGCGAACAAGTCGCGGTGCCCACAGAAACCGTGTACGGCTTGGCAGCGGATGCCAGCAATCCAGACGCCGTCGCGGGCATTTTTACCGCTAAAGGGCGACCCGCCAATCATCCTTTGATTGTTCATCTCGGTGACGTCGCATCGATCACCGAGTGGGCAATGCAGATCCCGGATGAAGCGTATAAGCTGGCGAATGCCTTCTGGCCAGGGCCGATGACACTGCTGTTGCCACGTGCCGAGCATATCTCACCAGTGGTCACGGGTGGATTGGATACCATTGGGCTTCGCGTACCCGCGCAACCTGTGTTGTTAGACTTGCTCGCCACCCATCAGCTTGCTGTTGCCGCCCCGTCTGCGAACCCGTATAAAAAGCTCAGCCCCACCACGGCGGAGCAAGTGATGCATGGTTTAGGCGGCAAGATCGCTGCGGTGATTGATGGCGGCCCTTGCCAACATGGGCTGGAGTCGACCATTGTCGATCTTACTAAGCGTCCATTCCGCGTACTTCGCGCCGGTCCAATCACCGCCAGCGAGCTGAGCGCCGTGCTGGGTGAAACAGTCGAAGCCCCTGAGCAGCACGACACCGTGGTGCCCGGCAATGTGGGAAGCCATTACCAACCCAACACCCGGTTACAGATGGTGGCGGCAGACTTGTCTGATCTCCCTGCGCCCCATCCGGAAAAACGAGCGGCCTTGCTTCACTTTGGCGATGCCCCAGCACGGGATGATCTGGTCTGTATTGCCATGCCAGATGACGCTGCACGCTACGGGCAAGCGTTATATCACCAACTTGCCCAAGCCGACCAACTCGGCGTCGATGAGATCTGGCTCGCCCAGCCTCCTCATGGTGAAGCGTGGCTTGCCGTGCATGATCGCCTGCGCCGCGCCGTTAGCTAGTTTTTGACGCACGCATTCGCATAAAGCTTGCCGTTGCACTGGCACACACAGTGCCCGCAACGGTAAGCGTTGCCTCCAACTGACTCATTCCATGTTTCGCTTTTATACACCATGCTCGTACCTCCGCCTCAACGGCAACGGGCACTGGATGGTGATAGCGAATATTAAGTGACGCTGTCACACTTTGCGGGGCAAACAAGAAGGTACAATGGGTGAAAGCTGCATCTAAAAGCGTGGCAACCACCCCACCGTGTAGCTGATCTTGATACCCCTGCCAAGTGCTTTCTAACCATACTTTTGCGCTCACTGCAGTTTCATCGTCTTGGTAAAATCTAAGATTAAACAGCCCATTGTCACTACAAGCCACACACTGATGATGCGACCGTGGCGGCATCACGCGTAATTCAGTCATGGCAACCGCAACCCTGTCCACTGGCCTGACCGCCTTTACCTTGCCGCTTGCCACATCCGCGATGCTCAGAACCTAACCCACTGCGTTTAGAACCACACCCGCACATTCGATCAGTGCAACAAGCCCTTTTCCGTGGTTGGGATTGCTGCTTCATTCGCTGCAACGCCGGCCGTCCTTGACTGGCATCCGTAAGCGGTTGCCAGTACGCAGGCGACAACCACTGGGTGGGATTTAGGCGACCATTAGTTAACTGATAAACATGTAAGCCAGCATCAAGTAATCCCGCTAACGCATGCTCGCCAATATGACGAGTCACCACACGTGTTACTTGGTTAGCTTTCAGCATCGCTATCAAGGCGTTTTTGGCACCGCAACCTTCTGTTACACGTGGGTTGGCGAACTGAACGAGTGCTTGGCCATCGTCGTCAAACAGCGCAAAGTGCTCGGCCTTCATAAAGTGTCCCGCAGGGCGGTCTTGGTTCATCGCAATAGCAATTGTCATCTTCCGTTCTCTCTTTATATAAATAGCATATGCCAAAAAATACGCTTTATTTGTGGCATATGCAAACTATTCTGTGAAAGAAAAATGAGGAAAGTTGCGTCAAGGCATCGAGAGTATTCGCGTCAAGCTGCAACGTCGCGCGACAGAATGCTTTTTCGAACACGCGCGCATCCTTGCTAAGCCGCATGATGAATGACAATAACTAAATGGAAGTATTGGTTTAAAAATACCTATTTTCACGGCAATCATTGACGTGAAATTACAGTTTAGTAAACCATAAAAGCACCTTGGTGAGTCACACGCAGCACAGATCTTGTTTTTGTAGATGGCTAACCTAACACGACTCTTCTGACTCAAACACCAAGGCTTTGCCTTCTACGAGGCAGGCGATGGTTTTGGCGCGGGCGCGTTTGACTAGGTTGGCTAACGTTTGACGAGATACGCCCATGACTTCCGCCGCTTGCAGTTGCTGCATACCCTGATGATCAACAAGGCGCATGGCTTCGAACTCATCCAAACCAATGGTCACTGTCTCTAGCTCACTGAGTGGAATGGCGTTGGGTTTAAAACAGTTGGTATGGGGTTTCCCGCAGATACGGCGGGGCATTTTAGGACGCGGCATAGGATCTCCTTTTTCGCTTATGCTAAGTGAGTTTATTGCTTATGCCAACAAAAAGGGATGCCGAGGCATCCCTTTTCTATTTATTGCGACAGGCAGTGACTTAGTCTGTCACGTTACACGTCGTACGTGGTCGAGGCGGTGTTACCGCCGGTGCCTGTCCAGTTGGTGTGGAAGAACTCACCGCGCGGCTGATCAAGACGCTCATAGGTGTGCGCGCCAAAGTAGTCACGCTGTGCTTGCAGCAAATTCGCGGGCAAGCGTGCCGTGGTGTAGCCATCCAAGAAGGTCAGCGCCGATGTGGTACATGGCATTGGGATACCGGTTTCCATCGATTTTGCCGCCACTTTACGCCATGCTGCCAAGCAGTTATCCAAGATCCCTTTAAAGTACGCATCTGAGCCCAAGAAGGCCAAGTTAGGATCCTTATCAAACGCATCACGGATATTACCCAAGAAGGCTGAGCGGATAATACAGCCACCGCGCCACATCAGTGCAACGTTACCGTAGTTTAGATCCCAGCCATTCTCATTAGACGCTTCACGCATCAGCATAAAGCCTTGCGCGTAAGAGATAATTTTTGACGCCAGCAGCGCTTGACGCAGCGCATCAACCCACTCGGCTTTATCGCCTTCAACCGGCTGGATGTGTTTTTCAAACAGCTTCTCTGCCGCGACCCGCTGATCTTTAAGTGCCGACAGGCAACGTGAGAACACGGACTCAGAAATGAGAGTGAGCGGAATGCCAAGATCTAGTGCGTTAATGCCGGTCCATTTACCGGTGCCTTTTTGACCTGCAGTATCGAGAATTTTCTCAACCAGTGGCTCACCGTCTTGGTCTTTATACCCCAAGATGTCTGAAGTGATCTCGACCAGATAGCTATCTAGCTCGGTTTTGTTCCAATCGGTAAACACCTGCTGCATCTCGTCATGGCTCATGCCAAGGCCGTCTTTCATGAACTGATACGCTTCGGTGATCAGCTGCATGTCGCCATACTCGATACCGTTGTGCACCATTTTCACAAAGTGGCCCGCGCCGTCACGGCCGACCCAGTCACAACATGGCTCGCCGCTATCTGTTTTTGCTGCGATACCTTGGAAGATAGGTTTAACAGCTGGCCATGCTTCTTCTGAGCCGCCTGGCATAATTGACGGACCAAAACGTGCACCCTCTTCACCGCCAGACACACCAGCACCAATAAAGTGAATGCCTTTTTCACGCAGTGCTGCCACGCGACGGTTGGTATCTGGGTAGTTGGTGTTACCGCCATCGATAATGATGTCACCTTCGTCCAGCAATGGCGTCAGTTTGTTGATAAAGGTATCGACCACATCACCAGCGCGAACCATCAGCATCACTTTGCGGGGTTTTTCGAGCTTCTCAACCAGCTCTTCTAACGAGTAAGCGCCAACAATGTTGGTGCCCTTCGCTGGGCCTTCCCGAAATTCATCGACTTTGGCCGCGGTACGGTTATGCGCCACCACTTTAAAGCCGTTGTCGTTCATGTTAAGGATCAGGTTTTGGCCCATGACCGCCAAACCAATTACGCCGATATCACCTTTCATCGTGCTCTCCATTAATTCTGTTCTGGTAATTTTTTTGCTGCCGCGGCATCGAGTACCCATTCCGTGGTGCCTTTGGCACTACGGATATTGGCGGCAGGATATGGCAGTTGGGTAGGCTCGTGTGTGGCGATCTCATGCACGATCGCTTGCTTACCTTCACCCAACACCAGATAACTGATTTTCTTCGCCGCGCGCAGCACACGGGCGGTTTTTGATACACGCTTTTGCCCCGACTCTGGATGCGAAGCCACCAGCGCGAGCGCGGTATTGTCATACTGAGGATCGTGCGGGAACAGTGAGGCCGTATGGCCATCGCCACCGACGCCCAGCAAAATCCAATCAAACACAGGCGTGCCGTTTTCGCTTGGGATCAAGGCTTGCATTTCCGCACTAAAGCGCGCCGCTTCCACGTCCGGATCCTCCTCACCCCGAATGCGGTGAATGTTTTCTTCCGGAATGCGAATGTGGCTAAACAGCAGCTTATTGGCTTCGCCGAAGTTACTCTCGGCATCATCCGGTGCCACACAGCGTTCATCGCCCCACCAAAAATGCAGGTTTTGCCACTGAATCGCATTGGCATAATCATCACTGGCTAAACGCTTAAACAGCATTTTGGGCGTGCTGCCGCCAGAAAGCGAAATGTGTACAGCACGATCTTGCGCGCTGAGCGCTTGCATCGCGTCGGCTAAATGATTGACCACCGCGTCGGCATCATCAAAAATTTGGGCATTTATCATAATTCGCAGTATTCCGTGTCAGTCAGGTTTTTGCAGGGAAAGCGCCAAGCATGGCCATCACGCTCCAGCAACTGATCCGCTTCTTTCGGTCCCCATGTTCCGCAGGCATAGCCAAACAAGGCTTTGTCATTTTCTTTGTACTGCAGAATAGGCTCAACAAACTGCCAGCAAGCTTCGACCGCATCACTGCGAGCAAACAAGGTCGCATCGCCTTTGAGGGCATCTAGCAACAAACGTTCATAGGCGGTCAGCATCTGGGTTTCTTCCAGCGACGTATAATGGAAATCCATATTGACCGCTTTCGCGTTAAAGCCGGCACCTGGCTCTTTAAGACCAAAGCTCATTTGGATGCCTTCGTCGGGCTGAATGCGGATCACCAAACGGTTCTCAGGGGCATTTTTACCAAATACAGGATGCGGAGTTTGTTTAAAGTGGATCACCACTTCGGTCACGCGTGTTGGCAAGCGTTTACCGGTGCGCACATAAAACGGCACCCCATTCCAACGCCAGTTGTTGATAAACATCTTCAGGCCAACATAGGTCTCAGTACGCGAGTCTTCCGCCACACCTGGCTCATCACGATAACTAGGCAGTGGCTTACCACCCACGTGAGATTCGGTGTACTGACCTAGCACTAGGTTATTGTGTAAGTCGTCTTCAGAGAGCGGCTCGAGTGACTGCAACGCTTTGAATACTTCATCACGCATGGCGTCAGCATTGATTTGCGCCGGAGGCTCCATCGCCACGAGCGATAACACTTGCAACAAGTGATTTTGGAACATGTCGCGCACCGCACCAGACTGATCGTAGTAACCACCGCGGCCTTCTACCCCAAGGTTTTCAGCCCCCGTAATTTCTACATAGTCAATGAAGTTACGGTTCCAAAGCGGTTCAAACATCGCATTAGAAAAACGGAAAACCAGTAGGTTTTGCACCGTTTCTTTACCTAAGTAATGATCAATGCGATAGATCTGATGCTCGGCAAAATAAGCATGAATGTCTTTGTCTAACTGACGCGCGGAGGCAAGATCATAGCCAAACGGCTTTTCAACCACCAAGCGTTTCCAACCGTTGCTCTCATCATTGAGGCCATGCGCTGCCAGGCAGGCAGGAATAAAGTTATACAGCTTCGGTGGAGTCGCGAGGTAGAAAAGCGTATTGCGCTGAGTAAAGCCATATTGGTCAGAAAGCGCATCCAAGCGGCTTGTCAACGCACCATATTCGTTGGTGTCAGAGATATTAAATGATTGATAGTGAACATGCGCCATAAAGGCGTCGAGCGTGGCAGGATCGGTCTCTTCAAGCTCTTGCATGGAGTGACGTAGTTTATCGCGAAATGACTCGTCACTGTAGAAGGTGCGGCTTGCGCCTAGAATCGCGAAAGACGCAGGCAGCTGTTTGTTCGCATATAAGTGGTACAGGGCTGGGATCAGCTTACGGAAGGTCAGATCGCCAGATGCACCAAAAATAACAATACTGCTGTTTTCTGGAATTACCATCATCTTTCCTTTGATAATAAAGGTACTGCATGTGATTTGCGCCACAAATTAGCAGCGCTAAGGCCAAATTGGTAATTGGCGCTACCTATTGATTTCATCGATGTCACCACTGGAACACCCTGAATCGGCTAGCTAATCCCTACATTCGCAGCCAGCACGACACAGACAGTGTGCGACAAAGGCGACTTAGTCTAGCACTTTCTTAACCAATAAGCTTTACCCTAACTGGTATGACATGGCGAAGTGTCCATCTGATGAGCCGCCTCACACAGCTGCTGGATCAGCGCGTCGACTTTTTCATTCCGCTCATTGCGCAAGGTATATAAACCGACGTTACCTCTCTTACTCGGGTGAGCACCCAACACTTTTACCCCCTGACTCGCCAGATACATCTGGGCTCGACTGGTATAGGGCATCACCGCCTGAGTGTCGTGTAGTAAGTCAATACCGGGACTGAGGGCATCAACATCAAACACCACTTGGTTGACGTGCGTCGTTGGGCTGATGGGGTTCGCCAGCAAATGCGCATGCCGGGCATGATCAGGCGTTACACGCATCAAAGGCCAATCACTTAGGCGCTGAGAGTCGATGCTGGCGGATGTGTCTGTGAGTAGCGGATGGTTATCAGCCACATAATAGCTTTCCGTATCCTGAAACAACGGCATAAAGCGCACTTGCTGGCTCGCAACCAAATCGTCAATTTCATGACCGATAAACACATCCACATCGCCACTGAGTAGCGATGCCATCAGTGCCAAACGGTTGCCAAATTCGATGTGGACGGCACACTGACGATCCGCTTGATACTCAAGCACTGCCGGTTTGACAAACAAGGGCCACCACGCCTCCCCAGTGCCAAGCTTTATTTGTCCTGCTTCACGCGCTTGCAAAGCATGAATCTGGGCATGAAGCCTTTGCCGCTCGGCGTGCAGTGCCGTGGCATGCTGATAATAAAGCTCTCCTGCTGCAGTCATACTGACGCCGCGAGGGTGGCGAACCAACAGCGGACACGCGAAACGTTGCTCAAGCTTTTGGATCTGTGCCGTCAATGAAGGTTGGCTGATCCCTAACTGCAACGCAGCCGCTTTAATACCCCCTGCCTCAACCACCGCAATAAAGTAGCCGGCGACTTTTTCTACATCCATACCGCCCCCACTCACAGTTTAATGGCTTACTTTATAGCCTAATCAAGATACGTGATTCAATCATAACGCATATTTTTCATCTATTATCATCTTACCTATAGCCAATCGGTTATATCAACAAGCGTCACGCCTATTTTTCTTAGCACTGCTCGCGCGCTAGGCTGTTTGCCACATCTCAAGCTGAGGCTTTGAGGATTTTTATTGTCGATAAGAGGTAATCGGTATGCAGAACGCTTGGTGGCATGATGCCGTTGTTTATCAAATCTACCCACGCAGTTTTTACGACACCAATGGTGATGGCATTGGTGATCTTAACGGAATTCTCGAGAAACTCGATTACTTACATTGGCTCGGCGTCAATGTGTTATGGCTATCGCCGGTGTACCAATCGCCGATGGATGACAATGGCTATGACATTTCCGATTACTGCGCGATCGCGCCTGAATTTGGCACCATGGAAGACATGACGCGCTTAATTGATAAAGCCGGCGCGCTTGGCATCAAAATCGTGATGGATTTGGTGGTCAACCATACCTCCGACGAACACCCTTGGTTCCAAGCCGCGCTCAAGGACAAAAACAGTCCTTATCGCGACTTTTACATTTGGCGCGATGCCAAACCCGATGGCAGTGCACCCGATGATCAAGGCTCAATTTTTGGTGGCAGCGCATGGCAATGGGAGCCAAGCACCGAGCAGTATTACTTTCACTTGTTCTCCAAGCGTCAGCCCGATCTGAACTGGGAAAATCCCGCCGTCCATGACGCCGTGTATAAAATGATGAACTGGTGGATTGACAAAGGCATTGGCGGATTCCGCCTTGATGTGATTGATTTAATTGGTAAAGAAATCGATAAAGGCATCACTGGCAACGGGCCGCGCCTTCACCCACTGCTACAGGCCATGAATCGGGCCACATTTGGCGGCAAAGACTTGCTTACCGTCGGCGAAACATGGGGCGCAACGCCCGAGATTGCCAAGCTTTACAGCGCACCGGAACGCAATGAACTCTCCATGGTGTTCCAATTTGAACACATTACCGCTACCTGGAAAGACGGCGATAAATGGCAGCCCGTGCCGCTGGATATCGCCGCCCTCAAACAGGTACTGTTCAAATGGCAACAAGCGCTGGCCGATAGCGGTTGGAACTCACTATTTTGGAACAACCATGATTTGCCTCGCGCCGTATCCAAGTTTGGTCACGACGGCCAATATCGGACCCGATCGGCAAAAATGCTCGCCACGACCTTGCACTTGATGAAAGGTACGCCGTATATCTACCAAGGGGAAGAGATTGCGATGACCAATGTCGCCTTCCCGTCTATCGACGATTATCAAGACATCGAAACCCGCAATTTTTACGACTTGCGTGTTGCAGAAGGCGTGGATTCAGACACCATGATGGAGGCGGTATACCAAAACAGTCGCGATAACGCCCGCACCCCGATGCAATGGGAGAACGCGCCGCAGGCAGGCTTTACCCAAGGGACGCCATGGTTACCGGTTAATCCTAACTACACCACCATCAATGTGGCACGGGCGACTGAAAATAGCGGCTCAGTGCTTTATCACTACCGTGAACTGATTAAGCTGCGCAAGCAATATCCAGTGATCGTACACGGCCAGTTTGCGCCTGTGGCGGAAGACCATTCGGATGTCATCGCTTACGAGCGTTTCGACGACACCCACCGTGTTTTGGTGGTCAGCAACTTTAGCGAGCAAAAACAAGCCATCACCCTCCCCGATCACTGGCGCGATAAGCCCCTAACTTGCCTCAGCTACAACATGGATCCGGTTAAACAGTTAAGCACCACCTATAAACTGGCCCCTTACGAGTCGTTTACGGTGATACAATAAAAGAGCGCCCAGTCTACCAATCACATCAAGACGCTACGATCGCGCCTGCCGACAGCTGCAGGCGCGCGTCTATTCAGCCTTGTCGACAACCGAAGTAGCGGCTCCTATAGTTAAATTTGTGAACAAAGGAGCAGTGTGATTAGTGTCCAACCGAAAGAGCAGTCTGATTTTTTGTGTGGTTTTTTGCTTGCTTCTCGGTGCAGTCGCAACAATGGGCTTAATGCGCTCGTTACAACAAGAAGAAGATAAAGCCCGTGGGCGCGTCGAAGGCGTGAGTTTTTTGATCGCCGAATGGATCGATGGCTCATTTCAAATCACCGACTATTTATTAAGAGATATACTAGGGCATGTTGAGCCTGAGGATCTCGTCTATCCGCCCAAAGATTTGCAAGCACATCAGCAACTAACAGAGCTTGTTGTCTCCAAAATGAACACTGTCCCTAATGTCATTCTCGCCGGCCTTTTTGATCAAAACTGTATCATTACCCATGCGAATAGTGACGAACTAGGGTGGGATGGAAGTCACCGAGACTATTGCCGAGCACTGCGCGATTTCCCTGATCGAGATACCTTTGTCTCCAACGCGTTTAAAAGTACGACCGGCCCACTTAACATCACACAGACGCGTGAGCTTTTGCCCGAGCAGCCAGGCTTCAAAGGGTTTGCCGCGGTGGGCGTTGATCTCACCTTTTTCTCTAAATGGGTCGAGCATATTTCCATAGATCCCCTGGATGTGGTCGCTATCACTGACAAAAACCTTCGATTATTGGCAAGAAAGCCCGCTAAGCCGGAAACCTTGGGTAAACTCATTGATGATCCTATCGTTGAGGCTTTTATCACATCCGGGCAAACCGACAAGAGCTTTCGCGCCACCTCGCCAATAGATGGCGTGCCACGTTTATTCAGTATTCGTAAAGTCGAGGGGCTCCCCTTTTATGCCGTAGTCGGGGAAGCAGACCAGCATTGGCAGGCGGATTGGCGTCATCAGGTGAGAGTCGCTGTGGGAGCGCTGATTGTGTTGTGGTTACTCGCCTTATTTACACTTCGCACCTATTGGGATCAATTAAACTACCTTTCCGAGCTCAAAATTGCTCGTGACAAGCTTGAAACGCTGAGTATTACCGATGCCCTCACTGGCTTAGCGAACCGCCGCCGCTTTGATAACGTGCTCGACGGCGAATATCAAAGGCTCAAGCGGATAAACGCCTCTATGTCGCTGATCATGATCGATTTAGATTACTTTAAGCACTTCAATGACACCTATGGTCACTTGGCAGGCGATAGATGCCTAAAGGCAGTTGGCGAGGTGATTCAACAAAGCCTCAAGCGTCCACAAGATTTGGCCGCGAGATATGGTGGCGAGGAATTTAGTTGTATTTTACCGGAAACCCAGCATGCAGACGCCGTATCGATTGCGATGACGATTAAAGCGTCGATTGCAGCACTCGGTATTCCCCACGGCAGATCCAACGCCGCTCGTCATGTTACCGCTAGTTTGGGGGTTGCGACCATTGAGTGTACGCCAGACATCTCGCCTGACTATCTTGTCCACTTGGCGGATCAACGCCTATATTGGGCGAAGAACAATGGACGTGATCAGGTGGGATTTGAGCAACGCCCAGCACACAACACAAAAAACGACTAACCCCCTCTTACGCGCCATAAGCTACTTATACCTATGGCATTAATACCTATACCCAAGCCAATCCATATGCCCTGCAGGCCATGATTTATCTTTCATCGGTTTAACGTACAATTCATCAACATACTCAACCCCAACGCCATAATTCGTATGTTCATGGATGCGTAGCCAAGAGGCATGTGACTCGACGAGCTGAAAGCCATTGGCCACATAAAAATCGTGCAGCTCAGAAATAAGAATAATGAAATCAACATCTTTATCTCGCGCATAGTCAGTCAGTTGCGCCAGCATACCCGACCCTATCCCTTTTCTTTGCCAAGCGCTGTCGATGCAAAAATCACTCACGCCTAACACTTTGTATACCTCACCACCGACATTCACTGCCCTGTAATCCAGCCCCATATAACCAATCAGTTGATTATCGTGGTACTGCAAAGCCCGCATGTGGAGAAGCTGCTTATGGTAAGAACGGGAAACTTGATGGTCAGGAAATGCCTTGTTTCTAAGCGCTTGAATAGCCTCATGCTGCGCGTTCGATACTTCGATTTCTGGGTAGATTTTCATGTTTCACCATTATTAATAATGCATAATATCTGTCGTTGACGAGCAAAGTGCACGAGAGGCATTAACCCCGTAAAGCATCATTTTTTATACCTTCGCAGTAAGCGACTATTTCTTTTTTATCCTCTTCGGAAAAATAACCTAAGGGGATTTTCTTTGTCTTTTGCTTCTCGCTCTCTTTAACGGTCAAGATCACAACATTGGACTCTACTTGCACATCCGATATATCTTTGTTAAAAATTGTATCTCTAGAGCGAAGAGCTAATAGCTTTATTTCCATACGATCTTGATAAAACCTTAAATGATCGATGCTATTATTGGCAACTGACATTAAGATAAATGACAAGCCGCCCAAAGCTGCGACAAAGACATTTAAGGCTATACCTGCAGCAATCATCAGTCCACCTATCACTACCTGCGCGATAAAATTCTTACGCGAGAACTGAACCACTTTAATCGGACTCTCAGTAATTTCATTAGTCATTATATTTCCTATAATAAAGCAAAGTATTTAGTCTAAAAGGTTATCAGAAGTAAAAAAAGTCTAATCAAAGTGTTTGATCTGGTTGTATATTTTGGTATGGCTCGTGGAAGATAACCTTTACTATCTACAAGTGTCTTTTCGATCATTATCTAGAAGAAGTGTTTTTTCTGTAAACCAGTTTTTGGTGAAACTATCGACAGGGAACAACTCTTTATTGTCATCAGATACTTTAAAAGTGAACACACCATTTGACTTCAGAACAACGAATCTTTCATCGTTCTTAGTCGTCATTTCATAGTTTCGAGGTGACATACCTGCATATGCTTTACCATCTTTGCAGAAGACCACCTCTTCCATAAGAGAGTCTTTTTCTTGATTGATATAAACACCCTCTAACCATTCTTGCGCATATGAAGCGTTAGCAAACAGGCTCACCACCAACAAAAAACACCCTTTTTCACACAGACTTTTTTTGTTCATTCTATTTAGATCCTAAAGACGTATTATAAAAATTAAACGACATTGGGCTGAAGCGTTCATTTATAAGCATAAATCACTGAATTTATGCGCATAGAAATATACCTCCAAGTAAAAATACTGTCAACGTGAGAACCTGAGCCAACACCAATAAAAGACAGCTTAAAATATAAAGAAATGAAAGATGCGCTAGTTAGTGAAATACCCTGAAGGCCTTGATACTAGTGAGGCTTAGAATCAAAATTATCACGCACCTGCTTTCGCTAGAGAAATAAAAAGGCTAATACCACAGCCTATTCATTGCTAGAAAAACCATCAAAGCGGAACACACTCCTCACAATAAATGTCAAAATCATCATTAGCTGCAAACGAGAGTGTTGCACTTCGCGGTTGAATCCCCGACTGACTGTTATGAATTGCATTTTTCGCTTTAGAGCGAAGAGTTGCCAAGAAAAGGGGCACTTCAGCGCTGTAGGATAATGTAGGAAAGCAACATCGCTGAGGCAAATATTTGCTCTTTTATCGCTGATGAGTTTGTGTATAATCAAACGCGAATAGATATCATTTCATCAGTAACACTTGTTTGAGACCGCGAGCGCGGTGAGCATATCTTGATGATAATTATAACAATATAGATTATTTATCCATTAGTCTGTAATGGCGCTTTGAAGCACAAGAGTGGTGTCATCTCATGATGACAAACAAGGAACAAATAATGGCTATTGACCCTTCAGTGATCCGCGCCCATTCGTGGCAGGCACTGCCTAAACCGGCTGCACTTGCAACCGACATCCCCTGCCCAGACACACTAAGCGAACACATTGATCACTCTCGACGTACAATAAGAGAGGTTTTACATGGTCGCGATGATCGTTTGTTGGTCGTTATCGGCCCTTGCTCAATTCATGATCCAGCGGCAGCGCTAGAGTACGCCAAGCTACTGGCTCGTTATGTCGAGCGCTACCAGGATCAATTGGTTGTAGTGATGCGAACCTACTTTGAAAAGCCACGGACCTCTGTTGGTTGGAAAGGATTGCTGTTTGATCCCGATTTGGATGGCAGCGATAAAATCGGCAAGGGGCTTCGGCAAGCTAGAGCGTTGCTGGTTGATATCAATGCGCTGGGGCTACCAACTGCGACGGAGTTTCTCGATACCACCAGCTTTACTTATCTCGCTGATTTAATGAGCTGGGGCGCCATTGGCGCGAGAACGACGGAATCTCAACCCCATCGTCAGCAAAGCTCTGGACTCCCTTGTCCAATCGGTTTTAAAAATGGCACTGACGGAAATATTAGTGTGGCGATGGATGCCATTATTGCCAGCAACCACTCCCATCGTTACACCGCGACAGGTCAAGATGGACAGCTTTATGCGGTGAACAGCACCGGTAACCCCGACTGTCATTTAATCTTACGAGGTGGTAAAACTCCCAATTACAGCGAAACAGATATCAGTAATGCCTTGCTACAACTGCAAGACAAAGGAATAAATACAGGCTTAATGATCGACTGTAGTCACGGCAACAGTCTGAAGCAATTCCAACGCCAGCTGCTTGTCGCCGAAGAGCTATGTCGTCAGATTAGCAACGGAAATCATGGCATTAACGCCATTATGGCGGAAAGTTTCCTGGTTGAAGGTCGGCAAGAGATATCGAAAGAGATGACCTTTGGGCAATCAATCACAGATGCTTGTCTCGGCTGGAAAGATACTGAGACCATGCTAGACATGCTCGCCACTGCCGTTAATGTTCGCCGTCAAAGACACTCGGATCCTTTAGTCGCCAACGCACGCTAGAGGCGTAGCCGTACGACCGCAAACGCGCGTTTGATTGACCACTGCCAGCTTCAACAGCTGGCTTTCATTGTTCGCCAATCTACTCGTGAAAACATAAATTAATCAATGCTATACGCGGCTTGACGCCGTGGGACGATGACCGGGGCATCATCGAAAGGCGCATTGAGGATATCCACCTGGGTATTGTAGAGCTTGTTGATCATCGGCTCAGTGATCACATCCGTCACTGGCCCTGTCGCCACAATACCTTGACCACCTATGGCGATCAGTTCATCACAGTAACGCGCCGCCGCCGCAAGGTCATGGATAACTAGCACCACGGTTTTACCCATCGCCACCATTTGGTGAATGCTCTCCATCACTTCGATTTGATGGCCAATATCTAATGCGCTGGTCGGCTCATCAAGCAGAATAACCTCTGTGTCTTGCGCCAAAATCATTGCTAGCCAAGCCCGTTGACGTTGCCCCCCCGATAAACTTGTCATGGGTTGCTTGAGCAAACCATTCAATTTCATTTTACCGATGGCGTTGCTGACTTGAACCGCGTCTTCATCACTCCATTGATTGAACCAACCTTGGTGAGGATGTCGCCCGTACTGCACGAGCTGTTCAACCGTGATCCCAGCCGGACTGATCGGCTGCTGGGGTAGAAATGCCAGCGCTTTGGCCAGCGCTTTCATCGAATAATCCGACAAGGGTTGTCCGTTCAGAGTAATTACGCCTTGCTGCGGCACGAGGTGCTTAGCCATCATCTTGAGCAAGGTAGATTTGCCACCCCCATTCGGGCCAACAATTCCTACCAACTTGCCTTTACTCAAGTTGAATGAAACATCTTTGAGGATCGTTTTTTTCTCATAAGAAAACCCGACACCTGTCATCGATAATGCTGTCATTAATCTGCCTGCCCTTTATCTCGCAGTAAAAACACAAATAGCATGATGCCACCTAGAATACGGGTCATGATCCCTGTCGCGACTTCGTGGGGATCGGCTAAGACCCTGACCAATGTATCGCTCACCAAAAGTAGCAGCGCGCCGAGTATTGCTGCTGTCCAAAGTGGGACGACACGCCCCTTAAGTAGGTAAGTCGCAATAATAGGCGCAGCCATGGCGATAAACACCACGGGACCACCAATTGCGGTTCCCAACGCAGCAGTCACAATCGCTAACAGTAGAATGGCTATCTGCACACGGCTGATGTTTACCCCCAGGCTCTGGGCGGTAGGAAGACCCAGCCGCAGCACATCCAACTGGCGGGAAAAGTAAATCACGGCCGGGGTCAATAATAGTAATAGGCACGCCACCGGCACGCTAACACTGTACCCCTGACCCACAAAGTTTCCCATGGTCCAAAAATATACACTGCTGACATGCACAATGGACTCCGTCGACATCAGAAACTCACCCACAGCCCGCATGAGCTCAGAAACACCAATACCAATCACCACAAACAGGTATCCTTGCTCTCCAGGGTGTCGGCACAATGTATACAACATGAATGCAGCAAACATTGCCCCCAAGGGAGCCGCCCACCATGGCCAAGCTCCCAATGTGATATAAAGGGTAAAAAACGTGATGGCTAATGTCGCCCCCTCATTGACACCGACCATATCAGGGGTTGCAAGCCGGTTGCGCACTAAGGTTTGGATCATACACCCCGACAAACCCATCGCCGCGCCAGCAACTAACACCGCAACCACACGCGGCAGGCGAATGTTAAACACCATGATTTCTGCCATGCGACTCGACTCGCCGAATAAGGATTTAAACGCCAGCCAGGGCGTCAGCTTGGCCGAGCCAATACTTACAGCCAGCAAACTCATCACTACAAGGATCAGCATCATTAGTATGCTTATGCACAACGCTCGGCGTTCGATAAGCATTGTGTAATGACCAAACTGCCATAGCCATTTTCCGTTTGGTATGTGGCGCGGCGTTTGATTGCTTGATGAATCGTCCGCTATTTGCCGAGCCTGAGTAACCATTTTTTCCATACTACTTGCTCCTACTTAACGGCCAGCAATGCGCGAAACCCGCCACGTCGAACCACACCAATCAACACCGGCGCGCCTATCATTGCCAACAACACGCCACTTGGCATTTCATAAGGCTGAATGATCCAACGCGCCAAGATATCGGCAATCAAGATAAAACAAATACCGAATAGCGCCGAGAAGATAACCTGGAGAGACAAGCGAACGGGCTCGACCATGCGGGCACAATAAGCGGCTAGAAAACCAACAAAGCTGATCGGCCCAGCCACAGAAATAGCGCAAGCGGTAAACAGAGTAGACGCCAGTAACACCCCCACTCGCACCCAATAGGTATTAATGCCAAGCGATTGTGCCTGCTGCTCGCCAAGCTGCATCATGGTGAGCTGACGCGCCAGTAAGAATGTCAACGCGATGGCAGCGAGCATAAAGGGAGAGATCAGCATCATCGCCGTCATGTCCGCAGCCGCCAGCGAGCCGAGGTTCCAAAACCGAAACTGATCTAAGACCACTTGGTTTGACAGTAAAAGGTAATTGGATACCCCACCAAAGGTGGCATTCATCGCGACCCCGACCAAAATCAGCTTGAGTGGACTGGACTTCCCCACTACTTGGCTAACGAGTAAGACCAACACATTGCCCGCCAACGCGCCTAATCCAGACCAGACGAGATACCCCAGTGCAGATTCGACGCCAAAATAAGTCAAGCCGGTGACCAGCCCTAGCACTGCGCCGGCATTCACACCCAGCAAGCCTGGCTCTGCCAGTGGGTTACGGGTCGCGCTTTGGAGTAGTGACGCCGCCAATGATAGGCTAACACCGACCAACAGTGCGCACAGTGTGCGTGGCAAGCGTAGGGTGTCCATCACCATTGTCATATGTTCTGACGGATGCATTGAAGAGGATGGGATGATTGCAGACAAATAGTACGCAAAAGCGTCTGCTGCGCCATACTCCCCTGCTCCAACCGACATTGATATCATCGAAAAAAGACAAACACTGAGAACACCGCCCCCTAACCAGGCGAGGTGAGATTTCGACACGCTTGCAACTCCTTGTATCACAACGATGTCGGGCATGATATCAACACCCGTTTTCTGATAACAGAATTAAATAAAAATAGTTATCAGTCGCCTTATTAGGTAAGATTCACCAGAATTTATTCATTTCATTGGACATATAATAAGGAGCATTATTTTGCTGAGAAGCCTTTTTACGGCCCTCGCTCTGTTCTGCATGGTGAACCAAGCCAGTGCCGCCGAAACCCGTACAGTCGAGAATGCGTATGGAGAGCGTGTTGCGATCCCTGCACAGCCTAAACGCATCATTACGCTAAGCGAAATCGACTTAGATACCACCCTCGCGTTAGGCCTCACCCCAATTGGTACGGTCAATGGCCGCGGCCAGTCGTCTTTACCTCGATATTTAAAACCTGTCATTGACGATGAAATCCAGGTCGTCGGTGGGCTGTCTCGGCCAAACTTAGAAAGCATTCTAGAACTGGCGCCAGATTTAATCTTAACCGCGCCCAATCGACCTGAAGTGATTGCGCTGCTAAGCGAAATTGCACCAACAGTGGTCACATTTGACTACGGTGAAAATTGGAAAACGGTATTTAAGCGCACCGCGACTATTCTAAACCGTCAAACCGAAGCCGAAGCCTTTATGACGCGCTACCACGCCCATGTGAAAAAAACAAAACAGGCGATTGGCGACAAACTGGGGCAAACCATCAGTGTCGTGCGCTGGAATCCGAAAGGGCCGGCGTACATGTTCCGGGATTCTTTTGCCAGTCAGGTGATCGCCGATGTTGGCATGAAGCGCCCGAGCGACCAGCAGGATCCAGGCCATACCCATTCCATGTCACTGAGCTTGGAAGCACTTGATGTACTAGATGGTGATTGGATGGTAATCGGTACACTCAGCGCGTCTGGTGACGCGGTTGACGCGATGAAACAAGCAGAAAGCACCCCAGCATTCCGCCAACTTAGCGCCATTGAAGCAGGTCGCTTTGCACCGGTTGATGGTTCGTTGTGGACTTCAGTCGGTGGTCCACTCGCTGCACTTAAAGTCATGGATGATATTGCTGAACTGGTCAATAAGCCCAACGCTGAGCCACTGAGCGAATAAACGTCGTGTTACCGTTTGAAAAACCGCCTTTCGGCGGTTTTTTCCGTCGTGAGCCGAGTTAGCTCGCCGTTAATTGTTTGCGGTCAACCTTTCCACTTGCCGTTTTCGGCAAGCTCGCCAGCCAGACAAAACGAGTGGGGATCATATAACCGGGTAAATGAGGGGACAGTGCTTTTCGCAATTGCAGACGCGTCATCTCCGGCGTGTAGGCGGTGCCGCATTCTCCTTGCTCTATATAACCAACGAGAATACGATTCTCACCTTCTCCCTCTAGTTTCACCGCTGCATCAAGCACCGTATCTAACTCGCGGAGACGCGCTTCGATTTCTCCTAATTCAATCCGGTAGCCACGCAGTTTAATCTGACTATCCTGACGGCCAATATATTGATAACAGTCATCCGCCAACCGCCGAACGATATCGCCGGTACGGTAATAACGCCGACCATCATTGCGCGTAATAAACTGACGCGCCGTCAGGTCATCCCTTTGCCAGTAACCATCGCTGAGTGCATTACCTGAGATACATAGCTCCCCTTCATGCCCTAAATCGACAGGCTGCCCCTCGTCATCCAGCACACAATGGGCATATCCCACTAGGCTAGATCCAATGGTGATCTGGTGCGCGGTTTTTACTTCTGACATCATTGACCACACGGTGGCTTCTGTCGGACCGTAGCAGTTCCAAAGTATCCTCGAACGCGCCATTAGCTGTTCCGCCAATCCAGCATCTAATGCTTCCCCTCCTATCAATGCTCTTAGGCCAGTCTTTCCGCTCCAACCAGTATTGATCATCATTCGCCAAAACGTCGGTGTTGCTTGAAGCGTATTTAACGATGGATGACGTGTTAACATCGCCGCGACAAGATGGGGATCTTTGTGCTCCTCACTATTCGCGAGGCATAGGCGACCACCAACCAACAAAGGCGCAAAAATCTCCAATATCGAGATATCAAACGCAATGGTCGTGATCAGTAGCCAGTGGCACTTGTCATCAAGGTTGAGTCGCGTCACAGCGGCAGACAAAAAAGTCGCCATTGCCTGGTGGCTGATCACCACTCCTTTCGGCTTACCGGTTGAACCAGAGGTAAACATAATATAGGCGGTGGTTTGCGGACTCAGTAAAGGTAAATACAATGGCGTCAGGCCACTTTCGTTTGCTACACACTCCTCAACAAGACTCAAGGTGATAACAGGACAGTCAAACGCAATTGGCGCTGCCCCATCGCTGTTTGCCTCTATCACCGCGCTTAACTTCGCCTCATCGGCGATCTCTCTTAATCGCCCAGCAGGAAACAGCGGGTCGAGCGGTACAAAGGCCACACCTGAAAACACACACGCCAATAAGGTCGCTATCAGGGTTGGCGAGCGCATTAAATGTATGCCAACGCGATCACCAGGCTGCAATCCAGCCTGGTTTAACCGCTGCTGCACCTGACTGACCGCCACCAATAGTTGATCATAGCGGATCGATTGGTCGCCAAAGTCAATGGCAATGAGGCCTGAGGTAGCCGCCTCCATGAGGGCGGCCTCTAACATCGGTGCTAAACAGGTTGCCTCTTCACTGAATTGATTATTCACCTGCATCGGTCGCCTCCATCACAGGTTGCTCACTCTTTGGCGGTTGTGCGCGACCCACACTGAGTGCTCGGCAAATTGCATCTGGTGTCGCATGCTGATACAAAAACGCTAACGTTATCGGCTGTGCGACACCCATCGCTGATACATCGTGCATGTTCAGCGCATAATTGAGCCGTTGCACCAACCCAATCGCCGCCAGTGAGCTTATCCCTAACACGCATAAAGGCTGATACCAATGCGGGCTCTCAGGGGTGACACAAAGGTGAGTACTTTGTTGCCACTCCTCGCTGACCAAACGCGCCACTTCCGATGAATACTGACTGCCTTGTGCACAATCAGACTTCACACCTTCTTTTGGCTGCTGATCGCGCTTTGTCTGAGACGCTATATCGACCGATACCTCAGGCAAAGCTTCTGCGGGGTCAAGTTCCAAGGTGTATTGCGGATCGGCGGTAAACACTTCTAATAGTGACGCCCGCCATTGGTCCAACACATCACGAGCACGGGATGGCTCGACCTGCGCGCCATCAAACTCGAAACGCAGCGACAGCTGACCTCCTACTTCATTGACGACCAAACTGAGCGGTACCTCGACTTTTTCAAACGCAACGCCAAACTCAGGATACAGGTTAGCTCCGGGAACCATGTGCGCTTGGTGATCATCCACCTCTGCTCGTGGGTAATTCTCATAAACAAAGACACTGTCAAACAAACGACGACGTCCAGCGTGTAACTCGATCAGCGACTGTGTCGCATGCTGATTCAGTGCCATCGCTTCATCTTGTAGCGCACGCAATTGATCAGCCAATGTTAGGTGACTCTGCCAATCGACGATCAAGGGTAACGTGTTGATATATAATCCAACACTGTTAGCGATTCCCGTCACAGGCGCATCGCGACCCGGTACAACATTGCCAACAATCGTCGTTGTCTTGTCGCTTGGCAGCACGCACTCACGTGCGACGAGACGGTGCCACGCAAATTGCGCCACGGTACTGTGGGTTACCCCGACCTCACGAGCAAAATGCTGCAATGCCGCCTGCTCTTGCTCATTGAGTGCTGTTCTAACCACTTCTGGTTGTCGCTGCATGGGTAAAGAGGCAAAGTCCGGACCGAATAGCGGGGTTAAATCGTCGGCTTTGGCCGTCGTCAATGCTTTATTCGCCCAGAACGCCGCCGCATCAGGACGAGCACTCGCAGCGTACTCTGCACGCGCTATATAGGCCTCATCTGCCGGCAACAATGCCGATGGCAGGCCATTATTGGGCTCACTCAGTGCCTCGTAGGCCTGATGCAACGCTGAAAACAAACGCGGACCGCTCCAACCATCAATGACAGCATGGTGGCAACTGAAGATAACTTGAATATCATCATCGGCAAGCCGGAAGCAACGCACACGCATTAAAGCATCGCCATCAAGCGCGATACCACGTTGACGGTCTTGCTGGCAATAGGCCGCAATCTGAGTGGCAGGATCTTCCTCATCAGCCAGTTCGACCCATTCGAATGGCATAGCTATCTGACGCTGAACCACTTGTACCAACTGATTATCAGCGCCGTAAGGGCCACTCATCACGGTCCGTAGGGCTGGAAACGCCGAGACAACGGCCTGCCAAGCCTGCTGATACCGCACCCTATCCACCGGTTGACGATACCGAATCGGCGTCTGCAACAGGTATGCCTCATCGTCTGGGCAACGACGCTGGTGAACAAACATGCTTTGCTGTAGTGATGATGCGGGCAGCAACGCTTCAATATCAAAGCGCTCGCTCAGTCTATCTAGCTCGCCTTGAGCAAGGCTCACTAGCGGGTAATCCGAGGGGGTAAACCTACGCCCATATATTGTCGCGTGCTGCTCACAATCATGGACGATCTTGACCAGGTTGGCTTTAAATGCTGCCATGAATTGCTCGCTAAGCGTCTGATCTAAAACGCCAACCTGCCGTAGTGTTAACTGGCCATCATCGATCCCCCCATGCAAACTGAGCAGTTCTTCGCCAGGATTAAGCGGTGAGGCGGTCTGTCCAGGCACAATAGGTAAAGGACGCCATTGCTCAGCCGGTTGATCGTGCTTTTGTGTCTGACGGCCCAAGTAGTTCAAGACAATCGGTGAGAAAGTTAGCTGCTCACCTTGAGTGTGGAAGCAACGTAAGGCGTTGAACCCCACCCCATTATCAGGCACCTCACGCAGTGCTTCTTTAACGTGCTTGATGGTTTCTGCCAAGGTTGGTCTCACCGCAACTCGGCATGGATAGGTGCTAGTGAACCACCCCACGGTGCGACTGACATCCAATTGCGCGTCAATCTCTTCCCGGCCATGCCCCTCTAACATCACGGTGGCTTGCTCTCCCCAGCCCAGTTCATTAAGCGTGATACTCAAAGCCGATAACAGCAAGTCACGCACCTCGGTATTAAAGGCAGTATTTGCAGGACCAACCAAACGCGCTGTGTTGGCTTGATCGAGTTGTAACATCGCCTGGCTAGGAACGACACGACCATCTGGGTCTTGGTTAAGAACCGCTGGCAAGGTGCTGCCTTCACCGTTTCTGATGTTATCCAGCTGACGATACCAAAAATCAAACTGTGCCGAGTGACGGTTCGCATAGTCTCGAAGCGCCTCTCCCCATTGTCGATAGCTGGAGGTTTTATTCGCCAACGGCAACCCTTGTGATAAGCGCCTCAGATCATCAGCGATGATCCGCCAAGAGACGGCATCAATGACCCAGTGATGGAATGCCAAAAACAGACCAGTTTGCGGCTCCTGCTCTCCTTGGGCAGGTAAGTGACGGATCCGAGCCCAAGCCATGATGGGGCCGTTAACCAGATCAAACTGCGACTGCAATGTGGTGAGCGCATCATAAAGTGACTCTTGAGTCATGGTGGACGCATCCAGCTCTTTCAGCTCGGGCACAGTGACAGAGGCTTGGTAGCGCTGGCGACGCGTCTTTCCCTCTTCAGTCACCCGTAGGCGCAGTGCGTCATGATGTGCCAATAGCATTGACATCATCTCGTTGAGACGACCCGTATCGATGTTGGGAATAGCCAAAATTACCGCTTGGTTCCAATGCGCTGGCCGAGTAAAAGGCTGAGCATCAAACCAATGCTGAATAGGGTGCAAATCAAACTCGCCAGATAGTTGCCCCTGTTCGGCATCAACGGCCTGCTCGGTCACAGCGCGTGCGGTAAGAGTACGGCACAGTTTACGGACTGTTTTCGCTTCAAAAACATCTTTTACGGTGCAAGGAAAGCCTGCATCACGAAGACGAGTATTGAGCTGTATACTCAAAATTGAATCGCCTCCCAAACGGAAGAAATCATCTTCCACACCCAGATCCGTATTCAGCACATCTCGCCACACAGTAAGTACGTCGGCTTCCATCTCTGTTTCTGGCTGCGCATATGCTTGTGTTATCCGTTGGCGTGCTGGCAATCGACTGACGTCCAACTTACCGTTCACCGTCAGCGGCAGTTCATCCAGCATAATAAGCTCTGCTGGTACCATATATTCAGGCAAGATTCGGGTCGCCTCAGACAGAATTTGAGCAACATCCACACCCGTTTGATCAACCGAATGCTCGGGGCATGACACATGTTGTGGTGTCGCGTAAGCAACCAATTGGCACTGCGCACCCTCTCCGGCAAGAATGACCCTGACCTGATTAAGTTGCGGTGCGACTTTGGCCAGTTGACTCTCAATTTCAGCCAACTCTATTCGATAACCACGCAGTTTGATCTGTTGATCTAACCGACCCAGATATTCGACGTCGCCGTTGTTAAGCCATCGCGCCTTATCACCCGTTCGGTAGCAACGTACACGCTGTCCCGCGACGGTTAGGGTTACAAAGGCACTTGCGGTTAAATCGGGTTGGTTCAGATAACCCCGGGCCAACCCCAGACCAGCAAGACAAAGCTCTCCTGCCACCCCCACGGGGCAAAGCTGTCCTCGCTCGTCTATGATCAGCGCTTGTGTATTATCGATAGGTTGACCGATGGTCACTGGCTCACCAGGCTCAAGCTCTTTGACCAATGCCGTTACAGTGAACTCTGTCGGGCCATACATATTGAGCAGGCGGAGGTTGCCCTGCCAACTACTCACCAACGTGGCCGGACAAGCTTCACCGCCAAACGCGACGGTATGAAGTGTACGCAGTGGCCGAGGAACCATGGCGGCAAACAGTGCCGTTGCGCTGATCATATGTGTTGCACGACATGAGTCCGCCTGGTCAAGCAAGGTGTCATCTGGCGTACCAAACACCAGATGGGCCCCCGCAAACAGGGGGAGAATGGCAGTCATGTTTCCAGCATCAAACGCCAAAGACATTGGGTTGAGCATCACACTATCGTGATTCAGCGCTAATCGCGCGGTATGGTCGGTTAGCAGGTTCGTAAACGCGCCATGCTCGACTTCTACCCCTTTCGGCAGGCCTGTTGAACCCGAGGTGTAAATCACATAGGCCAAGTCCTTTTCCGTGACCGCGCGTGAGGGCGACGTCGGTGCTGCCAGTGAGAGTTTCTCTGTAGTGGATGGTTCGGAGAGATCAATGACTTCACAACCAGTCAGTGCCGGATGAGATTGCGAAAAATCCGCATCTGGCGCAATCATCAACGACAGCTGCGCATCATCAACTAAGTGCTGTAGTCGCGCGGTTGGATACGCTGGGTCGAGCGGCACATAGCTCATACCCGCTTTCCAAACAGCGAGTACCGACACCGCATACTGGGTTGTTCGACTGGCGACAACACCTATTTTAGTCTCAGCATCCGACGCTTGGCGGTGGGCGGATTGTGCCAATAAGTAGTGGGCTAAACGATTTGCTGCCTCTTCCAACGCTTGATAACTTAAGTGACCGTCCACCCCAGTGACCGCGAGTCGAGTCGGGCACGTTGACGCATGGCGACTGATTTGCTCATGCGTCAACGTGGGCATCTCTATGTGGGCTGGTAAGCGAGCCAAGGCGCTTGCCATTTGGGCTTGGTGCGCCTGTTCCACAAGCGGGAAGGCCATTACTGTTGTTTCGGGAGCAGCGAGAATACCGTCTAACAGCTGCAGAAACATATCTGCGAAGCGGGTAATCGTCTGATGTTCGAATATCCCTTTGCTGTATAGCCACTCGAGACGGACACCATCTACCAACTCGGTCACTTTTAGTGACAGGTCAGTTTTAGCCGGTAATACTGGCGACGGCTCTTCCACCGCATCGCACCCTGGGATCAAATCGTTAAAGTCGACCTTTGCCTGATAAACCAGCATAATCTGGAAAATAGGGTTGTGTGCCGTGGTTCGATCAGCCCCAATGGCCTCACTCAGTGATTCAAAGCGAAACAGCTGATGGTCAAACGCTGACAAATCCTGCTCACGGCAATATTGCAAGTAATCGATAAAGGTTGCATCTTCATCGAGCTGTGTCCTCAACACAATGGTATTGACAAAGAATCCCACGACATCTTCGATATCCGCGCGTTCTCGGTACGCCAAAGGTGTTCCAATGACGACATCCTTTTCTCCACCTAGGCGCGCCATTAATAGCGAGAAAACCGCATGTAGGCCGATAAAATACGAACAACTATTTTGTTGGCATAGCCGCTGAAATTGCTGCCACTTAGCTAAAGAAATGGTCGAAAATACCAGTGCGCCATCATTGTTGTGATTTGCAGGCCGCGGTTTATCCAGTGGCAAGGCATGAACCTCAGGAATACCTTTCAATCGCTCTACCCAAAACGGGCGAAATTCTTGGTGATAATCGCGAAAGGCTGAAGAGTTGAGCCAGTGCGCGTAATCGATGTAGTTGACAGCAGTCGGTTTCAACGGTGCTAACTGGTTATTCTGGTATGCCAAAAAAGCCTGCTTAAAATCGGCAAACATGTTTTTTACTGACCAGCCATCTGAAATGATGTGATGTTGGGTGAGCATCAACAAATGCTCTTCCTCATCCAGTCGAATCAATTCGACCCGAGTCAAAGCGCCTTTCTCTAGATCAAACGACTGGTATATGTCTTCCTCGATCCTTATCAGTAAGGCTTCTTCACGCGACTTTTTGTCTAGGTGGGACAAATCATGATGCGTCACAGTAAGCGCGGTCTGGTTATCTATATGTTGTTCGCCTTTTCCATGGCGATTACGCACAAATCGAGTTCGCAAGCTGGCATGTTTATCCACCAAAGCAGCAAACGCGTATTCTAGTGCATTAACATCAAGTTTACCGGTGAGGCGAAAATGCACTGGCATATTATATAAGTGCGAGTTGTCCTCATATTGCTCGATAAACCACAAACCACTCTGTGAAAATGAAAGCGGTCCTGTTTTATCGTCTTGCACCGGAATAGGCTGCTCATACGCTTGACGGGCGCGTAAGCACCGAATAATCGCTTCTTTATGAGTACGGATCTGCTGGCCGATTTCTGGCGTCATCGCTTGTTTGCTGCACTGAGAAACCAGCTGACCTTTTTCATTCAGTGCTAACCGAATACCTTTGCGCTCAAGATCCGCCAAAAATGAAATCATATCTGTCATGGTTTTTCCTATATCACTACGGGTCGTCTTCACGCGTTGAGAATTGCGCCGCCATCCACCACTATGTCTTGCATTGTCACGTGGCTGGCTAAATCTGATGCTAGGAACACGACGACGTTCGCGACTTCCTCAGGTTGGGCTATCTTTCCTAGCGGGATACCCAGTTTGAATTGCGAAGGAAATCCCGCAATAGTACGCTGCTCGGCATCTTTGCTGTGCCACAGAGAGCGCTGCATCTGCGTATCGGTTGATCCCGGCGATACCAGATTGCAGCGTATCCCATAGGGGGCAAGCTCTAGCGCAACACAATTGGCTAGACTGCTCAGTGCGGCTTTAGAGGCACAGTAGGCTGTCATATGTTGACGGGGAACATGGGCGGCATTCGAGCTGACCGTCACCACGGCACCATGACGTTGCTGTTTAAAAACAGGGATCAGCTGTTGGAATAAGTAAAAAGCACCGGAAGCATTTACATTAAGGCAGGTATGCCAATCGTCTTCGGTCAGTTCCTCGGTTTTTCCCATGCGTAGGGTACCCGCCACATTGGCGAGCACATCGATCACCGGTACATCTGATAAGATGCGCTTAGCAACCGCTTTAACCTGGTCTGGATGAGCAATATCCACATGATAAGTTGCAAACGGGTACGTTGTGCCCTCGTCGCACCCAGCCCCAAAGTCTTTATCCAAGCCAATCACCTGAGCACCCAGTTGATGGAAATGTATAGCTACCGCGTACCCAATGCCACGAGCCGCCCCCGTTACCCAAACCACTTTGCTGTCAAATTGACCACTGGAGGTCACTGCTGTTTGCTGCTTCACGGCCTTCACCACACCATCTCCACTTCGTCTTCACTCTGCTGCTGCATCTCATCGAGATAGCGACAAAATTCATTCAAAACGGGGCGATCAAATACATCGGACACCTTGATACTGACACCAAATTCGGCGCCTAGACGGTTAACAATTTGAATGGTCTGCAGTGACTGCCCGCCTAATTCAAAAAAGTTATCCTGCGACTGAATCAGGCTGACCCCGAGGATCTGCTGCCAGATTGCACCGACTCGGCTTTCAGTCTCACTCGCTAACACCGATTCAACACTGTCCCCCTCATAACTGGCCAGCAAGGCATTGCGATCAATTTTGTTATTGAGGGTTTTCGGCAAGTTGGCAAAGAAACGAAAATCGGTCGGTATCATCGCCGGTGGAAGACTCGACTGCAGCGCGGTTTTAATCGCCAGTGCATCTTCATTCTGACAACCCTTCCCAGCGACAAATGCCACCAAACGACGGAGGCCATTATCAAATACCATCCCCTGTACACAGGCTTCTTCCACGCCATCAAGCGCAAGGAGGTGGGATTCAACTTCGCCCGGCTGAATGCGATAACCACTGATTTTGAACTCGTTATCAATGCGACCTAGGTAAATCAGCTGGCCATCAATGAGTGTCACTCGATCACCGGTACGGTATGCACGGCGCTCAACCCCGCCCACGAGTATGCGGATAAAAGCAGGGTGCGCTTGGCCGAGGTAGCCATCCGCAAGTGTATCGCCTAGGATCACCAGCTCGCCTGTGGTTGTCGGGCGCAACTGATCATCAAGCACCAATACGTCGATGCCGGACAAAGGCAGACCGATAGGTAATTGACCATGACGACCATCAACGTCTTGCAACTCACTACACGTTGCAACCACGGTCGTTTCTGTCGGGCCGTAGGTATTGAATAGACGGATGCGGTTGGTCAACCCTGCCTCTTCGACGGCTGTCTTCCACTGGACTAACGGCTCGGGATAAACCGCTTCACCACCGATGATCACGCCTTTCAGCGTATTCGGTAATGTCGCAGTGCTAGCTCGTAGACTCACCACCCACTCATTCCAGAACGCTGTCGGCAAATCCAGCACAGTGACCCGCTCAGCGGTGATCGCATCAGAAAAACTCGCCATTGACTCAAGCATGGCATCAGTGCGGAGCACAAGTGTGGCACCTTGTCCCAGCGTCACGAAGATTTCTTCGATGCTGGCATCAAAATGGAAAGGCGCAAACTGCAGGACGCGATCGATCGCCGCGATGTCATAACGCTTAGCTGCCGCTGCGACGAAATGATTCATCGCCGAATGACTAACCACCACGCCTTTCGGCTGTCCGGTCGAACCAGACGTGAACATGATATAAGCTGGGTCAGCAGCCTCGACAACCGGTAGTGCGACAGGTTCGCTATGCAGACGCCCCGCTAATTGAACAGTAACAGGCAAGGCCGATAAGGAGTGTTGATACTGCGCTTCGGTAATCAGCATACGGATCGCCGCCTGATCGACAATCAGGTGCTGACGCTCAATCGGCTGCTCTGGATCGAGCGGCACGTATACAGCACCACTGAACATGACTCCTAACACTGTGGTGATACAAGACAGCGATCGGCTTAGTGCCACTCCAACTCGCTCTCCTGATTGCACACCTTGTGCCCGTAAAGCGCTAGCGATCGTGTCTGCCTTATTGACCAGACTCTCATAGGTCAACACTACTCCATCCTGTTCCACGGCGATGGCATCTGGTTGCTGCGCTGCATGACGGCGAATCTGATTCAGTACAGACTCCGCAGGGGTGTGAGTTCGTGCGTCATTTTCTCCTGATATAACAGCATCTTGCCGCGCCTGCGCATGTAAGCTTGCCAGTACACAGCTCGTCGTTTGTGTCGGCGATGCAAGCCAGTGTGTCAGTAAGCTCATCAGTTCTTGTTGCAACTCAGCGAGGTCACCTTTGTCATACACTGCAGGGTTGGCATCAATGTCTACTTCTGGCACGCCTTCTGACTTACTGTGCAATTCAATAGTCAGATCTTCTACTGGCCCAGCACTTAGATTTAGCGTGCTAGCCGCTACGTTGCCATAATGCAAAGGATGATCGAACGGCATGATATTCACCAAGGCACCAAACAATCGCTGGCCGCCACCGACCCGGTTCAGGTCCCGACGAAGGTCTTCGTAGCGATAGTGCTGAAAGCGACGCATCTTCTTTTTGTGCGCCGCAACCTTTTTGGCAACGTCTAGCAAATCATCGTCAGCGACGACATCGACCACCAGCGGTACGATGTTCATTTGCATACAAGGAACCGTCAACGATTTTGAACCTAAACGGTTCATCACCATCATCCCCAGTACAACTTGTTCGTTGTCGCTGTAATGACGCAGGTGCGTACAAAGTGCAGCGAGAAATAAATCCACCCAAGTTAATTGATGATGCTCAGCGAGGCTCTGGCATTGTTGCCATAGCGTGTCATTGAACGTACAACTCTCTCGATGAAATTGAGCAGAAATCGGCGCGATATCATGGCGGTAAGAAGACGGCGCCACATTTTTAGCAAGGGTGTCGAGCCAAAACTGACGGGCTTTGTCATAAGCGCCGGAGTCTCGGCGTTGCTGGTCTTCATCCAGCACAGCCTGAAACGAACCGAAAGGCGATGGTGTGGGTGCTCTCTCCTCCATTAACTGAGAGTAAATCTCGGCGATACGTTGAAAGATAAGCGTCGTGCCGAAACCATCTAGCGCAATGTGATGAACACAGTGATACAGATAGTCTTGGTGTTCCCCATGAAGTAACGTAAAGCGGCACGGCAACTGGTGCGCCAAATCAAACGCCTGCTTCATATCTTGGGTTGCCCAACGGCGCACTGTTGCCATTTCAGTATCTTGTTCGCAGGAGGCTGTAAGGTGAACGCGTTCAAATACCACTGGTTCAGATGTAGCAACCCGATAGGGTTGTTCATTCTCACTACGGTAGTAGCAAGAGAGGCATTCACTCTCCGCCACTGCTTGTCGTGCGGCACTCGCTAATAGGTCTGCATCGACTTTTCCGTCAAAAACGATACATTCGGCTGTGTTAAACAGCGCTTTATCTTCATTAAGAGTGTGCCCAAGCCATAACCCATGTTGAGCCGTATTTAGCGGTGTCATACTTGTCCCTCCATATTCACTTGATTTCGTGCTTGCTCCAGTAACATCCACCAGTGATTGAAGGTTGGCGTCTCCGCCAGTTGGACAAAATTGATCTCAACGCCGTGCTTGCGCCATTCGGTGATCAACGCCATGATTTGCACAGAGTCTAAGCCGTAATCGATCAGGTTCTCATCCGGGTCAAACGCGTCTTCCTCTTCGTCGGCCAGTTTCGCGATGCGGGCGAGTAAACCACCGTGAGTGAGCACATCAGGCAACGCGTGCGGCTCGGCTTTCGCCACCTGACCTATCACCGAAGCCGTTGACATCACCATACCTGCTCGTCCTGCCACGTACTTGAGTGTCATTTGATGCTCTTCGAGTGAAAAGTCAGCAATGGCATCACCGATCATGAAGGGTTTAATATCGCGCATAAAAGCGTCCACTGCCGTCATCAGGCAACCAATATGACCATAAATCCCCCCAATCAATAACTGGTCACGTCCTAGTTCGTTGAGCGTATGCTCCAAAGGTGAACGCTGAAACGCCGAGTAACGCCATTTGTCGAGAACAATATCTCCCTCTTCTGGTGCTAACGCCTCAACGACTTGTTGCAGTTCTGGCGATTTGTTAAGACCTGGCCCCCACATATCATTGAGTAGCGCTCTATCTGCCAGGTTCTGCTCTTTGGGTTGAGCCGTGTAGATCACTGGAATACCGTGAGATTTGCAGAAGTATTTTAAGGCCACCAAATTATCGAGCAGCGTTTGCATCAGCGCGCTATCGCGCTCATAAAAGCTCACAAAATAAGTTTGCATATCGTGGATCAAAAACGCCGCTTTCGCTGGCTCAAACGTCCAGGACACCTTGTTGGTTGGAAAGGCCTCGACGGCAGGCATGGTATAAGTCGGTAATGCAGGAATAGTCATGATAAAACGTCCTTTTCGGGCTGAGGCTGTGACTGTTTTTTTAGTAGGTTGGCAATCCGCTGACGCAGCGCTTTTTTGTCAATTTTTCCGACAGGGGTCATAGGTAAGGCATCGACTTTTTCGATCCGATCAGGGAGTTTATAGTCAGCGATACCACGCATGCGCAGGTGTTTTCGGATCGTAAGAGGTTTTAGCTTCGGGTTAGTCGTCACGATAAATGCACAACTTTTCTCTCCCATGACGCTATCAGGCATGGCAACCAACGCAGCCTGCGTGATCTCCGGCACCGCCAGCAGCTGGTTTTCGACCTCTTCGGCCGCCACCTTTTCGCCACCACGATTAATCTGGTCTTTGTCGCGGCCCACCACCATCAAGTAACCGTCTTCGGTCATCACGACGACATCACCAGAGCGGTAAAACCCATCCTTATCAAATGCAACGCGATTATGTTCTGGGCTGTTGTAATAGCCCCGGAAGGTATATGGCCCACGAGTGAGCAAGGCACCCGGAGTTCCTCTCGGCACATCGTCGCCGTTTTCATCAACGATCCGTATTTCATCACCGTCGCTGATGGGACGCCCTTGGGTATGAAGAACATGCCACTCACTGTCTTCAAACCGCGTATAGTTCACTAGGCCTTCGGCCATACCGAACACCTGCTGTAGATGACATCCCAACTCAGGATAAATGCGACGGGCAAGGCTCTCACCAAGATGCGCGCCACCAACCTGCAGCCATTGCAGACTACTAAGCGCCGAGCGATCATCTGCCGCGGCTTGCAACCACAAGGTAACAGCAGAGGGCACCAACGCAGCCATGGTAATCTGATGAGATTGAATCAATGGAAAACAGGTCATTGGACTGGGCTCTGCCGCCAAAACCACGGTTCCCCCTGCATAAAACACACCCAGCGCGCCAGGAGAGCTTAAGGTGTAATTGTGTGGTGCAGGCAATGCACACAAATAAACCGTATCGCTGTCTAAGCGACAAATTTCTGCACTGGCGCGGACACTGTAGTAGTAGTCATTATGCGTTCGGGGGATCAGTTTTGGGGTACCGGTACTGCCGCCAGACAACTGGAAAAAGGCAACGTCAGAGGCATTCAGCTCTGGCCAAGAGACGGCTTTTTTCGCCTGACTACTGAACGCATGACAAGGCATCAAGGTACCCGCAATGGCTGCGGCGAGCGAATAGCCAAAGTCCGCATCGCCATCAACCAAGCAGAACTTGAGTGATGTCACCTGCTCACTCAAGGTTTGAGCAAACGTACTTTGCCTGAATAAGTGGTGGCCTGAAGAAACGATCGCCAGCGTCGGTCTGATTTGCTCAGCATAGACAGTGAGTTCATGCTGGTTGTGACTGAATAGCGCATTCACTGGCACCACGCCCAATTTCATGAGGGCAAAAAAGGTAATATAAAACTCAGCGACATTAGGTAGGTGCACCAACGCCGTGTCGCCAGGTTGTACACCAAGCTGCAACAGGGAGGCAGCCAGCCGCTCAGCATCGTGCTCAAGCTGACGGTACGTCCAGCTTCGTTCGCCACAAATCAACGCTAGGTGGTCAGTAGGGTTCTGTTGGTGACGCGTTAAGATGTCTGTCATCGGCACATCTGTCCAATAGCCTTTCTGGCGATAATGCTCAGCAAGCTCAGGCGGCCATGAGGTGAAGGCGATACTCATGCAGCCCCCTTCTCACCTAATCCGAACGCATTGAGCATCGTACCTAACTTGGCTTCGGTTTCCGCCCATTCCGCCTGCGGACAAGAGGCATCTACAATCCCCGCTCCTGCAAATAAGCGAACAGAGTTCTCACGTACCTTTCCACAACGGATCGTGACCGCCCACTCGCCATTCCCTTGAGAATCACACCAACCCACCATGCCGGTGAACATGCCACGTTCGTAGCCTTCCAGCTCTTTGATCGCATCGCGTGATAACGTGAAGGGGAAACCACAAACAGCCGGAGTTGGGTGTAGTAGGCACGCTAACTGCAGGACGTTATAGTTCGACGGCTTACCCTGTTCATCACCCAAACCATTAAGTTGCCCTTCGATGCGTGTCGACAAATGCCACATAGTCGGGGTAGAAATCAGCGATGGACCAGTAGGTACGTCTAGCTCGCGACAATACGGTGTCAGCTGTTGAGCGATTTCTTCAATGACCAGACGGTGTTCATATCTGTCTTTTACCGATTTCAGCAGAGCATCACTCACCTGTCGATCGGCATCCGTATTACCCTGACGCTTCGCTGAACCAGCTAATGGGTTCGATAAAATAGACGTCCCTTGCTGCCGAATCAGAAGCTCAGGACTAGCGCCGAGTAAAACCGATTGGTCTTGCTGTGGAATGGCAAAATGGAAGCCAGTAGGATTTTTTTTTATCAAACGTGAAAGCACATCATCAGCGGAGATGGCATCACTTAACTCTAGGTTCAGTACCCGAGATAACACGGCTTTTTCTAATTCAGTGCGCTGAAACTTTTTTACGGCCTCTGCAACCGCATGTTTAAACAACGATTCATCGGGTTCACTACGTTTAGCCAATATCTGTAAAGGCTCACGTGCGAGTATTCCATTGGGTTCGGGCATTGCCGCGTTGTGCTCCGTCACCTCAACAGATTCAGGAATATAGAGACAAGACGGTTCAGATACATCAAACGGAATCGACCCCATTAAAATCGGATTTTCGACGCCTTTAGATTTTTCGTCCGCGAATGCTTGTTGTATTTTTTGCTGGAACGCGCTCTGGCGTTGCTCACCATAGATAGCGGGTGTCGTAATCGTTTGGCTAATTCCCTTTCCACTGACCGTTTTGTATTCCGATGAGAAAAAAAGATCTCTGTCGGGTGAGAATACGGGGGTCGATCCTAGCCTCTCACGTTGGGTATGTTGCATGTCACAACTCCATTTACACAATAGCCTGTTTTTGTTGCATTTAATTGCAAACTGACAGGCTTAGTATTAACTCGGTAGGTTTAGTTGTTATAAGGTGACATCACATTGCTTTTGTGTACGAAAAGGAGCCAACCTGTGTTGGCTCCTTTGGCATCAGGTGGTCCTGATGAATGTTGTTATCAGAAGTCGTATGAAACGCCAGCATAGACGCTGCGTGCTTTCATGATGTAATCCAGGTCTATCGCGGTCTCATCTCGCTCTTCGTTAGTAAGGTTGGTGACCCCCAGCTTCAAGTTCAGGCCATCTACAGGTTGATAGCGAGCCCCTAGATCCAGCGTGCCATAAGCATCTAGCTTCACCACATCCGACCCATTTTTTGCGTATTGAGAGCCTGTGTATTGGTATGACGTGTAAGCATAAAGGTTGTCTCTCGCCTGCCAGTCGAGTTGAACATTAGCCACATGGGCGGGCGTATTGAGCAGATCGGTCTGCGTGCTTTTATCTTCTGCATCGCTGTAGGTATAATTCACCGATACACTGACCGTGTCGGTAATGTCGGCCCATAGCGATGTTTCTACCCCTTTGATCTCGGCCTCGTCGACGTTGAAGTAGCTCAACTCAGTTTTGACGCGATCCCACGTTTCCGCCTCAATCATGTCATCAATGTCATTTTCGAACACGGTTAACCCGGCGCCCCAGTGAGCAGTTTCATAGCTGGTTCCCAGCTCATAGCTCCGTGAGGTCTCTGCCTCTAGATCCGGGTTACCAACCACATGGCATTTACCCCGACACGCTAGCACCGAGTAAGAATCACTGTACTGATTCAGGCCGGGCGCTTTAAAGGCTTCCCCGACACCACCTTTAATTACCCAGTTGTCAGTGATCGTATAAACCGCATAAGCACGCGGGCTAAACTCACCGCCGTACACCTCGTGATCGTCATAACGCGCACTCAGAGTCAGTGCCAAGTCGCCTAGCGAAATTTCATCTTGCAGGTAAATCGCCGCCTGACTGTAGTGCACAGAATCGGTCGTCAGCGTCAGGTTATTTTCCAGTTTAGTATCACGAAATTCGCCGCCGCCCGTGAGAAGGTGATCGCCTAAATAACCAGAAAGCTGGGCATCAATAGTGTTATTGGTTTGCTCGATATCACCGACTGCACTATTCAGCTCTGAATCATCTCGCAATTCAGAATGGTCGAGGTTATAACGCACTCGAGAGTTCATCGCCTCCCAGTAACCGTAATGGGTCAATGCCAGGTTGTAACGCTCCATTTCCTGCACATTGTTTACGGCGTTACCCCAGTTGTTCCAATCCGCATCACGGTCATCTGTGTTGTAGTTAAGATCAAGCTCGATATCCTGCTGATCATTCACCAGCCATGTCAGGTTGGAGTACAAGCTCAACTCATCACGTTCCTCCAGCACATCCGTATCTGGGTTAACGGATTGGTTTGACCGCCACGCATCACGATCACTTTTTTCAATGATCAGGTTCCCCAATAAGGTGTCAGGAACTAGGGCGCCACTGACGTAGCCATTCATTTTATGAGTATTACCACCAGAGCCCTCAGTAATGCCATCAAACTGGTAACCCAAAGAGCCCTGCGTTTCTTCTGTGGGTTTGCGAAGAATCACATTCACTACGCCCCCTAACGCATCGGCACCATACAAAGATGACATAGGGCCACGGGTTACCTCGATACGCTCGACCGCTGACATCGGAATGCTGGACAGATCAAAATCGTTACCGTAAGAGCTAAGGAGTCCATCTCGAGAGTTAATCCGACGACCGTTGATTAGCAGCAGGGTATAATCTGAATCCAATCCACGGATTTTGATCTCATTCCGCCCGTATGTTGTGCCCGCGTTGATGTGAATACCCGGCAGTTTTTCAATCGCTTCAGCAACATCATTGACTACAAGGTTATCCAAGTCTTCGCGAGTAATATACGAGACAGAAGCCGGCGCTGTGAGCTCCGGATGCTCTGTCTGACTCGCCGTCACCACCATCACTTCATTAACGTCGTTATTGGCCGTGTCTGCCATTACCGTAAATGAAGAAACCATACCTACTACACATAAAGCCTGATTCAGGCGAGTCAACTTAAACACGCTATCTCCTTGTCCATCAAAAATTAACCACTCCATATAAATGGTGGTGCAAATGATAATGATTTCTATTTTACGCTCAATCCCAACCGCAGACAATTGATAATCTTTTTTATTATTATTTGCGTTTGATCATGAAAATTTGCGTAGATATTCACAATGCAAAACGACCAAGCCGGTAAGACGAGCGAAAAACGTACAGGTAAAGGGTGAAAACGGAGTGGGATGGCTCCGGGAATTAACCCGGAACTTGTTGTGAAGCTTGAGACTGTTTAAGTGATGGGATAAACCAGCAAACAAGCAGAGGAACCGCGAGCGCACTAATGATAGTCATTGTGGCAAGTTTATCGAGCCCTACTAATTGATTCGCAGACCCTGAAACAAGATAGATGGAACTGACAATCCCTGCACTACCAGCGGCCAAATTAGACACTGTTGATTGATACGTCATGAAGGCGGCACGGTATTGTGGTGGTGGTACCCTTGATGTAAACGCTGCCAGGACCGCACTACGCGCCGAACTCGATGCCATCAAAATCATAAAAATCAGATAGACCCACTTATCCGTGCTATCGCTGATAAATCCATAATAAACCACCATAGCGACAATCACGCTTAAGCCAAATAACACCGGTTGCCCTGAGCCTTTGTCCATCATTCTGCCGCTGTAACGCATCGCTAAAATGCTCATCACCCCACCCAAGAGGTAAAGGTAACTGATCTCGTTCCGCGGGAAATCAAGGTTAAACTGGAAATACGCCGACAAGTTTGGCACCAATAGAAAATGCCCAAAGAGTGTCAACCCCATCATCGCCATCGCGAGTACAAACGGCGTGGAGCCGATCATTTTAGATAGTCCTGCCGAACGCATTGTTGGACTTGTCATCGCGCTTGCCTGTGGGACCAGTGATGGCATATAGATCCTGACGGCGACCGCCAATATTACTCCCATACCACCAAAGAAAAAGAACGTCATCTGCCAACCCATCCACTGCGCCAACATCAAAGAAGCTGGCACAATGATGATCGCCGCCAGAGAAAATCCACTGGCAACGAAGGCCATCGCCCTACCTCGCTCCGCCACGTTAGTTACATCAAGGACAGATGCCATAATTAAGCCGCTAAGAGGGCCGGAGAAACAGCCTGCGGCAATAAAAATAAGTAACAACTGTTTCGGCTCTGTCGCTAATCCACACAAGGCAATCAGGACAGAACGAAGTAGGAGAAACAGTGTCAACGCGGCTCGTCGATCATAACGGTCTAATACCGGTGCGAGAAAAAAACCAATGATTGCGGAGCCAAACGTCGCACCGCCACTGATGTATCCGATGTGCTCACCTTTTAAGCCAATATCTCGGACTAAATCGGGACCCAACGGCATCACCATCATCAAGGTTCCAACAGAGAGCATGTTAATAAACAGCGCAAGCCTTAAAACTGGCTTCGCATTCAGCGTGTTACTATCCATGGACACAACCTATCTAAAAAAATCGATTGTAACCGCCCGATAACACAAACTCAATAAATGATAATTATTATCATATGAAATATTCAGAACGCGTAAAGGTAAGCACTCGTTCATCCATCCTAGAGTAATACACCTTTCCCTGCAGACCGGGCAATAAGGTGTCAGAAAGCTTTGTATTCAGCTCAAAGTACAACCATTGGTCGTCCATCCGCAAAAAGGCGACATCTAAAAAGTCAAAATAGCGTTTAACTTGAGGGTACAAGGCTTTAAAAATGCTCTCTTTGGCCGAAAAAAACAGAGTCATCAACCCACTTAAATTTTGTACATTGCTGGGTAGCGCCGCCAGCTCCTTTTCGGTAACGACCACACCCTTCATCTCCGATAGCCTATCCACATCAATCAATGACTCAATATCGATACCGACGCCTTCATGCTCATTGCTCTGAGGCGTCATCGCACATATGGCTAACGAATCATTGTGACTGATGCTTCCCGTCCATGCTGATGGCCAAACCGGTGCGCGGCTGTCACCGATAGCTATCTCAATCGGCATCACTCCCAGACTCATTTGTACTTTTTTTGCCAGATAACGACCCGCCAAAAACTCCGCTTGCCGCTTACACACTGCCCGACGAATCGCCTCGGGCATCTCAATACCAAGCTTGGCAAATAGCATTGGGGAATAATGCTGTACATCAAACTGAACCATTAATACTGACGTGTCAGGATCAGGCAAGGCCACAGGGCACAGTGACTGTATGAAAGCGAATTGCGTCATATCTTATAAACGAGAATTAATGAGAATGGCTATCATTGTCATTGATGAGGGTTCATCATACAAGTCTGCTGATTCCAGTCCATAATGGTTATTGTAGGCTGATCGGAGCGTGCCTAATTAACGCGACTATGCTTGCCACAACCGAAGGGAGAGACTATTCCTATCCGGCTCAATGGCGCTAGAAAAAACTCAGTAAAAAGCTGATCACCATAGGGACAACAATCGATACTTGTGCCCACACGAGCTTTGTCGCTTTTCCGACATTCAAGATAGTAACTGTTAATAACCAAACACCCGCCGCAGCGTAACCAAGAAGGGCCTCCAAGCGATCATAGTGCTGCAAGCGAAACAGGTACTCATCAAGATGATTACCTGCCGCTGTCGATATATTTTGTAGCTCACCACTCGCCATGCCCCGGTAGTAGTAAGAAAAGCCAATCAGCACGAGTTGGGTGACCAGTAAAATGACTGAGAGCGCTTTCACCTTTCTGATACTGAGCGATGCTATAACCATTTGTACATCACATAACTGTCAACCAACCCCAATTGCGAATGCTTGTACGCTCGAGGGATGGTACCAACAATCGAAAAGCCGAGTTTCTGCCAAAGCGTTACCGCCACCTCGTTGGTCGAGACCACACTATTAAACTGCATGGCTTGAAACCCAAACGCGATCGCCCTCTCCTGTGAATGCTCATATAAAAGGCGTGCGATGCCTCTTCCTCTCGCCTCGTTGGCCACCATATAACCACAATTACAGATATGGCGACTTGGGCCCATTCCATTAGATTTGAGGTAGTAAATACCCAAAACTACATCATTTTCTACCAATGCATAGGCTTCCAGTGTTGATTCACACCAAAGCGAAAAAGCCTCTTGCTGCGTCATGTCAGGATCCAACGCATAGGTTTCTTCTGCCTTAATAATGGCTGAGAATGTTGGCCAAAACGACGCAAAGTCAGGTCGGGTAATTTCTCTGATCATGGCTCCCCCTTAAAGGCCTATTCAGTTGGCTCAGCCGATAGCATCGACTCATGATGGTGCATTTATACCATCTTATCCAAGATATTAATAAAAAAGCTTTTTTTTATTAAACGAACAAGGATAGAGATAAAATTCATGCTTGCCGCCTCCAAGTCAGAACATTGCAGATGTGATCTAAACACACTTTTACTTCCCCCTATTCACTCCCTCTTGTAGACTACGCGCGCGTTGACTATCTACTGATAAGAAAATTGATATATGCCTGCAATTACACCGGCCTTTAAAGTGATAGACGGTTTCTCACTCTGTGCCAGCGACACAGAGCGCCTTGATATATTTTTTACCTATCTTCGTGAAGGTGAACCCGAGCTGGCAGAGCTGCGTCTTGAACAACTTGTCTTAGCCTTAGCCAACTCCCCTTCTCAAGCAGCATTATTCGCCAACAGCGTGTGCAATGAGGCAAAGAAAATAAAACTGTCACCCGCATTTGTGCAATTGGGGATCTTTTCTAAAAACGGGCTCGTCACCGAAATTTTTCGCCGCCTTTACAATAAAGTCAATCCGCCGCCAAAACGCTGCAACGATATCAATGACTTGCTCAGTTACTTTGTCGGTGGTGAAGACAAAGCGTGGGTTAAAACCATTTCCCATAAATGTTGGTTTAAGCTTTATTGTCTGTTGGTGAAAAACGCGCCTACAGAGGCTATTCGCACAACAGGCGCTTATATCAAAAGCGAGCTTTGTTATTCGCTAGAAATGCTATCTATCTGGATTGCGGCAGAAGAGCTAGACCCTGAGCTACTTCGCATAGACCGCCGTTTGAGTGAAATCGACTCACCGTTCATTGCGCTTCAACGTGAAACCAGCCACTTGGTCGCGGCTATCAAGGCCAACGACATATCTGGCCAAGACACAGCCCATTTTTGGGTAATGATTGAACAATGCCAACAACAGGTAAAACGGATCCGCGCACGCGGCATCAGCCAAATGGGTTTCTCCGCACACGCTTCGCATATGCTCGAGCGCCTTGATCAAACGTTGAACCGCATGGTGCTGCTGATTCAAATCTTAGATTTTCGCCATCCTCACCAAAAAGCGCGTTGTGTGCTTAACCTATGGCGCCAACTACTGACCTCAGTGACCGAGCGCAATAGTGTGCGAGCCATTTACCGCAAAAGCACTCGCACCTTTGCGCAAAGTGTCACCCAAAACAAAAGTAACCACGGCGAGCACTACATTGCCAAGACCAAAAAGGATTATTTTAAAATCCTGCGCGGGGCCTGTGGTGCTGGGGTGATTATTTCGCTACTAGCGTGGGTAAAAATGTATATTGAGAGCCTGCAACTCGCCCCTCTCAATAACGCCCTACTGGTGAGCCTAAACTATGGCGTCGGCTTTATGCTCGTACACATTTTGCACTTTACCATTGCCACCAAGCAGCCCGCGATGACTGCAGCAAACTTTGCTGCGCACGTAGAGAAAAACAAACAAGGACGGACACGCAGTAAAAAACTCGCGCGCCTGTTAATAAATGTAAACCGCTCTCAATGGTTTGCAGTGTGGGGAAACATTACTGCAGCCATCACTGTGAGCATCTTAGTAAGCCTGCTTTTTAGCCACTTTTATCACAGCCCATTACTGAGTAGCGAACAAGCGGCTTATCAAAAAGCAGCCATCCATCCACTTAGTGGTTTGGCTTGGCTCTATGCTGGCATCGCCGGTGTGTGGCTGTTTTTATCTGGCATCATCACCGGCATTTTAGATAACCGAGCGGATTATATTGAGCTAAAAGATCGATTAGTCGCCCATCGGTTGTTTCGGGTCATCCCCTCTAAACACCGTGAGAAAGCGGCTTTTTACATTCACGAAAACTATGGCGCACTGGGTGGTAACTTTATTTTTGGTGTCTTATTGGGCATGACGAGTTATTTGGGCTACCTGATTGAGGTCCCCCTAGATATACGCCACGTGGCGTTCTCATCTGCGCACGTGGCATACGCACATATTAGTGATTTCCAGTCATGGGGGACAGTATTATCCAGCCTATTCTTTGTGTTAATGATCGGCTTTATTAACCTTTGGGTCAGCTTTGGTCTCGCATTATTCGTTGCGCTGCGCTCGCGTAACTGTGAGTTGGATATGAAGTCGGTAAGAACCGCGGTACTGACACAAATCAAGCAGCATCCCTCTAGCCTATTTTGGCCTAAAGACCCAGCGCCTATGGCCAAACCGCAAGGTGCAGGTCAACGCCGTGCGCCATAAAACCTAACGTGTTTGTCGCTGGCCAACGGATGGCCAGTGAGCGTTAATGACTAAAGCGTCTCTTTTGGCCCACTTGGGCTGGCGCTGTTTCAACGCACCAATCCGCTTCACCTTGGCGCAATACCCGTCACAATGTGAGCAGGGTTCACATTTTTGCAGACAGGTTTATTCATTAATAATGCGGTCAATCTCTCATAAATAAATAGTCATTTATTCTGTAAAGAATTATGGTCATTAATTAATAATTAACCAGCATAACTGTCAGATAAACTAGTCACGATACGTTTTCTACCTCATTGACGTTTGAAACACACCGATAGCGTAATTTATTGTTTACACTGTTAATTGTAACGAGCTTGTAAATGAATCTATTGATAGGCCACGTTAAAGATGCGAACCGACATGTTCGTCTTCCTATTGTGCAGTTGGGAAGAAAGGAATCTTTCAACAACAATTAGGGCAATAAAATGAAACTCTCTAAATTGACATGGCTTATCGCCTCTAGCGTTGTCGCTAGCACACCGGCACTGAGTGCAGAACTGATTAACGTCACTGATGATGCAATGCTAAGTCAGGTCTTAGACCAACCTGCAGGTGTTTATGCGCCATCAGGTTCACAAGCCAACCCACTAGGGTTTAAAGAAGTGAAGCGTGTCACCTTGCCAAACGGCAAAGTCAAAGTGCGTTACCAGCAAACCTATCAAGGTGTGCCCGTTATTGACACGGCTGTCGTCGCGACAGAAAAACAAGGTCAACGTAGCGACGTCTACGGTACCATGGCACAAGGTGTCGCGAACGATATCACCTCTATCTCACCCGCGCTCAATAGCCAAGCGGCCTTAGAAACCGCTAAGGCTGCTTTCACGCAGAACCAACAAACCATTACCTCTGCCCCATTTGAAAACGAGAACACTCGCTTGGTGGTCAAGCTGGATGATGAGCAGAAGGCGCAGCTCGTCTACATCGTTGATTTCTTTATCGCTGGTGACGACCCAAGCCGTCCTTTTTATATGATTGATGCCGACACTGGTGAGATCTTGAAGCACTGGGATGGTATTAATCATGCGACTGCCGTTGGAACAGGCCCTGGTGGGAACGAAAAAACGGGCCAATATATTTATGGCACGGACTATGATGGCTTCCCTATCGACAAAACCGGCACCACGTGTACGTTAGAAAACGACAAAGTGAAAACGGTCGATCTAGAGAACGGTACCACAGGCAGCACTGCCTTCACCTACCCGTGTACAGATAGCAGTAACTACAACGACGAAAGATATGTTAACGGCGCTTACTCTGCACTGAACGATGCGCACTATTTCGGTAACGTTGTTTTTGACATGTACCAAGATTGGATGAACACCGCACCTCTGACTTTCCAGCTCACTATGCGCGTCCACTACGGCAACGACTATGAGAATGCATTCTGGAATGGTAGCTCAATGACATTCGGGGATGGCAAATCAACGTTCTACCCACTGGTCGATATCAACGTGAGTGCCCACGAGGTCAGCCACGGCTTTACTGAGCAAAACTCTGGTCTCATCTATGCAGACATGTCGGGCGGGATCAATGAGGCGTTTTCTGATATTGCCGGTGAAGCTGCAGAATACTACATGCATGATGAAGTCGATTGGGTGGTCGGTGCCGACATCTTTAAAGGCACTGGTGGTCTGCGCTATTTTGACCAACCTTCACGCGATGGCAAATCAATTGATGACGCCAGCCAGTACCGTGATGGCATGAATGTGCACTATTCAAGCGGCGTATATAACCGTGCTTTCTACCTCCTCGCTAACAAAGCAAACTGGGATGTTCGCAAAGGCTTCGAAGTATTCACCACCGCGAACCAACTGTACTGGACCGCCAGCAGCACATTTGACCAAGGTGCGTGCGGCGTAGTGAAAGCCACGCAAGACTTGGCTTACAATGCGCAAGACGTTATCGATGCATTTAATACCGTAGGCGTCGATGCAAGTTGTGGTGACAACGGTGGAAACGTGCTTCAGCCCAACCAGCCGGTTACCGGTTTAAGTGGTGGCAGCGGCAGTGAAACCTTTTTTACGTTCACAGTTGATAGCAGCCGTAACGTGAATGTGGCAATGAGCGGTGGCACGGGTGATGCCGACCTTTATGTAAAAGCGGGCAGCAAACCCACTACTAACAACTGGGACTGTCGTCCTTATGACTATGGCAACGATGAGACCTGTCGTATCAGTGCAAAAGAAGGTACCGAGTACCATGTAATGGTACGTGGCTACCGTAGCTACTCTAACGTCAGCCTTGAGCGTGATTAATCGCTCACTAACAAGCCGCTGTTTAAAGCAGCGGCTTTTTTGTCTAAATCAAAGACAAAAACGGCCAGGTTTATAGACAAAGCCAGAAATCCCCCCTGTATTTCCGGCTAGTCATCGTCTTCTCTTCTGTTGGCCCGACCAGAAAATTGTTTATTTTCATCACATTATGACAATAAAAAACGCATATTTTTCGACAAATAAACGATCACTGCACCCACCTATTTTTATCTCGTCTACGCTTAAGAGAATTATGGATAAATTGGAGGCATTATGCTCAAGCATCTGTTCGCCATCGTTTTCTCGGCCCTTCTTCTAGCAACACCAGCTCGAGCCGATGTTCTCACCATGCCATCGCTCGAATGGCCGCCTTATTCTGGCAAAAATTTGCCTGATCAGGGCGCATCCGTTGCGGTTGTGCGTGCAGCCGTACAAGCCATGGGGCACGAACTTAACGTCGAATTTTACCCGTGGTCGCGCACTGTGTATTTGGTAAAGAATGATGCGCAGTACGCTGGCTATTTCCCAGAATATCACTACGAAACAGACGAACTGATCTTCTCTGACCCCATAGGCACAGGCCCGCTCGGGTTCGTTGAAAACGTCAATAAGCCTATCGAGTGGTCAACCCTTGATGATCTTACTCAACATACCATTGGTGTGGTGCGTGGCTATGTCAACACACCAGAACTAGATGAGCGCATTGCGAATGGCACACTCAAGTCGTCTGCGGTCACCAGTGACACACAAAATTTACAAAAAGTAGGACGTGAACGTATCCCGCTAGCCGTCGTGGATGCCAATGTGCTGGACTATCTCAAAGAGAATGACCCTGCTCTCAGTGCCGTTAAAGCCAATCTACAAATGAACAAAAAACTCTTGGTTGATAAAAAACTCTACATTGCGTTTGCCGACAATGCCGAAGGGCAAAAATGGCGTGACATCGTCAACCAAGGACTAAAGAAAATCAATATTGAACAGATAATGAAAGAACACCTGGGTGAATAATGAACACTCGAGGGGAAAGTGGCCGCAGTCAGGTCGCATGACAATGTAAATGGAAGAGTAGCGCTATGTTTAAGAGTCTAAAAGCAATATTTGTCACTCAAGTGGTTATTGCTGTTTCTGTGGTATTAGGGATATCAAGTTATATTGATTATCAAAATACCAAACAGGAACTGAATAGCGCGCTTGAGACCACAGTGGAAAATGCCACCAATCGTATGAATCTCAGTTTGCCCAAAGCCATTTGGGACTTCGACCTGGAAGCGGCCAAACTCTCGATTTCTGCCGAATTAAAAGCACCCGATATCAAAGCGGTGCGAATACTGGATAATCAAGGGTCTGCCATCGTCTTTCTGCGCCTCGGGCCACCCAATGACGAAGGGCAACGCCAGCCGAAAGACATTGGCGACGGCGAAAAATCGATGTACGAGTCCATGCCCAACGAAGAAAGTGAGCTTTCATTTACCGAGTATGGTGAAACCAACAAAGTGGGGACACTTCAGGTATTCTACAATACCGACAGGCTAGAGGCGGAGTTATCCGAGACCCTCACTCGAAGCCTCATTGAGCTGCTAGTGCTCGATCTTGTGATCATCGTATTCTTAATTTTGGCCTTAACTGCCACCGTCGTTAAACCGCTCAACGATTTAACTGGGCGCGTCCGAGAACTCGCCAGTGGTGATGGCGATCTCTCTACCGTTATACCAGCACCGAAATACAAAGAATTCGCCCAGATCACCGAGCATATTAACCACTTCACCGCTTCGTTACGTGAAATCGTCAATGAAGTGACTCAAGCATCTATCAATCTCGCTGAAGTTTCGGCAGAGAGTGGGCAAATGGCGCGCACGAATGCGGAACGCTTGGAGCAACAGAAACAAAGCCTCTCTACCGTTGCTGCCGCCGCCACGCAGATGAATCAATCCATTGCCACCGTTGCGGATACGGCGAACGATGCCGCCACACGTGCAGCGGGGGCCACTGATCTGGTTAACCAAGTGTACGGCACCATTGAGAGTTCAGCCTCTGAAATCATCAATATGCGTTCAGAGATGGAGAACGTGAATGCTGAAATGCATAAACTGCTTGAGGAAGGCGAGAAAATTTCAGATGTCGTGAACGTCATCAATGATATCTCTGAACAAACCAACCTCTTGGCGCTGAACGCTGCGATTGAGGCGGCGCGTGCGGGTGAACAAGGCCGAGGCTTTGCGGTGGTGGCTGACGAAGTACGTAGTCTTTCAGTCAAAACCAGTGAGTCCACCGAGCAAATTCAATCCAACATCAAGTCGTTGAGTGAAGCGACTGAGTCGGTAGAAAAAGAGATAAAACGCATTGGTAGTATCTTAGAAAACACCGCCGGTCGTGTCTCTGAGTCACAAGAGTCTGTCAGTCAGGTACGCGAGACCATCACGGATATTTCCGAGCGTAGTGGACAAATCTCGCAAGCCACTGACGAGCAACGTCAAGCCATTGATGAAGTGAGTCAAGCAATCAATGAAGCCTCAGAAGCAACCAATTACGTGACTGAAGGTGCACAAGAAAACGCAGCACGCACCGACAAAGTGCTCACTCTAAGTGAAGACATCAAAGCACAAATGGGGAAATTTAAAACGTAATCAAAGGAATAATAACAAGGAGAGAACATGAAAAAGCTGTTTACCGTTAGCTTGGCAATACTATTACTGGTACCTAGTGCGATGGCAAGAACGCTGACAGCGGCTCAGGATCCGTGGCCACCCTTTGTGACTACAGATCCCGATCGGCCGGGGATTTCTGTCGAGCTTGTCAAAGCTGCGATGGCCACCCAAGGCTATGAAGTCGAGTTTAAAAACATGCCATGGGCTCGCGCCCTCGATGCTGTCAGCAAAGGGAATATCGACTTGCTTCCCGCCACTTGGCACACTGAAGCACGCACTGAGTTCCTACGTTACAGCAACCCTTATATGAGCAATCAGCTAACGTTTATTAAACGTGCAGATGACGTTTTTCAGTTCTCGAGTTTAAATGACTTACAGGGAAAAGTGGTTGGTATTGTGCGCGATTACGGCTACGGTGATGCGTTTTTGGAGGCGACGCATTTTGATAAACCTGCTGCCAATAACCTAGCAACCAATTTGAAAAAGCTGCTCGCCGATCGTATTGACCTGACCTTGGAAGACAAGGTCGTCGCCCAATCAGTGATGCAGGAAGAGGGGCTTGATAGCAACCAGTTTGCCTTTACTGACCAGGCGCTCTCAACCAACCCTTTACATGTCACGAGTGGCAAAGCCAACCCCGATAGCCAGATGTTTATCAATGCCTACAATAAAGGGCTTAATACGATAAAAGCAGATGGTACATTTGAAAAAATCCTGAAAAAATATGGCATAAACTGATCGCATACAGAAATATTGAGTATGCTTAAGGGGAAGAGAATGGTTCTTTTCCCCTTTTTTAGCTTGGAGCAATATGGTTTTACCTCGCCACCTTAAAACTTGGTTTATCCTTTTCACGCTCGCGTACCTAGGTGCTGCAGTAGGCGTGACGGCTCTCATTGGCGACACTATCGTCAACCGAGTCATCCAAGAAGAGCAAGAGGACATTAATCGTAAAGCCTCCTTGATACGGTCCCGGATTGAGGCGGCGATATATCACGATACCTATGTCGCTGATAGCTTAGCGACCGTGGTCACCATTGATCCGGAATTCGCCATGGCCAATTGGGACAGTGTGGCGCAAAAACTCCTAGACAAGGCAGATTATGTCCGCAATGTGGGTTTAGCGCCCGATAATATTATCAGTCATGTGTATCCTCTCGAAGGGAACCAAGCTGCCATCGGATTAGACTTTCGCTCTCGTCCAGACCAGTACCGTGCGGTATTAAAAGCGCGAAATCTTGGCGACGTTTACATCGCCGGACCCGTTAACCTCGTTCAAGGTGGTCAAGCGATCATTGCACGGTTTCCTATCTTCTCCTCCCCGACAGATACGTCGAACTACTGGGGAGGAGTCAGTGTTGTCATTGACCATATCAAGATGCTCGGTGAAGTCGGATTATACGATCTCAGTGGCGCCAATGTAGCCATCAAAAACAGTGAAACACTGGCTTACTTTTATGGCTCCCAATCGACATTTGTCAATGCCGACTTTACAGTCCCGATTTCTTTACCTAGCGGCGAATGGTCTCTCGCCGTCGAATACACACTTAAACGCTCGCCCGAAATCATGCGCCTAGGTATTATGATTTACGTGATCAGCTCGGGCATATTTATCGTTATTTATGGCCTGATATTACTTTTCTATCGCAGTTTTCTTATCGCGAAAAAACAAGCACTCGTCGACGAGTTAACCCAACTTCCTAACCGGCGGTTCGCGATCGAAAAACTTGATTCGCTCACACAAGAGAAAAAAGAGTCCTTCGCGCTGCTCAATATCGACTTAAATGATTTTAAGAAGGTTAACGACGCATACGGTCATGAAGCTGGCGATGCATTGCTTAGCCATGTAGCCTCAGCGCTAGAGCAAAGCACCCGCTCATCAGACTTGGTCGCAAGAATGGGCGGTGACGAGTTTATTGTTGTATTGCGAGATGTACACCCTAGCGATGTCAACAAAGTGCTAAAAAGCCTAAAAGAAACGGTCGAGGCCTCCGCATGTCGATGGCAGCGCTATCATATCTACCCATCGCTCAGTATTGGCTGTGCCCTCTTTAACCATCGGTCCCCTCGTGATTTAGATGAACTGATGGCCTCGGCAGATCAAGATATGTACAAAGCAAAATCAGAGAAAAACACATCCGGACTATCCATTAACGCCATCGGTTGATTGAAAGAGAGCACAAGCCATTTTTCATGCTATAGACTGGGTTTACACCCAACTATTAAAACGACTGTCTGTTGGTCTTTCTACTACAATATTTATCAACAATAAAAAAAGAGGTGACGCATCACCTCTTTTTTTATTTTTTAATAACCATTTATTTAATATAAGTATCGAGAATAGACTGTAATTCACCGGCGTTACGCATTGACTCAAACCCGGCATCCAGCGTGGCTTTTATTTCCATGGCTTCTGGATGCTCACGCGAGATCATCATGTGGAACTTATCCCCACTGTTGCCCGGAATAGGCTCAGCTTTCATACCACCGGCGAGATAATCAGTTCCTTGGGAAACTTTAAATCCAGCCAATATTTCGTAACGCGCCAAGAAGACATCACAGCGTCCTGCTTCCGTTTTTTGCACGAGCTGTTCGAAACTTTTTGCTGATTTTCTGACTTTACTGTCGTCAACACCAAAACCGGTATAATTATAGCCAAGTAAGCCACACATTCTTAGGCCGTTTAAATCGTCCACTGAGTTTATATTCAAACCATTAGGATGTTGGCTTGTCGAATAAATATAGCTAGGCTGTAACGTATAGTAATAATCAGTAAGAAGATAATTTTTATCCCGTTCTTCGCTGTACGAAGCACTGAGGGCGATATCATAGTTGCCGGCGTTCGTTTGCAGTACACAACGCTTCCAAGGAGGCATTTCTACTGAGACATCAACGCCCTCTTCACCGAAAACAGCATTCAGAACATCAACATCATACCCTTGCACTTGTCCGCCTTTTTCAAAGGTATATGGCGGCCAACCAGCACCGTCCCCACAGGCTTTGAGTGATGATGTCTCTAAAGCGAGCGCTGGCCCGGATAGTAGGGAGCCAGTGAGTGCTGTCGCGGCGATTGCGGTTGCAGAAAGTGTCGCTATTTTCATAGTGAACTCCTTTTAGGAAAACTCACCTTAAGTATTGACGATATTCTCCATAATGCGACCTGAATCACTGCATTTTTTACGGATTCAATATAACAACCTCGCCAGGCTTTAACCCGTTACGTACGCGTCCTTGCTGTGTGAGCGATACCAGCCGTGTGCTCACCTCACCCGCATCGAGCACCTTCACATAGTTAAGTTGTCCAATTTGATAATACGCATTGCTCGGTAAGTAAAGCTCAGACTCTGCTTTTTGTGACACGGTCACTTTTGCAAACATGCCCGGCAGCAAGCTATCGTTAGGATCCGAATGCGGCAGTGTCACCACGACACGATAACTGCGTGAGCTCGTATCGGCGGCGGGCGTCATCGTGCGCACCATACCTGTCAACGTTTTATCATAGGTGGACAATTCAACCGTTAACGATTGGCCAATCGCCACAAAAGGCAAAACAGACTCAGCCATATTCACCGCCGCTTCAATACTGGCAGGGTTATACAGCGATAACATCGCCGCGCCCGGTGTTGCCGTATCACCTTGGTTGATGATCTTTTCCGTGATCACGCCTGAGAAAGGCGCTCGCACCAGACTAAAACCAAATTGGGTTTCTGCCTCGTCCACCGCAGCAAGGGCGCGGCGATAATCAGACTGCGCCGTTTTTAAGCGATTTTCCGCTTCATCAAACTGAGATTGAGGCACCAGTTTTTTCGCCAACAAGGCCTCCATTCGGCGGTAATCACTGCGCGCGGTATTCAGTTGTGATTGCGCCGAGGCCAAGGCTTGTTGCACTTGGCGAACTTTGGCACTGAGGTCGGCATTATCTAAACGCAGTAATACATCGCCTTGCTCAACGCGGTCACCGACATCAACCAACACTTCCGCGACGGTGGCCGTCATCCGTGCTGCCAGCGTGGCGTTTTGTCGTGCCACTAGCTTACCCGAAAAAGTACGCGTTTGCGGCTGCTCGACCGCTTCCAGTGTGAGTGTCTTCACATCGCTTGCTACACGGTTGGGGGGCGGTTCTGACGCTACTTTCTCGGTAAAGGTGCCAGCCATCGCCAAAAATAACACCAATAACCCAGTGCCTAGCACCAGTGCGAGTAAGCCTTTTTTTGCCTTCATGCATCCTCTCCTTCTACTGATAAGCCATGGGTCGGGTGATGTTGATACGCAAGGTTGTACACCACAGGCACAACCAGCAAGGTAAACACGGTAGACGCGGCAATGCCGAAAATAATTGCCCACGCTAAGCCATTGAAAATCGGGTCGAGGGTGATAATCACATTCCCCAATAAGGTGGTGCCGGCGGTGAGCAGAATAGGCCGCATTCGCACCGCGCCCGCTTGCACTAGGGCTTCACTCAGCGCCATGCCTTGTGCAAGTGACTGTTGAATAAATTCAATCAACACCAGTGAGTTACGCACCACAATCCCTGCCAATGCAATCATGCCAATCATCGCGGTGGCGGTGAATAGCGCAGGATTTGGGTAGCCGTTGATCTCACCGCTTAAGCCATTGAGCAACCAAAAACCCGGCATGATGCCAATCACGGTCAGCGGGATCGCGAGCATAATAATGCCCGATACCGCCGGTAGCCCAGTTTGTATCAGCATCACAATAAAGACACCCAGCAGCGCCGCGCCATAGGCAATACCCAGATCGCGGAAAACATCAATGGTGATTTTCCACTCTCCTTCACCACTCCATACCACCTCGATACCGTCACGCACCTGCCAGCCATCACCCGCGCCATTATCCAAATAACTACGCGCTGATAGCGGGCGAGCACTGTCCGACTCCGGTTGACTAAAATCGGCCATCACATCGGCGACTACTTCGCCCGGCACCCGTCCAGTAGGTTCGGCATACACATACACGACGGGGCGTAAATTCTTATGATAAATAGGCTGATCAACGGGCTGGCGCGTAAAATGACCGAGCTCACTCAATGCGACCAGCGGCTGCGGCGCATCCACCAAGGCACCTTGTACCGATTGCTTAGCCACCCCAGCCCGACCGCGTACATGGAGTGCGAGTAGCGTATCAAGTTGATCACGGGCATCTGGCGCAAGTTGCAGCCTCACGGGCAAGGGATCCATTTCATCGGCGTCGGCTAAATGGGCCAGCGTGACCCCTTGGTTTGCGGCCCTGAGCGCTTGGTTAATATCGGCCACGGCAATACCCGACAAGGCGGCTTTTTCTTGGTCCACCACAAACTGCCAGCTCGATAGAGGCCCTTGAATACTGGTGCTCACTTCTGACACCAAGGCTTCACGCTTTAATCGCTCGGCCACCTGCGTCGCTTGCGCTTGCAGGGTTGAATAAGGCGTGCTTGGTGAGCCATACACTTCCGCGACAATGGTTGCCAGCACCGGCGGCCCCGGCGGCATTTCCACTAATTGCACTTCGGCATCATATTTTGCTGCGATGGCTTCTAATTCATCACGCATGCGCGTGACCAAGCCATGCGATTGCAACGTGCGCCGGTGCTTATCCACCAGCACCACACGCAGTTCACCCTGGTAAGGCGCTTGGCGAGTAAAGTAATGGCGCACCATGCCATTAAAATCCATCGGTGAGGCGATCCCGGCAAAGCCGGATACCGACACCACCTCGGCTTGCGTGTGTAGATAACGGTTCATCTCTCGCAGCACGTTGGAGGTATCAACATGATTGGCGGTTTCCGGCAAATCCAGTACTACCTGAAACTCGTTTTTATTGTCATACGGCAAGAGTTTGAGTGGCACGAAGCGCAAAGCAGGCAGCAGAGCGGCGATGACGAACAACACGCCCACTAGCCATAAAAACGCTTTGGCGCGACGATTGTTTTCCAGCAATGGCAGCAACACGCGTCGGTAGCCACGGTACAGCGGCGTGGTCTCTATGCGATAGTCATCACCTTTATTGGAAGCGCGAACAATTTTTTTGGCAAGCCAAGGGGTAACTAAAAACGCCACCAAGGTACTGATCACCACACTGACCGGCACATTGAATGCAAGGGGCGCCATATACGGCCCCATCATGCCGGTGATAAAAAACATCGGGGTAAACACAATCACAACCGCCACCGTCGACATGATCAATGCGCGTTTGATTTCCAACATCGCCAGAACAATCGTGCGTCCACGCGGCTTATTATCATGGGTCAGGTGCCGTTCAATGTTGTCGATACTGGCAATCGGATCATCAACAATCAGCCCCAGCGCCAAAATTAACGCAAACAGGGTGACGCGGTTAATCGAATAGCCAAAGGCTAAATCCAGCCCTAATGCCGCGCCATAACTGATGGGAATAGCAATTGCCACCACTAAGGCACTGCGCCAGTTTAAGGACAAGCCAACAAAGACCACCACGGTGAGCACCGCAATACCAAGGCTGGACACCAAGTTTTTCACTTTGGCATCGGCGGTTTGACCGTAATTGCGAATAACCTCAACGCTCACGCCCTCAGGAAATTGCGTGGCGACCAGATGATTGAGCGTGGCGGTGACATCCTCGGCCACGCTCACCGCGTTCGAGCCTTTTTGCTTCGCCACCGAGAGAAACACTGCTGGATGCGGCTGGCTATCATCCGTCGATTGGATCCAGGTATCTGTGGTGGGCTCTTGCGCACCGTCGGATAATTCGGCCACATCCTGCAGGTACACAGGTTTGCCATTGACCACCGCCACCACTAAATGGCGTATCTCCTCAAGGCTTTGATACCACTGGCCGGTTTTTAATACATAGCGCTCACCCTGATGCTGAATATCCCCAACATCACGCTTTTGATGGCTTAGCGAAAAGGCATTAGTGAGATCGGACACGCTGATCTGATAGCTTGCCATAGCCGCAGGGTCGAGCGTGACCAATACCTGCCGCGGCACACCACCCACTACCTTCACCGCATTGGTTTCGGGAAGGGCTTTAAGATCCAAGATAGCCTGCTCGGCAATGCGTCGAAGCGCATAATGGTCGAGCTGGTCCGGGTTTTCGCTACGCAGCGCCGCAATCACAATCGGCACATCATCAATTTCCACCGGCTTGATTGCCCATTCGCTCACAGCAGCTGGGATCGCATCTTGATTGGCGTACAGCTTGTTATAAAGCTTCACCAAGGCAGACTCGCGATCTTCACCCACGTAAAAGCGCACCGTGACCAACGCGGAGCCTGCTTGGGTGGTGGAATAAACATACTCCACCCCATCAATTTGACTGACTTTTTTCTCCAGAGGCTGCGTCACCTGCTTTGCCACTTGTGGCGCACTCAAACCAGGCGCTTGTACTACCACATCTGCCATTGGTACCACGATTTGCGGATCTTCTTCTTTGGGTGTAAGCCACAGCGCCGCCGCCCCGACCAGCAGTGCGAGCACGATGAGGATGGGCGGGAAGAAGCTATTCATTACTCGGGTGATCAGCTGACCTTGTGGCTGGGCATCTCGCATATTCGATCCTTTGGCTGATGTCAGTAACGACAAGAAAACGATAGGTAAAATGGCTGAATGTTAATTAACTTAGCGCATCGACGAGCAATGAATGTGTGCTGATCTCTCAGATTCAGACACATCAGGCACAATAGAGCCGCTGCAAGGTGGCGATAATCGCCGCGACGTGGGGGTCATTGAGCTGATAAAACACCTGCTGGGATGACTTACGTACCTTGACCAGTTGATGCCGCTTTAACACGCTAAGGTGCTGGGAAAACGCCGACTGACTGAGCGACGACCCTTGTAGTAATTGACCTACGGAGCGCTCTCCGGCCAAAAGCTGGCACAGCACAATTAATCGCTCAGGATGGGCCATCACTTTCAACATGGTCGCCACCAAAGACGCTTGCTCACGCATGGCACTGATGTCCATATCCGGTACGCTTTCTGCCTCAAACGGCACCGTTGACTCTGCCATCATCCACTCCTTTCTCGCCAATACTCATAGCTTAGCGCGGCATTTTATTTAGTCAATTCTAATTTAGATAAATTATTATTAGACTTTTCTAAATATAACTTCTAGAGTGATCCGAGTGCCGACAAATACTGAAGGCGTTCGAGCCAAAGCGGTTCGGTCTGTCGGGTAATCGTATAGAGGATGCAAAGGAGTCTTGCTATGACAATTGATAATGGCGTACGCGTAATCGCTGGCATGATGGTGCTACTTTCTGTCGTGCTTACCCTCACAGTTCACAGCCAATTTGTTTGGCTAACCGTCTTCGTTGGCGTAAACCTGATCCAAAGTGCGTTTACAGGGATTTGTCCGGCTGCCTTTTTCCTGAAAAAACTTGGACTCAGCAACGCTTAATGGAGTCATAATGACCAAAATCGTGATTATTGGCGGCGTCGCCGGTGGCGCTTCTGCCGCCGCTCGCGCCCGTCGTTTAAGTGAAGAAGCCGAAATCATCATGTTCGAGCGGGGCCCTTACGTCTCGTTCGCGAACTGTGGTTTGCCTTATCATATTGGCGGTGACATTACCGACCGCAGTAAACTCTTGCTGCAAACCCCAGACAGTTTCCGCGCCCGCTTTAATGTGGACGTGCGCATCAACAGCACGGTCACTGCGATTAACCGCGAGGCCAAAACCGTCACCGTCACCCGTGCCGATGGCAGCGACTATCAAGAAAGCTACGACAAGTTGCTATTAAGCCCAGGTGCGGCCCCCATCATGCCGCCCATCCCTGGCTTAGATAACCCGCTGACCCACTCGCTCCGCAATATTCCAGACATGGATGCGATTTTGCATACCATTGATATGAATAACCCCAGCCATGCGACTGTCGTTGGCGGGGGCTTTATTGGCCTTGAGATGATGGAAGCGCTGCATCAACGCGGGATTAAAACCACCCTATTGGAGATGGCCGATCAGGTCATGACGCCGGTTGACCGAGAAATGGCGGGATTTGTTCATCAAACCATTCGCGATCAAGGAGTGGATTTACGCCTAGGCACAGCGCTGGAATCCGCCGAGTTTATTCCTACCACGCATGTCGCCAGTGATGATGCTGGCGAGCCGAGTGAGCCGCAACACCTAGAAGGCGCTTTACGTCTGACACTTAACAATGGCGACAAACTGGATACCGAGCTTTTGATTATGGCGGTTGGCGTTAAGCCCGAAGTCACGCTGGCACAACAAGCGGGGCTTGCCATTGGTGAAAAAGGCGGCATTGTGGTCAACAGTACTCTGCAGACCCAAGATCCCGATATTTACGCGGTCGGCGATGCAGTCGAAGAAATCGACTTTGTGACCCATAAGCCAACGTTAGTGCCACTGGCGGGTCCGGCGAACCGTCAAGGACGTATGGCCGCTGACAACATGCTAGGAAGCACTGAACATTATCTTGGCACCCAAGGCACCGCCATCTGTAAAGTGTTCGATCTCGCCGTCGCCTCGGTGGGCCAAAACGAGAAACAACTCAAGCACGCTGATATCGACTATCAAAAGGTCTATGTCCACGCCGCCAGTCATGCCGGTTATTATCCCGGTGCCGAAATTGTCTCGTTTAAACTGTTATTTGCCCCGGATACCGGTGCGATTTTAGGCGCACAAGCGGTGGGTAAAGACGGCATTGATAAGCGCATTGATGTAATGGCCGTGGCACAACGTGCTGGCATGACCGTTGAGCAGCTACAACATCTAGAACTCACCTACGCACCGCCTTACGGAAGTGCCAAAGATGTGATTAACCAAGCGGCGTTTGTGGCCACCAATATTCTTAAAGGTGACGCGACGCCAATCCACTTTGATGAGGTAGACAATCTGGCCGACGATCAAGTGTTACTCGATGTGCGCAATGCGCCCGAGCGAGAAAACGGTCAGCTTATTGAAGGTGATGTGCATATTCCGGTCGACGAGCTGCGCGGACGCATCGATGAACTACCGAAAGACAAAGAAATTGTGGTGTACTGCCAAGTCGGTCTGCGCGGCAACGTCGCCTACCGCCAGCTAGTCAACAATGGCTTTAAAGCACGCAACTTGATTGGTGGCTATCGTACTTACAAATTCGCCACAGCGTAGTGCGAACACTGTGTTCAAATTCAGCTAGGTGACCCGACTTGGGTCACCTTTTTTATGCTCGCCAGTAAACGGTTACGAGAATAACCCCGACGACAAATAACGATCGCCGCGATCGCAAATAATGGCTACCACCACAGAGCCGGGTTCGGCTTTGGCGACTTGCAGGGCAGCAAACACGGCACCACCCGAGCTAACCCCCGCACAAATACCCTCTTCTCTGGCGAGGGCGCGCGCGGTCTCTTTCGCATCTTGCTCGGAAATGTCCATCACTGCATCAATGTGCTCGTCGGTATAAATGCCGGGAAGATATTCAGCTGGCCAGCGGCGAATACCAGGAATCGCGCTCCCCTCTGTCGGTTGTAAACCAATGGTTTTAATCGCGGAATTTTGCGTTTTTAAGTACTTTGAGGTTCCCACAATGGTACCTGTGGTGCCCATGCTGGCAATAAAGTGGGTGATTTGTTGCTGACTCTGTTGCCAAATTTCTGGCCCCGTACCCGTTAAGTGCGCCTGCCAGTTATCCGGGTTATTGAACTGATCCAACACTTTGCCCTTGCCCTGTGCTTGCATGGATAAAGCTAAATCGCGAGCGCCCTCCATCCCCGCCGCTTGAGAGACGAGGATCAACTCACTGCCATAGGCTCGCATGGCATCTTTGCGCTCCTGTGTGGCGTTTTCAGGCATGATTAAAATCAGTCGATAACCTTTAATCGCCGCCGCCATCGCCAGCGCGATCCCTGTGTTGCCACTGGTCGCTTCAATCAAGGTATCGCCGGGTTGGATATCACCCCGCGCTTCTGCCTGCGCGATCATATTGAGTGCGGGTCTGTCTTTCACCGAACCGGCCGGATTATTGCCCTCGAGTTTGACTAAAACAGTGCTGCCTGTGGCTGCGGCTAACCGCTGCAAGCGCACCAAAGGGGTCTGACCCACATAGTCTTCAAGCGTGGGGAAATCAGCCACGTTGTTTACCTCTTCATGTTTCATGAATTGCCTGCCTGATGGATGCTCTCAACACCGCGTAAGACACTGTCTACCGCCACATCCTACAAGCAGGCTTGACACGACACGCAGACATTTTTTCACTAACATATACAAAATGGTTATATTTAAACTGTTTTTTATTCCCTTCAATTGCTTTTATTCTGTGACCTATCCCAACTTTCTTTGCTGATAACAGCAACAAACGGCCATCAAGGATTTAACAATGAAGGTATTCAAAACTCTGGCTCTTTCGGCCTTGCTTGCCACCAGCGCGGCGCCGGTATCTGCCGCCGAGCAAACCCTCTTGAATTCATCTTACGATATCGCACGTGAGCTTTTTGCTGATTACAATCCGCTGTTTGCGGCGCACTGGCAAGAAAAAACCGGAGAGTCGGTGACCATTAAGCAGTCTCATGGCGGATCCTCGGCGCAGGCGCGCGCCATCATGCAAGGGCTACAAGCGGATGTGGTCACCTTCAACCAAGTCACGGATGTACAGGTGCTGTACGATCGCGGCAAGTTGATCGACAAAAACTGGAAAGAGAACTTCCCTAACAGTAGCTCACCGTATTACTCCACCACGGCGTTTTTGGTGCGTAAGGGCAACCCCAAAAACATTGAAAATTGGGATGATTTAGCCAAGGACGACGTTGCCTCTGTCTTCCCAAACCCAAAAACCTCCGGTAACGCCCGTTATACCTACCTTGCTGCACTCGGTTATGCACAAAAGGCGTTCGGCAAAGATAACACCGAGCAACAAGACCAATTTTTGAAACAGCTTCTCGCCAATGTGGCGGTGTTTGATACCGGCGGCCGTGGCGCAACCACCTCGTTTGTTGAACGCGGTATTGGCGATGTGCTGGTCACCTTTGAATCAGAAGTCAACAATATCCGACAGCAATATGGTAGTGACAAGTACGATATTGTGGTGCCTAAAACCTCGATTTTGGCTGAGTTCCCCGTTGCCGTGGTAGAGCGTAACGCCAAACGCAACGGCACCACTGAGTTGGCAACCGAGTATCTTTCTTACCTATACAGCGAAAAAGCACAGCGTTTATTGGCCGATTTTAACTACCGCGTCCATCACCCTGACGTGGTCAAAGACAATGCCGATCGTTTTCCTGAGGTCGAATTGCTCACCGTGGAAGCCATCTCAGGGAGTTGGGACCAAGCTATGAAAACGCATTTTGCCAGTGGTGGAAAACTCGACCAACTGCAACGCCGTTAACGCTTCCTAGGTATTGAGACGCTATGCCATCGCTATCGTATCAACGCCAATCCACACCTTTGGCAGCACGTCAGCAACGCGTGCTGCCCGGGTTTGGCATCAGTTTGGGCGTGTCTTTGCTGTTCATCAGCTTAATCCTGCTGTTACCGGCCAGCGGCCTTATCATGCAAACCAGCCAAATGAGTTGGCAAGAATACTGGTTTGCCATCACTGACCCACGCATTGTCGCCAGTTATAAAGTCACAGCCGGTGCGGCGCTGATTGCCTCATTATTAAACGGTGTGATTGGCCTACTCTTTGCGTGGGTGCTGGTGCGATACGACTTTGCAGGCAAACGCTTCGTCGATGCGCTGGTTGATTTGCCGTTTGCTCTGCCCACCGCCGTTGCCGGCGTCACGCTCGCCACCCTGTACGCCGATAACGGCTGGATAGGCAGTGTGCTTGCCAACGTCGGTATCCAAGTTGCCTACACGCCGCTTGGGATCGTGATTGCCATGATGTTTACCAGCTTGCCGTTTGTGGTACGTACCGTCCAACCCGTGTTGGAAGAGATCTCCCAAGAGGAAGAAGAAGCGGGCACTGTGCTCGGGGCGAGCGACGCTGCGGTATTTTGGCGGATTATTCTGCCGACCATCAAGCCGGCGTTGTTAGTGGGTGTGGCCTTATCATTTACCCGCAGTCTGGGTGAATTCGGTGCGGTGATTTTTATTGCTGGCAATATGCCCTACGTCAGCGAGATCACGTCGCTGATGATCTTTGTTCGCTTGCAAGAGTTTGATTTCCCAGCGGCGAGTGCCATTGCCTCGGTGATCTTGATGGCATCCCTGTCATTGTTGTTTGCCATTAATCTTTGGCAAGGCCGTTATCTAAAACGTATTCACGGGCGGTAAGGACACTTTATGAGCACAAACTCGGTGAGAATTGGTGATACCCCATGGATCAGGCGCAGTTTAATCGCGCTTATGCTGCTGCTCGTGGCGCTGGTGTTGGTTGTGCCATTGGTAAGCATCTTTTCCATTGCCTTCGCCGATGGCATCACAAGTTATTTTCAGCATTTACTCGCGCCCGATACCCGCCACGCGATTGGCCTTACATTGTTGGTGGCCGTTCTCACGGTGCCCATCAACCTCGTATTTGGCGTGATGTTGGCATGGGCCGTTACTCGCTTCCAATTTCCGGGGCGAAAACTGATCACCACCTTGATTGATATCCCGTTTGCCGTGTCGCCCGTGGTCGCAGGCTTACTCTATTTGCTGCTTTATGGCAGTAACGGCTGGCTAGGCGCGTGGCTATTTGAGCATGATCTTCAAGTAATGTTTGCCCTACCCGGCATTGTGTTGGTCACTATTTTTGTTACCTGCCCTTTTGTCGCCCGCGAGCTGATCCCGCTCATGCAACAGCAAGGGCAAGCCGAGGAAGAAGCGGCGGTGGTGTTAGGCGCATCATGGTGGCAGCTTTTTCGCCGCGTCACCTTGCCCAATATTAAGTGGGCCCTCATCTACGGGGTCATTTTGACTAATGCGCGCGCCATCGGCGAGTTTGGTGCGGTCGCTGTGGTGTCAGGCAGCATTCGCGGTCAAACCAATACCCTGCCTTTGCAGGTACAGCTGCTCTATGAGGACTACCAAACCCAAGCGGCGTTCGCCTGTGCGTCATTACTTGCTTTTATGGCTCTCGCCACCTTGGCGCTAAAAGCTTTGGTGGAATGGCGTCAGTATCGTGTGCACGCCAGCACCGCGCCGATGGATGAAAGCAGTGCATCAACGCCTGCCCACTTAACTTTACAAACGAACCAGAGTGAGCCGTAAGCCATGCGCATTCAACTGAACGATATCACCAAACACTTTGGCCAATTCCAAGCGTTATCGCCGTTATCACTCACCATTGAGCAAGGTGAAATGATGGGGCTGCTTGGCCCCTCAGGATCCGGGAAAACCACTTTATTGCGCATTATTGCCGGATTAGAAAGCAGTGACAGCGGCCAGATCCTGTTTGGAGAGCGCGATGTCACCCGCGTTCACGTGCGAGATCGCCGTGTCGGGTTTGTTTTTCAAAACTATGCCTTGTTTAAACACATGACGGTGGCAGAGAACATCGCCTTTGGCTTGCAAGTGATGCCGCGTCGCGAGCGTCCTTCACCGGCCACGATTACACAAAGGGTTAATCAACTGCTTGAGGTCGTGCAGTTAGGCCACCTGGGCCAGCGGTACCCCGAACAATTATCAGGCGGGCAAAAGCAACGTATCGCGCTGGCGCGAGCGTTAGCGACACAGCCGGAAATCCTGTTGCTTGATGAGCCATTTGGGGCATTAGATGCCCAAGTGCGCAAAGAGTTACGCCAATGGTTACGCCGACTGCACGATGAAATGGCTTTTACCAGTGTGTTTGTTACCCACGACCAAGACGAAGCACTGGAACTATCGGATCGCGTGGTGGTGATGAGTAACGGTCAAATTGAACAAGTCGACAGCCCGGTTGATCTATATGCTGCGCCGAAAAGTCGCTTTGTGTTTGATTTTTTGGGGAATGTAAATGTCTTTTCCGGTGCCTATCAACAAGGCGTCTGGAAAAATGGCAATGCCTTTATCCAACCCGCACTAAACACGCACACCCAACAATCAGGCACTTTGTATGTGCGCAGCCATGAGTTAACTCTGGCCGATAAACCCAATAGCCAACTCTCGCTGCCCATGCGTGTGGTCTCTATCAATCCAGTCGGTGCCGAGGTGCGGGTTTCACTCGCTCCACAAGGCTGGGAGAGTGAACAACTGTGGGAGGCCACCTTGACCCATCATGCGTGGCAAGCCGCAGCGTATCACAAGGGCGATACCGTGTATGCGATGCCGCACCGCGGATATTTTTTCAACGGCACTGACATGGAGCCACAACGCCTTAATTGGCCATTCTTAGCGGCCGATAGCTTGGTGTATGATATTTAGATGATTTAGCGAGTGGATGTTGGCGGTGCTCTATCAGTTATCTAGTAAGCATTTATCTTCATACAGACATCGCCACTTTCAACTCAGAGAGTGAAGAAGGGTAGCCTAGGTAATACCCTTGGACATATTCGCACTCAAAGCTTTTCAACAATGCAAGCTGAGTGTCCGTTTCCACGCCTTCAGCCACCACGTTAATGTCAAGTCGTTTGGCAATATCAATAATACCTGCAGTGATCGCTTTGGCACGACTGTCGGTTTCCATCGATTGGATGAAACTGCGGTCAATCTTGATCTCATCGACGTTGATTCGGTTAAACATCCCTAAAGAGGTATATCCCACACCAAAATCATCAATGGAGAAGGCCACGCCATGGCGTTTGAGGGTATCAACCACTCGTGCGCACTCAAGAATATCATCAAGTGCCGCGGTTTCGGTTATTTCTAGGCACAGGTAACGCGCAAATTCTGGATTCAATTGCAAGTAGTCATCAATACGCCGGATCGCACTCTCACTATTAAACTCAACCGCAGAAATATTAACCGACACACGCTGAATGACAGTTCCCAACAGACCGCTATCATGTAACTGCTTGGCAGCTTTTTCGAGCACGAGCGCCGTTAGCTCTTCGCAAAACCCCTGCTCTTCGGCAAGCGTGATAAACGTACTCGGTGGCACCACACCATAGGTTTCATGGGTCCATCTCGCCAATACTTCTAAGCCGGTTAGCTCGCCTGATGCCAAGCGATATTGCGGCTGAAAGACAACCTCAATCTCTTTGTTATTGATTGCAATCCTGAGTGCGGAAACGAGCTGCCTACGCTTTTGAGCTTGCTCAGTTAAATGAATATCATGATACGTTATCGCCCCTTTGCGCTTTTTGGCATCATTCAGGGCGCGCGTAGCCGCCGTCATCAAGGTGGCAGCATCGTCACCATCTGGCCCAAATAACGCCACCCCTATCGAACAAGTGGCTTTTTGATCGTATCGTTGCAAATGACGATGACACTCACGGTGCAACCTATCAATATAAAGGGCCATATCGCTGGCACCGTCTAACGCTACAAGGCAGGCAAAGCGGTCTGCATGGACGCGCGACGTGAGTTTATCTAATAGCGTTGATACCTCAATGGCATGAGCCATGTCAGACAGCAGGTGATTAGTACGTTCAAACCCAAGTTTATTGGTGAGTGATGTAAACCCATCAATGTCGATAATCACCAAAACATACGAGGTTTGTTGCTCCCGTGGGGCAAGCAAGGTATCCACATGACGCATAAACACTGACGGGCTGTGCAACCCTGTGACACTATCAATGTCACTCGCTCGCTCTAACGCTAGGTGATTCCTTCTTGCTAGATTCCAGAGCATAATCGATGTCACCGCTACAAAGAAATGCCCTTTAAATGCTTGTGCTAATTCATGCATCTCTAGATTCGTTGATAAGGCAGTCACCACGCGATCGGAGAATAAGATCCACAAAGTCGCAAAAAAGAAATAGATAAACGCCAGCTTCAGTGCGTAGTAGTTCGTTTTTTTCATTGTGGTTCCCGTGCGATGACGTCCATTCAACCTTCTTTCGACACCCTACTACCTCGCTCCCAGCGTGCCGTAGGGGGGAAGCAGCAACCATAAAATCCGCCTCTTTCAAACCATTATTAAAAATGAGACAGCACTTTTAAAGTGTGTAACTGCATATTAGGTCTAATGTTAGTTGTTCGCCAGAAAAAACGACAATAAACAACCTACTAATTGACAAACGCCTTCCATCTATATTAGCCATCTCATCAATGATTAGGCGTTAGACTACCTAGCATCAATCCAACACAGTCCGGTAAAGCGTCATACATTACCCCGCCGCGCCATCTGCGCGTGCTTGGCTCAGCATAGGGCCAAATCGCACCGCAAACCAGCCATAGCTGATCGTCCAAAGCAGTGCTGATGCGGCAACCAGCTCTAGGGTATACACCGGCCAAAACCACATGCCAAATACACGGACGAGGGCTGAAATGAGTAAGGCATAAAAGAGCCAAGAAACAGTGGGACCTTGATAGACATTGCGCCCAGTATGGCCGAGCGTGACTCGCACAATCATGGCCAAGACAACGCCACCGAGCGCACCTATCGCAAATAAGTGCCAGATAAGATTTGATGCCCAAGGGTTAATCACCAAGGCTTTTAATAACAAGCCAAGTGGTAAAAAGAGATAGAATACGTGCAACCAGAACAGCATAGGTACCTGGTACGCTCTCCAACCTTGCCAGCGGTAGAGCCGAACACATTGCGCAATACCCGCTGTAAGCAGCAACCCACGCGCGACCATGTTATCAGTACCGGACACCAAAGTGACGCCAATCAGTAGCACAAACAGAGCAATAATCGCTCGCTCTAGCCACACAGGTGGGCTGGACACCTGTATACCCAACTTCTTCTCCGTGAAAAACGGGATCACACGGCCACCCATTACGCTAATAAGCAGCATGAACCACAACAAGGTACTGTGCCAAACTTGATTAATAGGTAGTGAGACTTCCCCTAGCAGTACGCCGTAAGACAATGCGTTAAGCAAAGCCGCCACCGCTAAAATAGGAATAAACAGGTAATTGCGCTGACGCTTAGTCACTACCACGCGATAACCCAACGACCATGCCACGCAGGCCATAAACAGGGTATCAAGTACAAGGCTCGACCAAATTGGGGCATCCACCCAGAAGCTCAACCGCGCCAACAGCCATAATGAAAAAATGGCGAAAAGCTTCAGCCCTCGGGTACCCGGCACACCCGTCCAGTTTTGTACCGCCGTCATTAAGAACCCACCGACAATGGCCATCGAAAACCCAAACAGCATCTCGTGGGCATGCCACCAAAGGGAGGGAACGGTCAGTGAAACCATTCCAGGATGCGTGTAAAGCCCACTCCATATAATAATGACCAGACATGAGTACAGAGCACCAAAGAGGAAGAAGGGCCGAAAGCCCAGTCGGAGCAACGGTGGGATCTTATCTTCTTTTTGTTTGTCGGTGACATTCAGTAGCATGGTAAAGCACTCCATAGGAGAATTTCGATGATGTCACCCTAGCACACACGAAAACACTGCCTTTGATATTAAACAAATTCAAACCACTTTAATGTGCTACAAAAAATAGGGTTATTATATCTATTGAGTAACCGATTTCCGTCTTGTCGTGTCACTCGGTCAAGGCCGTCAATAGAAGAAGAAACCCAAACCACTGAATAAGACCACACTACTGAAATATAATTACAACATTGTCATTTAGCACAGATATTAATTAAATATTGATCACAAATAAAACACGAACTATGCTCTAAACATACCAATATGTAATTTAGTTACACATAAGGAACGTGCTATGTTATCTGCAATTAAGGAACTTTTTACCCCTCATAAAGATTATGCGGGTCGACATATTGATGCGGTTATTGACCGTTTGGCCGCACAAACAGGGACAGAAGCCCATGCTTGGTCTTATCTCCGAGAGCAAGCTGTGTATGAGAATACATTAAACGGCATGCGTATTTACCCGCATGAGCTCAGAAAGTACGCGGCCTAGAACAAACTGTTCCTAGAACACCAGCAGATTTTGCGTCGTGCTACTGTAAGGTTCGTGCTAGACTCCACGCCATTCAGTGTGTCTGAGCGGGAACGCGGACACACGCTTCTTGTTTGTTGAGTCTGTTATGCCATTTAAAAAACTGGGTTTAAGCGACCCACTTTGCCAAGCCATTGCCCAACGCGGCTTTACCACGCCAACGTCCATTCAAGCCAAAGCGATTCCGCTTATCCAGCAAGGGCATGATCTGATTGCCGCGGCACAAACGGGCACGGGGAAAACCTCGAGTTTTGTCTGGCCTATCATCGATAAATTATCTGCCGGTGAAGCTGGGCGCAAAAAACGCGCTCGCGCACTCGTCATCGCCCCCACTCGCGAGCTCGCCCTGCAAGTGGCTGAGAGCGCACGTCAAGACAGCCAGTTTACGGAGCTAAAAACCTTGGCGATGGTTGGCGGCATGGACGAGCAAGCACAAAAACAAGCCTTAGTGGACGGCGTCGACATTTTGGTCGCCACCCCGGGACGTCTACGCGATTTACTCAGCCAACGTGCCGTCTATCTAGATGAAGTAGAAGTACTGGTTCTCGACGAAGCAGATCGCATGCTGGATATGGGCTTTATTGATGCCATTCAGAATATTCTAGACCGACTGCCTGCCAGCACACAGTGCTTACTGTTTTCGGCCACGCTGTCTAATAAAGTGCGCGATCTAGCCAAAGCGACCATTGGCGATGAAGGCAAAGAAATCAGCATTGCCGCACGCGGTGCCTCGAAAGACAACATTACTCAGTGGTGTATTCCAGTCGATAAAGATAAGAAATCCGCACTGCTTAGTTATTTGATTAAGGAGAATGGCTGGACGCAAGCGTTGATTTTTATCGAAACCAAACACGGCGCCGCCAAACTCGCTACCCAGTTGGAAAAACGGGGCATTGCCGCTGAAGCGTTTCACAGTGGACGCAGCCAAGCCGTGCGGACCCAATTGCTGGAAGACTTTAAAAACGGTGACATCCAATTTTTAATTGCCACCGGTGTCGCTGCTCGTGGCATTGATATTGAGTCGCTTGAGCGCGTAGTCAATTATGATCTGCCCTTCCCAGCCGACGAGTACGTTCACCGGATTGGCCGTACCGGCCGTGCCAGTGCTCAAGGCGAAGCGATTTCATTGGTCTCAAAAGATAACACCAAAAACTTGCGCATGATTGAAGCACGTCTCGGGCATCCACTTGAACGTCGCATCATCGAAGGCTTTGAGCCTAAAAAGCCGGTGCCGCTGACTGCACCCAAGTGATAATGTACAAACAATGATCGCGACAAAAAACGGCGAGCCTGGTGCTCGCCGTTTTTGTTTGCTTTATGCCTGAGTCAGTGTTTGCCACAGCGCCTGCCATGCGTCTGGGCGGCGATAGTATTGGCTCACTGTTATGGCTTGCCATTGGCCGTTTTGCTCCACCAGCATGGATGGAAAACCGCGTAAGCCATGCGCTACCATCAATTGACGGGTTTGATTCACCGCGGGCATCACGTCATTTTCGGCGCGATTCATCGCCTGTTGCCAAGCCTCTGCCTCTATCCCCATCTCACTGGCAAGCTCTGCGAGCGTGTCAGCGTCATAGACGGAGCGACCTTGCTGATAATGGCCACGCTGGATGCGTTTCAGCATCTCTGCCCCCTGACCATCAAGCTGCTGAGCAGCGAGGATGGCTTGCGCGGTAATAAAGGAGTCCAAAATTACCGGCTGGTCGCTTGCCACGCGGTCAAGATAAGCTTGACCAAATGTCTGTCCGGTTTGATCGGCAATGGTCTGATCTGCCGCCAAAATGTGTTGACAAAAGCTGTCTTCAATCGGCGCACGCTCACGCATGCCACCTGGATGAAGCTGCAAGTTAATCTCAGGGGTGTTGCTCAGGCTTTCAATCAAGGTGGCGGCGCCAAAGCACCAGCCACACATTGGGTCAAAAATATAGTGGACGTTTACCATTCCATTTCTCCCATATGTACTTTGGCACCAATTTCCAAAGCCATCGGCAAACCCGCTTTCGGATATTTCGCTTGCATGGTTTTAATCAGCTCAGCACTGTCTTTACTGTTTGCTTTCGCCTCGGCAAAGTCTTGCAAATACTGCTGGGCAAAAGTAATGGTGTCAGCGTTCAGTGCCGTGCCCGCGGTCATGTGTCCTGGGATCACCACGTTAGGCTTCAGTGCTGCCATTTCTTCTAGTTGTGCGGCCCAACCTTCACGCGCTTGGTCAGATTGTGCGTCTGCCATCCAAAGGTGAACATTGCCATATACAGCGACGTTACCCAGGATCGCCTTGTTGGCTGGGATCCAAAGATACGGACGATGTGCCAACTCGCCTTTCGCGCCGCGAATTTCAATTTTACGACCGTCCAGTGTCAATGACGTGCGGGTATACGCAGCAGGTACCACGGGATTTTGCGGCGCATTGTCACCCATTTTTGGGCCCCAAAATGCCATTTTTCCATCCAGTTTTTCTGCAATGGTGGCGCGCACTGCCGGTGTGGTGATCACGTTTGCATCAGGGAACATACCGTGCAGCACTTCCGCACCAAAATAGTAATCTGGGTCTGCTTGGCTAATAAAGATAGTGGTCAGCGCTTTCCCAGAGTCCAGCACCTTAGCAGCAATACGTAGCGCGTCTGCTTTAGTAAAGCCCGTATCAACCACCATGGCTTCGGTTTCGCCATACACCAAGGTTGAGTTTACGTGGAAGCTGTTACCATCCGCGTTATACACGTCTAAGTTCAAGGGTTCAGCATTATTTGCTGCCATTGCGCTACCGGTTAGTAATAAAGAGGCGGCTAGGGTTTTTATCAATTTCATCGTCGTGCTCCGTTGTTTGCATTCGGTGTTGAGATGCTGTGCAGTTTACGGGCTCGACTTGTTCGGATATATAGCTAATAATTTGCATCATTGTTTCATATTTCGATCATATTGATGCGTCGTCGCCATTCATCACACGATCGATATTGTTTATAGCCAACCTCGGAGCACACTCATGGATAAACTTACTGCGGCAAGAGTCATGGTAGATGTCGCCCTAACGCAAAGTTTTACCGCCACTGCCGAGCGTCTCGAGATGTCGCGCCCGATGGTGACTCGCCATGTCGAAGCGCTGGAAGACTGGTTAGGTGTGCGCTTATTGCAACGCACCACGCGCAAGGTTTCGTTAACCTCCGCTGGCGAGCAAAGCTTGCCGCAACTGGAACAATGGGTTGAGCAAGCCAATACCCTGACACAGCAATGGCAACAAGACGCGGACTTGACTGGCAAAGTGCGGGTGGCCACCAGTATGTCGTTTGGTTTTGCGCAACTGATCCCCGCGGTAAAGCCTTTTATGGCCGCTCACCCCGGGGTCGATGTAGATATTGAAGTGCAAGATAAGGCGGTCGATTTGATTGCAGATCGGATTGATATAGCCATCCGCATTGCATCCAACCCCGACCCTTCCCTTATTGGTCGTCCGATCGCCGCGTGTGATTCCGTTTTGGTAGCGGCACCGGATTATTTGGCGGCCCATGCACCGATCCGCTCCCCGGAAGATCTCACCGCGCATAGCTGTCTCAGTTATAAGCAATTTGATCGACCGATTTGGCATTTAGACAAAGACGAGGAGCACGCCGCGGTTGAAGTGCAAGGTAAGCTCTCAGCTAACGAGGCGACCACCTTGCTCAGTGCTGCCATTCAGGGCATGGGCGTAAGCATGCAGCCGGTGTATCTGGCTCATAGTGCCATTGCGCGAGGTCAGTTGGAGGTCGTGCTCCCCGATTGGCAACCCAAGGCAATGGATATCTACGCCTTGTATCCGTCACGTCGCAACCAGCCACCAGCGGTGCGTGCGCTGCTGGATGCGCTGATTGCCCACTTCGCCGATAGTGAATGGGCACCGGTTGCTATTTAGTCAGCAGAAAAAATTGAGTAAGGAGAGCTATTTAGTGAGAGAAAAAGCGCGCAGACTTAATCAGACGATTTTGCTCGCGCAGCATGATAACGCTGGGCTTTAACCAGCCATTTATCAAGCTGATTGGCAAAGGCTTGTTTTTGCTGCGGACCAAGCGGAGCAGGCCCACCTGTGTGCACACCGCTACTGCGCATGGTTTCCATAAAATCACGGATATTAAGCCGGGCGCGGATGTTTTCTTTGGTCAGCAATTCGCCGCGGGTGTTAATCACCGTTACGCCCTTTTCAATCACTTCATCCGCCAGCGGAATGTCTTGGGTGATCACCAAATCGCCCGCCTCTGCCTCGGCAACAATTTGGTTGTCCGCCACATCAAAGCCCTTTTCTACCTGACGTGCGCTGGCATAAGGCGACGGCGGTAAACGAATAAACTGGTTGGCAATAAAGGTGGCTTGAATGTGCGTTCGGTGTGCCGCGCGCACTATCATCTCGCGCATCGCGACCGGACAAGCGTCCGCATCTACCCATATTTGCATGCTGGCTCTCTTAGCGTTAGCGTCAATGCCTGCATTAAACCCCAATTCACCGCAAATTGAAACGTTACCCCTGTGTTGTATCCGCGTTTAGTACTGGCTTTACATCGCTTAGCTGCTCAGGCGCGCAGATATTAGTCTGTGTTGGCCGCCCGCTCTCAAACTGCGCTAGCCAAGACGTTAAGCATGGCATCACGCCATCTGCAAACGCTGCCTCCCCTTGCCACCAAATTCGTGCCAGAGTTAACCAGCGGTGACGCTCACTGTGTGCATTGGCTATGTTGTCGGTGCGCAGTAGGCTGTGGTCGGCCTTTTCAAACATACGCACGTGATAAAACGGCAGCGGCGCGTTAGCAAGCAGCTGGTGATACGTAGAAGCGGTTTTATCTGAGTCGACATAAGCATCCCGCGCACCAAACAACGCTAACGTGGGCACTTCGAGATCGATTAAATCAGCAGTCACATCCGAGGCCCAATTACGTTGTACAAATTGCCAAAAGGCCTCGCTCATGGGCGCGTTGCCATTCGAGTTTACGTGGTTGAGGTACTGCTGATACGACGCGCCGGATTGGATCAAGGCATCCACTGTCGCCTCGGCAGCTTGCTCGGCCGCAATAGCGGATTCACTGTATCCGGAGGCTAATCGCCGTTGACGTCCAGAATACTCGGATTGCGCCATCCAGTTGACTGCTCCACCGACACTGATCAGAAAATCGATGTTTTCGACTTGGTGCGCCACCTTAGGGATCACCCAACCAGCTTGACTAAAGCCCATCAACCCCAGCTTGCCATCCTTTAGCCCCAAGGTTTGGCGCAAATAGCGAATCGCCGCCGCGACTTCATCGGCCCGATCTTGCATCGATTGCGCCCGCCAATCCCCGCTCGACTCTCCCACTCCCGGCTTATTCCAAGACAACGCACACCACCCATTCGCCGCTAACACTCGCCAAAGTGGGAGGTAATAACCAAACGCATCGGTCGGCACGTCACCAGAACCATGCACAAACACCACACACTGATTCGGCGCCTCAGTACCTTCAGGTAAAATTAACTCACCCGTGAGCTGATTATCGCCTACGTTAAAGTGAATGGATTGACGCGTCAGCCCCGCGTTTGGGTCATCCATGACTATCAACACAAACGCGCCTATCAGCATCAGCGCTATCAAACCTCGCTTTAGCCACTTCATCGCCTTTCTCCTTCCACCCCATTACCGCTAAAAGGTGTATAAATAGCCGGTATTGAGCGACCACAAATCGTCTCTATCAACAATCGGGCTGTCTGATACTTCATCGTCATAGTGGCGATAACTCACCCCCAACAACAGGTGATGCGCGCGACCAAGCCTGTAATAGAGGTTGAGGTCGGATTGGAATTTGCAGGTTTGATCAGGTTGATAAGTGGGTCGGCCGGCTTTGGCATCCTGGGCTGACACGCCGACATAATAACGACTCACCGCGCGACCCACACAAGTCAGTGACACTTGAGGATCAAGCACCCACTGGCCTTGCTCCATCGGCGCGCCATAGCGGCCCACCACCGCGCCACTGTTATGATTATCCGAGATATCATGATGGTAGCCGAGCTCAAAATAGCCCACCGACGTTATCCAGCCGGTGGTTAGATTAGCGGTATACACCGTATCGAGACTTTTCATATCTTTGAGGGTTTTGCTGTCACCGCGGGCGTGATCGCCAAACACATCGTCGCCCACACCCGCCGACACATACCAGCTGTCGCCCTCGGCGAGATATACACCTAGGGTATCGTTGCGATAAAAAATTCCCTCCCATTGCGCCTCAACCACCAGCTCAATGTCTTGGTCATCTTCACCACCGAGATATATCGACGGCTCGGTATAGCCGACCAGGCCGACAGTCAGATAATTATCCGCGGACATACTGTCGGTTTGCGCATGCCCGGCTAAGGGCACCAAGGTCAAAACGAGACAGATAAGTGTGACAAATGGGTTCACCGGCGATTCTCCATAATGGCGAAATAGTAACTGAAAGTTCGCCCTTATCTTGAAACAACCGGTATTAAGAAAACCTTAAGACTCTCCCGTCATTTTGTGCGCGGCTTCCCAATTGATAACCGCCTTCGCCATCTGAGCGTCGCACTGAAATTCAAAATGCCAGTTGAGCTGTCTGGCAATGCGCTCAACAAGCTGTAGGCCTAGACCAAATCCGATCTGATTCTCGTCCACGTCTGAATCAATAGGGTTGGCAATCGAAAACTGTCCGTTGGTGATATTAATCTCAATCGCGCCGGGCGCACTGTAGGTGAGCGCATTGCGAATCAGGTTGGTACTCGCAATACGAAACAATTCCCTCTCAATAGAAATAGGATCACTGTGATTATCGATATGGACAGTCACTGGCTTATGCGCAGCAAGATACGCCAGCTCATCCACCAGGGTTGCGCAGAGCGAGCCAAGGTCGACCTTTGATTGGCGAACCTTATCTGGATGTTGCCGTGCCAGCCAAAGCAGTGATTCAGACAGTGCCATCATATTGGCGTTGGCACGCGAGGCACGCTGCAAGGCTGGATAACTGGCATCCTTGTCATCGATGCGCAGTGACAAAGTATCCAAGGATGCCTGCATAATCGCCAACGGCGTGCGCAGTTCATGGCTGGCATGCTTTAAGAACTGCTGCTCTCGTTGGTTATGTTCACGCACCTGTTGCAGCGAGGCCATCAAGTGGTCGGCGATTTGGTTAACCTCACGTACCGAAAAGCGCACATCGATAGCTTGATCAGGGTGTGTTTTTACTCGCGCCGACCATGCCACCAACTCTTTGAGTGGCTTCAATGCATTGTTAAACAAAAGCCCAATCACGATGACAAGCACCAGCATAAAAGCGGCAATTAACACACTGGCATCGGCCAAAGAGCGCTCGACAATCATGGCGGCTAATGCTTCGATTTTTTCTGCCGCTTCAAACTCGACCAAGTACAGGCCTTGGGATAGGTGCTGATCGGAGTACAACAAGTAGCCATACTCACGCGTTCCACTATCATTAATGCGCTGAATTTCAATTGGATCATCGGGCTGTATCGGCTCTGAGGAAAACAAATCACGCACCGATGTCGGGATAGCCTGCCAATCTCGATACGCACTAACAGTGTTGCTTTGTGGCAATGGATAGTTAGGATCGGCGGCCAGCTTCTGCTCGAGTTTGATAGCATCGAGCCGCATGTAGTTTTTGCCTGCCTGACTGATTTGATAAAAACTAAACACGGTGACAAGTGCCAACAACCCGATAAAGATCGCCACCGCCATGAACACCAGTTGGCGGCGTGATTGTGCGGCAAGGCTTCGAACAGGGCTTTGGCTCATACCGGCGCGGCCTCAGAAAGGGACAAACCAATACCGACATGGGTGTGGATCAGCGTTTTAGCAAAGGGCTTATCAACCACTTTACGCAAATGGTGAAGGTGCACGTTAATGGTTCCTTGGCGCACATCATCGCTGGCCCAAATCGCCTCCTCAATATCGCTTTTGGACACCACAGTGGGTGAGCGGCGCGCGAGTAGCAACAGAATGTTCCAACCGATAGGGGTCAACTTAAGCGGCGTATCACCGCGCGACGCGATATGCTCTTTGGGGTAAATCGTCAGATCAGCAATGGTAATACACTCTCGTACCGGTTGATGACGTCGATGCAAGGCCTGTAAACGTGCGAGCAACAACGGCATGGTGCAAGGTTTGACCACATAATCATCCACGCCCGCGCGAAAGCCCTCAAGCTGGTCGGTGTCAGCGCCGCACGCGGTCAGCATTAACACCGGGGTATCAACCCCCTGCTCACGCAGCTCACGGCAAACCGCCATACCCTGAACGTTGGGCAACATATTGTCGAGTATCACACAATCAAACGTCTGCTGGCTGGCAAGCTGGATCCCCGTTTCGCCGTTATAGGCAAAATCACAGTCGATCTTATGCAGCTCTAAATATTCTGACATCGCTAAGCTGAGATCGTGGTCATCTTCAATGATGAGTATTTTCATGCGGCGTGCTCTTCTATCCGTGTCGTTTTTAATCTACACGAATCCATTGGATAAAATACACCCCACTTAATCTCGTCCGATACAAAAAAAGCGCCCGCAGGCGCTTTCATCGAGAGACTATCATATGACTTACTTTAGCAATGCCAACACCGCATTGACGCAGGCTTCAGATGACACCGGATTTTGCCCTGTCACTAAGTTGCCATCAGTAACCACATACGAGGTAAAGTCATCCGCTTTCTCATAAAGGCCGCCGTTTTCTTTGAGCATATCCTCAACTAAAAACGGCACCACCTCGGTCAAGCCAACGGCGGCTTCTTCGCCATTGGTAAAACCGGTGACCCGTTTCCCTTTCACTAGTGGCTCGTCGCGATCTGAACGCGTATGGCGGAACACGGCCGGGCCGTGGCACACCGCACCAACCGGTTTGCCCTGATAATAGAAGGTCTCAATCAGCTGACGAGATGTCGGATCTTCCGCCAAGTCCCACAATGGACCGTGTCCACCGGGATAGAAAATCGCGTCATACTCATACGCATTCACATCGCTCAGCTTGACGGTGTTATTAACCATATCTTGCAACTCCGCATCGCCATCAAACCGGCGTGTGGATTCCGATTGCGCATCTTCCGCTTCGCTGTTCGGATCAATCGGTGCCGCGCCACCTTCCGGGCTGGCAACTACAATGCTCGCTCCAGCATCTTTAAACGCGTAATAAGGGGTGGTGAACTCTTCAAGCCAAAAGCCTGTCTTGTGTCCCGTATCGCCCATGGCATCGTGAGATGTCAGCACCATCAAAATTTTGTGTTGTTGCATCATCGCTCCTTATTGTCACGCGTTTGGGTAGTATTTGCTTGGTTTTCATTGAGTAGACTAACAAGACATGAGTGTTAACGTAAAAGGTGGTCGCTTAGATCACTCTCATCAGTTGACGGTTTTTTTACGTTTATTGTCTAACGCTGACCTAATGCTAGCGCAATAATGACACCTAAGCGCAGCAAACGCCTATCATGAAGTCATTCATCGCTGGTCCCCAGCAACGATTTAGCCTTTAAACATTGATTAAACGAGGTAAACATGAAAAAAACCTATTTACTTGCACCACTGGCACTGGTTGTCGCACTGGTCGGCTGTGAACAGCAAACCAACGAACCACAAGAGGCGCAATCGCAAGTCGAATCTAGCTTAGACGACGCCCAAAATGCAGTGAAAGAAGGCACAGAGCAAGCGATGGATAGTGCAGAAAACGCCATCGATAGCGCAGAAAACACCGTTTCTGAAATGGTTGATCATCATAATGCAAAAACATCACTAGACTGGAACGGTACGTATCAAGGTGTGGTGCCCTGCGCCGACTGTGAAGGTATTGATACCACACTAACACTGAACCCAGACAACACGTATTCACTCACCAAAACCTATCTGGGCAAAGAGGGAGAAGCTCTTAAAGAATCGGGCACCTTCAAGTGGGATGAAACAGGCAGTGTCGTCATCCTTGAAGGGCTGACTGACAGCCCTAACCACTTCTTTGTGGCGGAAAACCAGGTGATCATGCAAGACATGAATGGCGAAACCATCGAAGGCGACCTTGCTGAGATGTATCACCTGAAAAAGCAGTAATCTACCAATATAATCTTACTTGATAAGAGCCTAGCGCTTGCCCCATAAACCAGCACTAGGCTCTTTTCGCGTATTTCGTATCCCCTTCCCACGCTTTCCCGCTTCATGCCAACACTTGCCTGTCTGCACAGATTGGCAGTTTAGTGACAAATTTGTTGCTAATAAAACTTGACGGGTTTTCACTCCATGGTTTAACTCTTAACTAGAGGCGAAACAAAATCTTATCCGGTGAGCAGGCCGAATGGGCTCACTGAGCAACAGCCGCACCAGACAGTAGAGTCGCCTAGACAGGACCGCGCAACACTCGCGCTTCCTCCGTTTGTTCGATAACAAGACCGAAAAACGGCACCTTTCTGTACCGGTAATCATACTTGATCCAAGTTTGATTACCGGTCAGTAGTACGTTTATAAGCACCACAGTCGTGGTATTGAACAGGAGTCACGCGTATGAGCGACGTTGTATTGAAGTTCTCTTACGAAGAATACAGCGCCCGTTTAGCCAAGGTTCGCTATGCCATGGAAGAACAAGAGATCGACACCTTGTTAGTGCACGATCCATCTAACATGGCGTGGCTAACCGGTTACGATGGCTGGTCTTTCTATGTGCCTCAGTGCGTAGTGATTGGCGCAACGGGTGACCCTTTGTGGTTCGGACGTGTCCAAGACGCGAATGGCGCGCTGCGTACTGTCTACATGAGTGCCGAGTGCATCACCTACTATCCTGACCATTACGTGATGAATCCGCCCCTGCACCCCATGGAATACTTGGCAAACTATGTGCTGGCAGAACGTTATTGGGATCGTGGCCGCATCGGCGTCGAGAAAGACAACTACTATTTCAGCGCCACGGCGTTTGAATCGCTCAAAGAACATCTGCCAATGGCGACCCTCGTCGATACTACCGGACTGGTTAATTGGTGCCGCGCGGTCAAGTCTGATCAAGAGCTCACCTACATGCATACAGCTGCGCGTATCGTGGAAAATATGCACCGTGTCGCCTTTGAGATGATCGAGCCCGGCTTACCCAAGCATTTACTGGTTGCAGAGATTAACAAACACGCGGTGGTTGGCCACGATGGCCACTTTGGGGATTATGCCGCTATCGTGCCGATGTTGCCCTCAGGCGGTGATGCTGCTGCGCCTCACTTAACGTGGGACGATCGCCCATTTAAACGGGGAGAAGGGACCTTCTTCGAAATCGCTGGGGTGCATCGTCGCTATCACTGCCCACTCTCTCGTACCATTTTCTTAGGAGAGCCGGGTTATGAGTTCCTCCGTGCTGACGAGGCGCTACAGGCCGGACTAGAAGCCGGTCTCGCGGTCGCCAAGCCCGGCAACACATGCGGAGACATTGCCAACGCCCTCAATGATGCCTTGTTGCGCTATGGGTTTGATCGGGAAGGCGCGCGCTGTGGCTATCCGATAGGGTTAAGCTACCCACCCGATTGGGGCGAGCGCACCATGAGCTTGCGACCCAGTGATCAAACCCTATTGCGCGAGGGGATGACGTTTCATTTCATGCCAGGGCTTTGGATGAAAGACTGGGGCATGGAAACCACAGAAAGCATTGTGATCACCCGCGATGGTGCGCAAACCTTGTGTGACCTACCGCGCCAGTTGTTTGTCAAACACTAGCTTGGTACACCGCGCCAGATACGGGCACCATACTTGTGCCCTTTTCTGTTCAGCCTCATTATTATTTTTAGCTACACTCATAACGTGATGATTTAAAAATCAAACGTTACCCGTTTCCGCCGGATGGAGCGTCACGACAGATCACAAGGAGAGGTTATGGAACCCACCGCAATTGAAGCCACCGTCGATTTTCATGCCGATGGTGTACAGCACGGCTTTCTTAAACTGCCTCACTCACACGACCAATCCGCATGGGGCTGTGTCACCATTCCGATCACTGTAGTTAAAAACGGCGAGGGGAAAACGGCCTTGCTGACGGGCGGCAACCATGGGGATGAATACGAGGGCATCACGGCGTTACTCAATACCTGCCATCAACTGATGCCAAACGATATCAAAGGCCGTGTGATCATTTTACCGATGATGAACGCGCCCGCCGTGACCGCAGGCACACGCACTTCCCCTTGGGATCAAGGCAACATGAACCGCGCTTTTCCTGGTTCACCAACCGGCAGTGTCACCGAACAAATTGCCGATTACTTCACCCGATATTTAATCCCACAGTGCGATACCGCTTTAGACATTCACTCAGGCGGTAAAACCTTAGATCTTATTCCCTATGCGGCGTCCCACCGCTTAGAGAATCTTCAGCAAGCCGACGCCTGTGCCGAAGGGGCTCGCCTGTTTGGTGCCCCCTATCAAGTGCAAACCACTGAAATGGATGCCACCAGCATGTACGATACGGCGGTAGAGCAACAAGGTAAGATTTTTGTCACCACAGAGCTCGGTGGCGGTGGCACCAGTACACCTGACTCTATCGCCATTACTCAGCGCGGTATTCACAACTTTTTAGTGTTTTCGGGCATTCTACAAGACGATTATCGCCATCCACCGGCCGCGCCCGTCAAGCTCGAGCTACCCGACAAACACTGCTATGTGCAAAGTGAACACGCAGGGATTATTGAGTTCTCTGTGCACTTAGGCGATACCATCAAACAGGGTGATTTAATTGGCAAAGTGCATAATATTGAGCGTACAGGGACCGAACCCATCCCCTACTACGCCGAGCGCGACGGTATTTTACTGGCCAAACGTCACCTCGGACGGATTTATATCGGCGATACCTTTGCGGTGATTGCCGAACCTGTTTAGCGGAGGGGCCATGAAGCTGGATAAATTTGATATCAAAATCTTGCAGATCTTGCAGCAAGATGGCCGTATTACCAAATCTAACCTCGCACAGGCGATCAACCTGTCTGTAAGCCCCTGCTGGGAGCGGGTAAAACGGCTCGAGCAAGCAGGTATCATCGAGGGCTATGGCGCACGTATCAATCCAGATGCGGTGGTAAAACTTAACACTGTGCTGGTCGAGATCACCCTTGGCCAGCATGATGTTGACAGCTTTCAACGTTTCGAACGTGCCATGCAGCACTGCGACGATGTCAAAGAGTGTTGGGCGACGGGCGGTGGGATAGACTATATCGTTCGTCTTGGTGTCACTGATATCGACTATTATCAGCGTCTGATTGACAGCTGGTTGACCGATGACCTTGGCATCAAACAGTACTACACCTATATCGTCACCAAACAGGTGAAGCGACCAGCCCTCACCTTACCACTTGAAACACCAGATGTTGCTGCCAATGGCTAATCATTGCTTGTCCTTGTTTGCGAGTGCTCAATGACACTCCCGCATGAGTCGTTAACCTCTTGGCAATATCTGAACATCCGTTACATTATCACGGTCAATGCCCGTTTCTCTCATGACCAGAAAATTTTCTTCTGTCATTGCGCGGTTTCAGAAAAAATTTCGTTAATCACCCTTCTTAACAAAAAACCTCTTTTTTGCTCATTGCATACAGTAACAGTAGGCAAACGCTGATAGGCAGCGTGGCGATTTTGAATCAGGAGGGAGTATGACCGTATTCCAATCACGCGATCTTAACTACACTGGCAGCGCAGCCAATGCATTGCGTCATGATGTAGCCGGCAAAGCCAGTTCAGACGTTCTCGCGTACCTGGACGATCAGCGTCTATTTCGCCAACTTGCCTATGCCAATGGTAAATGGGTCAATGGCGATTCAGATACACCCGTGCTCAATCCGGCAACGGGCGAAGTGCTCGGCTACACCGCATCACTCAATGCTGCGCAAATCAATCAAACCATTGATGACGCCGAGACCGCTTTCCATCTGTGGCGTGCCGAGTCCGCCGAAACGCGCGCCAAGCTATTGATGAAATGGCACGACTTAATCATGGAAAACCAACACGATCTCGCGCATCTAATGGTGCTCGAGCAAGGCAAAACGTTGCGCGACGCCGAGGGGGAAGTGGCGTACGGGGCCTCTTTCATTCAATGGTTTGCCGAAGAAGCGAAACGCGTGTATGGCGACACCATGCCTAGCCACATTCCCAACGCCCATCTGGCGACACTACGTGAGCCCATTGGGGTGGCCGCCTTGATCACTCCATGGAATTTCCCTAACGCGATGATCACTCGCAAGGCAGCAGCAGCGCTCGCGATTGGCTGTAGCGTGATCGTCAAGCCCGCAGAAGAAACGCCCTTTTCTGCACTAGCGTTGGCCGAGCTCGCGGAACGTGCTGGGATCCCTGCAGGGGTGTTTAACGTGATTATGGGTGACGCGCCCATGGTCTCGACCCAGCTTTGTCAAAGTGACAAAGTCAAAGCGCTAAGCTTTACCGGCTCAACGCGTGTGGGCCGCTTATTGCTCGAGCAAAGCGCCCAAACCGTGAAAAAGTGTGCCATGGAGCTTGGCGGCAATGCGCCCTTTATTGTCTTGCCTGATATGGATATTCAACAAGCGGCGCGCGCGGCCATCGATGCCAAGTTTCAAACATCGGGACAAGATTGTTTGGCCGCCAACAAAATTTTAGTCCCGCGCGACAAACATCAAGCCTTTGTCGATGCCTTCGCCGCATTAATGGATGAACTTGAAGTGGGTAATGGTTTGCTGCCCAGCACAGATATCGGCCCATTGATTTCATCTCGTGCCGTGGATAAAGCCCAAGCCATTGTCGATGACGCCATTGCCAAAGGCGCGACCGTGATGGGCGGAAAACTCAACCCCAACCTAGGCGAAAACTTCTTTGCCCCTACGCTTATCACCAAGGTGACGCCCGATATGCTGGTGTATCAAGAAGAGAATTTTTGTCCTGTGGCGGGCGTGATTGCCTACGACAATCTGGATGAGGCAATTGCCATGGGTAACGATACCGAGTACGGACTCTCGGCGTATGTCTATGGCAATGATATTCGAGATATTTGGCGCTGTCTGCGCGGCCTTGAGGTCGGCATGGTCAGTGTCAACTCAGTGAAAATGACCGGTCACCCTATTCCATTTGGTGGCGTCAAACAGTCGGGCTTGGGCCGTGAAGGAAGCCGCTATGGCATCGACGAATTTAGTGAAATCAAATACTACTGTTTAGGTGGCTTGCCCACGGTGAGCGGCAGCTAATTCAGGTTTGCTGACGGATAAGGAGACTGATCATGCGTCCAGAAACAAAAGCCTTGTTGGAAAAAGACAGAAACACCGTATTCCATGCTTCAACCCACTTGAAGCAGTATGCGCACGGCGAGATGCCAGGCCGAGTGATTGAGACAGGCAAAGGTATTCGCATCACCGATTCCGAAGGGATTGAGCTGATTGACGGCTTCGCTGGGCTCTACTGCGTCAATATCGGTTATGGCCGTGAAGAAATGGCCGACGCCATTTATGAGCAAGCGAAAAAGCTCGCGTACTATCACACCTATGTGGGTCACACCAACGAAGCGCTCGTGACCTTATCGGAGCGGCTGATCAAGATGGCGCCGGGCATGAGCAAAGTCTATTACGGCATGTCGGGCAGCGACGCCAATGAGTCACAGCTTAAAATTGTTTGGTACTACAACAATGCGCGTGGCAAGCCTGAGAAAAAGAAAATCATCTCTCGGGATCGGGGTTATCACGGCTCCAGCGTGGCATCAGGGTCACTCACGGGGTTACCACTGTTCCATGCGCACTTTGATCTGCCCATCGAGCGCATCAAACATACCATGGCCCCCTACTATTATCGCCGTGAAGACAGCAGCATGACAGAGCCTGAATTCGCGCAACACTGTGCCGATGAACTGGAGAAAATGATCCTCGCGGAAGGACCCGACACGGTCGCGGCGATGATTGCCGAGCCTGTACTCGGCACCGGTGGCATCGTACCGCCCCCCGAAGGTTACTGGGCGGCAATTCGCAAAGTACTGGATAAGTATGATGTCTTGTTGATCGCCGACGAAGTGGTATGTGGCTTTGGCCGTATCGGGAGTGATTTTGGCTCTATTTACTACGACATGAAGCCTGATCTGATTACAGTTGCCAAAGGATTAACCTCCGCCTATCAGCCACTGTCTGGGGTGATGATCGGTCACAAGGTATGGGATGTACTGGAAGACGGCACCGATGCGTGGGGGGCGATTGGCCATGGTTACACCTACTCTGGCCACCCACTGGGCGCAGCAGCCGCACTGTGTAATCTCGATATCATTGAGCGCGAGAATCTGACTCAGAACGCCGCGACCACGGGGGAATATTTGCAAATGAAGATGAAAGCCGCGTTTGCCAATCACCCACTGATTGGCGATAGCCGCGGGGTGGGTTTGCTCCATGCTCTCGAGTTTTCGCCTGATCGTGCCAACCGTAGCCACTTTGACCCTAGCCTTAAAGTGGGCCCACAAGTGTCCGCAGCCTGTATGGAGCAAGGTCTGATTGCGCGTGCGATGCCACATGGCGATATTCTTGGTTTTGCCCCACCCTTGGTGGTCACCCCCAATGAGGTGGATGAAATCGTCGCTAAAGCGCAAGTCGCCGTCGATAAGGTGATGGATAAACTCGTCACCAGTGGACAATGGCAACCCAAATAGCGCGATGATTCCTATCCAGTAAGCAAAAAAAAGCGCCGACAACTCGGCGCTTTTCTCATTAACAAACTCTGGTCTTACTAACTGGCAGTCGCCGGCTGCAATGCTAAGTTGGCTTCTTTCTCTTGCTGCATCCGCATCACCGCAATCGGACCGGTGATAAAGGTAAAGGCAATCAAGAAAGACACAGGCACGGCGGTGATCACGATAAACGACTGAAGCGCATTCAAGCCACCATCACCGGCAAGCAGAAGTACACCGGCAACCACACCCATCACAATCGCCCAGAACAGACGATGACGGCGCGTTGGCTGATTGTCACCTGACACGGCCATCGCAATCGAATAAGCCATCGAGTCACCCGTGGTCGCCACGAAGGTGGTGGTCAGCAGCATAAAGGCTGGGATCAGAACCACGCTGTAAGGCAGCTGTGACAAGGACGCAATCAAGATAGCAGGCAAACCCGCATCCGCCATTGGGCCGGAAATGCTGCCAGGCGATTGCAACTCATAAAAGATACCCGTACCGCCTAACACGGAGAACCAGAAGTTAGTGGCAATCGGTGCACAGATAGCCACGGCGACGATCAGCTCACGAATCGAGCGGCCTTTCGAGATACGAGCGATAAAGATCGCCATCATCGGCGCAAAGCCAATAAACCAACCCCAGAAGAACCAGGTCCACCATGCATTCCAGCTACCGTTATCGGTATTCAGTGCTAGCGTATGCATATTGTTGAGGTAGTAGCTAAAGCCTGAGCCAAACTGTTCGAAAATAAAGCCAGTTGGACCCAGCACAATCACCACGCCCAACAATACGGCTGCACCAATCACATTCATGCGGCTCAGCCATTGTAGGCCTTTATCCATCCCCGTAAATGCAGAGATCGAGTAAATCGCCACGACGGCAGCCAGAATCAGCATCTGCATTGGCATGGTGTTTTCGATACCCACAAAGCTTTCTAGGCTGTAGCCAAGCTGGGTGGCCAAAAAGCCAATCGGACCGATGGTACCGGCCGCCACGGCAATGATAGAGCAGGCATCAATCACAGAGCCTAACCAGTGGTTTTCCAGCTTGTCACCGAGTAGCGGATACAGCAACGCACGAGGGCGCAGGCGTACACCCGCTTGATGGTGGGCATACATCAGTACGATGGTTGCCAAGGTGCCTAATACTGCCCAGGCTAAAAAGCCCCAGTGGAAAAAGCTTTGGCTCAGGGCAGGGGCGACGGTTTCCATCACACCCGCTTCCATGTCACCCAACGCCGGCGGCGGCGTCATGAAGTGATAAATAGGTTCCGCGGCTGACCAGAAAACACCACCGCCCGCAAGCAGGGTGCACATGATCATCGCAACCCAACGGAAACGACTCATTGAGACAGTATCCGTGGCGCCAAGTTTTAATTTACCAAATTTACTGCCGCCGATAGCAAGCGCCAGTACAAAATTGATCACCATCAACCACTGCCACCAGTAACCAAAAAGGTTGGCAGACTCAGAAAATAGAGACTGGATAACAGAAGAGAAGTGTTTCAGGTCAAACAAGGCAAAGGCAAGGAAGACAGCAACAAAGCCGATGGTAAACACGGCTACGAGACGGTCATTATTTTGTGTAGATTTAAGCATTAGTTCGCTCACAAGGTGTGTGAGGGAGGGGACTCTATCAGTGTGGCGAATGAATGACCAGAACAAATTGTTACAGTCAAAGAAGGGAAAAACGTGACAAGCATCACCTATTCAGCCATGGCGGGGGCTGAATAGGAATATGACATTTTTGTTAAGTGGGCAAAATTTACCCAACACCGTGTCGTCACGCTGGTGTCTTCGGTTTCTCTGTCTTATTCGCCTTACCCGTTTCGAGCACTTTTTTATGCAGCACCACGGTGGCGCGATACAGTTTAGGGTGAACCTGTGACTCGCCTTTTTTTGCACGATTACACGCCGAAATCACTGCCGCCGTTATGCAAGCGGCCACTTTCAGCTGTCCAAGCTGATAGGCATAGTTAGCAACCTTTATCGCCATAAAAATCGATTGGTCGCTGTATTTGTAATTACGGGCGGCGAATTTCTCAAAGCGGAGAAAGTCTTTGTGATAACCCTTAAGAATGCGATCAACGTGGCGATCGTAATACTTTTTATACTTGGCGTAGCTCCCTTTGGGGTTGCTCGCCATAATGTCTCTCACCCAGACAAACGATTGCAGCTGTTCCTTTTCAAATAAGCCACTCAGCCAGGCAAACATATGACCTCCCTACTGCTAGCTTAGCGGCCTTATTCTACTCAATTTCCGTGACTAATCTATGAAAAGGCGAAAGTAACTCATTGACTGGCGGTTATTTAATCAGTGTTGGTCGCTAACTATTACGAGGCCCCAATGGACAACAGTGAGCGACCACAGAAAGATTAGGCTTGCGTGTTGATGTTAATGGTATAAGTGGCGTCCCCGACGGGGAGCATATGTAGGATCTGCTCGCCAAGCGCTGGATGGGTAAGCAGGTAATTGCCTTGCGGAAAGCGGGTGTCTTCCGGCCCTTTCAATACCAGGCTGAAGTTTTCTACCGCGTGCCCGCCCACCTCATCACCGTGGCCAGGATGGGTGTCGACACGCGCCAGCGTCATTGCGTATTCCGTATCCGTTCCATCAATGAGCGTGATCGTTTCATTAATCAATTCATTGACATACTGGAAAGATAGTACATTCATCGTCCCTCCCGCGCCCCTCTTTGGGTCAATGCGCTTGTTAAAGCTTTACTGATAAGATTAGATGAAAAATTCGACAATGCACAATAGCTTAGTGATTTTTTCAATCGCTTAGAACGACAAAAGGCAACCCATCGGTTGCCTAACTAACGCTTGATTACGCTGACCCAGCCGCTTTAACTGGGCGGGTCTTATTCGACTTTGTTTTGTAGTAATACCACAAACGTCTGCTTTTGTTGTTCATCGAACACCTCTCAATCAGATTAATGAACGATATTGATGTCAAGCGCCAAATGCGGCGCCAATTCATAGTCTTATATTATTTCGTTCCGGAAAGCAAATTCGATCACTGTCAAGCAGCGATAAGGCGAGAAAACAGCCAGCTCAAGGTGCTAAATACGTATTCAATATGTCAGGTAGGTCAGGCGCGAGGCCCACAAAAGAGAAAGCCGCTCTACTGAGCGGCTTCAAGATGCATTCCTTGTTGGTTGTTGGTCAATGAACATGTTTCTTACATTGCCCCGTGTGCTCACTACGTTGAGCGTCCTCACCGCATGGTCTTGTGTTAATTGCCTGGCTGGCGGCTAACAAGGTGTCGTCATGGGCGCCTGACATTAACGGGGACTTAACGCATTATGTGGCGCGTCACTGCGCGCTAATCATCTACCAAATTGTGTGTCAGCTCAGCTGACATTTTCAGTAAAGCACACTTTTGCCACTGTGCCATGGTGTGCCGTTCAAATTGTGAACAGTTTAATAAATCTGACACAAACTGGGATTTCGCACAGCATACCGGCCTGATTTATGCCACCGAACCACGCCAACATAAAAAATTCTCGCACCACTAGACGACCGGTCTAATTTTGATTATGCTACCCCACATGAAATCGAGCAGCACCCAAGAAACCAGCACTCACAACGCGACCCACCAACACTTGTTGGAAACGGGCGTGAGTGTGATGGCGCAATTTGGCTTCAGCGGCGTCGGCCTTAGCGCGATACTAAAACAAGCCGGCGTGCCCAAGGGGTCTTTTTACCACTACTTTGCGTCGAAAGAACAATTCGGCCAAGCCGTGTTAGACCACTACTTTGCTTGCTACATTGCCGACGTAAACCGCTTACTGTCAGATAGCACGCTCTCTCCCATTGCACGTGTACACAGCTACTTCAGTCGCTGGCAAGCACAATATTGTAGTTTGGATCCGGTGCAAACGTGTTTGGTCGTCAAGCTGAGTGCAGAAGTAGCTGATTTATCCGAGCCAATGCGGCTGGCACTGCGCGATGGCACCGATCAGCTGATTAGCTGCTTGGCGAGTACCCTCGCCCAAGATAGCGATGTGTTTGATGAAAAAACCGCGCTTACCACTGCCACGACCTTGTATCAGTTGTGGCTGGGCGCCAGCTTATTAACCAAACTGCATCGTAACGACAGTCATCTTGCACAAGCGATGACCATCACCGAAGAAAAGCTCGGGCTGATCGATTAACGACGCTTTGCTGTACCAAGCATCGCTTAAACAACAAATTAATCTCCGATGCGTGGCATTCGCGACGGCACTCGTTGTTAGCGCACAGCCACCATCTACTCAAAACCCGCTTTGGCGGGTTTTTAACCGGCACTCACTAGACGACCGGTCTAATTTAAATAAACGCTTGATACCATCAAGCACAATAAAAGGAAGGATGAGCAATGAACAACTTTGAGTTCTACAATCCCACACGTATCGTTTTTGGCGAAGGTAAGATTGCCGAGCTGGATCGGCTCATCCCGGCCGATGCAAAAGTGTTGATTCTTTTCGGCGGCCAAAGTGCACGCAAAACCGGCACCTTGGATGAAGTCGAACAAGCGCTAGGGCAACGTCAATTTGGCCTATTTGGTGGCATTGAACCCAACCCGCGCTATGAGACCTTGATGAAGGCAGTCGAGAAAGTCGGCGCTGAAGGTTATGACTACCTTCTCGCCGTGGGCGGTGGCTCAGTGATCGATGGCACTAAATTCGTTGCCGCAGCCGCGAAATATGACGGTGACGCATGGGACATCCTCACCAGCATGGGCGGAAAAGTGGAAGCAGCGCTGCCATTTGGCTCCGTGCTCACTTTGCCTGCTACCGGCTCTGAGATGAACAAAGGCTCAGTGGTGACCCGTGAGTCGATGCAAGCGAAATTGCCGTTTATGAGCGAGCTGGTGTTCCCGCAGTTCTCAGTGTTGGATCCGGTGAAGACCTACACCCTGCCGATTCGCCAAGTGGGGAACGGTGCGGTCGATGCGTTTGTTCACGTGGTGGAACAATACCTCACCTATCCTGCCAATGCGCCGGTGCAAGACCGCTTTGCTGAAGGCCTGCTACAAACCTTGGTTGAGTTGGGCCCACAAGCGCTGGAAACACCAGAAGATTACAATGTGCGTGCGAGTCTGATGTGGACAGCCACCCTGGCGCTTAACGGCTTGATTGGCGTGGGTGTCCCGCAAGACTGGTCAACTCATATGCTTGGTCACGAGCTCACAGCCCAACATGGCTTAGACCACGCCCAAACCCTTGCTGTTGTGCTGCCTGCGATGCTCAATGAGAAGTTTGAGCAAAAACAGGCCAAGCTCGCACAATTTGCTGAACGTGTTTGGCATATTGAACAAGGTAGCGACGCCGAGAAAGCCAAATTAGCGATTGAGAAAACGCGCGATTTCTTCGAGCGCATGAACGTGAAAACACGCATGCGAGATTACGATCTGGATGAAACCGCGATTGAGCCGTTGATTGAAAGTCTAACCCAACACGGTATGACCCAGCTCGGCGAACATGGCGATGTCACCCCGGACGTGTGTCGCCGCGTGCTGCAAGCCGCGCTTTAATCGCCGGTTTATTTCATTGCTATTGTGAGGCGCGCTGAAGCAGCCGCCTCTTTTCCCAACATCAAGGGAGGAACTAATGTCAGCATTAACAAATCAACGTTTTGTTCTCGCATCACGCCCAGTTGGCGCACCCACTGCCGAGAACTTTCGCTTAGAAGAAGTCGCCATTCCCGCACTAGGCAACAATGACGTCCTGATTGAAAACCATCATCTATCGATTGACCCATACATGCGCGGCCGGATGAGCGATGCTAAGTCGTATGCTGAACCGGTAGCAATTGATGGTCTGATGGTCGGTGCCACCGTGGGTAAAGTACTGGAATCTAACCATGCCGATTACCAGGCCGGCGATTGGGTACTGGCTTATAAAGGCTGGGAAACCCATTCTGTCGTCGATGGCGATACCCTGCTTAAACTTAACCCCGATCTCGCACCGGTTTCATACGCGCTTGGGATCTTGGGGATGCCCGGCTTCACCGCCTACATGGGCTTATTAGATATCGGCCAGCCCAAAGAGGGCGATACCCTGGTAGTGGCAGCCGCAACCGGCCCCGTTGGCGCGACCGTCGCACAAATCGGTAAGCTGAAAGGCTGCCGCGTGGTAGCGATTGCCGGTGGTGAAGACAAATGCCAATACGCTCGTGAACACCTCAGTGTTGACGCGTGTATCGATCACAAAGCCGATAACTTTGCCGAGCAGCTTGCCGAAGCCTGCCCGCAAGGCATTGATGTGTACTTTGAAAACGTCGGCGGCAAGGTATTTGATGCGGTGATGCCACTGCTTAACACAGGGGCACGTGTTCCCGTGTGTGGCTTGGTATCTCAATACAACAACACCGCCCTGCCAGAAGGCCCAGACCGCCTTTCACAGTTGATGGGGACCATCTTGGTTAAGCGCCTAACCGTAAAAGGTTTCATCATTTTTGATGACTACGCGCACCGTTACCCTGAGTTCGCTCACGACATGGCCAAATGGGTCGGCGAAGGCCAAATCCATTACCGTGAGCACGCGGTAGATGGCTTTGAGCAAGCGCCTCAAGCACTGATTGATGTACTCGAAGGCCGAAACTTCGGCAAGATGGTCGTCAATATTAAATAAAGTATCCGCGCTTTATTTCGTCATACCGAAAACCCTGCCTCCCCCTTAGCGATGGATAGCTAAGGGGGTTTTTTTATGAGTGACGTTCGCTTTTCCGTTCCACTCCCCTTCTTGATGCAGAAGAAACACTCAGTGCCAACTACACTAATGGGGATGATTGACTAGCTTCATCGAAATTTGGCAAGGCTGACCGCAGGACGCAACCGCTCCACACCTGTTTCAGCTAAGAAAGAGGATGTATTCAAAATGGCCAAAGTCGCACCCATGATTCGTCATCAGATCAACCTCGGTTTTGCGTTTGTTCTGATTATGGCATTACTGACGATTTTTGCGGTGGTGGAATGGAAGGTAAAACCCGAGCTTATTGAGCAGCGACAAGAGCGGATCAGCATCAATCAACACGCCCTGCTCGATTTACTCGACGCCAAACTCGGCCAAATTGAACTGTTAACCAGCACCATGGCGTTAGCGGGAACCACACTCCCCAAAGATGAAGCTCTGTTCCGCACCACCTTTCCCGAGATCCTCAATAATCATGGCGATCCAGCGATTGCCGGCGGTGGTATCTGGCCCGAGCCCGGCACATTTACACAAGGGGTGACGCGGCGCAGTTTTTTCTGGGGCCGAGCAGGCGCGACCATGGAGTACTACGACGATTACAACCACCCAGACGGGAAGGGGTATCACAATGAAAGTTGGTACGTAGCGGGCAAAACAACCCCCGCCGATCATTGCATTTGGTCCAACGCCTATATTGACCCTTTTACCAAAGAGCCGATGATCACCTGCACCGTGCCAATGAAAGATGATAAGCGCTTTGTGGGTGTCGCCACCGTCGATATGAGGCTCGCCGGCATCTCAGATATTTTGTCCCAGTATGGCAAAGAAAACGGTGGCTATGTCTTCGCCTTCGACGCAGACAGCAAAGCGATCAGCTTTCCGCAATCAGCCGTCACCTTTCAACCCTACAGGAACACACTATGGACGAGAGACGAACTGCAAGTGCAATTGCCTTGGTTGCAATCGGCGTTCAAGGCAACCCAAACACTCAGCACCAGCAAGCTAATCACGGTAGAAAATGACGGCATCCTCAACGAAGCCGCGTATGTTCATTTGATTCGCTACCCTGAAGCCGACTGGGTGATTGGCCTCGCCGTCCCTAAAAGCAAAATGACCGCCGCCGCTGACAACATGGGGTTGTTTTTAATGATAGCGATTGGTGGCTTGCTGCTCATTGTCGGTGTCATCGCGACGATCACCGCCCGCAATTTACTGGATAAAATTCGACAAACCACCCATCAGATCCGAGAGTTGATCGATGGTGAAACCACCCAAGCACTCGACGTGGGGAACCTGAATGAAGTCGGGGAATTACGCCATGCCGTCAACGATTATGGTGATAAACTAAAGGCACTGCTATTGCGTTTAGAAACACTCCAGGACGAATTGGTTCAGAATGAAAAACTGTCCTCACTCGGCTCCCTGGTCGCAGGCATCGCACACGAGCTGAATACCCCCATCGGCAACGCACTGATGTCTTCAACCTCCATCTTGTCGATGAAGCAAGATTTTGTCCAACAACTCGAAAAGCCGATCACACGTGACGATTTAGACCAATTTCTCACCCATGTTGAAGATGGGACACGGATTGTTGAACGTAACATGTCACGTGCCTCCGAATTAATCCGTGCATTTAAACAACTGGCCGTGGATCAAACCAACGACCACCTGCGCGAGTTTGACCTCCATCATCTTATCAACGAAGTGCTTCTGTCTTTGCGTCCGACACTGCAGCGAACGCCTCACCACCTTGACGTAGATATTCCTGAGGCGATTAAGCTCAATAGCTACCCTGGAGCCCTCACCCAAACGCTGATCAACTTAATTAACAATGCGTTAGTGCATGCATTTACCGAGCAAGATCAAGGCCATATTCAAATCCATGCGAGTCAGGATTCACACGATCAGGTACATATTACCGTCCAAGATAACGGCCTGGGCATGACGCCAGACGTGCAAAAACACATTTTTGATCCCTTTTATACCACCCACCTCGGTCAGGGCGGATCTGGCCTTGGCTTACATATTACCTTCAACCTCATTACGAGTGTGCTCGGTGGCCGTATTCAGGTAAACAGTAAACCGCAACAGGGCAGTCGCTTCATTGTGACGATTCCACTGACGGCCCCCGAACGTGCCTCGTCGTCTTCATGAAGATGGCTGGTAAATGGGATATCATTGTCCAGCCAACTGCAACGCCGAGGGTAATGCGGTCATAGCACCTTTGGCGGTGGTGGCCAGCGCGCCACAGCGGTTGCCTTGACGCACAGCCTCAGTCACCGCCTCTGGCGACTGCCAGTCGGGCAACTTGGCTAGGGCAGCCAACAAGCCGCCCATAAACGCATCACCAGCGCCAGTAGTATCCACGACCTTGGCGGGTGTTGTCGCCACCTGCCAAAGCGCTCGGTTGAACGCAACTTGTGCACCGTCACTGCCTAGCGTGACCACCCACAAGGACACACTCGGTACGTGCGAGACGAGCACTTCAAGCGCGGATTTGATAGACCGGCTCTCGCCGGGCTCGGAGCCTGTCACTAACGGCGCAGTCAGTAAAGCAAGCTCATCATCAGACACTTTGACCACATCCGCCAGCGGCAAGGCTTGCCTCACTGTCTCTAGCATCTGCGCCTCGCTTTGCCACAAATCATCACGCAAGTTAGGGTCAAAGCTGACAAACCCACCCTGGTCACGACACGCTTGCATGGCGCCGAGCGTGGCCGATCGCGAGGGTTCGTTAGCTAACGCAATGGAGCAAGCATGTAACCACTGCCCCTTTTCAAACACAGGGAAGTCATCGGGCTCCACAAACTGATCGGCACTGGGTTTGACCATAAACGTAAAGCTGCGCTCACCCGCCTCATCTAACTCGACCAACACGGTTGAGGTGCGTTGCGCGTTATCGCGATGCATAAACGCAATGTCTACGCCTTCATCGGCCAACGTGGTTTGCATAAAACGTCCCAACGGATCGTCGCCCACTCGACCAATAAAGCCTGTTTTCTCCCCCAGCCGGCTAATCGCCACGGCCACATTGGCGGGCGCACCGCCCGGACATTTTAGGTAGTGGCGTTCACCGTCAGGGATCAAATCCACTACCGCATCGCCAGTGACCCATACCTTACTCATCACGCTTGCTCCTCGTTCAATGCTCGATTAGGCCGCCGCCGTTTGCGCATATTTTTTACGGGTACCCAGTACATAGGTCACCGCAAACGCCACGACAAAAGCAATGGCCATTCCGATGATATACGGCACCACTCCATCAGGGCGAATCGAAATGATCCCTGGCAGCCCCGCGGCACCCAGCGCTTGCGCTTTCACTTTAAAGAAGGTGATGAACGCGCCTGCACAGGCTGCGCCTACCAATGCACCGATAAACGGATAACGATATTTAAGGTTAATACCAAACATCGCCGGCTCAGTAATGCCAAGCAGTGCCGTGATACCCGCCGGCATCGCAATTCCTTTCGCTTTCACATCCGCCGTTTTTAGCCCGAACGCCAAACAGGCTGCGCCTTGCGCCACATTTGACATCGCGGCAATCGGGAAGATGAAGGTACCTCCGGTGACCGCAATGTCTGCCAATAGCTGCGTTTCAATTGCGATAAAGCTGTGGTGCATCCCGGTGATCACAAACGGCGCATACACAAACCCAAACAATGCACCACCAATCATCCCTGCTGATTCATACACCCAGTTGAGACCATCGCCGAGCAAGAAGCCGAGATCACGGGTAAATGGACCCACCAGAGTAAAGGTGATCAGCCCGGTGATAAAAATCGCCAGTAGAGGCGTCAGCAAGTTATCCAGCACCGAGGGAATAATACGACGTAGCCCTTGCTCGACTTGGGCGAGAATATAAGTGGCAACCAGCACAGGCAGTACCGAGCCTTGATACCCGACTTTTTCAATCTCAAAGCCAAAGATTTCCCATACTGGAATATCGCCGGACACCGCCGCACCGCCAAAGCCCCAGCCATTGAGCAGGTCAGGATGCACCATTAACATCCCGAGTGCCGCGCCCAAAAAGGGGTTAGCACCAAACTTTTTACTGGCAGAAAACGCCAACAGTACCGGCAAGAACACAAATGGCGCATTAGCGAAGGTATTGATCATATTGGCCAAGTCGCCCATTTGTGGGTAGGCCTCAATCAAAGATTTGCCATCAATAATCAAGCCCGGCGCCGTCAGGATATTAAAAATCCCCATCAGCAAACCACCGGCGACGATGGCTGGAATAATGGGAACAAAAATATCTGACAGCCCTTTCACCGCGCGTTGTAGCCAATTTTGTTTTTCAGCGCCAGCCGCTGCCACGTCTTTCGACGACATGTCTGACTGGCCCGTTAGTTTGCTGAATTCGGCATAAACATTATTAACAATGCCCGAGCCAAAAATGATCTGTAACTGACCGCTGACTTGAAATTGGCCTTTCACACCTTCAATCGATTCAATCGCGCTTAAATCCGCCAAGTTATCATCATGGAGTGCGAGTCTTAGCCGCGTGGCACAGTGTGCCGCCGCCGCGATGTTTTCTTTTCCACCCAGTTTATCGAGTAGTTGTTGTGCTATTTTTTGGTAGTTCATGGCTACTTCCCCTGCACGCTCTCACCGTCTTTGCCACCGTCACTTTTATTTTCGTGTGGCGTCACACGCTCCACATTTTCGGGAACGATCCCGAAAATGATGTGCTGAATCCTGTAAAGCATCAAGTATGAGGGCTAATCGCTGTGAGATCGATCAGTAAACCGACGCGTACCTCTCACCTTAAACGTGATTAATATCACTAAATAGGGGGCATTTAAGGCGCTATGTTTGCAAAGGATCCGTAAATGGAACGATCATGGTACTCCCAGAAAAGGAGAACCCATGGCTAGCTTGAATGATGTCGCCCGTTTAGCGGGTGTTTCTAAATCAACCGTTTCACGCGTGATTAACCAGGAATATGGCGTAAAGCCCGCCACCATTGAAAAAGTTAACCGCGCCATTGAGCAATGCGGCTATGTGGTCAATCAAATCGCTAAGGATTTGAAATCCAACAAAACCAACCTCATCGGGGTGATTGTACCGCGAGTATCGTCGAATGCGATGTCAGCCAGCGTTGATGGGCTTAGCCATGTCTTTGATAAAAAAGGCAAACACGTGCTATTGGCCAACACGCGCCAAGACGATCAGCGTATTTGCTATTACCTCGATTTGTTCAACCAAAAACGCGTAGAAGGGATACTGCTGTTTGCCTCCACGCTCAACCCCGACTTGGTGCACGCCATTAAGCGCTCGAGTGCACCGGTGGTGGTAATTGGTCAAGACGGCTCACCCTATAACATTCCCAGCGTGATCCATGATGATTATCGGGTGGGCTTTTGTGCTGGCGAGCAGCTTATTAATGCTGGCTGCCGACAGATGGGTTTTCTAGGGGTACAAGCGGAAGACATTGCCGTTGATCAGCAGCGTTATCAAGGCTTTGAGAGCGCATTGACCACGTTGACCCAAACGGTACCCTTGTTCCATTACCAAGGCCAATTCTCGATTCAATCGGGCTATGTCGCCATGACCGCTATGCTAGAGCAATATCCTGATCTTGACGGCGTATTTTGTGCCACCGACCGTATCGCGATTGGCGCTATCCAAGCTTTGCAAGCACAAGGGATTACGCCAGGACACGCCGTGAAGCTGATGGGAGTGGGCGATGACGAGCTTGCCCAAGTGGTATCGCCAAGCTTATCGACGTTTAACTATGCCTTTGATGCAGCAGGAGAAAGTGGTGCCAAAATGCTGCTCGAATTACTGGAAACCGGACAAAGTCATGTGTCCAAATTGGTGATGGGCTTTAACTATATCAGCCGCGCCACCTGCCCTTAACACAGCGACCGTTAACCCAATACAGAGAAATTTTACTTGCGCCACCGCCGTCTTATTCGCTATTTTTGGAACGTTCCCGAAAATAAAATTGGTACGGATAGATGGAAATAACCCCAACAGGCCTGGTTGACGCATGTGGTGGCGCCGATAACGTGCGACGAGCATTGCGCCATCAAGACAAGGTGATCATTGAGCTCATCGAGCTTGAACGCGTGAACCAAGACATGCTGCCAATCAGTACGATTGACCATTCACTACGCCAGATCACCCTCGATCAACCCGTCAGTCAGGGGGCGCTAACGGCACTGGGACGCGTGATCGATCACAACCTGCGTGAACAAGCCGCGCCCTTCTATTCTCCCAGCCAAAAGACAGATTTCCATCGCCCCGGATGGCATATCAGCCCTCCCCAAGGGCTGCTGAATGACCCCAATGGTTTTATTTATTTTCAAGGTCACTATCACCTTTTTTATCAGTGGTATCCCTTTGCCTGTGAGCACAAAGATAAATTCTGGGTGCATTTAATCAGCCCTGATGGGGTGCAATGGCATACCGCGCCGCTCGGCCTCACCCCCAGTGATTGGTATGACAGCCATGGGGTATTTTCAGGCCACGCCATGGTGATGAACGACGCCCTTTGGCTGTATTACACCGGCAATACCCGCATTGGCCCCGAGCGTTTGCGCCAAACAACCCAGTGTGTGGCGCGGTCAAGCGATGGCATTCATTTTGAAAAGCTCGGCCCGGTGATTGATGCCCCACCAGCAGGCGTGACCGAGCATATTCGCGATCCCAAAGTCATCCATGACGGCCAACACTATCGGATGCTGTTGGGCGCGCAACGTGAAGATAAAATAGGCCGCCTGGCGCAGTATTCGTCTGCTGATGGCCTTACGTGGCACTATGACGGACTAAGCGGTGATAGCTTAGGCGAACATGGTTATATGTGGGAATGCCCAGATCTGTTCCAATTAAGCGATCAATGGCTCTGTATTCTCTGCCCACAAGGCAGCCCTTCACCAACGCCCGATCATCATGTTCCTCACCACAATGGTTACGCCAAAGCTACGCTAGAAGCGGACGGCATCAGGCTTGATAACTGGCAAGTGCTGGATCATGGGTTTGATTTTTACGCCCCGCAGACGGCGCAGACCCCTGACAATAAGCGCATGCTTATCGCTTGGATGGGCCTGCCAGACGAAGTTGAACAACCCAGTTTAAGTGCGGGCTGGTTGCATCAGTTAACCTGTCCACGTGAGTTACGCTGGGAAAATGGGCAAATTTATCAGCGCCCAGCCGCCGCGCTGCAAAGCTTAAGAGGCCCTCAGCAACTTTTGGTGATTAACCCTGAGTGCCATTCAACCACCGTGGATTTAGGCACCAAGCAGTTTGAGCTCAACACCACGCTGCCCATTCCGACCAGCGGCCACTACACGCTATACTTTCACAGCCGCAGCGGCATGATGACGCCAGCCTCCTCCGGCAAACCATCCGGTTGTGCACTCACCATTGACGGTGACAGCCGCACCCTAACACTGGATAGAAGCGCAAGCCTCGCCAAAGAAGGCGATACCCGTCGCTGCATTCACTTGCCCGAGCCGCTAGAAGATTTGCCACTACAAGTCCTCGCCGACACCAGCTCACTGGAGTTCTTTATCGCCGGCGGGCAATGGACGATGACCAGCCGTTACTTCAGCGCTATTGACGCAACCTTTTTAGCGCTGACACGCGATCGCCACGACACGCCTTTGCCAAAAGAGATGGATTGGTATGCGTTGAAAAACGCCAGTGTTAGGTGATACATCAGGGAAGTGGCGTTGACCACACCACGCCACGTCTGACTGGCACAGTTAACGCCCATCAACTAGCATTAAGGGTTTGAATCTTCTGTGTTTAATCATCGCCATGATATTATTGGCGATGATTAAACACGCTTCTTATTTCAACCAAGGTGACGATATGCTGCTTGCAATACTGGCGATTATTGCTGGATTTGCGCTTTTGGTGTGGAGTGCAGATAGGTTTGTAGAAGGCGCGGCTGTGAGCGCCCATTATGCCGGTATACCGCCGCTACTCATTGGCATGCTGGTGGTAGGGTTTGGGACATCAGCGCCTGAAATGGTGGTCTCAGCGATGGCTGCAGTCGATGGCAATCCTGCGTTAGCACTGGGCAATGCGCTGGGCTCGAACATCGTCAATATCACCTTAATTCTCGGGGTGACCGCCCTCATCGCGCCTATTGCAGTGCATTCCACCATTGTGCGCAAAGAGCTACCCATTCTTTTAGCCATCACTCTCATTATCGGGGCAATGCTATGGGACTTCACGATCAGCGCCTACGAAGCTTTACTGCTTATCACAGGCTTTTTACTGCTGATCGGCTGGTCAGTGTGGTCTGGCATACGAACTAAAAACGATACCCTCGCCACCGACATGAATGCCGAACTCAACCAGCAAACCCTGTCGCTAAAAAAAGCACTGATGTGGCTAACGATTGGGCTGGCACTGTTAATTGTGAGCTCGCGCATCTTGGTATGGGGTGCCGTTGAGATCGCCCAACAACTGGGCATCAGCGATCTGATTATTGGTTTAACCATAGTCGCATTAGGCACCTCCCTGCCCGAATTGGCCGCCTCAATTATCGCCGCCCGTAAAGGAGAGCACGATATTGCCGTGGGCAACGTGGTCGGCTCCAACATTTTTAATTCCCTCGCCGTGATTGGTATTGCTGGTGCCATCGAGCCGATTCGCGACATCACCGAAGCGGTCTTCTGGCGAGATTGGATGGTGATGCTCGCCGCCACCGTGCTCTTGCTGCTGGTCGCAATACGCTTTAGCAAGACACGCGAAATCAACCGCGCCGAAGGGGGATTACTGTTTATATGCTACGTCAGCTACACCTGTTTGCTGATTTATGCGGTGCGGTAGGAAGTTAAGCGTCATACAGTCCTCACAAAACACGCCAACGTTGATATGGGCTCTAATGCAGCGCGTATCATACCAAGGAGTAAAACCATTTATTCGACACCGATCCAATAAATAAAACAGCTTTTCTACCATGACCACATTGAGTCGAGCTTTTGTCGCGAATTTTGCTAGCATTGGCCGCTAAAAATAATCATAACCCCCTTGACCATTCCATTGAGGGGATTGAGCAATATGCTTTGCTCACTGGTGATACCCGCTTAGTTGGCTCAAGAGAAAACACAGATGACTTTCTTCACATCGACACAGTCTTATCGTTGTCCATTTTTCAAAAACCCTGAAACATGTAACTGTGCGGCTTGTGTCAATCAAAGATTGATGCAAGAAAGCAAAGAAGCCGTTAAACGTACAGAGGCAAAGAACTTTGCCAGTGGTGGCTCTATTCCTAGTATCAGTGCTGCATCTGAACCCGCACCAGTTCAAGAAAGCACGCAACAAAAGGTCGCTCGTCAACGCAAAACGCGGATTGAGGAAAGTGAAGATAACTGGAAAAAAACACAAGCTGCTGCATTTGATTTAGCTTGGATGCAATCGCCTAAAACCCAACCTCAGAGTGCACTTTGGAAAGCGCTATTTACCGACGATACACCTGAGGAAAAGCAAAAACTTATCAAACAAGCGAATACCCATCTCAACGAGCCCGTGAGAGAAGGAGAGATCGTTGTTATTCCAACCGCTGAGCCAAGAACCACTAAAGAGAAAGAGGCTCTAAGCGCGCTCCAAGGCGAAGCGGCAATAGGCAGCCTAGAGCTGGGAAAACTGAGCGATGATTCTCTTTCATTGGTTAATCGTCATTTGGAGCTACTTGACTATTTTGCTGACGACGCCTTGTGTACCATCGATGAAAGCGAGTCCGGTAAGTATTATGATTATGCCTCTATCGGAGTGGGTATCGCCGCCGGGTTTGTTCAAAAACACCTAGAGAACATTCAAGGCATCTTGTCAGAGATCAATGAGCTCTATGTCGACGATTTGGCCAAGAACGGCAAACCCAGTGCCACGTTTTTTGCTCAACGCGCAAGCTTGTTCAAAAAGCTTGATGACTCATTCGCGCGTTTGTCCAAGCGCAGCGTAAAACTCCCCTTATATACCCAAGTTAGGCGTAACCTAAAGCTTTCAACTAAATCCGTCATTCATCACGCTGACGAAATTATTAGCAAAGGCTATGTGAGTAATCTCGGAAAGCGCATCGCGAATATCTCTATTGGGGTAGATGCATCACGCGCTGGTGGTTACGTTGGATTAATGCTAGGTGGTGCAAGTGTCGCAGATAGCATTTATGAAGCCTGTAATGTTGATAGTTATGGTGAATGTGGGAGAACAACTGCACAAAAAGTCGGAGGATTTATGAGCTCAATCCCCGCAGGCACAGTTGGCGGTCAACTTGCGGCTGGCGGAACCGCATTACTTTTGGGAGCCATGGGTATTGCTTCGGCACCGGTAATTGCAATCGCCGTGCCAGCGGCTTTTGTGGTAGGCGGCCTTACTAGCGGATACTATGGTGGCAAAGCCGGCGAATATTTGGGCGATAAAGCTTACAACGTTTATGAGTGGATTCTGGAATAACCAATATGTCAACAGCAGAGTGGTGGGAGTTTTTGATTGCAATCCCTGCGCTAATTTTTAGTAGTTACTTTCTTCTTTGGGCAGTACCCGCAGTGTTTATACTTGCGGCCTTGGCGCTTGGTGACATTAAGCGGATTGAGTTTATAGACCAGCAACTAGCAAAGAATAATGAGAAGCTACATAGCACATTACGCTATCAATTTTCCTATACAATAGTAAATAGATTTATGTGTTATTGTTTTGCATACCCATTGATTCGTCACAGGCAAAAGACAAATTCGTATAAATTTAAATTATTCATGTGGATAAACTGCTTTGGGTTTTGGAGCTTCTCTCTAGGTATTTTATTCCTATACCTATCGGATATTTTAGGCATTATTAATTAACAACCATTTGACTCATGTAAAAAATAATCATGCATACCCTCGATATTTTCATAATGGGATTAATACTTATTTTTGGAGGATACACCTTTTTGTGGGCTGTAACAGCCGTATTAATACTCGCAATCTTGGCGCTTAATGACATCAAACGCATTGAATTTATAGACCAACAACTTGCTAAAGATGTAAAAAAACTTCACAGCAGGCTTGATTATCAATTATCTTATAAAATCGTCAATCGCTTTACTCTATACTGTGTTTCCTACCCTATTATTCGACATCGCCAAACGACCAACTCATGGAAGTTCAGAGCCTTTATGTGGTACAATTTTTTAGGATTTTGGAGCCTTATTCTCTCGGGCATCATTGTCTATCTGGCTAAGTTGTCCGGTGTGATAGACTGACCACCGAGCACTACAGGAGCGAATTTAACTTATGCCGCCATAGGCTGCATTACCCTTTACTTCGATTGCTGTCTGGTCTTGGGCATTCATCTTTGCAGTGACTGAAAAGCTTCAGTGAAGTGTGCAAATATCAATTCCGCAGAACACTAAAACATGGAAAGTATCTGCGCGCCAAGTAGCTAGTTTGAAGGGGAGGGTTAGATATTTTTATCTGAAAAGTCATTTGACTAACTAAAGCAAAGAGATATCAGATTGGAATTATATGAATTAGTTGTTACTATGATTGGATTGGTGCTTGGGGGATACCTTGCGGTTTGGTCTATCCCGGGTATTATCATGTTTTCTTTGATTACTCTTGGGGATATTAAGCGTATTGTATTACTGGATAAGTATTTATCTCAAAATATAAAAAAATACTATACCGAACAGGGCTATTTAAAACCTTACTACCAAACCCCCTACTCGATTGGCACACGTCTGCTTTTATACTGGATAAGTTATCCTATAACAAACAATCGTAAACAAAAACTTCCTAAAAAAATGAAAGTTTTCATGTGGGTTAATTGTATTGGGATGTGGAGCTTTATTATTACACCATTATTCTCTCAACTGATTAAGCATTTAGATTGATAAAGCTTGCATTGTTCATGGTGTAAACTCTGGAATAACCAATATGGCAACAGCTGAATGGTGGGAGTTTTTGATTGCAAGCCCTGCGCTAATTTTTACTAGTGTGTAGGTTTCAGGCTCGCACACCACTCCCCCTCACACCTATTGATTTCACACATAGTTACACAACGGTGCGCTTTTGCGCTTTACATCGATCGCGGGTCGATGAACACTGCTTGGCAGAGTATAATGACAACCGATATCATGTAGAGTTAGTCACAGATTATGAGCAATACCACCGCGAAAAAGCCGAGTCCCCTGTTTGAAATCCTGTTCAACGTTTTCATCCCCTCGATCATCCTGATGAAGTTGAGCGGCGATGAATACCTAGGTACAGCCACGGCACTGGTCGTCGCTTTGGCCTTTCCTCTCGCTTACGGCGGGATGGATCTGGTCCGTAACCAGAAATTCAATTTTATCGCAGCACTGGGTTTTATCAGCGTATTACTGACAGGCGGAATTGGCCTACTCGAGCTCGATACCCGTTGGTTAGCCTTAAAAGAGGCGCTGATCCCCGGCCTTATTGGCTTGGCGGTGTTAGGGTCAACCTTTACCCGCTACCCACTGATGCAGAAGTTAATACTGAATGACACTGTGCTCAACCTTTCGTTGATTAATCAGCGCCTAAAAGAGAAAGGACAATCCGACGCCTTTGAGCGCTGCTTGATGTGGTCAAACTACCTGTTCTCCAGCACCTTTGTGTTCTCATCGGCGATGAACTACTTCCTTGCCACGTGGATTGTCACCAGCCCTGCCGGCACGTCCGCGTTTAATGAAGAGCTAGGCAAAATGACGCTGTACAGCTACCCGATGATTGCTATCCCTAGCATGTTGATGATGTTCGGCATCTTTTACTACATTTGGCGTCAGATACGCGCGATGACATCGCTAGAAACAGAGCAAATTTTCCACCTGAAATAACAAGCGCCACGCGCGATGTTTCAAAAACGGGTCAAAAACAGATCAAAAAAAGGGAGGATAGCCTCCTCCCTTGCGTTATCACTTCCACCCTTGACGCCACTTCTCGTCACTTTTGAGCTCACGCCAGTCAATCGGATATTCTTTTTTCGACAGCACCGACTCGAGCACGCATAACACCACCATACCGTCTTCATCATATTCAACATCAGAGACTAAAAAGTGCTTCTCGCGATTAATAGGTTTGACCGCCGTCCACTTGCTATTGCGTAACTTGGCTGGATTGATCTGGTTCACGACCGCCCCTTAACAAACACCGGATGAGGCTGACAAGAAATGCATTCGTTTCGACTTATCAGCCCTTTCAAGAATAGCAATACAAGGTAAACGAACGCTACCATTGACTAATTTGGGTTAGACGGTCAGCCCGTTCGAGTGAATCAGCACTCATTGCTTTGAGTTCAGATGCCCCTTCAGCGTTCTGCTCCGACAACGTCCTGATTCGATCCGCCAGTTGACTGATCTCTTCTGTTACATGCGCTTGCTGCTCCGATGCCGTGGCAATACTTACGGTGCGCTCTTTGATGTTATCAAATGCTGTGACAATCTCTTCAAAGTGCTCACGCACCACACTCGCTCGCTCAACCGAAGATTGAGACAACTGATAACTCGATTCAATCACGTCCACGCCCTGGCTAGCCGCCGAATGAAGCTGATGAATCATGCCATCAATTTCTTCCGCTGATTCCTGCGTTTTGGCGGCCAATGAGCGCACCTCATCGGCAACCACTGCAAACCCACGTCCTTGCTCTCCCGCACGCGCCGCCTCGATAGCCGCATTCAGTGCTAGTAGATTGGTTTGCTCTGAAATCTTTTTGATGACCTCAAGGACCGTTCCCACCTGCTGTGAATCTGAGGCCAGTTTATCAATCACAGAGGAGGCTTCTTTCAGTGTGGTAGCAAGCTTGGCAATCGCGTCACTGTTCTCATCGACGGCTTGCTGTCCTTTTGCCACCACGTGCGATGCATCCTCGGCAGTATCTGCGGCAGTGGCAGTATTGCTCGATACCTCGGTGGCACTTGCGGACATTTGGTTTATCCATGAGGCGAGCGTAATATTCTCATTCGTCTGCGCCGACGTTCGGTCGCTCAAATCTTGGCTCAGTGCCTGTAAGTCGTTTGCACTGCTTTTAACGCCAATCGCTTCTCTCGCTACGTCTTCGAGAATTTTTTCAAGATGGGCACCATAATCGTTGACAGCGCGCCGTAGCTCGCCCATCTCATCAGCACGAACAATCTCTAACTTACCGCCTTTCTCACCTTTCGATAGACTGCTAACCTGCTGAGTCGTCTCTTTGATACTGCGAATGAGTCTCTGGCCGAGCCATACCACAACTAACGCGAAGACAATCACCAGCGGTAACAGTGTTATATACAGGCCAGAACTTACTCGATTCAGCGCCGCCAAGGCCGTTGCCTCAGGCAACAACATGCCCACTGTCCAACCCTGTTCCGGTAAAGGAACCTGCACGAGGAGCGACCGGCTATCACCTACCACACCTTCCGGCAGATAAACCGGCTCCTCAGCGTCCAAGGCCGAGACAAGCGGGGATAAACGAGGATACTGTCTACTTGCGTCGCTCAGGCTTTGCATACTAAGGCTTGAAGAACGCACATCTGGAAACGACAGAATGCGATCGGTTTGATCGAGCACAAAGGCATAGCCTCCGGTTGCCTCATTTTGGTCAGTTAATAAGTTTGACAGACCGGAGAGCATCAAATCGATTGTCGCAACGCCCCAAAACTGGCCATCTCGGCGAATTGCGACCGTGCAAGTGACCATGGGTGTGCCAGAAATCGCATCCTCATAAGCGGCAGACCACGCACATTGCCCCGCCGGTAAGCCTCGCCCTGCTTGATACCAGCTTTCGTTATGATAACCACTGCCAGCGGGATCATTGTAATCATCTAATAGATCCAGCGAGCCTTGTGCATTACGTGCCCAAAATAAGGAGTCACGTGTTTTTCCCGGTGTTAACTTACCAGGTTCAGGCCAAACACCACCGCCCGCAATCGCGGCGTTACCGTAGTGATCGACCACGGGCTCAAGGCGTTCAATAAACTGCCCGCGATCTAACGGCAATGTTTCCGATAGCGCCGCGAGTGTATCGGTCAACACTGCCCCTTCATTCAATGCCGTGGCAATACGCCCTTCAATGTTTGTGACGGTTTGCCGAGCGCCAGCCTCTGCCTGCTCTTGCAAAACGGGCTTCGCTACCCACTCCATAACCAGGTAAATGGTAAGAAATGACCCCAGCAAAAGGGCAAGCGCCATGGCTTTAATCTTACGGCTGATTGTCATGGCAAAATCCTCTGCACTGCTATTTGCTATAAGCGTAGCAGCGAGTCGTCTAATTACCATGAAGGTGTGTTTTCTCGCGCAAAACGTGCTGATCGCGATGGAAGGGTTTGACCGCCGTCCACTTGCTATTGCATCACTTGGTTGGATTGATTGGGTTCACACGAACCCCGTTAGATACTGCATCGGTTAAACATAACGATACCTAGTGCGAACGGGGTTCGGTTTGGTTCAGTGGTTGGGGGTGGTGTGTTAGCTTTAGTATTGATTTTCGTCCAGTGTTCAGTAAAAAGTGAGACATGAGCACTTTAGATATTTCGATTTTATGATACTCATGTTAGAACTCAGGAAACAAGATATCTAACCAATTGATAGAAGGATAATTTATGTCTAAGAAATTCGAAACAACGTGGTTTTATGCCTCGCTGGAAACAAGAAAAGAGATTAAACCTAGTGGCTTCCTCGGCCTCAAAAGCGAGCTAATTGATACACCAGAAGCTAAAGTAGCAAACTTAGACGAGTTTTCAGAACAACTTGAGAATATCTACAACACGTTCAATGATAGAGGATACGATGTAGTAAATGTAGTACCAATTTCAATGGGTGGTTCTGAGCCTTGCCATGCAAAAATGAGCAATGGACAAAAGAATTATCTTGGTGAAACTGGATATTCTATTACTCGTGGAGCGATAGTCGTTGGTAAGCGACGAGACTAAGCCTCTAGCTCGCTGTAAATTAATTAACACATAAAGATTTTAACTCGTTCCCACGCTCCTGCGTGGGAACGAGAAAGGGGTTCCTGTACTTATAATGCGCAGCTTTGCCCCCTATGCCAAATAGCACAAGGCCGCCAAAACCAAAAATCAAGCGAGTTGCCAGCTCATTTCCAGCAAACATAGCAACAACGGCGGCCACGAGCAGCGCTCCTGAAATTGCGAGCAAAAAATCCGGCCAGACCTTCAATTCGATGTTGGTAAATGGATTATTCATACTGTTTAACGCCCGGCTCACGCACCGGTTTGGAGCCGCGAAGCGGCGGAAAATCGGTCGCTGTGCAGCCGATTGTTAGCCCAATATTTCATTCATTCGCACCAGGAAAATTTTTGGGTATTTTTCCATCATCGCTTTGGCTCTGTCCCTATCTTTTTTAAGTGCCTTCACGAGTTCCGTCTTCTGGGTCGCATCAAGGTTCAAGGATGTGGCGAGATCCTGAGCGATGACTCGGTCCGAAAAGCCCAGCTCATAAAGGGCAATGGTGGTTTCGCTCGGTAGACCATATTTCAGGCGCTTTTGAAAAAGCTGTAAACGATAGATCAGGTCTGACGTTGCAGCTTGGTTGAGGGTTGCGGTGAATTCGCACACAGCGCTCACAACGAGTGCCGCATCAAAAGCAAGCGTCCCTTCGCAGACATCGACGACATCATCGATTTTGAACTCTCTCCGGTGGGTACCCCATATCATCTTGGCTTTTCGCTTACGAATGATGTCCAGGAGATCGCGGAAGGGCTTTCCGCTGATCCATTCATGTGAGATTTCTTTAAGCACTTCCGGCTTATCGAACTTGGTGAATACTCCACCGTTTATATGCCGCGTAAGCAATGGCCAGCTAAGATCGAGGGCTTCTTCTTCATCAACGATCGCAAGCAGGCTGTCAGCATTGGACTGAACCCACCCCTCAATGGCTTGGGCATCCTGAAGTCCGTAAAGCGTCCTGCCATAGATTTTTCGGCGAGTTGGATCGGTAATGTTTGCAGATATGTTCCCAGCGAGAAGTTGAAACAATTCGCGGATATGCTCCTTTTTCTGATCATCAGCTAGGGAGAAAGCCAACGTCCCTTCGGCAAGACTGGTCACATCAACTTCCGAAAGACCGCCCTCAGATTCATCCCAATGAGATAACAGGAAGCTCTCGATAGCAGAGATAAGACTGATTCTCCATGCAACTTGCCGCTCGACGCCATCTTGTGAGAATTTTTTGTCCTTATGCTGCGCAGCTATCTCAGCAGCTAGTTTCGCAACTTCATCAGGATCTTTTATATAGGCCTTGGCAAAGTCCAGAGCCTCCATAGTGATGGTGTATTTTTCATCATCACTCTGAATGGGATCGAAAATCGATAGAAGGTTGCTGACGCATGGCTCGGAATTGCGAGGTTCCAAAAGTTCCTTCACCTGGTTCCATCGCCACTTTTCGTTGAGAGCCTTTCGCTTGTCATAGATCACCGGATCTGCAAATAGGATGCTGCCTTCGGTATGCATTCCGGCTCGGCCCGCTCGGCCAATGAGGTTTTGGAAATCGCGAACCTTGATGCGTTCCATACCCTGATAGACGCTGGTCACTATGAGATATCGAATAGGAAGGTTTACTCCTTGCGCCAAAGTTGAGGTACAAACAACGAATCGCACAAGATTGTCACGCATAGCACGTTCCACCGCCAGCCGGATACCATGCGGTGTATTGCCATGATGGGAAAAAATCCCGTAAGCCGCGCTCTGAGAAGCTGGCGCGCTAGCGCCAAGATTCTCGACATGCAGATGTGTCAGCCGCGCAACTTCCTGAGCGTCTGAAAAATCTGACGGCAAGGCCAGCGGTACGCCTCTCTCAATAATATCGACGGCCTTTTTGCAGATGCCTGCTGCTGTTGATTTCCTCCCACAGAAGACGGCGATGCTGCCGTTCGGAGTCAATTTCAACCCTAGATAGAGTGCTACTGTTTTCCCAAAATCAGGATTTGGTTTGCCATTAGGTTTGAGCGCTTGTTCTGGAAAAAAACGTTCTGTCCTTTCCCCCTTCTTCCTTCCAAGATTGAATCTTTCAATCACCCTCGGAACGAAAAACTCGCCTTGCTCGGCATCACGACTGTCGACATACTCAATACTTCCCAACTGATCGAGCCAACTCGCGAAACCGACCGACCTGAAGGTCGGAATCAGGGTCATGCCTTCGACGACATTGGGCTCGCCGTTCAACCACTCTCCAACAGCTTGGGCGTTGCTTATAACCGCTGAGATCAGAACCTTTTGGGTTCCTTCGCGGATCATGGAGCGCAATGACGTTAAGAGCAGCTCGTATGTTATACCTCGGGTACCGCTGTCAAACTGGTGGCCTTCATCAAAGACCAGCAAGCCAACGTGAGCAGCCAGTTCCGAAGAGTGGCGAAGGACATAGAGTAGTTTTTCGGGGGTTACGACTAGGATCTGTTGGTGCCCCAAGAATTCGGCAATCTCGAAATCGGTCTGTAGAGCATCGGATAATTCATCGACCTTGGTAGGTTCGTTGTGGAAAGCCTCGACGAGGCTGTTCTTGATCTCATGACACAGCGCCCTGAACGGAGCGATGATGATGGACAGTGATGCGCGCTCTGCCAGAAAAGCACTTCGTAGGATCAGTTCCGTTGCCTTCGTTTTGCCAGCACTGGTGGGCATTTGAACGATGGCAGACTCACCTTTGAGAACATCCGCCTGGCCCAAAAGGTGTTGCGCGGGCCAGAACTCTTTAATTGCTCCTGGCTTTAAAATAGCAGGATACCAAACATTCAAATTAAGGCCTGAATATTTTGGCAGACACTCCCAAGCTGAATTCCTAATTTTTGTTATAATAATCGCGCAAACAATATCAGAGAATAGAAGCTGTCTTTCCCCACCTATTTTGTAAGAAACATTGCGAATATCTTTTGCCCTATCAATCATTCTTTTCCTGATTACATTAAAATCAAAATCATCCAAGGACGAATTGATAAATAGAGATTTATAGTCATACGAAATCAATCGATATCTATCGAAAAAGTATCCATCAAAATTTCCGACATGAGTATCTGGGGGCGTAAATCTATCAGGAGCCAGCAGGTATCTAATGAAACACCCCATTGAATATGGGTCTTCATCAGAACTCAATTCTGTTGCGTGATTAGCCAAGACCGCCGCACTTCCTGGAAGATCACAGAGGTAGTAAGAAGCTGAGCCAAGGAGCATTAGATACGGATCAAGTGTCTCATTCAGCTTTGACTGGAGGTAAGAGTCAAAAAAACGTGCGGAAAATAACAGATTGGCTTTCAGATCCGCTAGAGAATCTGACTCCCCCCGGTTAATAGCAGCGGCGAGATCACCAAGCAAGCCAATCGAGAGGCTGAAGAGCTTGGCCGGATCTTGAGTTATCTTGATATGATGTTCTTCAGGAACACTGTACTCAAGCATCTTGGCCTTTGAGCGGGCGACGCCAAGTAGGTGCTGCGATTTCTGCTCAGGCCTCATCCGCTGCCCTCCTATAGAGTTCGTGGACGAGAGCCATCATCTGATCACCTTTGATGACAACCAACGCAAGGTTAGCTGAATACGGATGAGAAGTTGCGTTGGTCGAGGAGGTCAGGTTGCCGTCAAAAAGCGGATTATCAAAGAGTGCTACAGCGCCATAAACTTCTTTGTATGGGTGATCTACTTCATTCTGAAAGCGCTCAATTTTTGAAGCTTCATCAAGTTCGCTGCGGTTATATAACCTTTGTTTGATGGCATTTAAAGACTCAGCCTTTCTGGTGATATCCTTCGCCGAATCATTAACGGCATCTTGAAGTCGTGCGCTTGGCTTCTTGCCAGAGAATTGTGCCTTAGCTTCATAAATCGCTAACTTATCATCAGAAGAGAATTTTCCATCTTTGACAATATGAAAGCCGATGATGTCACTACCTTTTGTCGATTCATTCCGAACGGTTTTATCACCATAGCGGGTGCGTGGAACCCAGTAACCTTTGAGATATTCAAGAAAATCGGCGACCAAAACTTCGCTGAAATCACCAGCCCTAATGCTCGGGCCTGGTGCAGCTTTGGGGTCTGGGAACTTTATCTGATCGAGATATTCTGAGCGAGTATATTTGTACCCTTTGCGCCAATAATCGATTTCATTGTCAAAACAGTAGTGATTCCGGAAGTGTGTCGCCCATGCGGAGAGCATCTTTCTGTCATTCTGGTGCCGAAACTCCCAGACTTCGACCTCCTTGCCGTCGGCGGTCTTCAGTCTATCGCCAGTATCGACAAGCCATTTAGTGTGTGTTGAATTCCAAGGCATTCCTAATTCCGATGTTGCGAAAGGGGCTAACATTGTATTAGTGCGCACGCGCGATTCCCAAAATCATTATACGCCCTCCCTCCTAGCTACCTTACTGTTAGCATTGTAATTTAGTCCCGATAACGGACAGATATTTTCCGCAAAAGCATGCATGCTACCTACCTCTACTCGGGCATTTTCTCTATCCCCAAGCGTTAAGCTGTAACCATTCCATCCACTCACCACGCTACCGCCGATCAGTTGTCGGCACCTAACACGCCATTTGATTGGCTATTTTGCGGATTAGTGTATCAAGCGCTGTTTTGCTTTTCGTGCGCTATTGTCCAAAGTGTTAGCCAAGCCATGTTTTGTGAAATGGGTACAAAAAAAGCGGCCTAGGTGGCCGCTTGGGTCTCGACGTGGTTTGCCTTACCGCGCAAAGCGGGTGGCGTGGAAGGCGAGGTGTTCATCAATAAAGGTACTGATGAAAAAGTAGCTGTGGTCGTAGCCGGGTTGCATGCGCAAGGTGAGCGGGGAGTTGTGCTTCTCGGCCGCTTGTTTCAGGGCTTGCGGGTTAAGCTGCTCGGCCAAAAAGCCGTCTTTGTCGCCTTGGTCCACCAGCATCGGCATGGCGGTGGGGCCTTGGGCGAGCAACACGGTGGCATCATAAGCCTGCCATGTTTGTTCGTCATCGCCTAAATAGGCGCTAAAGGCCTGTTTGCCCCATGGGCACTCAGTGGGATGACAAATGGGGCTGAACGCAGAAATGCTGCTGTAGCGTGATGGGTTACGCAAACCAATCACTAGCGCGCCGTGGCCGCCCATGCTGTGTCCAGCAATCGCGCGCTGGTTGTTGACCGCAAAGTGCGATTCAATCAGCTCCGGCAGTTCGTGAGCGACGTAGTCGTACATCTGGTAGTTCGACTGCCACGGCGCTTGGGTGGCATTGACATAAAACCCCGCCCCTTGGCCGAGATCGTATTGATTGGCGTCGGCTACGCCCTCGCCGCGCGGGCTGGTGTCCGGTGCCACAATCGCCATACCCAAGGTGGCGGCTTGTTTAAACGCGCCGGCCTTTTGCATAAAGTTTTCGTCAGTGCAGGTCAGGCCCGAGAGCCAATAAAGCACCGGCACAGGTTGTTCTTTCGCTTTCTCTGGCAGAAAGATCGCAAAAGTCATTTTGCCGTTGGTGGTGCTTGAGTCATGCTGCCAACGTTGGTGCCAACCGCCTGCGACTTTGTTTTCGCTTATTTTTTCTAGTTGCATGGTTATTTTACCGCCGCGTTGCCACGGCGGCCGTCCTATTATTGGTCCATGTGGATCACGCTGCGAATGCTTTTGCCTTCGTGCATCAGTTCAAAGGCGTGGTTCACTTCATCAAGGCCCATGGTATAGCTGATAAATTCTTGTAGGCCAAACTCACCATCGAGGTAACGCTCGACAATACCGGGCAGCTCTGAGCGGCCTTTAACGCCACCAAATGCCGAGCCTTTCCAGACGCGCCCTGTCACCAACTGGAACGGACGGGTTGAAATCTCTTGGCCTGCGCCGGCAACCCCAATGATCACTGACTCGCCCCAGCCTTTGTGGCAGCACTCGAGCGCTTGGCGCATCACATCCACATTACCGATACATTCGAACGAGTAATCGACGCCGCCGTCAGTCATCTCCACAATCACTTGCTGGATAGGTTTGTCGTAGTCTTGCGGGTTAATCACATCGGTGGCACCCAGCTGCTTGGCAAGGGTGAATTTGCTCTCATTAATATCAATGCCGATGATGCGGCTTGCGCCGGCCATACGTGCACCGATGATGGCTGACAGGCCAATGCCACCCAAACCAAAAATCGCCACCGTGTCGCCTTTTTCTACTTTGGCGGTATTCATCACCGCGCCCATGCCGGTGGTCACGCCACAACCGAGCAAACAAACTTCTTCTAGCGGTGCGGCTTTGCTTACTTTCGCCAATGAGATTTCTGGCAGTACCGTGTATTCCGAGAAGGTCGAGCAGCCCATGTAGTGGAAAATGGTCTCGCCGTTGATAGAAAAGCGCGACGTGCCGTCTGGCATCAGGCCTTTGCCTTGGGTTTCACGTACCGCGCCACACAGATTGGTTTTGCCAGATTGGCAGAATTTACACTCACCACATTCGGCGGTGTAAAGCGGGATCACATGGTCGCCCACGTCCACGCTGGTGACGCCCTCGCCAACCATTTCGACGATCCCGCCGCCTTCGTGGCCGAGAATCGAGGGGAAGACGCCTTCAGGATCGTCGCCCGATAAGGTGAACGCATCGGTATGGCACACGCCGGTAGCGACGATTCTGACCAACACTTCACCCGGCTTGGGCAGTTCAACATCGACCTCTTCCATTTTTAGTGGTTGACCGGGTCCCCAGGCAACCGCGGCTTTGGATTTGATATGTGTTTGTCCTGGCTGGATGGTTAGTGCCATTGGAGGTTCCTTTCTGTTCTTGTTAATTGCATACCTGACTATGCTAACCAAGTTAGATTTAGTTATAATCCCGCAAATTTGAAAATTATTATTTCACTCACGAAATAATGTATATGTGTGTATAGAGACAGGATAGACAGCAATGGCGCCGCACTGGGAAGGACTTAACGAATTTTTATCGGTCGCCGAGCATGGCAGTTTCACGCAAGCGGCCAATAAACTCGACACAACGGTGGTGTCTGTGAGTCGTCGGGTGGCTGCGCTCGAGGCGTATTTGGGGGTGAAGCTGTTTCATCGTACTACGCGGAAGGTGTCGTTAACCGATGAGGGCGAACTCTACTATCAGCGCTGCCGACCGCTGATGGCCGCGTTAGTGGATGCCGAACAAACCATTACTCAAGCTCAGTCGTTACCTGCCGGGCCTATTCGTGTCACCGCACCGGTTAACTTTGGTGAGCAATATATCGCCCCCCTGCTCGCGCCATTTATGGTGGCGTATCCGCAAGTGGCGGTGGATTTACATCTGACTAATCGGCGAGTGGATATGACAGATACCGGCACCGATGTGGCGATCCGCATTGGCCACTTGCCCGATTCAAGCCTGAAAGCCAAGCGGCTGGGGTCGCGGCAATTAACCATCTGCGCCAGCCCGGACTATTTGGCTTTAAATGGCCGCCCCGAGTCGCCCAGTGCGCTCAGTCATCACCGCTGCTTAGTGGGATCGAACGAGCATTGGCACTACCAAAGCGGCGGCAAAGTGCGCACGTTAACGGTATCAGGCCGGTTGCGCTGCAATTCAGGCGTGGCATTGCTCAATGCCGCTAAGTACGGATTAGGACTGGCTCAACTGCCGCATTATTACGTGCAATCCGCGTTAGCAAGCGGCGAGTTGGAGGAAGTGTTAACCGATTATCGGGTAGAAGATGAAGGCATTTGGGCGCTGTATCCGAGCGGGCGGCAGTTACAGCCCAAGGTCTCAGCTTGGTTGGCATTTCTGGCCGAGCACTTACCCGCCCAGCAGCTACGAACAGGCATTTAACAGCCTGGTTCGGTTTCAGTGTGATGCGCGAGCTGGCAAAAAAATCGCCAGCACAAGGCTGGCGATAGAGGTTGCTCCGGGTAAACGCTCAATTAGTCGCGCGCCGCCCGCAATGCGCTCTCGGCAGGTTTAATTGCCGAGATTTTAAATGCGCCGACATGGTGATCCAAGGTGCGCGCCAAACCGGCCAAGTCTTGGCTGCTCGCCTCAAGGCTGTGGCTATCATCCAGCCCTGCTTGGGCCGCTTGGTTAACCGTATCCATGTTGACGTTGATTTCATTCGCCACGCTCGATTGCTCTTCCGTCGCCGTCGCCACATGGGTGTTCATGTCCAAGATGGTGCTAACTTGCGTGGCAATGCTTTCGAGTGCGGTCAGTGCTTGCTCGGTGGCACGGTTGCCCTCGGTGGTCAGCGCTTTGCTGGTATCCATGGCGTCAACCGCGTTTTTCGCTTCTTGCTGAAGCTGATCGATGGTTGATTGAATTTCTTCGGTCGATTGCGAGGTTTTAGTCGCTAAACTGCGCACTTCGTCAGCCACCACCGCAAAGCCACGTCCCGCTTCGCCCGCGCGTGCTGCCTCAATGGCTGCGTTTAGGGCAAGCAGGTTCGTTTGCTCGGAAATCCCCCGGATCACATCCAGAATCGACACAATGGATTGTGTGCGCTCGGCCAGTGAGGTGATCACCGTCGACATATTATCCATCTCGGTGTCGAGCTGGTTAATCGTCGCGGTTGCTTCGGCCAAGGTTTGCTTACCGGCTTCGGTTTCACTGTTCGCCGATGACGCCGAATCTGCCGCATTCGAAGCACTTTGTGAGATCTCGTTGATGGTAGCGATCATCTCATTCATCGAGGTGACCACCAGCAAGGCTTGTTCGCTTTGCGACTCACCACGTTTCAGCGAGTGCGCCGCTTTATCACGCAGTGATTCGGCCGAGCGCCCCAGCTCTTCACCGGTTTCCACCACATTGGCAATGATTTGGTCGATTTTTTCCACAAAGGTATTAAACGCCTCTGAGATACGAGTGATCTCGTTATTCCCGGTCACTGGCAAGCGCACCGTTAAATCACCGTCGCCTTTGGAGATATCGGTCAGCGCATGCTCTAGGCCTTTGAGTGGCGCGAATAAACGGCCTAATAGCCATACCAGCACCAGGGTACAACCAATAAAAATCAAGCCAATCGCGGTGAGCTGGGCAATGGCGATACCATTAGCAGCGGCATCGACCTCCGTAATCGGGATGCCAACATCAAACGCGCCCCACAGGCGGCCATCGACATAAACCGGCATCATAATGTCGTATACCCACACATCTTGCACATCGGCATACCAGCGAGAATGCTGCGGTTGGCCTTGGCCGGCACCGGCGACGGTATAGTTATCGCTATACACCTTACCCAGCTTTTGGGTGTCGCTGTGGGCAATGGCTTTGATGTTTTTATCAATCATTACCGCATAGCTGATGTCGTCGCGACCTTTGAGATCCGACACCATGTCTTGTAAATCGGCGGTGGGAGTAGAAGAGTTTTCTAAAATGTATTCAGCACGATCGGCCAGGAGCTCAGCCTGTGCTTGCGAACGCTTGAGAATAATGTTGTCTATCTCGTCATGCGAGATAAAGGTGGTTGCGGTGATACTGGCAATCGCCGCGACGGCAAACATGGCGCATACCACGATCAGGATGAGTTTTTTCACTTCGCTGACTTCCTATCTGTGCATCATAACTGCCATGGAGCATAGCGACAGGTCGGAGGAGAAACAAGCGATACCTCGCAAAAGTCAAATTAGGATGGGATGTTTACCGCAAAAATAACCATTATCGATTGACTAAAGCGAGGAATAACTTTGGTGGTTCAGACGCTTACGCGGCACCAAACCGAGTCGCGGAAAAACAGTTAAGCAGCTTGTGCACCATAAAACACAACATCAAGGTGAGCACGATAGCCACCAGGTTGCTACTCACTCTGTATAAGGCATCATACATAAAGTCTTGGTTCGGGCTTAAGTATTGCCCGAATAAGATCCCAAGCGTGGCCATGGCACCAAACCCCACACCTGAGCCACCGGCCTCTTTTAAGTGGGCGTTGGCAAACAGCATGGTCCCTATCCATAGCAGCGGGATTACTAAGATCAGCACGTTAAACCAATCATATAAAATGACTTGGCAACCAATCCCATAAGCGACCCCCAGTACAGTGCCTATCGCCCGCTTTCGTGCATAGCTGAGCGATCCGTTCCAATGCATCGGGAACAGTAACAACACGGTGGTGGCTTGCGCTGAAATCGAATCGCGCAAGTCAAACAACTGGAAGATGAAAAACGAGACCGTGGCCAAGGTTGCGCCCATCAGCGCTTCGTGTCGCATCCGGTGCGATTGTTTTCCTCCTGCGGGTGCGGCGGGCGGCTGACGCGGCGTGACATCGGGAATTAACCAGGTCACTAAATACGCCACCGCGACTGATAACACATTCGCGCCCAGGTTACCGAAGATTAAGGTGTTAATCGGTAAATCGGGATAGCTGGCAAAGTGCAGCATAATGCTCAGGCTTAACACACTGTTGGCACCAAAAAGAAAGAAGCGCCCTTTGGACATACAGGCAAACTTATAGGTGAAAAGCAAGAACACCAGCGGTGTCATTAATCCAGGGTGCGCGCCAAACAGTCCTCCGAGCAGCCCGACTTCTATCCCACTGATCACCGCGGAGGCGAGCAATTGCCGTGCAGCACGACCGTTAATCACGGGTACAAGTCCAAGCAACAACATCGGCGTGACGGTAAAAAACACCCCAAAGCTAAAACCGAAAAACTTACACACCGCAAAACCGAGCGTGGCACCGGTGGCAATGCGCGCGCACTGGCGCACATCGTTATCACTTAAGGGGTGATGCCATAACCTCATCATCAGCTCCCCTTAGTAAATGTAATGCAGCATACTCAAAAAGCCGACTTGCGCACGGGCCAGCCACTGCGTTACTGCGCTTTCAGGCATTAACTGTACCGTGGCACGAGCCCCGGTTGGCAACGAGTGGCCAGGCCATTCGTCGAGCTGAATGTGCAGACGCATTCGCTGCGCATCACGCACCCAACGGTTGGAGTTAGACGGTGACGCCAGTTGACCATTGGCATCGATTTGCCCAGCACTGACCCCGGCATCGACACTGCTCACGTGTCCCGCGTAAAGTTTGCCCGGCTCGCTATCAAAAGTGACATTCACTGGCGTGCCGGTGTGCACATCGCGTACGCTTTTTTCGCGAAAGTCGGCAATCACATCGGCGCGTTCAGACACCAAGGCCATCAGCGGTTTACCCGCACTGGCATAAGCCCCTACATCCAGCTGCAAGTTGGTTACCACCCCATCATGGCTGGCTCTAACAGTGGTGTAGGATTGGTTAAGCTGGGCTTTTTTTAGTTTACTCAATGCCACTTGTTCGGCGATATTGCTGGCACCGTCACCGCCACGTTGAATTTGAAGGGCACTGACGCGCGCTTTCGCGGCTTCCCATTTAGCACGGGCAGTGTTAGCCGCACTGATCGCATCATCACGTTGCTGCTGCGAGACACCATTTTTAGCGAACAAAGCTTTTAAGCGTTTTGCTTCACGCGCTTTTTGTGCCAAGACCGATGCCAATGCTGAGACATCTTGCCGCGCGGCCATCAGTGAAGCATCCAATTGGGCGTTAGTCTGTCTTGCCTGGGCAAGGGCGAGTTTGGCTTGGTCGACCGCAATGCGATAAGGCGCACTTTCAATCCGAAACAGAATATCGCCTTGGTGAACCCGTTGGTTGTTTTCTACCGCCAGCGCACTGACCGGCCCACTGACTTGCGGGGCCACTTTAGTCACCGTGCGCGTGACCATCGCGTGAGGCGTCAGCGGCATCAAGTTATCGGCGACCAAAAAGTAGCCAAAAATCAAAACAAAACTGAGGGCGGCCACTTTTACCCAACGTGCAAATTTTTCATCCGGTGTCATTCGTACTTCTTACCTCTATTACCTATTCTTCTGTGCCGCAGTCGTCTTCGGTGGTGGCGGTATAGTCCATTGCATTTTGATTAATGGTGACCAACACCCGCTCCAAGGCGTCAAAATCTTCAGCCGCAATACCAGAGAGCAAATGCTTGCGCACCCGCAATACCCGCGCTTCGATGCGCGACATTAAGTCACTACCACTGTCGGTGACATGCACCGTACGGGTGCGCTTGTCCTCGGGCGAGCAGCGCCGTGTGATCAGCCCCTGCGCTTCTAAATGCTTCAACGTGCGCATCAAAGAGCCCAGTTCAATTTCCAGCGCCTGTGCCAATTCACTTTGGCTGATGCCATCCCCCAATCGGCGCAACATCCAAAGCGCACTCCAACGTGGATAGCTCAGCCCCAGAGGCTCAAGCTCTGAATTCGCCACACGGCGCCATAATCGCGCCGTGCGCCCTAAGTGCTCAGCGATAGACATGTGTTCGGGATTGGGCGATGTCATCGAGTTTTCCTTCCATCGTGAAAATACTTAGCAGGCTAAGTAATACCAGGCAGACACTATAAAATAGTTAGCAGGCTAAGTAAACAGAAAGGTGATGAGCATCACAAAAATATAGCAGGTTGCTTGGATGAAACGCGCTCGCTGCTCATCACCATCTCTGGTAATCTATCTCGCGTCATCTTTTTGTTTGTAAAGGAATTACCATGCAAGATCTATGGGATCGCCATCTCCGTTATCGCAGCCATCATATTGATGTGCCGCTGGATCATAATGACGCTAACAGCCCCTCGCTCTCGATTTTCGCCCGCGAAATCGTCGATACGCGTAAAAATGAGCAAGCGTTACCCTGGCTAGTGTATTTTCAAGGTGGACCTGGCATGGAATCGCCTCGCCCTAATGGCGCGAGCGGTTGGTTAAAACGGGCATTAGACGATTACCGCGTGTTGTTGCTCGACCAACGCGGCACGGGCTTAAGCTCGCCGGTGAATCACCAAACGCTTGCCCATCTCACTGCCGCTGAGCAAGCGGACTATCTGAGGCATTTTCGTGCCGATAGCATCGTGAAAGACGCCGAGTGTTTGCGTGAGGCGTTAGGTATCAAGCAATGGGCGATCCTCGGTCAAAGCTTTGGTGGGTTCTGTGCGCTCACCTATTTATCTTTCTTTCCGCAATCGCTATCGCGTGCGTTTGTCACCGGCGGTATTCCGCCGATTGAAGGACATGCCGATAGGGTGTACCAAAAAACCTATCAGCGCGTGGAAGATAAGAACCAGCAGTTTTTCGCTCAGTTCCCCGATGCACAAGCCCGCTGCCACGAGATTGCCCAGTATTTGCAAAACAATGCGGTGACGCTGCCAAACGGTCAGCCGTTTACGGTGGAGCAGTTCCAGACCATTGGCCTAAATCTCGGCCGCGGTCATGCGGGGCTGCCGCTTTATTATTTATTGGAACGAGCCTTTATTGAGGTGAATGGCGAGCGTGTGCTGAGCTATCCATTCCTTGATGCGATGCAGGCAGAACAAGGGTATTTAACCAACCCTTTCTACGCTATTTTGCATGAATCGATTTACTGCCAGCAGCAGGCCTCGCATTGGTCAGCCCATCGGGTGCGTGATCAATTCCCGCAGTTCCACTATCAGCCCGATCAACCGTTCCGGTTTACCGGCGAAATGGTCTATCCGTGGATGTTTGATCAACTTGCCACGCTCAAACCACTCAGAGAGGCCGCGATGTTGTTGGCGGAAAAAACCGATTGGCCGGCGCTTTATGATCTCGAGGTGCTCAAGCACAACACGGTGCCGCTCGCCTGTGCCACCTATGTGGATGACATGTTTGTTGAGTTTGATTACTCCCGCCAAACCTTGGCGAAGATTGCCAACAGCCAAGCGTGGATGACCAACGAGTACGAACACAACGGCATCGGCGTCGATGGTGAGCGTATTTTGGATCGCCTGATAGCGATCGGCGATAGCCTTGCCGCTATTCAAGGCCAATGACGCCCCGCTAAACCAATGACGATGGCCATGCCTTTGCTGCTTTGGCATGGCCACACCACGGTTACCGATCCGATATAGCGGCTGCGGACATTTTCAGCGCAACAAACTGTGATCTAATTCAAATCAATTATTGGCGCTGACGAAGGTGGTACGCTGGCTGACAATACGGTGCACACCGATAAAACGTATAAAAATGTTCGCTTACGGCTGCCTCGTTAGTGTATCGCTTACTCCCGCGGGTTTTGTCTTTATCACTGGACAATGAAGTATCTGTCGAGCGCTTGCATGTTCCATTAATTGGCGTAGTATAAATGCGTTCTCTCAGGGAATAGGACGTTCCCAGCACGATGTTGGCGTAGGAAGTTGTGCCACCGTACATCGTCACTTTTCTTTTCACACTTTGCGTTCACACAGATGAAAATTGTAAGTAAAACAGGCAAAAAGAGAGCCATCTTTTACAAATCTAGTGTTTTCTTTGATAAATTATGGTCTCGCGACAAAACGCCCGTTTCTATCCTTTTACTCGCGGTAGTCATTGGCTTTTTAGGCGGCGTGGTAGTCACCCTTTTCGAGCTCGCCATCCACTCACTGTCTCAGTCCAGAACCGAATGGTTAGACAGTAACATCAACTCGATGATTCCATTGGGTGTGCTCGCGTTTCTTATTAGCGCGGGGCTCGCCTTACTCGGCTATTGGCTTGTTCATCGTTTTGCCCCTGAAGCGGCAGGCTCGGGGATCCCAGAGGTTGAGGGCGCGATGGAAGGCATTCGCCCCACACGATGGTGGCGAGTTATCCCGGTGAAATTTTTTGGCGGTTTAGGCGCGTTAGGCTCTGGCATGATTCTCGGCCGCGAAGGCCCAAGCGTGCAAATTGGTGCCAATATTGGCCGAATGGTCACCGATACCTGCCGCATCAAAGACAGGAACAGTAACCAAACCTTGCTCGCCTCCGGTGCTGCAGCGGGGCTGGCGGCGGCTTTTAATGCTCCACTGGCGGCTATCATGTTTGTGGTTGAGGAAATGCGACCACAATTTCGCTATACCTTAATTTCAATTAAAGCGGTGATCATTGCTGCGATTATGGCCGATATCGTCTTTCGCTATATCAATGGCCAAGAGGCGGTAATTGTATTACCACAATACGAAACGCCGCCACTTATTTCGCTGTGGTTCTTTCTCGTTCTGGGCTGCTGTTTTGGGGTATTTGGCGTACTGTTTAATTTTCTGATTATGCGCTTTCAGGATTTTTTCCAACGCTTTTATCAGAAAAGCCAAAAACGGATCTGGTTAGTGGGTGCCACGTTAGGCGGCTTTTTTGGCTTACTACTTATCTATGCGCCTGAGCTGACCCATGGTGGCATTAATTTAGTGCCAGATTTCGTCACCCTCAATTATTCAATCAGTGCCCTGCTGTTTATCTTTATGGCACGCACATTACTGACAGTGATTTGCTTTAGCTCGGGTGCGCCTGGGGGCATTTTTGCACCCATGCTGGCGCTAGGGACCTTGTTAGGCACAGTGTATGGGTTAGTGGTTGCCAACATGTACCCTGAGATGGGGATAGAGCCGGGTATGTTTGCTATTGCGGGCATGGGCGCTCTGTTCGCCGCGACCGTGCGCGCGCCGATTACCGGTATTTTGTTGGTGATTGAAATGACCAACAACTATTATCTGATTTTGCCGTTAATCATCACCACCCTCGGTGCCACCTTGGTCGCACAGTTGCTTGGTGGACAACCAATTTATACGGAGCTATTGCGTCGTAAAGTACGCGAGCAGAAACTTCGGATAGAAAATGCATCTCAATGAGGGATGCCGTGTTTTTCGAGTAGAGCGGTTATTTCTCCGCTCTTTTTCATTTTGCGTATACTAGCGTTCAGTGGCTCAATAAGAGCTTGATGCCGCTGATGAATCGCCAAATAAATGGGAATGGATTCGACAGGACTGTCTGCCATGCGTACGGTCGTCAGTTGCTCTTTTTCGAGCATACTTGCGATGCCCACATAGCCCACCATCGCCTGTGCACGATTACTATTCACCATGTTTAACGCAGCCCGTTCAGTTCTTACGGGCACCATATCCCACTGATATCTATCCGCAATCATCAGCGCCAATTGATCACCAATCACCCCCACCACACGTTGATAATCTTCAGGATTAAGCACATACGTGTGCCCAAACAAATAATAGTCAACGGAGAACAGTGATTCTGTGGGATAAAGCACCTGAGGCGTGTCTTGGTAGACCAATCGCGTGCGACCAAAGTCAATATCAATGATCCCTTTAGCGAGTGCATTCTCCGCTCGCGCTAGCGGCATTTCTATCCAAGATAGTTCGATGTTTGAGTCAACGGCGTTAAAAACCTGCTCGACGATCGTTTTGGTCGCGGATGACATCGCGCCCGTATGATCGCGGTATGCAACAGTCAGTGTGTTTGCCAGCGCACTCAACGGCAACCAGCAAACCATTAATATCCACCATCTCGTCACATTGCCACCTCAGATTATCTTTGCACTCTTAGAGATTAGAAGACAGGAGAAGCGTCGTCCACGCGCAGAACGTGACACTGTCACTTAGTTATGAAGTCACTCTTCGCATTTATTATGTATGCATGCCAATTGAATCACTGACCTGCTCTTTAATAACGTTTGAAATATTGATCGCGCGCTGGGGCAGCACGCGTCCGGCAAGAGAAGAAAGGTATAGGGTTTCACTGACCGGTGTCGGTAAATGGTGAGCTTTGATCGCCGATTGTTGCGCAAAAGCGGCGACGGCATTGGCGGGTAACACGGTAAAGCCGAGTCCGCGTGCAACGGGTAGTAAGATAAGACCAATTTGATTAGAAAAGCCAGATTGCTTGATGGGGCGCAACTGCGCCGTTTGGTATTGCTCGAAGTTCGCTCCAAGTAATAACTCGGCGTGATGCCTCGCATCTGGATGATCAATGAATCCTAGCTGGCAGAGTGTTTCCCAAGTCGGGGATCTAACATGGCGCGGTGTCACCAGCAACAACGGCTCTTCCCCGATGGGTTCAGACTGAATATTTGGATTAACGGGACATGCGGTTGTCAGGCCAATATCAATGGTGTTGTTCAAGATGGCATTATGAATATCGCCATTTGGCGCAAAGCGATAGTTAATCGTAAGTGTCGGATACGTCACCTGGAGATCGAGCAAATGAGGGTATAAACGGAGACCAACACTTCCCGGCGACATAAGACGCACCTCCCCTTCATAACCGGGATCCTGGCTGATGTTAACGGCTAGGTTATCGAGTGTTTGTAGTACATCTTTTCCTTGACGATAGAGTTGCTCTCCAGCCTCCGTCGTGACAATACCCTTTTTACTCCGAATCAGTAAGGTGGTCGATAAAGCATCTTCGAGCTTTCGCACGTGCTGACTGACGCCTGATTGGGTCATAAAACACTTATCAGCGGCTTTGGTAAAACTGCCAACATCTACCAGGGTGCAAAAGGTTTTCAGCCAAACAGGGTTAACCATAACAAATTGTCATCATAACTATTGCAAACCATAATTTAACATTATGTTTGTGATACCTCATGCTTGCAACCACTGACAACGTCATCTTAGAAGGAGCAACGCATGCCAACCCCTTATCCACGTACATTTTCACACATTGGTATTTCGGTACCTGATTTGGACAAAGCCGTTCAATTTTACACGCAAGTGCTTGGCTGGTATCTCATTATGACACCTACCGAGATTATCGAAGACAATAGTGCAATTGGAGCGATGTGTACCGATGTGTTTGGTCAAGGTTGGGAGCGCTTTCGTATTGCCCATTTATCAACCGGTGACCGAGTGGGTGTCGAGCTATTTGAATTCAAAGATCAGCAAAACCCTGACAACAATTTCGAGTACTGGAAAACGGGCGTCTTTCACTTCTGCGTGCAAGATCCTAACGTTGAAGCACTGGCTGAACGTATTGTTGAGGCGGGTGGTAAGAAACGTATGGAGAAACCACGCTATTACTATCCTGGAGAGAAGCCCTATCGCATGATCTATATGGAAGACCCATTTGGCAATATCTTGGAGATCTACAGCCACAGTTACGAGCTTATCTACAGCGCAGGAGCGTATTAACTCTCTTGTCTGTAATGGCTACCTTGGCATTTTAACTCACCAGGCTCAACGCGATTGAGCTTGGTTTCTACCTCACACGACACCGACCTTATTCGTAATAAAAATACAAGTGTGATCTTTATCACTTGATGAATCATTATTGACCAGACTAGTAGTGTGATATTTATCACTCTAGTTTTTTATTTCACTATTCTAAAAAAATAAAAAGTGATCTACATCACTATATATTTTATAAACCAAAAATCACAAATGTGATATACATCGATATAGATTTTATTGACAATTTTATTTTTTGTGTTTTGTGCTAAATTTACATGTTATTTCTGTGACAGGTGTTGGACTAACATATAGTTGCGAAGTGAATAATGAGAGTTGAGTCAATAAATCCCCGTTATCAGTTCTCTCGAAAAAATATGTGGTAAATTGACTGGGTACTTACTAGCCAGACGGTTTTGGCGAACCGTTCTACCACACACGTTCAATGAGAACATCAAACGGGGTATTGTTATGATATCATCTGACACCAAGATCAAGATACAGAATTTTGGTCGCTTCCTCTCGAATATGGTGATGCCCAATATCGGCGCATTCATCGCGTGGGGGATTATTACTGCACTATTCATTCCGACCGGTTGGGTCCCCAATGAGACATTGGCGGCCATGGTCGGCCCCATGATTACCTACCTACTACCACTGCTGATCGGCTATACCGGCGGTAAACTTGTTGGCGGCGAACGCGGTGCGGTTGTCGGTGCAATTACCACCATGGGGGTGATTGTCGGGACTGACATTCCCATGTTTATGGGCGCGATGATGGTTGGTCCATTCGGCGGCTGGGCGATCAAAAAATTCGATGCTTATGTCGATGGCAAAGTGAGAAGCGGGTTTGAGATGTTAGTGAATAACTTCTCCGCCGGCATTATCGGTATGCTTTGCGCGATTATCGCATTCTTCCTTATCGGCCCGTTCGTAAAACTCTTATCCAGTGGCCTCGCGGCAGGTGTGGAGTTTTTGGTCTCAGCACACCTGTTACCACTGACCTCTATCTTTGTTGAGCCTGCTAAGATTCTTTTCCTCAACAATGCGATCAACCACGGTATTTTCTCACCACTTGGGATCCAGCAAGCCTCAGAGGCTGGCCAGTCTATTTTCTTCCTCATTGAGGCAAACCCAGGCCCCGGTTTAGGCATCTTGCTTGCCTACATGGTGTTTGGTAAAGGCACCGCACGTCAAACCGCGGGCGGTGCATCCATTATTCACTTCTTCGGTGGTATTCACGAAATCTACTTCCCTTACATTCTGATGAATCCACGCCTTATTCTTGCCGCGATTGCGGGTGGTATGACAGGTGTCTTCGTTCTCACTATGTTTGATGCAGGTATTGTGTCGCCCGCTTCGCCAGGCTCTATTTTTGCTGTGCTGTTAATGACGCAAAAAGGCTCAATTGTCGGCGTCTTGGCTTCAATTATTGCCGCAGCCAGCGTGTCATTTGTGGTCGCCGCTTTACTGATGAAAACACAGAAAAGCACAGAGGGTGAAGGTGACGAAGCCTCACTTGATGAGGCGACCGCCAAAATGAAAGACATGAAATCAGGCGCTAAAGCAAGCACCTCCGCCCCCTCTTCTGCGCCTAAAGCCACAGTTAACTTTGCTGACGTAAAGCATATTTTAGTTGCCTGTGATGCTGGCATGGGCTCTAGTGCCATGGGTGCCAGCTTGCTGCGCAAAAAAGTGCAAAATGCAGGCTTAGATATTGGTGTCACGAATATTGCGGTCAATAGCCTGCCTGAGGATGCGCAGATTGTGATCACGCATAAAGATCTGACCGAGCGTGCGCGCACTCACGCGCCAACCGCACACCATATTTCACTCAATAACTTTTTAGACGGCGATGTTTACGGCCAGTTGGTTACCCAAATTCTCGCCGCACAGTATCCCGCCGCCAACGATCCACAAGTGCTTCAAGTTCCGACGACGGCGGCAAATGACGACAGTTTCGAGCCAACCCCGGCACCTGCTTTTCAACTTCAGCGTAAAAACATTCATCTTGGCTTAACGGCCACAAACAAGGATGAAGCGATTCGATTTGCCGGTGAGCAACTTGTCAAACTTGGCTACGTAGCGCCTAGCTATGTCGACGCGATGTTTGAGCGTGAGGCATTAACCCCCACTTACCTCGGGGAGTCGATCGCCGTTCCTCATGGCACCGTTAAAGCAAAAGACGGGGTCAAGCAAACCGGCATTGTGGTATGTCAGTATCCATCGGGTGTGCAGTTCACCGACGACAAAGAGGATATCGCTAAGTTGGTGATTGGCATTGCCGCCAAAAACGATGAACATATTCAAGTAATTACCGCCATTACTAATGCGTTAGATGAGCCTGATGCAATAGATATTCTCACCAGTACTGACAGTATTGACGAGATCCTCAATCTATTGAGTGATGATAGCGTCACCTTTATGACGTCATCCCATTAATCAACCCAATAAGCAGGCCACCTCGGTGGCCTCTCATCACCACCGTTTTTAGTTTGAGGTAAATATTATGAAAAATGCTGTTCATTTTGGTGCCGGCAATATCGGCCGCGGCTTTATCGGAAAATTGCTCGCGGATGCCAATGTCGAGGTCACCTTTGCCGATGTCGATGCGCCCCTCATTGACCAACTCAGTCACAAACAAAGCTACAACGTCAAAGTGGTAGGTAACGACTGCCATATCGACACGGTTTCTCATATCACGGCAGTCAATTCGGCAAGTGATGATGTTATCGATAAAATCGTAAAAACGGATTTAGTGACCACGGCTGTTGGCCCTAATGTGCTTGATATTATTGCCAAGACCATCGCCACCGGCATTGAAAAACGTTTCGCATCCGGCAATGAGGCCCCACTAAACATTATTGCCTGCGAAAACATGATCCGTGGTACGTCGCATCTCAAAGGCGAAGTCTATAAGCACCTTGACCCCGCATTACATGAGAAAGCAGACGCACTGATTGGTTTCGTCGACTCCGCAGTTGATCGCATTGTGCCGCCGGCGGAAGCGGCGAACGATGATCCCTTAGAGGTCACGGTAGAAAGCTTCAGCGAGTGGATTGTGGATGAACAACAGTTCAAAGGCGAAATCCCAGATATTGCAGGGATGGAGAAGACACAAAATCTCATGGCCTTCGTCGAGCGTAAGCTTTTCACCTTAAACACGGGCCATTGCATCACGGCGTATTTGGGTTGCTTGAGCGGCCACCGCACCATTCGTGAAGCCATTACCGATCCGAAAATCCGTGATTTGGTGAAAACAGCGATGCAAGAAAGCGGCGAAGTGCTTATCCAACGCTACGGATTTGACCGCGCCGCTCACCAAGCGTACATCGAGAAAATTTTGGGGCGTTTCTCAAACCCCTATTTGGTTGATGAGGTCGATCGTGTTGGTCGCCAGCCTATCCGAAAGCTAAGTCAGAACGATAGGCTTATCAAGCCATTACTGGGTACAATAGAGTACGGCACAGATAACCGAGCCCTATTAAAAGGGATTGCCGCAGCATTGAAATACACCAATCACACCGATCCACAAGCTGAAGAGCTTCAAGCTTCATTGGCTGAGGTGGGCGTAAGAAAAACGCTAGCGACATACACCGGCTTGGCAGAGGAAAGCCCTGAAGTTGAGGCAATTAACACCCTGTACCAGCAATTGTAAACCGCGCATTTTACAGGGGGAGTTTAGCTCCCCCGTTATAACAATAAGCAGTATTGAGTCTATGGCAGAAAATTTCGACGAAACAGACATCATTGAACGATTAAACCAAGCGCCAACCGTGCGTGGCTTTTTTGTTGCCGCGGTGGATACGTTTGAGACAGCTATTGATGGCTTAATCAAGCGGGTTTTTCGCAAAGATAACTTTGCGGTGGAATCAGTGGTGGGGCCTTTACTGCACGACACTGGGCCGCTGGGTGATCTTTCTGTGCGATTAAAACTCTTGTTTGGTCTAGGCGTGTTATCAGATGACGCTTATCACGATATTGAACAGATCATTAAACTTAAAAACCAACTGAGTAACGATGCCGACGATTACCAATTTACCGATCCTAAGGTACTCGATGCCGTCAAAAAGCTGCGCAAAGCGAATACGATGGGCATGCTTTCGCTCGATATTGGCCCGCCGGAAGATGACGTCGATATAGAATTCTATCAGCTACAACTGCAGCGCCAACAGCAGGTGATCCGCTCAGGGTTGTCACTCGCCATCGTGGAAATCTGCAATGAATTAAGCAAAGAAAGCCCTTTTTAGTGTGCCAACGTTCACCATCACTAATGAAGCAAATAGCCTGAAAGGGTTAGCCACACGCCTAGCGCGAACGCGCCTCCGAGAATCATGGCTTCCAGTAAGTAAGCCTTAATCACGTTATACAATTTCATACCTAACCAATCTTTTTTTATCTTTCGAGCATCAAATCAAAAATCGATGCACTTTGTCTACCATTATATACAAAAAGCCTTATAACGGATCACATAAGGCTTCATGCAAGCAAGGAAGGTTAGTGTTCAGCGATGACGTATTTCCCGATTGTTCGGCCACTTTCTACGGCTTGATGTGCAAGGATTAAATTGGCTGCATTAAGCCCGGTTAGTTGATGAGAGGCCGTGGACTTGAGCACGCCTTGGTCAACCAATTTAGCCACATTCGCCAAGATCACATGTTGTTGGTACATATCAGCGGTCGAGAACAAACTGCGGGTGAACATGAACTCCCAGTGCAACGAAATCGACTTACTCTTTAACTTTCGAATACCGAGCTGTTCCGGGTCGTCAATCAACGCCAGTTTGCCTTGAGGGATCAGACAATCTACCAGCTGCTCCAAATGCGACTCGGTATGATTAAGACTCGCGACATGGGTTACCGCTTCTACTCCCAACGCATCAAGCTGCGGCTGTAAGGGCTTCGCATGGTCAATGACATGATCGGCGCCCATTTCTTTCACCCACGCTTGGCTCTCTGGTCGCGACGCAGTACCGATCACCGTCAACGACGTCAGTTGCTTCGCAAGCTGAGTTAACACCGATCCCACCCCGCCTGCTGCACCCACAATCAGTAAAGTGCTCGACTCTGGCTCAAGTCCGGCCTTTAAGCGATCAAACAGTAACTCCCACGCCGTAAGTGCAGTCAGTGGCATAGCGGCCGCATCAGCAAAGGACAGTGTTTTAGGCATGGCACTCACTATTTTTGCATTCACACATTGGAACTGACCATTCGATCCGGGCCGATCGAGCGCGCCGGCATACCACACTCTATCGCCGGGCTGAAACCCCGTCACATGGCGACCAACTTGGCGTACAATTCCCGCCGCATCCCACCCCAGCACTTTATGCTGTCCCTCAGGTGCATCGACGTTGCCGCGGATTTTGACATCCACAGGATTAACAGAAACCGCCTTCACTTCCACCAGTAAGTCATCATCGTTAGGAATCGGCGTGGGTAAAATGATGTCAGCCAATGTGGCCTTTTCTATCGGGTGCGCAAAGCGATAACCAACCGCATGCATCTCTGTCGGTAACGTTTGTATTGTCATGATGATGTCCTCACTTTGTGCGATAGTTGGGGGAGATGGAGTAGTTGGGATAGTCGACATAGCCTGCTTCGTTGCCGCCAAACAGGGTCTGAGGGTTAAATTCAGCCAGTGGCCAGCCATGTTGGAGACGTGCGACATAATCCGGGTTGGCAATAAAAGGACGACCAAATGCTACTAAATCCACCAACTCGCGAGCAATTAAGCTCTCTGCTTTAGGTTGGTCGTATTTTCCGGCCACAATGATTGCATTGTCGAACCGCGCGCGTAGCTGATGGCGGAAATCATCATCAACTTGGGGCGCATCATCCCAGTCCGCTTCGGCAAGATGTAAATAGGCAAGCCCCAGTTGATTGGCATGGCTTGCCACCTCAAGAATGGTGGGAATAATGTCAGGGCAGTTCATTCCACGCGCAGTGATAAAAGGAGCCAGACGGATCCCAGTGCGTGACGCACCAATCGCCTCGCTAATCGCTGCCATGATTTCCACCAAAAAGCGCATCCGGTTTTCACGACTACCGCCGTATTGATCATCGCGATGATTGGAGGTCGAGCGTAGAAACTGGTCGATGAGGTAGCCATTGGCGGCGTGAATTTCGACACCATCAAAGCCTGCATCTACCGCATTCAAGGCGGCTTGCCGGTAATCATCGACAATGCGTGGGATTTCGTCGGTTTCTAATGCACGCGGGATAGGACACGGACGCATGCTTCCGCCATTTTCGTCAGCTATCCATACACTCGCTTCAGGAGATAACGCCGACGGTGCGACAGGCAAACCGTCTTCGTGAAAAATGGGATGCGACATACGACCCACATGCCACAGCTGCAAAAAGATTTTACCTCCCTCAGCATGCACGGCGTCCGTGACATGACGCCAGCCCGCGATCTGGGCGTCGCTATGAATGCCTGGCGTAAAGCTATATCCCTGCCCTTGTGGAGAAATTTGCGTCGCTTCCGTCACGATAAGCCCTGCGCTAGCGCGTTGGCGATAATAGTCAGCCATCATCGCATTAGGAATATTGCCTGGTTGGTCGGTGCGAGCGCGTGTCATTGGTGCCATGACAATGCGGTTAGCGAGCGACAGCCCAGATTGTTGGTAATCATCAAACAAAGACATGCTGATCTCCTTGTGGTGGTCGAGCGTGATAGTGTTAGTAAGTGGCTATCAGCCTATTGACAATCACCACAAAGAAAAACCATGCTACAGAGACATCTCTTTCAACATTTTTTTGATAATGAAAGCACTTCAAGATCTGGCTATCTTCGTCGAAGCGGCCAAACACGGCAGCTTAACTGGCGCGGCCAGACAATTAGATGTGTCTCCCGCCGTTGCCAGTGCCGCCATAAAACGGTTAGAAACTGAGTTAGGCAGCCCTCTGTTTGTGCGCTCAACACGCAGTTTGCGACTCACTCAACAAGGCGAGCAGTTTCTGCGCTACAGCGAACAAGCCTTAGACTTGCTACAACAAGGTCAACAACAACTGCAAAACGCCGATAAGATCCAAGGTTCGCTGCTTATTTCCGCGCCGTCTGATTTGGGCCGTGACGTGATCCTTCCGCTGCTTGATGCGTTTATGTCGCTTTACCCCAACATCAGTACCCGCCTGTCGTTATCCGACGAACAAGCCAAGTTATTTTCCCAGCCTATTGATATCGCGATTCGTTATGGTGTATTGAGCGATTCCAGTATGATCGCAATGCCGTTGGTTAAAGATAATCGTCGGGTGCTCGTGGCCTCCCCCGAGTATTTAGCCCAGCATAAACGCCCGCGCATCCTTTGGATTTGAAACACCATGAATGCCTGTTCTACGAGCTAAATGAAGTGCGCTATAACCGTTGGCAGTTTCATCGACAAGAGGAAGACATTGCAGTCAGTGTGACAGGGCGGCGCGCCAGCAATGATGGCGGCGTGGTAAGGCAATGGGCATTATCAGGAAAAGGGATCGCTTATAAATCGGCGCTCGATGTCAAAGCGGATCTGAATGCAGGACGGTTAGTGCCCTTGTGCACCGATTGGCAAGGCGAGCTGGTTCCACTCCACCTATTATGTCCGTCGCGCCAACAACTCACTCCCGCAGTCAAGGCGTTACACCGGTTCTTGCGCGACCAGTTAACATAAAAAAGCGAGCCGCAGGCTCGCTTCATAGACGGTGGAAGGTACGACAATCAGGCCATTGCCATGGCTTGTTGCGCGATCACCAGCTCTTCGTTGGTTGGGATCACCAATGCTAGCGGTGACGCTTGGGTGGTGATTTGTCCTGCGGCACCAAAACGCGCGGCGGCGTTGGCATCGGCATCCGCTTGATAGCCAAAAATGGCCAGCTCTTTGAGGATCATCTCACGCACTGGCAGTGAGTTCTCGCCAATTCCGCCTGTGAAAACAATCGCATCCAGGCGAGATAAAGGCACCATGTAACTTGCGATGTATTTTGCTACGCGATAAGCGAACATTTCTAGCGCCAATTGTGCGCCTTTGTGGCTCTGCTCTGCCGCCTCGACCAAGCCTCGACAATCGTTCGTCAATTCCGAAACACCCAATAAACCTGCTTTGTCGAGCAGTTCATGATGGATCTCATCGGTACTCAGGCCTTTTTTGGAGAGAAACTCTAAAATGGATGGGTCGATATCGCCACAGCGTGTGCCCATCATCAATCCCGCCAATGGCGTGAAACCCATGCTGGTATCGACACTTTGGCCATCTTTCACCGCACACAAAGAGGCACCGTTGCCAAGGTGTACGGTGATTACGTTGGTTTGCTCAGGGGCTTGGTTAAGCCATTTAGCGGCTTCACGGCTCACATAATAATGGCTGGTACCGTGGAAGCCGTAACGACGAATGCCATAATCATTATAGAGCTGACGCGAGATCGCGTAGTGATACGCTTTTTCCGGCATGGTTTGATGGAATGCGGTATCGAAAACCGCGACTTGCGGCAAGCTTGGGAAGGCTTTGCGTGCCGCTTTGATGCCCACTACATGCGCGGGATTATGCAATGGCGCCAAGGCTTTTAGTGCATCAATTTGTGCCAGTACGGCATCGTCTATCAAGGTGGCTTGACTGAAGGTTTCACCGCCGTGTACCACCCGGTGGCCAACGGCCTGCAGTTTGTCACTCAACTGGTTGCTTTCGATAAGGCCCACAATGATGTCCATGGCCTCTTGGTGGTGGTTGCGTCCTGCACTTAAGGTTTTCTCGGTTTTTTCACCGTCGACTTTCCAGCTCATCCGCGCGTCATCGCGCCCAAAGCATTCTCCAGCGCCGGAAATCACAGCATCGCCAGTTTGCGCATCCATCAGCGCGAATTTTAATGACGAGCTACCTGAATTAATAACGAGTACCAGTGCATCACTCATAGGGTTACCTTATTGGCAGAATTAGGGTCACGGCTCACTACCGTCACCCCATTATTAAAATATTTTTGAATAATTCAACTGTCGTTATAGTAATAGCATAATTGCGCAACAATTTACTGCTTAAGATCAAGCTAAGTGCGCACAGACTAGGCAAAAAATAAAACCGATAGATAGCTCACGGCAGCGACAGCCAACACTAATGAAAAATAAGTAACCAGGGCACGTCTCCGGCGGATCCAAGTCCCCACGCCCGCGAGTAGACTGCGATGTGGACCCGTCATCCCTAGGCTGAGAGCATATTGATGAGCTAGACGTTGGTGGCCTTGCGCATATAACCGCTCAAGCAGCTGGTGGACATGCGCCACTGAGCAGTGACCCAGCACAGCCATACACTCCTCATGGGGCATGACCGTGAGCAATTCAACTTGCTTGTTGAGCTCATATTGCAAAAAGGCATTGCGAGCAGCCACGATTTCTGACCTTGAAAAAGTGGTCGGTTCAGTAAAAGCGTTGTTCATTACCGTCATGGCGAATCTCCCGATTGGCAGCAGGTAACGACCATCAACAACATAGTGCCCAGCAGGGCAGAGTGATGTATAACAGCGAGAGGAGAAAAACAAAGCAGGCGGGGCCAACTATCAACGACAGTCGGTAACAATGAAATGTAGCAATACCAACAGTCGCTATTTTTCTCCGTTAAGACTCGGAGGATGGTCGGTATTGTTCATGGTTATCTCCAAATACATGTGTTGCTTAGAAAGCATGACAACTATACCAAAAAACGCAGGGACTGTCTGTCAACGGAAGGTCATCTCTCACCCCATAGCCCGATCAATAATAGCCATGACATTAGGATTTCGTTTCAGCTCGCTGACGACATAACAACACACTGGCGCCCAACAGTTGCGAAAAAGCGACCGTTAAATCGGTTTGCATTTGTTGTTCACACTCTTGCTGTAGTGTTTTTAAACATCTGAATGCGGCACCATTATCGGCTTTTCCGCTGATTAACACATAAAAACAAAGCTTTAGCGTTGCTTTAAACTCACCCTCGGCATGCATCGCTTGCATCCAGCTTTTCATAAACGCATTGATGGTACTGCGAGTATCGAGGGGCGTACGCAGGCTCTCCACCAAAAAAGGCTCTAATGCGACCATAAAATCTTGCTTGCGGGGAAAGTGGTGGCTGATCCCGGTGCGCGATACGCCTGTCGCTTCACTGAGCGTGGTATAAGACATTCCTTCATAACCAAGCGCCAACAGCTGCCGCTTCGCCTCTGCCAAGATAGTCTCAATGGTTTGCTGTGTTTGGGCTTTACTGCGTTTTGGCATGCGTAATCTGTTCTCCCCGTCAATCGCCGTCATTGGCGCTGTGATGACACGCGCGCCACTCGGCTCGCGGTCAGGCTAACTCACGAAAAAGTCCCGCCCCTTTTAAAATAGTACAGACTGACTCACTCAGCCTGACACTAACGCTTTACCAAGACGCTGAAGCGGATCAAACTTCCAAAAACCTTATTGAGAAGAATATGAAAAAACTGAAAAATCCGAAGCAAATCACTGCAAATAGTGCCGTCAGTCATAATTTGAACACGTGTTTAAATGATTATCTTGCTTCTCCTCGCCCCTGATCACTAAATTAACATTATTATAACGTTTAAACGTAGTCTTACGTTGCGACAATGAGGAAGTCCAATGTCACATATCAAACCGAACGATCAGATCCTGCGGTGGGCCGATGAACGTCCAAGCCATGTTTTTCTGCGCCAAATTCACGGCCGCCGCTTCCATGACTACACCTTTGCTGATGTGGCCGACCAAGCATTGCGCATGGTTACCGCACTGCGTGATATGGGACTGAAACCCGGCGATAAAGTCGCGCTCATCTCCAAAAACTGCGCTGAATGGTTTATTGCCGACTTAGCGATGATGATGGGCAGTTATATCAGCGTGCCGATATTTCCCACGGCCGGGACAGACACCATTGACCATGTGGTGACCCACAGCGAATCGAAAGCCATGTTTGTAGGCAAGCTTGATGACAGTAAAGCCCTGAGCGCCTCACTGGAAAACATGCCAGGCTTAAAGACCATTGCCTTTCCCTATCCCACGATTAGCTGCCATTACGAGTGGCATGATTTGATCGCCAACCATGAGGCATCAGATGAGCGCCCTGTGCATCAAGACAGTGATGTGATGTCCTTGGTGTATACCTCGGGCACGTCTGGCTTACCTAAGGGGGCGATTTTAAGTTATGGCGGCTACTGCTGGTCCGCTCAGCGTTTGATTGACCATATTGGCATTGAGCCTGATGACCGTTTGTTCTCTTATCTCCCACTGGCGCATATTACTGAACGGGTTTATATCATGGGGTCAGCAATTATGGGCGGGATCCCTACCGCTTTCCCTGAATCGCTCGATACCTTTATCGAAGATGTCAAAATGCATCGCCCCACCTTGTTCATTTCTGTTCCTCGGCTTTGGACGCTGTTCCAGCAACGTATTCAAGAAAAGCTGCCGGACGGAAAACTCAACCTCCTACTTCGCATTCCGTTGGTCAGTAACCTGATCAAAAGCAAAATTGCAAAAAATCTGGGGTTGGACCAGGCGCGCGTGCTGGGCTGTGGCTCGGCGCCTGTCGCTCCTGCCCTGCTGCAATGGTATGAAAAGCTTGGGTTACACATTACCGAGGCGTGGGGCATGACAGAAAGCTATGCCTACAGCACCCTCAATTATCCGTTTAGAGCAGACAAAATCGGTACTGTAGGCAATGCAGGTCCCGGCGTTGAAATCAAGATTGCTGACGATCAGGAGATCTTAGTCAAAAGTCAGGGGCTTTTTAGCGGCTATTACAAAAACGAAGAAGCCACCGCAGAAACCTTGGTAGATGGCTGGTTGCATACCGGCGATCTCGGTGAACTCGACAACGAGGGATATCTCAGTATTTCGGGTCGCAAAAATGACACCTTTAAAACCGCCAAAGGTAAGTTTGTCGCGCCCGTGCCGATTGAAAAGCGTTTGTTCGAGCTCTCTAATGCCGAGATGCTATGTGTGATCGGTTCAGGCATGCCAGCGCCTATTCTGCTCGCGCTGCCACACCATTTTCCACATTTTGACCGCGCGCGTTATGAGCGCCGGGTGAAGAAGGTGATTGATACCATCAATGGGGAGCTGGAGTCACACCAGCAAATCAAAGGCGTATTGATGATTAAAGAACCTTGGAGTATTGAAAACGGCAAACTCACGCCGACGCTGAAAATTCGCCGCCACAAGCTGGAGCAAGAGTATCATGATATCGGTACTCACTGGCCAAAAGGCACCTTGGTGCAATGGGAAGAAGACTGGGACTGATCCTTTCACTCATCGCCTGATAACACTCACCCACTATTGGCATAGACGCGCATAGTGGGTGATGTTTTTCTCCGTGCCTGGCTGATATCGATAAGCCGTGCTACAAACACCGTAAAACCTGACCTGCCTCAATGTGCCACAACCAAGACTTTGCTAAAGATCGTCGTATCGACTTACAGCAGGCCACTCGCACACTTTTTATGCCTGCTGCTTTTAACGTAGGGAAAGACCATGAAAGAGAATCAAACCGACACCTGTGATGCATGTGGTGTCAGCGCTGAAATAGGTTACATCATTTCTGAGGGCGACGAAGTAGCAGAAGTGACCATTCACGGCGACAGCAACGACGCGGTGCAAGCACGCTTCGAGCAATACCTAGCCCTTGCAGAAAGTATTAATCCTGCCGTTAAGCATGACTTTGACCCGCAACAGCTCGACGGCCATCGCGCGCACATCAAGCTACAGTTTGAATGCAGTGCCGAAAAGCTGATTTTTGAATTGCGCAGCCGCGGGCTCAATAACGCGTAAATATCACGCGAAAACACCATGCGTTTCAGTGGTTCAAGCAACAGGGTGTCATCTCACACCCTGTTGTTGCTTGCTGAACACTGTTTATAAGCGCAAACTTTGCCAAGCCTCGCACATCTCTCGGAAGGTGGTTGCATCTCCCTCGGGCCGATCTGGATGCCACTTCAGTGCCATTTTGCGCCACTGACGACGGATTTCATGCTCACTGGCATTCTCATCCAACCCCAACACTTTTAACGCCTTATTGCGCTCCAACATGGCCTCGCCCGGCGCCTCATTGCCAATATGACGCTGATAGTGCTTCCAAAACGACGACAGCAGCTCTTTCACGTCATCTTGGCTGGCGTCATAGTTATTCCAGTCCATGTAGTAATCACGCAACGGATCCTGATAATCAATTTCTTTGGCCACAAAGCCACTGTTACCAACCCGCCATTGCAGCTGGATATCCATTGACTCAACCTGCAACCATTGCTGTGGCAACAACATTTCTTGTAGTTGATACAAGGCATTCATTATCAAGAAATTGCGTTTGAATAAATCAAGGTGGGGGTCAGCATCGAGCTGGGCCATCATGGTGTCTTTTTGCAGCTCACCGAGTAGGTGGTGCACTTTCCAGCTTTGTCGCGTTGATTCTAGAATACTGAGTATTGGCCAAATCAGGGGGTTGTCTATTTCATCCCGTTTTTCAGCAAGCATGACGTTCATCCTCTGTCACTGGCCAGCTACCTTGAACCGGCATCTCTTGGGGTTGGTTGTAAAGCCACCTTATTAAGGTATAAACCAATTCTGGCTATTTTGTAGCAAATATCGGGAAATCCATTTTCGAGGCACGCCTATATAACCGCGTTCTCCGCCATCATAATGACACTCCCAACGTTGCCGATTAAATATTAAGCATATCCAGTGCCAACTTATGATGAAAAAGAGACCGTTTTGGCATATTAAAACCAAGTCTTGTCTGTTTATGTCGAGTCGACATCACAAGGCATTCACCTTAAACCGTGCAAACCCCATAATTTTTGTCATCTAATTCGCATTATGCCCAGAACTCCATTAACCTTTTTACAAGGACATACTAAACAACCGCTTTTCTATGACAGCATCTTCAACACAATGTGAGGCCTGCAGGGATGCGCAGCCACTCGCATTCGATTTTACCATGGCATTCCAGCCCATTATTCAGCTCTCTACGCATTCCATTTATGCCTACGAGGCACTTGCCCGTGGCAAAGACGGTAGCGGTGCGGGCAGTGTGTTTCAGCATGTCAACAAAGAGAATCAGTATCAATTTGACCAAACCTGCCGCATCAAGGCGGTCAAACTCGCGGCCGAACTATCTATCCCTTGTTATCTCAGCATTAACTTTATGCCTAATGCGGTGTACGAGCCAGAGCGCTGTATCCGCACCACGCTGAAAGCGGCGAATGGCTATAACTTTCCGCTCAACCGGATCTTATTTGAGTTCACCGAAGGGGAAGAAGTCCTTGATTACAGCCATATTCAGCGCATTATTCGCTATTACCGTTCACAAGGTTTTTTAACCGCAATCGATGATTTCGGTGCCGGTTATTCCGGTCTTACCGCGCTGGCTAGCATTAACACGCATATGATTAAGCTGGATATGGCACTGATACGGAATATTGACACTGACGTTACCAAGCAAACCATTGTGCGCCACAGTGTCGCTATGTGTCATGAACTGGGACGTCAAATTATTGCCGAAGGCGTTGAAACAGAAGGCGAGCTTCAGTGCCTGGTTGGCTTGGGCGTCGACTTCTTTCAAGGGTATTACATCGCTAAACCCGGGTTCGAGTGTTTACCACCTATCAATCAAGCACCTGGATTAGAAGCCTTTCACCGTCAATAAGATGACGACTTAGCGAGTCTTAGCACTCGCTGTTTTAACTCCCTCACAATCACAATTGATAATCTTTCTCAGCTATCAACTTTCAAGGTATACTGTTGCGCAATTACCGCGTTGAACAGGTGTAAAGAATGAATGGTGAATCGCTGAACGCACGTGGCCTCTCCCGGCGTCAATTCTTACAAACAACCGCAGCGGTGGCAGCCCTTTCCACCCTACCCGCTTGCTCGTTAGTCTCAGCGTCCCGAGAAAACGAGCAATGGGAATACCATCTCAGCGCCGAGCCCAGTCAGGCCGCGTTGGTTCCCGGTCATCAGACCGACGTCCTGGCCTTTAATGGCGACATCCCAGCGCCAACGCTCCGCTGCCGCCAAGGCGAGCCAGTGACGATTCACTTTACCAATAACCTCAACGAACCCACCACCATTCACTGGCATGGGTTACGTATCCCCATTGAAATGGACGGTGTTCCTTTCTTATCCCAAGCGCCTATTCAGCCCGGTGAAACCTTTACCTATCGTTTTACCCCACCGGATGCCGGCACCTTTTGGTACCACCCGCATATGAACTCTGTCGTGCAGTTGGGTAAAGGGCTGGTCGGCGCGATTGTGGTCGAGGAAGCCACGCCTGTCGTGTTCGGTGAGGAGCACACACTGACACTTAAGCACTGGCATCTCGACCGACAAGGCCATTGGAAAGATCTCGCCATTCCACGCTACAGCGCGCGCATGGGGACACCCGGTGAATGGGGCACCGTGAATGGTATTCATCACCCTGAATACACACTGCAAGAAAAGGCGACCACACGGCTGCGCTTAGCCAATGTGGACAATACGCTCACCTATCCGATTCAAGTGCGCGGCGCAGAAGCCTGGATAATCGCCATCGATGGTAACCCGATTGCCACACCACGCCGACTAGAGGAGCACAAGATAGCCCCAGGGATGCGGCTAGATATTGGCCTGATTGCACCAAACGCTGGCGAAAAAATCGAGGTGATGCATATGAAAGGTGACTTTCCTTTCTTACTCGCCAGCTTTACCTCGACGCCTTCTCATCTAGAAGAAAAGCCATTGCCCGCTTTGCCGCTCAATCCCGTCACGCCGATCGATTTAGCCAACGCCGAAACCCGCCACTTTGTGTTTGAGTGGGCAGGAGCCATCACACCGGCCGATAAACAAGGCAAAGGGAAACACGAGTTCTGGCTGATGAATAAACGCGCTTGGGAAGGAATGAGCAAAGGCAACATTCCTGAGCCGATCGCCAAACTGGAACGTGGGAAGACCTATATCTTCGATTTAAAAAACGTCACCCAGTACCATCACCCGATTCACCTGCACGGTCACACCTTTACTGTGCTGGAAATGGATGGCAAACCGGTCACGCCATTCCACACTGACACCGTGCTGTTGGGTAAAAATGGCCACGCCAAGGCAGCGTTTGTGGCCGATAATCCTGGCCGATGGATGTACCATTGCCATGTTATTGAGCACATGAAAACCGGCCTGATGGGGTTTGTCGAGGTCGCATAGCGGCCAAATCACGCCTATAAAAAACGGCGAGCACTTGGCTCGCCGCTTTATGCCGTCACTCGGTTTTCACCCGCTGCGATTAACTGTCCTTTTCCGTTTTAAAGCGATTAACTAACTCTGATAGCTCTGAGGCCACCACACGCAGCTCGGCGGCTGTTGCATTGGTTTGCTCTGCCGTTGATGCTGCACTGTTGGCACCTTCCAAAACACTGGTCACATTCTGATTAATATCTTCCGATACCGAGTGTTGCTCTTCTGTCGCCGTGGCAATTTGTGCCGCCATGTCGTGAATTTGTCCTACCAAACTTTGGATGGTGTCAAAGACACTCAAGGCCTCTTCCGTCGCTTCAGTGGTGGTTTGTGAATGCTCAACACTGCCTTGCAGCTTTTCAGAGAGCTGGTTGGTGCGTTGGGTTAAGGCCTGCAACAGTTCATCGATCTCTTCGGTTGATTTGGTGGTTTTTTGCGATAGCACCCGCACCTCGTCTGCGACCACCGCAAAGCCTCGTCCATGCTCCCCGGCGCGTGCTGACTCAATCGCCGCATTAAGCGCAAGCAAATTGGTTTGCTCGGCAATGCCTCGAATGGTATCCAGCATGGCGGTGATATTGTCGTTCTCTTTGGTGAGCTCCGCCATCGCGCTATCTGCTTCGTTGAGCGTGGTGGCCATTTCTTGCACCGCTGCACGCGTGTTATTCATCAATGCCATGCCTCGGTCCACTTCTGACTGGCACTGCTGGGCGGAGTCCGCCGTTTGATTACAATTTTGCGATACCTCGTTGGCCGTGGCCACCATTTGGTGGAACGCGGTGGCAATTTGCTCTAGCCCTGAGCGCTGCTGATGACTAGCACCATCCAGCTGCTCCGCAAATTGGGTGGTTTGATCGGCATGCGACGACAGCTTGGTCGATCTGTCCTTTATACCGATGATCAGTTCTTGAATCACATCCACAAACTGATTAAACGCGCCCGCCGTTTTGCCCAGCTCATCCTCGCCACGCACCGGTAAACGTTTGGTCAGATCGCCATCGCCACTCGCGGCATCGCTCAGCCCGTCGCTAACCGCAATGATGGATGCCGATATACGGTGGATCATAAAGTAGCCAAGCACACCGAATGCAAGCACGAGGATCAGACTGATGGACAGGATCACCGTTTGCAATTGCGTTACTTGGCCGAGTACCTCTTGCTGCGGCACAATACCAATCAGTCGCCAACCACTCTCCGGTGCTTTGTACTGGTTGACAAAGTAGTCTTTGCCAGCAAAGGAGACGGCGGTAAGTGATTCACTAAAATTCCCACCGCTGTAGACACTTTCGACACTCCGGGCAGGCTCAAAGTTATTGTCTGGGTTGTTCGGATCCGCAAGCACTGTGCCCGTGTCTTCCACCAACACAATATAGCCCGACTCACCGAGGGTGACGTCGCCTAACATATTTGTCAGCGCTTCTAGCGTAACATCAACACCAATCACACCACGCAAGCCGTCTTGCGCCTGAAACTCCATCACATAATCGAGCAGAGGTGCACCAGTGTTCACATCTTGATACGCCGGTACACGCACTGGGTTGTTGCCACTTCCCTGACCCGTTTGGTACCAAGGGCGCTGGCGTGGGTCATAATCCCCCAACTCTCCTTGTGGCCATTGAATGTACCCACCATCGCTCAGCCCAAGAAACACATAGGCGAAATCCTCTCGTGAGTCCCCCATGGATTCCAACAAACCATACGCCCGTGCTTCGACGGGGCTGTTTTGCCCAGAGGTCATGGTTTTCGTCGGGCCCATATATTTGGTGACTGAGCTATCCAAGCGTTTAAGCGCGTCGCTATTACCCAGCATTTTGGCGTTTGCCGCCAGCCCTTCTAAGTAGAATTTAAACGCATTGCCTATGTGCTGCATTTCTTTGTATGAGCTCTGCTCATAGCTTTGTAATGTACTCGTTCGAAACTGATAGAGTGACACAATAGCGATAATGAGGGTGGGCAGGATAACGCCTGTAAGGACGACAACGAGTAAGCGCTTTTTAATACTCATACTGACCTCCGTCAGTGACAGCACATAGGAGCATGTTGGTAAAAAGGTTGAATGTGTTGTTTTAAATTAGAACAACTATTAATGACAATCTAATAAATAACCTATTTCCCCTCACTTTTCCCACGACAAAGCGTCGAGCTGATTGCTTTTTTAGACAAATGTAGAGGCTCGGCAGACACAGATTGCATCAACACGCAAAACCCTTTAAATTAGATAAAACTAAATTAAAAGAGAGGCATTATGACAAAGAAGAACTATCAGGAAATCAATCAGCAACAGCTGGCGCTCAATAAACAATTTAAAGCACACAGCAGTGACACCCTGTCCGCATTCGGACAGCTGCACCGGGCGGCAATGGCTGAGGGCGATCTTGACGTAAAAACCAAAGAGTTAATTGCACTAGGGATTGGTATTGCCGCACGCTGCGATGGCTGTATTGGTGCCCACGTGGCCGCCGCTCTCAAACATGGCGCAACCAAACAAGAATGCGTAGAGACCATTAACGTCGCGATCGTGATGGGTGGCGGCCCGTCATTGATTTACGGCTCTCAAGCACTAGAGGCGGTTGAGCAACTGAGTGAGGCGTAGTGATCGCAGCCACCTAAAAAGTGGACGTGACCTGCAACAAAAACGCAGCCATCTCTGGCTGCGTTTTTCTCGTCGTCGTATGCGTTCAGGGAGGGCTTAACCGCGATAATACCGCTGCGGCACAAAAGGCATTTTTTCGACCGTCATGGGCAGTTTTTTGCCACGCACTTCCGCGTAGACCTCGGTGCCGGGGGCAATAAACTCAGGCGGGAGATAACCCATCGCCACGGGCATCCCTTTGGTGGGGCCAAAGGTGCCGCTGGTCACCACGCCGATTTCATTATCGTCTGCATCAAACAGCTTGCTGCCTTCACGGACAGGGGCTTTGCTTTGGCCCACCAGCCCAATGCGCTTGCGGCTCACCGCTTTGGTAGCGATTTGATCGAGTATTTTCGCCTCACCGGGGAAGCCACCCGCACGCTCACCATCGGCGCGACGCACTTTACTGATTGCCCAGATCAAGGTTGCTTCAACCGGCGTAGTGGTGGTATCAAGATCATGCCCATATAAACACAATCCGCATTCAAGACGCAGCGAATCACGCGCACCCAAGCCAATCCATTCTACCTCGTCGTAAGCTAACAGTGCTTTGGCAAGAGCTTCTGCATGTTCAGCCGGGACAGAAATTTCGAACCCATCTTCGCCAGTGTAACCTGAGCGGCTCACCACGCAGTGAATGCCATTAATCTCAACCGGTTGAATGTCCATAAACACCATATCGTTTACGGTTGGGTTGAATGTCGCCAGTACTTGCGCCGCTTTGGGGCCTTGTAGAGCCAGCAAAGCACGATCTTCTAGGACCTCGACCGACACATCTCCTGTCAAGTTATCGCGCAGGTGCTGAATATCCTGCGCTTTGCAGGCGGCATTCACGACTAAGAAAAGGTGATCGCCTAAGTTGGCAATCATCAGATCATCTAAAATGCCACCTTGCTCGTTAGTGAACAGTGCATAGCGCTGCTTACCTTCTGGTAAATCCAGTACATCAACCGGGACTAATCCCTCTAATGCTTTTGCCGCATCCGTGCCATGAAGACGAATTTGTCCCATATGGGACACATCAAACAAGCCCGCATGCTCACGACAATGGAGGTGCTCTTTGCGCACGCCCAACGTATATTGCACTGGCATATCATAACCAGCGAATGGAACCATTTTTGCACCCATATCAAGATGCAAGCCGTGTAACGGGGTCGTCAGTAACTCTGCCATTGTTCACTCCATATTGCGCCGGCGGGCCTCTTGCCCACGTTAAGCGATGTATTTGTGTCGTTGGTTAGGAAGCGGTCACCCATAAGATCAGTGCATCGGCATCACTGACGGAGGCCAACATGTGCCCCATGGTAGCGTCGTAATACACACTGTCGCCCTCATTGAGGATGATCGCTTCGTAAAATTCGGAAAAAAATTGGATGCTACCTTCCAGCACCAATAAAAATTCTTCGCCGTCATGGCGGATCCAGTCGCTATAGTCTTCAAACGCGCGCGCTCTGACCCGCGATTTAAATGGCATCATTTTTTTGTTGCTAAGCTGCGTAGCCAACAGCTCATGTTCGTAGGTACCGGTAGGATGCGCTTTTCCCTGACCCGCTAGCGTCACGTCTCGCCGGCCTGTTGCTTGCCGTTTTTTTGGCGGAGCAAACAGTTGCGGAATATCGATATCCAAGCCGTGCGCGAGCTTCTGCATCGCTTGGAAGGTTGGGGATATCTGCTCATTTTCAATTTTGGACAATGTCGAGCGAGCCAACCCAGTCCGTTGGCTTGCCTCTTCAAGCGTAAGCCCAAGTCCTACCCTGACTGCTTTTAAGCGCGGGCCCAGCCGCAATGGCGCAATGGGCTCGCGCGTTTCACCCTCACGTTGCGATCGTTCAACCTGCATCGACGGATACACATCCTGTGTTGATTGGTCTGTTGTCACCTTGCTTTCGCCTCTATCGGTTGTCCCGCTATGTTTGACGCTTTAACACTTTTAACAAAAAAGTTTCCTATCGGAAAATACCGGTATCATAAACGTGACGCAACCAGCGAATTGGTGAAAGCAGGCAACCTATCACGCTCACCCCAAACTGAGCCCCCTCACTTTATTTCTCATAAAAACAAAGCATTACACACTTGTTTATTTACCCGTTATTCAATGAACGACGAGTAACCCCCGAGCATTCACCGACATTGATTTGCAATTTACCCTCGCTTAAGATAAAAAGGCAAACGTTTGCGCAGTTATGCAATGGTTTAAAAAGAGAAGGTTTTGTCTCTAGGATCACAACATAGGTTTCTTATTGGAAATTTATTTTGCGGAAAAGTGAACGCTTAGGTACGTTAACAAAATGTTTAAATCAACAGTGCGCGTATTCATCGATCGCGACTGTTGAGTGCAACGTGAAGCAATGTCGACATCTTCGATGTAAGACAGCATGAATAATGACAAAAACGTACCTTACTGATTGAGGAGACAGGCCATGAGTCACAGCATGTTTGACCTGTTCAAAGTCGGTGTCGGGCCTTCAAGTTCCCACACCGTAGGCCCGATGGTGGCCTGTGCACGCTTTACGCAATACGCGGCACAAACGCTCTCAGTGACCGACATCGAACGTGTCAAAGTGGACTTATACGGCTCACTAGCGCTCACCGGGAAAGGCCATGCCACCGATGTCGCCTGTGTGATGGGATTGATGGGCGAAATGCCCGCGACCATAGAGTCAGATGAAATCGATACCATGACCAAGCTGGTCAAAAACGGCGGCGAACTCCCCTTTGCTGGACGCCACTACATCCCATTCAATTGGCAGGCAGATATTGCCTTTCACTATGAGCAAGTACTGCCCGCGCACCCCAACGGGATGACAGTCAGTGCATACGATAAAGCCGGTGACTGTTTGGCCAGCAAGACCTATTTCTCTGTCGGCGGTGGCTTTGTGGTGGAAGAAGGCGAAACCGATGCATTGGCAACAGATTTTGTCCCTCCTCACCCGTTTAATAGTGCGGCGGAGTTGCTTGACCAATGTGCAAAAACGGGCATGACCATCAGTGAGCTGATGTTTACTAACGAAGTGGCACGCGCGCGATATCACGATAGTGGCGCCACACGTGACACGGTTAACCAGGGACTGGATCATATCTGGCAAGTGATGCGTGAGTGCATCGATAGAGGCATTAAACAAGGTGGCGTATTGCCGGGTGGTTTAAACATTAAGCGACGTGCCAAAGGCATGTACGACGCCATTCACGATAAACAAGCCCATGGCTTACCCACAGATACCAATGATTGGGTCAACCTATTTGCCATGGCGGTCAACGAAGAGAATGCCGCCGGTGGTCGTGTGGTCACCGCCCCAACCAATGGTGCGGCAGGCGTGATCCCTGCCGTGCTTGCGTATTACGACAAATTTGTGTCGCCCAATAACCCAGACGGGATCCGTACCTTTATGGCCACCTCTGCGGCTATTGGCTCTTTGTACAAGACCAATGCCTCTATTTCGGCCGCAGAGGTCGGTTGTCAGGGAGAAATTGGCGTGGCGTGCTCCATGGCAGCTGGCGGCTTAGCCGCGGCGATGGGAGCGAGTAATCAACAAATTGAGAACGCCGCAGAGATTGGTATGGAACATAACCTTGGTCTCACTTGTGATCCCATCGATGGCTTGGTGCAAGTTCCCTGTATAGAACGCAATACCATGGGCGCCGTCAAAGCCATTAACGCTACCCGATTAGCCATGGGTGGCGACGGCGAGCACCACGTCTCGCTTGATAGCGTGATCAAAACCATGCATGAGACCGGGCTCGACATGATGAGTAAATATAAAGAAACCTCACAAGGTGGCCTCGCCACCAATGTGATCCCGATTAACGTCGTGGCCTGTTAGCCACCATCGCCAACAAGGAAAGCGCAATGAAACCGAGCTACCCGAATGTAGAATTGGAGCAGTTTTTCTCCACTAACTTATCGGAATCCGATGGCGCTGTGATGTCGGCAGTGCAGGCCGAACACAAACGTCAGCAACAACAAATCGAACTGATCGCCTCGGAGAACATCGTCTCGCAAGCCGTGATGCAAGCACAAGGCACCTGCTTAACCAATAAATACGCCGAAGGCTATCCGGGCCGCCGCTACTATGGCGGCTGCGAGCACGTTGATGAAGTTGAAGCCATCGCCCAAGCCCGCGCCAAACAGCTGTTTAGCTGTGAGTATGTCAACGTACAGCCGCATTCGGGCGCACAAGCCAACGGCGCCGTGATGCTGGCGCTACTGCAACCTGGCGACACCATTTTGGGCATGTCACTCGATGCTGGCGGCCACCTCACTCACGGCGCGCGCCCTGCACTATCGGGTAAATGGTTTAATGCTGTGCAGTACGGCGTGAGCAAAGACAGCCTAGAAATTGATTACGATGAAGTCGCGGTGCTGGCTCGTGAGCATCAACCGAAGATGATCATCGCCGGGGGCAGTGCGATCCCACGTCATATTGACTTCGCTCGTTTCCGTGCCATTGCCGATGAAGTGGGTGCCTATTTGATGGTCGACATGGCACACATTGCTGGCCTAGTGGCCACCGGCGCCCACCCTTCGCCACTGCCCCATGCACATGTGGTCACCACCACTACCCACAAAACCTTACGTGGGCCACGCGGCGGGATGATCCTCACCAATCACGAAGACATCAACAAAAAGATCAATTCAGCGGTATTCCCCGGCTTGCAAGGGGGGCCACTGATGCATGTGATTGCCGCCAAAGCGGTGGCATTTGGTGAGGCGCTGGAGCCTGAGTTTAAATTGTATATTGATCAAGTGGTTGCTAACGCCAAAGTCCTGGCCGAGGTTCTACAAACACGTGGCTGCGACATTGTTACAGGCGGCACCGATACCCATCTGATGCTCGTCGATCTACGTCCAAAAGGCCTAAAAGGCAACCAAGCGGAGCAAGCGTTAGAACGCGCTGGCATCACCTGTAACAAGAACGGCATCCCTTTCGATACCGAAAAACCCATGATCACTTCAGGCGTTCGCCTTGGCACACCGGCCGGCACTAGCCGTGGCTTCGGCACTGAGGAGTTCCGCCAAATCGGAGAATGGATTGGTGATGTGCTGGATGCCTTAGTCGAAGCGCCAGAGGGCAATGCCGATATCGAGGCACGCATTCGTAAAGAGGTGCAACAGCTGTGCGCGCGCTTCCCGCTATATCGCCAATAAATGGCGGCGCGAAGCCATAAACAGTCTTGCAACGACTAAGCCAATACCATTGACACGTACGTTATGAAGACACAGGAGGCGGTATCGTCATCCACAGACCGCCTCACTTTACATTGTAAATCGCTCAACGACTGAGCAGCTCGCATTAAACGCAGGAGAGTAACAAATGGACGCGACACTAAAGTTTTCTGAAAGCCATGAGTGGGTCAAAGACAACGGCGATGGCACGGTGACCATGGGGATCACCGATCATGCCCAAGGCCTGCTGGGCGATGTCGTGTTTGTCGATCTGCCCGAGGTTGGCGACAGTACTGAAAAAGGTGAAGGCTTCTCATTGGTGGAGTCGGTGAAGGCAGCGTCTGATATCTATGCCCCGGTCGATGGCGAAGTCATTGCCGTCAATGAGGGTCTTGAAGATAGCCCAGAGCTAGTTAACGAAGCGCCTTTTGAAGGAGGCTGGATTGCCAAAATTAAACTCGCTGACGACACCAATTTGGATCATCTAATGGACGCGGACGCATACACCGCCGCCATCGACGACTAATTCAGGACGACTATCATGACGCATACTCGTTTACTCGATAGCCTAGTGGCCGATAATGACTTTATCGCTCGCCACAACGGCCCAGATACTCAGCAACAAAGCGCGATGCTGGCGGCGATCAATGCCACCAGCCTCGAGCATGTGATTGAAGAAACTGTCCCTGCCGATATCCGCTTGCCACAACCGCTAAACCTCAGCGACCCCAAAAGCGAAACCCAGATGTTGGCGGAACTGAGCGACATTGCCGCGCAAAATACCATTAAGCGCAGCCTGATCGGCCAAGGCTATTATCACACTCATACCCCACCGCCTATTTTACGCAATGTGCTGGAAAATCCTGGCTGGTATACCGCTTATACGCCGTATCAGCCCGAGATTTCGCAAGGCCGACTCGAATCGTTGCTGAACTTCCAGCAAATGGTGATGGACTTAACGGGGATGGATTTGGCCAACGCGTCGCTGCTCGACGAAGCCACTGCCGCGGCGGAAGCCATGACCCTGTGTAAGCGTGGCGGCAAGCACAAAGGCAACGCGTTTTTTGTTGCCAGTGATGTGCACCCACAAACGCTGGACGTGATTAAAACGCGCGCCAATTTCCTCGGCTATGACATCATTGTTGATCATGCGGACAAGCTGAGTCAGCACGACGTATTCGGTGCCCTGCTCCAGTATCCGGGCACCACCGGTGAAGTACGCGATCTCAGCACGCTGATTGCAGACGCGCAAAGCAAGAAAACGCTAGTCGCAGTCGCCACCGATCTACTTTCACTCACCTTGCTTAAAGCGCCGGGTGAAATGGGCGCGGATGTGGTGATTGGCTCAGCACAACGCTTTGGTGTACCTATGGGTTACGGTGGCCCACACGCCGCCTTTATGGCGACACGCGACAAGCTCAAGCGCACCATGCCCGGCCGCGTGATTGGCGTATCGGTCGATAGCAAAGGCAACCAAGCCCTGCGCATGGCGATGCAAACGCGCGAGCAACATATTCGCCGTGAAAAAGCGACCTCCAATATTTGTACTGCTCAAGCCTTGCTAGCCAACATGGCCGCTTTTTACGCGGTGTATCACGGCCCTGAAGGCTTGAAGAAAATTGCCCGCCGAGTGCATCATCTCACCGCACTGTTCGCCAAATCGGTCCAAGCGGCGGGGTTGAGCCTTGCCCACGACAGCTTCTTTGATACCGTCACGCTCAACACAGGCGAGCAAACCGACGCCTTGTATCAAAAAGCACAGGATGCCGGCTTTAACTTGCGTAAATTGGATGGCCAACTGGGCATAAGTTTCGATGAAGCGAGCACGCTGGCAGAGGTCAATCAATTGCTTACCGCGCTCACCGGTCAAGGCAATGCAGAAAGCGTGGCGAGCGATATTGAAGCCGATGAATTTGCCGCGATCCCTGCCGCATGCCGCCGCACCAGTGAATACCTAACGCACCCCGTCTTTAACCGCTATCACAGTGAAACCAAGCTGATGCGGTATATGAAGGCGTTGGAAAACAAAGACTTCTCCCTTACCCACGGTATGATCCCATTGGGCAGCTGCACCATGAAGCTGAATGCCGCGGCCGAGATGATCCCCGTCACCTGGCCAGAATTTGGTGCCCTGCACCCGTTTGTGCCATTGGAGCAAGCCAAAGGTTATCAAACACTGGGTAAATCACTGCGTGACATGCTGTGTGAAATCACCGGCTACGATGAGATCTCCATGCAACCCAACTCAGGTGCACAAGGGGAGTATGCGGGCTTAATCGCGATTCAGCGCTACCATGAAAGCCGTGGCGACAGTCACCGCAACGTGTGCTTGATCCCAAGCTCTGCCCACGGTACCAACCCTGCTTCCGCGGCAATGGTTTCGATGAAAGTGGTGGTAGTTGGCTGCGATGACGATGGCAACATCGACATTGACGATCTGAAAGCTAAAATCGACAAACACCGCGATGCACTCTCGTGCATTATGATCACCTATCCATCGACACATGGTGTATACGAAGAAACCGTGCAACAAGTGTGCGAGCTGGTGCATGACGCTGGCGGCCAAGTTTACTTGGATGGCGCCAACATGAATGCGCAAGTGGGGCTGACCACACCGGGCTACATTGGCTCAGACGTTTCGCACCTCAACCTGCACAAAACCTTCTGTATTCCCCACGGTGGTGGCGGCCCGGGCATGGGGCCAATTGGTGTGAAATCGCACCTTGCGCCTTTCCTCCCCGGTCATGTGGAGCAAGGTGACCAATTTGCCGTCTCAGCTGCACCAATGGGTAGCGCCTCGATTTTGCCTATTTCATGGGCGTACATCGCTATGATGGGTGAACAAGGCCTGACGCGCGCGACCGAGTTGGCGATTCTCAGTGCCAACTATGTGATGGAGCGTTTGCGTCCCTACTACCCCGTGCTTTATCGCGGCAAAAACGGACGCATTGCGCACGAATGTATTATCGACATTCGCCCACTCAAAGAGGCATCCGGCATCAGCGAAGAAGACATCGCCAAACGCTTGATGGATTATGGCTTCCACGCGCCGACCATGTCATTCCCGGTCGCGGGTACTCTGATGGTTGAACCGACCGAAAGTGAAAGCCAAGAAGAGTTGGATCGCTTCTGTGATGCCATGATTGCCATTCGCGAGGAAATTGCCAAGGTGCAAGACGGTGAGTGGTCGCTGGAAGACAACCCATTGGTCAATGCGCCTCACACCCAAGCGGATCTGATGGCAGACGAGTGGTCTCACGCCTATTCCCGTGAGTTGGCTTGCTTCCCATCTGCCCATAACAAGGCAAGCAAATACTGGCCATCAGTCAACCGTGTCGATAATGTCTACGGCGACCGTAACTTGATTTGTTCTTGCCCTAGCATTGAAAACTATATGGATGAGTAATCCACTAGTCACAGATAACCAAGTTAAAAACTAACTTGATAAACGAAAGGCGAGCCGCTCGGTTCGCCTTTTTTATTGCTCCATGTGTCCACCGTTGCGGTTCAACAGCCTGTAGTGACAGCCTTGGCTAATCCCGCTCTCCGCAGTACCTTGCTCAGCGAAATTTTCTCCCGTCTTACTGCTTGCTGGCTAAACTTAAGGCAATACACCTTTTCACTGAGAGTGATTAAGCCTTGCTGAGTTTATGTCGACGCCCTGTTGTACGCGTGCTGTTGATAGTACTGCTGTTGGGAATGGCCGGAATGGTCCATGCTGCTACGTCAACCGTGCGCTTGGTTACGTTAGAATACCCTCCCTATATTCAAACCTCGGATGGCTCACTGGATGGTGTGGCGGTGCGGGTGGTCAGTCGAACCTTCGCCAAGCTGGGTTACGATGTCGAGATTGAAGTGCTGCCATGGGCGCGAGCACTCTATCAAGTCCGAACCGGCTTAGCGGATGGCATATTCACCATTTTCAAAACACCTGAGCGCGAAGCGTTTCTCGATTACTCTCAGCAGGTTTTATTTCAACAAGGGATCCGCTTTGTTCATCGCCCCGATGTCAGTCTCTCTGAAGATGCGATTCAATCGTTCAATTTTGGCGCTTACTCCGTCTGCGTGATCAACCAAGTCAGTTACGGCAGCCGGATGGATGCTGCCTTGGCGCAAAATCAATTCGATCAGGTTTTCCGCCTGACTCGCGCGCCACAGTGCCTTCGGATGTTGGAAAGTGGCCGAGCACGCCTGTGGCTCAGCAACCATTTTGGCGCACGCGCCCTGGTTAACCAGCTCGATATGAAGGATGTTGTCGAGATCAATCCCCATCCTATCGAAGACACCCCTAGTTACATTGCCTTCTCTAAAGTGCAAGAGTTATCAGCCCTACGTGACCAATTAGATCAAGCGTTAGCAGACATGAAAGCCACCGGAGAGTACCAAGCGATCATTGATGACTTTTTTAATGATTAATCGCTGACATTCCTGCACAAGGTTTTATCGCGCACTCACTTTGAGCCGCTAAACAAAGGACGCTTATCATCCAAGCCTACCCTTACACCGTAATGGAGCATGTCAGTTATCAACAAAGGACGCGACATGCTCTCATTTTTAAAGCCGAATCCGGTTAAAAAGCTTAAAAAGCAGTACGAAGCTAAGCAGCAACAAGCCTTTCAGGCGCAGCGCAACGGCGACATCCGTGGTTATTCATTGCTCACCGAAGAAGCAGAAAAGATTGACAAACAAATCAAAGAATTGGAAAACAACGCTTAGCTATTTGAGACATGGCTAAACTGCCGTTTTACCAAGCGCTGGTACAGCGGGCAGCGTGCCAGCAAGTCGGTATGGCTGCCTACATCAACAAGCTTACCTTGATCCATGACGACAATGCGGTCAGCGTGCTGAATGGTTGATAAGCGGTGGGCGATAATCAGGGTAGTGCGGTCCCGCATTAAAGCCGCCAAGCCTTGCTGCACCGCATGCTCACTTTCGCTATCAAGGGCACTGGTCGCTTCATCGAGCAATAAAATCCGTGGGTCCTTAAGAATTGCGCGGGCAATCGCAATTCGCTGCCGTTGGCCGCCCGAAAGCCGCACGCCTCGTTCACCTAAAAAGCTGTGATAACCATCCGGTAATTGCTGAATAAAAGCATCAGCGTGCGCTTGAATCGCCGCCTCTTTCACGGCTTGCTCACTGGCATCTGGCCTGCCGTAGCGGATGTTGCCTATCACATCATCGCTGAACAGGGCGGGTTGTTGTGGCACCAGAGCCATTTGTTGGCGCAACGCTTGCGGGGACAAGCTGCGGATATCTTGTCCGCCCAGCATAATCGCGCCTGATTGCGGATCGTAGAAACGTTGCAGTAATTCAAATACGGTGGTTTTCCCCGCTCCCGACGGCCCAACTAACGCCACGACTTCACCGGGCTGAATAACAAGGTTCAGCGTATCAATCGCTGCTTGATGGGGACGCGTGGGATAATGAAAATGCACCGCGTCAAAGCGAATATCATTGCTCAGTGATTGGGCATCGGCAATCGGTGAGGTAGAAGGAGTGCGAATATGGCTTTGCACGTGCAACAGTTCCACCAAGCGCTCCGTCGCGCCTGCCGCGCGTTGCAACTCCCCCATCACTTCCGACAAGGTAGCCATCGAAGAGGCAACCATGATGGCGAAAAATACAAAGGCACCCAGATCCCCTGCTGACATAGTACCTTGAATCACATCGCGACCACCGACCCATAACATGCCAGTAATGGCGCTAAACACAATCACGATCACGCCGGAAATAAGAATGGCTCGTTGTTTCACGCGCTCGCGCCCAATCTGATAGGCACGCTCCACCTCTTGCCCAAATGCGGCTTTAGCGTGATCTTCTACCGCGAAGCTTTGCACGGTTTTAATATTGGTGATGGCTTCACCGGCATAGCTGCCTACATCTGCCATCGAATCTTGGCTTTGCCGCGACAACGCCCGCACACGACGGCCATAGATAAGTATTGGCACCAAAATAAAAGGCACGGAGGCCAGCACAATCAAGGTCAATTTAATATTGGTGGCAAACAGCATGATGATGGCGCCCACACACATCAGCGCACTGCGCATCGCCATGGAGAAGGAGGAACCGATAATATTTTGCAGCAAGCTGGTATCTGTGGTGATCCGCGACATGATTTCGCCACTTCCATGGGTTTCAAAATAGCTCGGATGCAAGCCAATCACATGCTCAAACACTGCTTGGCGAATATCGGCACTGACCCGCTCACCCACTGACGACACCAGATAGAATCGGAAAAAGGTGCCGATCGCGATTAATACCGTGATCAGCAAAATAAACTGTACCGCATTCCCCAGCTCAACCAGTGATTGCTGCGCAAAGCCTTGGTCAATCAAAAGCCGAACGCCGTGTCCAACCGACAGCGTTAGTGATGCAGTAAACACTAAGGCCAGCAAGGCCGCACTCACTTGCCAGCGATAAGGACGAATAAACGCTATCAGCTCCCACAGAACCGTCAGATTTTTACTGTTGCGACTTGAAGCAGATGGTGTCGAGGCGGTGTGTGTTGAAGCGGAATTGGCCATAAGCTCTACTTAGTGCGGTCCTTGCACATTTAGGGGCGGGTTAGCAGGATCATTAACTCGCGATTGTCGTTGATAAGCGCATCGATGGTGCATGCATCCAACTCCTTTAAAAAGGCTTGTTTGGCTTTCGCTAAACGCTCTTTTAAGCGGCACGCTGGAGTGATATGACAAAACTCAACCGAGCAATTGACGAGTTCCAACGGTTCAAGATCGCGTACGACTTGCCCCACCGTGATCGCGGTCGGCGCTTGCAGTAGACGAATCCCCCCGTTCTTTCCGCGCACCGTTTGAATATATCCCAACTGCCCTAAACGGTTGATGACTTTCACCATATGATTGCGCGACACCCCAAACAAGCGTGTCACCTCGGTAATGTTGGTGAGCTCACCCTCTGGCAAGGAGGCCAGAAAAATCAACGTGCGAAGTCCGTAGTCTGTAAAGCTGGTTAGTTGCATATGTGCCTCTTGCTTCTACGCCAAATTGTAAGTCTTCTATTGATTAAAAGATATATTTGAGATACAACTTAAAACATGCATTAAATATACATGTTTATAGAGACGCTAATGTTAAGCCAACAAACCATTGATATTGTTAAATCAACTGCCCCTGTGCTCGCCGAAACTGGCCCGAAGCTCACAACCCACTTTTACCAACGGCTGTTCCACCATCACCCCGAGTTAAAGGACATTTTTAACCTCCGCCATCAGCAAAATGGCGATCAGCGGGAAGCACTGTTTAACGCGATTTGTGCCTATGCACAGAACATTGACAACTTGCCTGCCTTATTGGGTGCGGTAGAGAAGATTGCTCACAAACACACCAGCTTGCTGGTCCAAGCTGAGCACTATCCGATTGTCGGTCAGCATTTATTGGCCACCATTGATGAGCTACTTTCGCCGGGACAAGCCGTGCTCGATGCGTGGGCTGAAGCCTATCAAGTGCTCGCGGATGTATTTATCGCCAAAGAGCAACAGCTTTATGACGATAGCCACGCCCAAATCGGTGGCTGGCAAGGGCAGCGAGCATTTACGTTGATTGAAAAACGCCCCGAGAGTGAACAGGTCACCAGTTTTGTGTTTGCCCCTCAAGACGGACAGCCCGTCGCACCTTTTACGGCCGGGCAATACATTGGCATTGTCGTGAATCATACCGGCTTTGAACATCAATAAATTCGCCAATACAGTTTGTCACATGCGCCTAACGGCCAGCATTATCAGATCTCGGTAAAACGGGAGCCACAAGGTCAGGTCTCCAATTACTTACATGATGAGTTGGCCGTTGGAGGCACTGTGATGCTCACCCCACCAGCGGGCGATCTCAAACTGAACGTGGATCAAGATGCACCCGTGGTATTAATTTCTGGCGGGGTGGGCGTAACGCCAATGTTGGCGATGCTGGAAAGCCTGACCGAACATGACGCGCCCGTCACTTGGCTGCATGCTACCGAGAACGGCAAACTGCATGCTTTCAATCATTCTGTCCGCACCCTCGCGCGTCAGCACGCGCATATTCAGACGCACATTTGGTATAACCAACCTCAACCCACGGATACGCTTGGACAAGACTTTGATCATACCGGATGGATGGATCTCACTGCGGTAAGCGATACGTTCAGCCCAGCCGCGGTACAGGTGTATCTCTGCGGCCCAGTTGGCTTTATGCGCCATATTCAAGCGCAACTTCGCGAGCTTGGCGTGCCTGACGAACAGTTCCATTATGAGTGCTTTGGACCACACAAAACCTTGTAGTGCGTTTTTAAGCCAGGGTTATTCAGCTTTTTAGAACAAGATGCTCAATGTTACGCCGTGTTCGCACGGCGTTTTTGTTTCTACACTGCATTTATTGTTCAGCGTCACCGCTGTTCAACATCGAATCAGTGAGGAAAAGCATTATGATCACAGTACGTCATGCCAGCGATCGCGGTCAGGCCAACTTTGGCTGGCTACAAAGCCGCCATACTTTTTCATTTGGTAGCTATTACGATCCCCATCATATGGGCTTCTCTGCACTGCGTGTGATCAATGATGATATCGTCTCGCCCGCCGCAGGCTTTGATACCCACGGACACCGTGATATGGAAATCATCAGTCTGGTGCTGGAAGGGGAAATAGAGCACAAAGACAGTCAAGGCAACCGACAAACCCTACCGGCTGGCGAGTTCCAACTGATGTCGGCTGGGCGCGGTATTTATCATAGCGAGTATAATGCCTCATCAACCCAAGCCTTGCGCTTTCTACAAATTTGGATTGAGCCCAATGAGCAAGGCGGGGAGCCGGGTTATCAGCAAAAAGATTTTGGTAAGCAGGCTGGCTTTACCGTCATCGCGACCCCAGCCGGAGAAAATGGCACCTTACGCATCAAACAAGATGCGCGTTTGCTACAGCTGATTCTACCGCCCAGTGAATCGGTTACCTTGCCTTTGGAGGCAGGACGCCATGCTTATGTACATCAAGTCGCGGGCACGCTCGACGTTGAAACGACATCTCTGGCTCCCGGCGATGGCGCAAAGATTGAAGATATCCATCACGTAACCTTTAGCAATAAGGGCAACGAAACCAGCCAAGCACTGGTGTTTGATCTCCCCTAACGCGCAGATTCAGCCACTCTGGCCTGCCGGTCTATTTGCGCCGCAGGCCTTAGTCTGTGTACACTGCGCCCTTTCTTCATGCATGAGAGGTTGAATGCTCATTCTATCGAATAAGGTGGCGATTCCCGACAATGAGATTGAGCTCACAGCTATCCGCGCGGCAGGGAAAGGCGGGCAAAACGTCAACAAAGTATCGAGCGCCATTCATTTGCGCTTTGATATCCAAGCCTCATCATTGCCTGATGCGTACAAAGCCCGCTTAATGGCTCTGTCTGATTCACGTATATCTAAAGACGGTGTCGTGGTGATAAAAGCGCAAAACTACCGCACCCAAGAGCTAAACCGAGAAGACGCGCTAGAGCGCTTACAGGCGTTGATCAAAGGCGCGATGGTAGAGCAGAAAAAACGTAAACCCACCAAACCTACCAAGGCCTCACAACGACGCCGCGTGGATGCTAAAAAACGTAAGAGCCAAACTAAAGCCCTGCGTGGAAAGGTCGCCCCTTAGCGCCTCACATTCCACGGCTAAGTCCAGGCGTTTACGAAACCATCATCTCGCTTGCTGTATCACAACCGGTAGTGTGCTGCCCTCATTATCTCGCCAAGTATTAGCCCATTTATGTGACATAACGCATCAACGAAATACACCGTGCGATGACACACTATGGCTTATGCACGCGGTGAAGGAAATAAATACGTCGCCCCCTCATCAGCGCGTGACACCTGCTGACGCGCCGCAGCAAACAAATCACGTCCCCATGTATTGGTCGCTTGGGGCGGTTCTGTCACAGGACGCAGGGATAAGTCAGCATGACAGGTCAATACGCCAGCATTGGCATCCAATGTGATCAGATCGCCATCTTTAATAACGGCCAGCGCACCGCCATGCATGGCTTCTGGACAGACGTGCAAAGCGGCAGGAACCTTACCTGACGCCCCCGATAACCGTCCATCTGTCACTAGAGCAACCTGATATCCCATCTTTTGCACATTACCAAGAATAGGCATGAGTTTATGAAGCTCTGGCATGCCATTAGCGGCTGGGCCATTGAAACGTACCACCACAACCACGTCTTGGTTGAACTCCCCTCTTTGATAGGCCTGCTCAACCTGGTGCTGACAGTCAAACACTCGCGCAGGCGCGCAAACCACGCGATGTGCGGGAGCCACCGCGGAGACTTTGATCACCGCGTTGCCCATATTGCCAGAGAGCATGCGTAATCCACTGGTTGAGCTGAAATGCGAGCCGGAAGCCGCTATAACCCCTGTGTCGGTTGATGGTGCGGCAGGTTCCCAAACAAGCTGCCCCTGGTCTAATCGTGGTGTGGTCAATTGATCGCTAAATTGGCCGACGGCAGGTAAGGTATCGTCATGTAATAACCCAAGCGCATGTAAGTGCACCATCAACGTTGGGACGCCTCCAGCGGCTTCAAAAGCATTAATATCAGCCGGGCCGTTAGGATACATTCGAGTCAGTAACGGAACCACATGGGACAATGTATCAATATCTTCCCACGTCAGGATGATTCCTGCTGCTCGCGCCATGGCCACCAAATGGATGGTATGGTTGGTGCTGCCGCCTGAAGCCAGCAACGCAACCACACCATTGATGACGCTTTTTTCCGTCACCACATCGCAGAGTGGTCGGTAAGTCGCACTTCCCGCACACTGGGATGCTAACGCTGTCGCCGCATAGCAAGTCAACGCGTGGCGCAACGCCGAGTTCGGGGCGACAAACGCGGCGCCGGGGAGGATTAACCCCATAGCTTCAAGCACCAGTTGATTGGTGTTGGCCGTGCCGTAGAAGGTGCAGGTCCCCGGACTGTGATAGGCCTGACATTCCATCGCCAATAATGCCTCTTTACCGACGTCACCGGCTGCATACGCTTGACGTACCCCCACTTTTTCCTCGTTGGTTGTACCTGTGGACATCGGGCCGGAGGGCACAAATAAAGTCGGTAAGTGCGCATAGGCAAGTGCACCCATCAGTTGCCCCGGTGCAATTTTATCGCATACGCCAAGCAACAGTGTGGCATCGTAGACATTATGGCTTAACGATATCGCAGTCGCCTGCGCAATCACATCACGTGAAAACAACGACATCTCCATCCCCGGCTGACCTTGCGTCACCCCATCACACATCGCGGGCACACAGCCTGCCACTTGCGCCGTATGGCCCAAAGGCTGCAGAGCAGCTTTGATCTGATCGGGATAGTCAGCATAGGGCGCATGCGCGCTAAGCATATCGTTATAAGCGCTGATAATTGCCACATTGGCGGTAGTCATATCCAGCATGTGCTGTTTATCTTGCTGGCACGATGCGGCCACCGCATGCGCGATATTGCCACAAGACAAGCTTGCACGCGTCTTTCCCATATCGGCTTGTCTCTGAGTTTGGCGTAAAAACGCGGTGCGCGCAGACTCGCTGCGTTGGCGTAGCTCTTTAGTCACCGCTTCAACGTTAGAGTGCACCATCAAGCCACCTCTTGCTGACGAGTAATGAGACACGCTGCGTATTTTGTTAAGGATTCGATATCTCGGTTGATATCAACAGAAATCACGTCTGATTCAATCCCCGTCGGTTTTTCTAAAGCGGCAAATTGACTGTCAAGCATTTCGGTTCTCATGAAGTGGCCTTTACGCGCTCGCATACGTTCAAGAATTAACTCATAGCTACCATCTAGAAAAAGAAAAGTGACGCTCTTATTTCCCTCACGAAGCCTATCTCGGTATTGACGTCGAAGCGCAGAGCAAACGATGACACCGAATTCGTTTTTTTGCTCCAAACTAAACGCGACATCACGGAGCCGTTCGAGCCAAGGCTCTCGATCTCTATCATTGAGAGGCTGTCCCAATGCCATTTTCTCGATATTTGCGCGTGGGTGTAAATCATCACCATCGATAAACTTGGCGTCTAAGCGCTGTGCCAATTTCACGCCTAGCGTACTTTTTCCAGAACCACTCACGCCCATCACAATCACACTACCAATTGCCATACCAACTCCTTAGCGAGATTTTAACCAGATCTCATTTTTGGTCATGCATTTAATAATTGTCTTTATCTTAGTGTGGTTACCGGTAACATGTTACCGGTAACCTTTAACTTTGTGACGTTTGACACAAAACATCTTAGTCTGAAGAGGTGAGCCATGGAACTACTCGCACAAAGCCCTGAGCCAACGACTCTGCTCTTGATAGCACTGGGCGCTATCGCATTGTTATTACTACTAATAATGAAACTTAAGGTACATGCTTTTGCATCGCTGACGTTGGTCAGCTTGGCCACTGCACTCACCACCGGAATCCCGATCGATAACGTGGTGCCAACCATGATGACAGGATTTGGCAATACCCTCGCATCAGTTGCCTTACTCGTCGGGCTGGGTGCCATGATAGGCAAAATTCTCGAAGTCACCGGCGGTGCGAATGTCTTGGCCGATACGCTGATCGCTCGGTTTGGCGAAGCACGTGCCCCGTTAGCACTCGGTATTGCTTCTTTGCTCTTTGGCTTTCCTATCTTTTTCGACGCGGGGCTGATTGTAATGATGCCCATCATGTTTAGCGTCGCAAAACGCTTGGGTGGCTCACCGATAAAATACGCCTTGCCGGTTGCGGGGGCGTTTGCAGTTATGCATACCTTTGTCCCCCCACATCCCGGTCCCGTTGCAGCCTCAGATTTACTCGGCGCAGACATGGGCTTGCTCTTAGTCGTTGGGCTTCTGGTTTCGTTTCCTACTTGGTATTTGGGTAGCTACTTATTCGGACTGTATGCAGGCAAGAGGTTCAACATTCCGCTCGCAAAGGCTTTTTTAAACACTGAAGTCATGTTTAAAAGCAAAAAGGATTACCCTGCCTTTTCAACTGTGTTGATGATTTTACTGCTCCCTGTACTGCTCATTTTCCTCGATACGGGTCTGAACGCACTCAGTGTGGCTGGCATGGTCAACGGTGAACATCAATGGGTCGGCTTCTTGCGTATGCTAGGTAAAACCCCGGTCGCACTGCTGATCACCCTATTAACTTGCTTGTTGGTCTTTGGCCAAAAACTGGGCAAAAGTAAAATGGAAAAACTGTGTACCGATTCGTTAGCGCCAATTTGTGCGGTGATTTTGGTCACTGGCGCGGGCGGCATGTTTGGTGGCGTCTTGCGCGCGAGCGGTATCGGTCAAGCACTCGCCACCATGCTGTCAGACACGGGCATGCCGATAATATTGGCCGCATTTGTTATTGCTACCTGCTTGCGCGTTGCACAAGGCTCTGCCACCGTTGCTCTCACCACCACGGCCGCACTTATCGCACCCACCGTATCGCATACTGTGGGTTTATCCCAACTGGATGTGTGCTTTATTGTCATCGCGATTGCTGGTGGGGCGACCGTTTTATCGCATTTCAACGACTCGGGCTTTTGGTTGGTATCGCGCCTACTCGAAATGGATGAAAAAACCACACTTAAAACTTGGACTGTGATGGAAACCCTGCTCGGGACCATTGCGTTTGTTATCGTAGCGCTATTAAGCGTTTTACTGTAAAGGAATCCCCATGACTGAACTGAATCAACGCCTTAAGGCAATTCGCATCGTGCCAGTGATTGCGATTAATAATGCGGATGATGCTGTGCCGCTAGCAAAAACCTTGGTCGATAACGGCCTACCGTGCGCTGAAATTACCTTTCGCACTGACGCGGCCGCCCGTGCTATCCGTCTCATGCGCGATGCCTATCCCGATATGCTGATTGGTGCCGGCACGGTACTCACTGCAACCCAAGTCGACGCCGCAATTGACGCAGGCGCCGATTTTATTGTCAGCCCTGGGCTTAACCCAACCACAGTAAAACATTGCCAGCAACGCGGCATTCCTATCATCCCTGGGATCAACAACCCCAGCTTAGTCGAGCAAGCCATGGAGCTGGGGCTGGATACGTTGAAGTTTTTTCCTGCCGAAGCTTCAGGCGGCATTGCGATGTTAAAAGCATTATCTGCCGTGTATCCCGTGAGTTTCATGCCAACCGGCGGCGTGAGTGAGGCGAACGTAAGCGATTATCTCGCATTACCTTCGGTGCTTGCATGTGGTGGCACTTGGATGGTCCCTGCCAAGTTGATTGACGCGCGCAACTGGGATCACATCGCCGCATTAGTTAAGGCGTTGTAATGGTTGTCACCTCAAGCAAGGACATCTTTTCCGCTTGAAAAAGATGCTGGAGTCGCTCGCACTCGTCATCGCTTGTGCTTGCAACGTCAACGTGTCACCGATACCGTCTCTTCTCGATTTATAAAAGACGCTGGGTTAAAAACGGGGAGAGGCGGTATGTTGACCAAGGCACTTGAGCACGTTTTTGGGTTTTCATCATTTCGTGTAGGACAAGAGTCGGTGATTTCTCAGATAATGCAAGGGGAGTCGGCCTGTGCGATTTTTCCTACCGGTGCAGGTAAGTCATTGTGCTATCAACTACCAGCCACGCAATTGCCCCACTTAACCCTAGTGATTTCACCTTTGCTAGCATTAATGCATGATCAAATCGCATTTATGCGCCGTAAAGGTATTGCCGCCGCTACCATTGATTCCACACAGACTCCCGAGCAAACTAAACAAGTGATGGAGCAAATCCGCTGCGGTGATATCAAAGTCCTGATGATTTCGGTCGAGCGGTTAAACAACGAACGCTTTCGCCAATTTATTGCCCCTATCCCCATCTCTTTATTGGTCATAGATGAAGCACATTGTATCTCTGAGTGGGGACATAATTTTCGCCCCGATTACCTCAAACTCCCCGCTTATCGACAGCAATTAAATATTCCTCAGGTATTGCTTCTCACCGCTACTGCGACACCCGCGGTTGTCGAGGACATGCAAAAAAAATTCGCGATCCCAGCAAGTAACACGACATTAACCGGGTTTTATCGCTCCAACCTTTACCTGAATGTGGTCGCCGTGGAAGAGGATCAAAAACGGCAAGCGCTGGTTGAGCAGTTGCAGCCTGCTCCCCTCTTACCAACTGTCATTTATGTCACCCAGCAGCAAACCGCCGAGGATGTCGCCCAGTGGCTACAAACCCAGCATATCCCCGCGACGGCTTACCATGCCGGTATGAGTCACGATACGCGTGTATCAATACAAGAAGCCTTTATGGCGGGCCGATCACCATGTATTGTCGCGACCATCGCCTTTGGTATGGGGGTCGACAAGGCTGATATCCGACGTGTCATCCATTTTGATTTGCCTAAATCGATCGAGAACTATAGCCAAGAGATTGGCCGCGCGGGACGAGATGGCCACCAGGCAACGTGCACTGTGCTCGCCAACCAATCGAGCCTGAATGTACTGGAAAATTTTATCTACGGCGATACGCCAGACAAAACGGCGATCCAGGGGCTACTGGAAGAAATAAAACAAGCCGGTCAACAATGGGAAGTCATGCTACACAGTCTATCACGGACGTATAATATACGGCTTTTGCCGCTTAAAACCTTGCTGGTTTATTTAGAAATGGCCGGTGTAATCACCAGCCAATACAGTTATTTTGCCGATGTGAAGTTCCAATCCGTTGAGTCACCAGAAACCATTACGGCTAAATTTCAGGGTGAGCGGCGCGAATTTGTCGCCCAACTATTTACGTGCGCGGTCAAAGCTAAAACCTGGTACAAGATGGATTTCCAACAACTGTGGCAACGCTTTGGGGCAGAGAGAAAGCGCGCGTTAGCGGCACTGGACTATTTTCACGAGCAAGGTTGGATATCACTTGCCACCCAACAGGCCACGCAAGTCTTTTCGGTCAGTCCCCATGAGATTGATGTTCAAGCGCAGGCTGAACAATTACATAACCTTTTTGCTAAAAAGGAAGAGAGCGAACTGGCCCGCATCAACCAATTACTAGCTTTATTGTCCTCTTCAACCTGTATTAGCCAGCGCCTTGCCGACTACTTTGGCGATCACGCGGCGCCAATTACTTGTGGCCATTGTTCGGTATGCCAAGGACATATTGCTCAGCTACCCCCACGCCCTGAATTACCCGCGATCGATGTGCAGGCATTATCATCATGGTGCCAGCACTTCGCCGCCGCTTGCGATGCCACGCCAAGTCACGCGGCAACGACACGTTTTTTACTCGGGCTGTCTTCACCGCTTCATACCAAAATCAAGGCGAAGACAATACCTGGTTTTGGCGCCCTTGCGTCATATCCGTTTCAAACGGTTAACGCTCGTGTGCTCGCTGAGCACGATGCCAAACAATAACGGATAACAATGTGGCGCATCCAGCTTAGCAACGCTCGGAGCGCCACCTCATGCCGCTGGCATTGCCACAATCGGGTGTATCATCACGAACGCACTACCCTCTCAGTTTTGCGGAAAAAGTGACATTTATCCCCAGCTGCCAATGTTTTGTTCATATACTGGTAGTAATGGTCGCATGCATTGCGCGCCATCATTTCTAGCCATTGCCAGATTCAAGGGTTGTTTATGCGGCATTCTGGGGTGTTATATGTGGTGACTCGTATCATCGTTGTGGTTCTGAGCATTGGCGTCCTCTTGACCATCACGCTGAGTGTTGACGCTGAGCAAAACCAACAATCCAAGCCACAAAGCCCTGTCTTAAAAGTGGCGAACTCGCATGCTTGGCGACCATTTTCCTATCTTGACCGCAATCAAGAGCCAAAAGGGATCCTGATTGATTTTTGGAAAGAATTTGGCAAACGTAACGGCTATCAAATTGAATTTGTGCTAACTGATTGGCAACAATCGATTGATGCTGTGCGAAGCGGTCAAGCCGATGTTCACGCAGGCTTACTTCGCTCACCAGAACGGTTAGCGTTTATGGATTTCGGCACCCCACTTTTTAGCATCGATACGCAAGTGTTCTTCAGCCAAGCTCTCACGGGCGTATCGGCGGATTATGTGTTAGCGGGCGACACCGACCACGCAGTCGGTGTTGTGCAAGGCGGGTACGAAGAAGAGTTTATGAGAACCGAATTTCCAGATGTAACGCTACAGCTCTTCCCGAATAACCAAGCCATGCTTGATGCAGCGTTATCTGCAGACATCCAAGCATTCGTCGCCGATCTGCAAGTCGCCAATTATCACCTTTATACCACCACTAACCAAAATTTGTTTATACCCGTCAGGCACCTCTATACAGAAATGTTATATGCCGGTTTTGCGAAAGGGAAGACGGCATTACTCAATCAAGTTGATAATAAATTTGCTTGGCTCGACGATGAAACCAAGCGGCGGCTATTAAATCGCTGGGTATATTACGATGTCGAGACCGTCTATCCCGCGTATTTGTTACCAACGCTAATCGCCTTTGGTGTGATAGTGGGCATTAGCTATATCTTTTTACTGAAAAGAACGGTTAAACAGAAAACGCATGCGCTGCAAGCAGCCAATGACTTACTGCAAGCGCAAGCGATTACTGACTCTCTCACTCATCTTCACAACCGACGTTACTTCTATCAGTGCCTATATAGCCAAATGCGCGAAGTCAAGGGGATAACCCTGATGGTGTTCGATATTGATGACTTCAAAGCCTTTAACGATGGGTTCGGCCACGCACATGGCGACGAAGTGCTTTGCTTTGTCGCTCAAACAGCGCGGAGTCTATTACCCAATGACGCCGTGGTGGCAAGGATCGGGGGAGAGGAGTTTGCCGTACTGCAGTATTTTTCTACCGCTGAGCGTGCCGTGGCGCAAGGCAAACTGCTGTGCAACGAGATATCAAGACAAAGCCTTGCGCTATTTAATCATCCATCTATGCCCGTCACAGTGAGTTTGGGCGTGGCTTACTACCCAAATGGTATGCCTCACAGTGAAATTGTTGATGCCGATAAAGCCATGTATCAAGCTAAAAAGCAGGGTAAGAACTGCGCCGTTTTGCACGAGATAAGCCAGTGAGAGCGGGCTTACGACATTGCAACATACAAAAAAGCGCCGCGAGGGCGCTTTCATGCAAGATGATATTGTTTACTTAACCCATCAGGTTATAAAGCAACGCTGAAATCGCCAGCATACCTGTCACAAAGATAAAGTAAGTACCCGCTTTGCCGCGATACTGCGACAGCGCTTTGACTTTGTAGGCCGCAACCGTTGGCATAATAAATAAGATCATCGCAATCACAGGCCCAGACAATGCGCCCATCATATCGAGGATGCTGGGGTTAATCACCGCACACCACCAAATAGCAAAAAACATCACCACCACGCCGAGCTTATCGGCCTTTTTATAAGTGAGTTTGCTATGTTTGGTGACCAGGCCGTTCAGACTTTCGCGTGCACCGAGGAAATGCCCCAAGAACGATGATGTGATAGCAATAAAGGCGACCAAAGGCCCTAAGGTGCCAATAAATGGATTTTGGGTGACATTAGCAAGGTATGAGAGCACAGACACATTTTGCGCCTTCGCTTCCGCCATTTGTGCCGGGGTGAGCGTCAACACGCACGAGAAAACAAACAGGAGTACAAAGGCAACTAACATCACGCCCGCGCGTTTAAGAATTTGCTCTGACTTGCCTTGGGCATCATCACCATAGTGACGGCGCTGAATGTTGGCAAAGCTAGAAATCGCCGCCGCATGGCTGAACGAGAAAATCACTACTGGCACGGCGAGCCATAGATTCATGCCCAGTTCTCCCATCCCGGGCATAGCGAGGTTCGGTGCTTGCCATGATGGTATTAGGTAAAAAGACAAAAACGCCAAGATAGCAACCAGCGGATAAACCATCGCCGCAAATGCACGCAGCATCAGGCGCTCGCCCCCCATCATGATCGCAATCATACCTGCGACTAGCACACCAGACAGCATGACACGGTTTGGCGACGCCCACCCGAGTTGATTAACCAAAAAGCTATCAACTGTATTAGTCAGCCCAACGCCATATATCAACAAAATGGGGAAAATAGAAAGAAAATACAGCACGGAGATCAAACGGCCTGCATGGCTGCCGAAGTGTTCGGCAACCACATCGGTGAAATCGGCATCTTTGTGGCGAGACGACAACACAAAGCGCGCTAAGCCTCGGTGAGCCATAAACGTCATCGGAAACGCCAGTACGGCCATAATCATGAGTGGCCAAAAGCCCCCCATCCCGAGATTAATGGGAAGGAACAGGATCCCGGCCCCCACCGCTGTACCGAACAAGCTGAGTGCCCAATGGGTATCATGTTGGGTCCAGCGGTGCGATACACTTTTTGAGGAGATATCTATAGTCTGGTTCACGTCAAACTCTCTTAGTTATAATATTTTGTGCGGTTGCATAGTAGCGAGTTCAACTTAAAGTATCACATAAATGTAATAGATATATGTCCTAATTGTTTTGTTAAATACTTGTCACATAATCTAGGTTAAAATCTAAAAAGCAGTTTATAACTCTATTAATGCCCCAAATTGACAACATAAACCTCCAAATTATCAAGCAAAGACAGATTGATTGAATTGTTTGCAAAATAATGCAACAACCACATTTTCGTTCGCAACATGTTGACAATGTGTAACAACTCATCTCTCAGTTTTTGATGATAAATTATTCACCTGTTACATTTCGCTCGCGTGAGCAATTAGCGAGGACGATCACACGCTGCAAGTGGCAAGGCGTTTATCCTGTGCTGACCGACGTGTTCTCCAACTCCGCGATAGGCCAGCTTATGCGTGAACCCATTATTATCGACTGCGATCCCGGCCATGACGATGCCATTGCACTGGTGATGGCTTGTGCACTCCCCCAGCTTGATATCAAAGCAGTCACCACCAGTGCCGGAAATCAAACCCCAGATAAAACCCTTTACAACGCCAGACGCATTTTGACTTTGTTGCAACAAACACACATCCCTATCGCGGGTGGCGCACATAAACCACTCACCCGTGAGCTCATTATTGCTGATAATGTTCACGGTGAGTCGGGCTTGGATGGTCCTGCGCTGCCAGAGCCCACGATGGACGCCCATCCTGATAATGCCGTTAACCTAATGGCCAGTGTACTTCAAGACGCTGACCAGCCTATTACCTTGGTCGCGACTGGCCCTTTAACCAACGTGGCTTTACTCCTGGCCGCCTACCCGGATTTAACCAACCGGATTAAGCAGATTGTGCTGATGGGAGGCGGTGTGACCTTGGGCAATTGGACACCAGCAGCCGAGTTTAATATTTATGTCGACCCAGAAGCCGCTGATCGCGTGTTTCGCGCTGGGATCCCAATCACCATGTTTGGATTAGATGTTACCCACCAAGCGTTAGTCAAAGATGAAGATGTGGCTTCCATCCGTGGCATCGATAATCCCGTGGCACAGACAGTTGCGGGTTGGCTTGATTTCTTTATGCGCTATCACCGCGATCCCAAGTGGCGCTTAGACGGCTCACCGCTGCACGATCCCTGCACCATCGCGTGGCTGGTGATGCCGGAGCTCTTCGAGTGTGAATCACTATGGGTGGGTGTCGAGACACAAGGGACGTTAACCACTGGAATGACGGTCGTCGACCGCTATCACGTCACGGGCAATCTCGCCAATACCGAGGTGGCAATGGCCGTCGATCGAAAGGGCTTTATCAACTTGCTATACGATTGCTTGCGCCAATACCACTAAAAAGCGCGGCTTTGTGCCGCGCTTTATCGTCATCTTGGGTCATAAAACGGTTTCGGTCATAACGCGACCGCCTTAGCGACAGTGCATTAGTATCGCGCTGTCACACTGACACCGTTAAAAGCAGTGTAACCATTAAGCATCACGTGATAGCGACCGTTTTGTGTGCTTTGTACCGTACACACTTCACTATTGCCGTAGTTGTATGGACGGCAGTCCCAGCTATTTAAAGTTGGTTTCGCCCCATAGCGTACGTACAAATCTGCATCGCCTGAGCCCCCGCTGATATTGACCGTTAGACGTTGCCCCGCGTCAACATCAACGTAAAAGAATCGCTGCGTACCTTGTGCCCCAGAAATACCCGTGACTGGCTGGCCATTTTTGAGCTCATTTTTTGGCCCTGGCGTTGGGTCACAATCAGGCTCACAACTGCTATCCGCTTGGCTATAGAGCAGTTTGTTAACCGAACCACGAGGATCACTGATTTTATTTACGCTAGCACGGTTGCTAATTAAGCTCTCGACTTGTGCTGGCGATAGGCTATTGTTTTCTTGTAAATACAAGGCCGCAACACCGGCAACATGAGGTGTCGCCATTGACGTGCCACTGATGGTGCGATAACCACCGTCATACCAGGCAGATTTGATTTGCGAGCCTGGTGCAAATACATCAAGACAGCTGCCCCAGTTGGAGAAACTTGATCGGCTATCGCTGCTTGTTGTTGAGCCCACGGTGACGCCACTTGGCTCACGGGCCGGCGAGCTGTTACACGCATCGGCATTGGAATTGCCAGCCGCCAGCATAAAGCTCACACCCGATTGCACCGCACTGGCAACCGCACGATCCAGTGCTGTAGACACACCACCACCTAAGCTCATGTTTGCCACCGATGGTCCACTGGCATTAGCAGCCACCCAATCAACCCCGCCAATCACACCGGACGTTGAGCCCGAACCACTACAGCTCAGCACTCTCACCCCAACAATGTCGACATTTTTAGCGACGCCATATTGGCTACCACCGATAGTGCCGGCCACATGGGTGCCGTGACCGTTACAGTCCGACGCGTCATTATCGTTATCAACAAAATCATAGCCAGAGCGAGCACGACCACCAAACTCTACATGTGACGTTGTCACACCTGTATCAATGACGTACGCCGTCACACCTGTGCCATCAAAATTGGTACTGTAATTGTTATCCAAAGGCAGGTTACGTTGGTCAATGCGATCCAACCCCCAAACTGGATTACTCTGGTTGGCGTTTGGGGTGATTACCGGGTCCAAGGAAATCGTCTTATCTTGCTCGATAAAGTCCACTTGTTCGTCCATACGCAACGCGCGCAGTTGCTCTGGCGTCAATTTGGCTACAAAGCCACTCAGCGAGCGATCAAACACTTTCTCAACTTTAACCGCATGTTGGTTGACCATGCTTGAAACGGTCTGCTGAGTGAAGGTTTGTAGCGCTTGTGGATCGTCGCTGAGCGTCATCGGTTGTTTGAATACCACAATGTATTGGTCTTCAATCCCCTGCTTGTCTGACGCGACAACGAGTGGCGCTAGCGTTTGCTGCTGAGAGATCGCTTGTTTACCCTCTTCCTGTTTTGCGAGCGCGGCAGGCGATGCAGCGACTAATGCTGATGCAATACAGCAGCTAAGTACATGCTTTAACATATTGTATTCCTTACAATGGTTAAACGTATCAAAAATTAATTGCCTACAAATAACAACAAGCACGTTTATAAAGTTATGCATCAACAGCACTTTTTTCCGCAGAGAAAATCGCTTTATTTATCCAACCTACCAGCATTATTTACTATTGCATCAGCAGCATCAATTTTAACTTTTTGTTTACAAAGTGTTTATGTAGGCCATCTGTGAGCACTTAACACTTTTTTACTAAAAATGATTGATGAACAGTTCTTTGATGCTGCTCACAGCTAAAATGAAAGTTAATTAATACATGCAGTTAGAGAGTGAGATTGATTGGCATAAAAAAGCCAGTGACAGAGCACTGGCCGGTAAGATACTCGGTGTTCAACCTAATTTAACTTGGCTGCTCATGCACCAACACGCCGCCTTCAAGCGCCCCAACTAATACATTCGGAACGTCGGCTTCATCAGAGGTAACAGCAATACGCGTGCCCGGCCCAATCGCCGAGATAGGGGCTGCCATCATCAAAGAGCCACGCTCACCGTCATCAACAAGCTTCCACGATGGCGCGGCTGCCGCATGATCATTGGCATATAGCCGACACTTGTTTCTGTCAGGTTCAATTAAACAGTCCAGGCCATACTCAATGTCGTCATAAAAAAACGACCACTGATAATAACCCGCATTGACGCTGCAAGGGGTTTTGATAAAACTCAACGCCTCTGCGTTATCTTGGGTTAAGGTAATAAAGCGCTGTGCATCTGGCACCATCGCTAAATATCCCAGTGATTTGCCATTGGCATCGGTGACCGCGAGCTTTACCTCTTGTTCAACCATCGCGCGCTCATGATCGCCAATGTCTGGCAACATGGAATCGGGTTGTACTGAAAACGCCATTGTGTCGCTCCTTTGGTTGCTTCGCACCACTCTTAACAGTTATGTAACAACCAAAGATATAGATCAATTTCTCGGAAAAGTTTAGTGATTTAATTGCATAATATGTTGATGAACCGCTCGATACGATCATCATGCCCGTTGGTCGAACAACGACGTTGATTGTGGCTTCAAAACAATCGCTGCTAAGATCGTAGTGTATAGTGTCGCACCTATCGCAACCATGATTAACATCACCCAGTCTGCGGCACCATTAAGCATCGCAAGTGAGGAGCCCGTTAACGGTGGCGCTGATAGAGCACAGACAAGGCCGACTACAATACTGAACACAAAAGCGCGCTTGGCGCTGCGCAAAGAAAAGCGACGAAAAATCACTAACGACACTACAGGCAAACCCACTAAAAATAATAACCATCCCCAGTAAGGAGCGGCTGAGTACAGTAGTACGGTAAAAATTGCGTCAAGAGTCATGTCCGCCTCCATTAAATTTTTCCATCCAACATCGCTTGATAGGCTGGTAACAACATTTGTTCTTTCATTACCCAAGCCATCCACGTTTCTTCTGTTGGACTAATAAACGGGAAAGAAGGGAGTAATTTGCCACCGTAACCGAACTCAGCCAGAATCGCTTTGCCGAACCCAGTGATCAATGGGCAAGAGGTATATCCATTGAACTCAGCCTCTAAAGGCTTGTCGTTCAGATAACTTAAGAGGTTTGCCTCAACGATGGGAACTTGTTTTTTTACACTTGCAGCCGTTTTCGATAGCGGAATACCGGTCACATCACCAATGCCAAATACATTGGGGAAAGTGGGATGTTGTAGCGTATATTGGTCTGCCGCCATCCATTCGCCCTTATGAGGACCTTGATTCCAAACCAGATCACTATGCTTGATCACATCGGGCGCACTCATTGGAGGCACGACGTGGATATAATCATACGCTTCGACTAGTGTCTTTCCCGTTGCGGTGAGTGAGAAGCGTGCTTTTTTGTTGGTCGGATCGATGCCAATCAACGTTTTCTGATCAGCAATGTCTACCCCTTGGTCACCAAAGCGCGCCATGACAAAGTCGTTATAAACGGGAATCGAAAACAATCGATCTTTAAACGGCGTGGCGAAGCTCACATCAAATGCATGACGCCGGCCAGTTTGCTCAAGACGGGCGAGAGAGGTAAAGGTCATTTTAAGTGGCGCACCTGCGCACTTGATGGGAGTTTCAGCAAGAGTAAATATAGCTTTGCCCTCGCCTTTATTCATAAACTGTTTAAACGCCGTATCCGTTGCCAGTGCACCTTCTGGCCCCGGATAAACACTACCAATACCATGCTGACCGATAAGACGTTCATCCATTCCCTCAATGTGGGTGTAATTAAGTTGGGTGCCCATGGCAACAACGAGTACGTCATAGCTGAGCGTCGTTCCATTCTCAAGTACAACTTTTTGTTGTTCAGGTAAAAACGCACTGGCATTTTGTTCATGCCAGGTTATGCCGGGAGGCAGCCATTGCTCTGTAGTTGATAAGACTTGAGATGCTTTCCATAACCCAGATGCCACCAAAGTTTGTCCAGGCTGATACAGGTGACGCTTACGTGCACCCACTAATACTATCTGATCAGCGGAAAGGTGTTGCACAAGGCGATTAGCCAACGAGATACCGGCAGCGCCATTCCCGACAATTACGACCTTGGCGCGCGTCTGAGCGCGTGAGGGTAAGCTTGCCGGCATCAAGCTTATCGCGCCTGCGCCTACCAGTAGTTTTAAAAATCGGCGTCGCTCTAGATTCGAATTTTGATACGACATGACCACTCTCGCTAATTAAGATATCACTTAATTAGTAGTTTCGAATCAAAATAAGCGCAACATCATTAGATAGCTTTTGTGGCTTTATTCACAATTCAATCAAGAGTCATTACCGCATTAACCACCAGCGCATTAAGCGTTTGTACCAGCGGTTGTACGGGGGTTTGACTAAAAAGCTGGTGTCCCATTTATCACGGGTGAGGACGGTTTTACGGTGGCTAAAGGTATAAAAGCCTTCAATACCGTGGTAATGCCCCATGCCAGAGTCACCAATGCCGCCAAAAGGCGCATCTTCGGCAGCGACATGGAACAAGGTTTCATTAATCCCCATACCGCCAGCGTGAAGCTGCTTGGTGACCTGCGCGCGTATCTCAGCGTCATTGCTCATCAAATACAAAGCGAGCGGTCGCGGGCGCGCCTGAATATAAAGCAATGCCTCAGAGATATCTTGATAGATAACCACAGGCAGGAGCGGGCCAAAAATCTCTTCTTGCATCACCCGCATATCATCGGTGACTTGGGTCAGTAGCTGAGTTGGCCAGCGTCGTTTTTCCGCAGTTGGCACGGTTTGCTGGTCGAGTGCACACCAGCGACGCGCACCCTTATCGAGCGCATCTTGGAGCGTTTCTTCTAGCCGCATCGCTTGGGGTTGATTAACGATCTGGCTGTAATCTTGATTGGCCTCAAAGTCAGGATACATAGCACGAAATGCACGTTGATAGGCGTGTATAAAGGCTTCTTGCCGATGTTCAGGGCAAAGCACATAGTCGGGGGCAACACATATCTGCCCAGCATTTAAGCACTTCCCGTAAATGAGCCGTGAGACAGCCACGTCCATATCAATTTGATCATCAATGATCACCGGCGATTTACCCCCAAGTTCGAGGGTCACTGGGGTCAAATTATCGGCCGCCGCCAGCATGACTTGACGTCCGACCTGGGTTGAGCCGGTGAAAAAGAGATGGTCGAACTCTAACTCGGTAAAGCGGCGCGACACTTCAACTTCACCTTCAACCACGGCCACTTCGTTTGGGCTAAACACCTCAGCGATTAACGCGCGTAATACCTGGTTGGTGTTGGGCGTGAACTCCGAAAGCTTAAGCATCACCCGATTGCCTGCTGCCAACGCGCAAATCAGGGGACTCATTGCCAGCATAATCGGAAAGTTCCAAGGCACAATGATCCCAACCACGCCTTTTGGCTGGGAGTGCACGACCAATTTGGTGCCTAGCAGAGTAATACCAGGACGCCGTTTTTGCGGCTTCATCCATCGCTTTAATCGATGACGGGTGTAATCAATTTGATGCAGCAAAGGCAAGATGTCGGCAATTTCAGTATCAACGGGCGCACGGTAGCCGTAATCGTCGCTAAGGGCTTGTTGTAACGCAGACGATTTTTGCTTGATGGCCTGACGCAAGCGCAGAAGCGCGTCGCGACGATGGCTGTACTCTAAAAAAGGACACTGAGACACCTGTTCTTTTTGCGCGTCGAATGCCTCTCGCATCTCTTTAACCGTTTCCAACCACTGTGAGCCTGACTCTGTCATCCTTGCCTCCTCTGCCGATACAAGATCGCGATACACCACTTCTTCATTGATGACATAGCCACCTTGTTTACGCAACAGCGCTTGACCGATATAGCGTCACTGTTCACAGGCCCCTCTCCGCGCAAACCTGATCGTTATCATGATAAAGCTCACAACATCATCATTATTTCCATACATTTTGCGAGGAATAACAAATAAGAAACAAAAAGTAACGTCATATTCACAAAGCAAGTTTAGTATACTCCTCGCCTAATAAATAAGACAACACACTCCGCTCACTTAAACAGGCTGAGTGGGCGTCATCACTGTGCCAACAACATACCAATGAGCAAATTAAAACGATGAGACGAAATCAAGACATTACCGATGCCGTTAGCGAAACCTTCTCGATCCATGTCAATGGCGAGACGGTTCCCGCCATCGCTGGAGAAAGCGTGCTAAGCACCTTGCTCGCAAGCAATATCCGTGCGCTATCTAAAAATGATTATGGCCGGTTAGCCAGTGCCTATTGCGGTATGGGCGTGTGCCATTGCTGCACGCTGGAAATCAACGGCCGCCATAAACAACGTGCGTGTCAAGTCGCCGTGCAACCGGATATGGATGTCCGCACTGAAGCCAATATTGTGGTTGAGAACACGGATCTTGAAAGCCACACCGTCGAGCAAGGAGAAACCCATGTCTAAGCCTGTTGTTATTGTTGGTGCTGGACCTGCTGGTCTCTCTGCAGCGGTCACACTGGCCAAGCACAAGGTTGCCAGTATTATTGTTGATGAAGCCCCCAAACCCGGTGGCGTCGTCTATCGTGGCCCGTGGCGAGAGACTAACGCACTGCCCCATTTGGATGACAAATGGAAGGCCACCTTACAAACCCTGCGCGAACAATATCACCAGCATCAGGATTTGATTGACCTACGCAGTTTGACGCGGGTACTGGGGCCAATGGCGGATCAACATCTCCTCACTGCTCATGAAGATACGCTATCAACGATTGACTATGAGCAGTTGATCCTCGCCACCGGTTGCCAAGAGCGCAGCATTCCCTTTCCTGGCTGGGATATACCAGGGGTGATGCTTCTTGGGGGGATCCAGCTTCAAATAAAAAGCGGCTTGGTTCGTCCCGGGCACCGCTGCGTGATCACCGGCACAGGGCCTTTGCTTGTACTGGTTGCTTGTCAGCTTCACAAAGCCGGTTGTGATATCGCAGGTATCTATGAAGCGGCGCCGTTTAAAGACTTGGCACGTGAAACGCTCGCCCTCCTCAACCGTCCACAGCTCGCGCTAGATGGCCTCTCCATGATGATGTATCTCAAACGCCACCATATTCCGATGCATTACGGCTGGGGCGTCGTCAAAGCCTCGGGTGACCCCCAAGTCGAGCAAGTCACGGTTGCCCCCTACAGTAAAGATTGGTACCCAGATGTTAGCCGTGCCGAAACCATAAATGCTGATGTACTTGGTGTGGGTTACGGCTTCGCGGCACGCTCTCAGCTCGCACAACTAATGGGGCTAGATATGCAGTACGATCATATGAGCGGGGCGATCCCCGTGGTGGATGAGTGGCAACGAGGCAGCCTCAACAATGTTTACTGCGCAGGTGATACCGTAAAATTTGCCGGCGCAGAAGCCGCCATGTTGGAAGGAAAGATTGCGGCATATTCAGCACTGAAAGCTCGCGATATTTCAATGCCGAATCTTGATAATGAGTTTAAGGCTCTGCGTCATCAGCTCGAAAAGAGCTACCGTTTCCGTAAAGGCTTTGATACGGCAGGCTACCGTCGCCCGGGCCTGCTCAGTTTGCCGGAAAAAGACACAGTGATCTGTCGCTGCGAACAAGTGAAAAAGGCGGACATTGATAACGCCATCAATCAAGGCGTCAAGGATGTCATTACATTAAAAATGCGTACCCGCGTCACCATGGGTGACTGCCAAGGAAAAACCTGTGCACACTATTGCTACGACCGACTCAATGAGAGCACGACGTCGCCTCAGCCTTTGATTCGCCCTCGATTCCCACTCGACCCTATTCCTTTTGCTGCGTTGGAGGATGACGCATGAAACAGTACGACATCGTAATTTGTGGCGGCGGCGTGATCGGCGCATCGGTGGCTTACCATTTAAGCCGCGAGCGCGACTTATCCATCGCGGTTGTCGATTATAAATATCCCGGTAACGCCTCGCGTGCGTCAGCCGGTGGCCTATGGGCGATGGGCGAGTCAACCGGCCTTGGCTGTGGCGTTATCCTGTTTAAAACCCTTTCTAAGCAGATGCAAGAAAGCGGCGAAGGTGGATCACCAGAGATCAAACCGCACATTATGCCCAAGCCGTTCTTCGATATGGCGATGCTGTCTAACCAGCTCTATCCGGCATTGTATGATGATCTGATGACGCATCACGGTGTGGACTTTAAGTTTGAGCGTACCGGTCTGAAGTTTGTCATGTTTGATAAGTACGACAAACTCTATGCCGAGCACATTGCGGCCGCCATACCTGATCGCCAAGAGCATGTCCGCTGGGTGTCTCAAGAAGACCTTCACGCACAAGAGCCTAACGTGTCGCGCGCGGCAATTGGTGCGATGGAGTTTGAGGGGGATCACCAAATCAATCCCTATCGCCTTAACGAGGCCTATTTGGAAGCAGCACGGCAGAACGGTGTCGAGCTATACCTCAATACCAAAGTCACGGGTGTGGTGAGACAAGGTAACCGCGTTGTCGCGGTTGAAACAGAAAACGGCAAGCTAGGTTGTGGCACCATGATCAATGCGGGTGGCGCATGGGCGGAAAAACTCAGCTTGTGGGCAACGGGGATGCCAATGCCTGTCTTCCCAGTCAAAGGCCAAGTGATCGTCTCCGAGAAGCTACCTAAGCTTTTAAATGGCTGTTTAACCACCAGTGATTGTTATATCGCCCAAAAAGATAACGGCGAAGTCTTGATTGGCTCAACCACCGAAGAGCGTGGTTTTGACACCACCACAGACATGAAGTACATCAAACAGCTGGCACAAGGCGCCATGAAGTCTATCCCCGAGCTGAAGAAGATGAATATCAAGCGCTGCTGGGCAGGCTTGCGTCCGGGCTCACCGGATGAGCTGCCGATTCTTGGTGCAGTGCCGGGTATTGACGGTTACCTCAATGCATGTGGGCATTTCCGTACCGGTATGTTGACCTCTGCCATCACCGGAAAGGTGATGAATGAAGTGGTACGTGGTCTGCCAACCACCATTGATCTCGCGCCGTTCTCCTATACACGCTTTTTGGACAGCCAAGGAAAAATGATCGGGAATTACCACTTAGACGTGGCCTTACCTTAACTGCCAAACGGCCCTAACGGTCTTCAAAGCCTGCTCGCCGCAGGCTTTTTTGTTATTAAGCTGTAACTTATCGATGATTTTCGCGATCAATTTAGCGCGATAGCCCACAGAAAAGCAGCACGATTATCGAGCAAAGATTGTCGCTTTATTGATCTCAGGCTTATACTGGAACAAACTCAGTTTAACGCCAGCTTTATTCGCTGATATCGAAAGGAAATGTGGTAGGCATGAACGACGAGCCATCAAAAAACGAAATACTGACGGAAAGTGGTACGAATGAGCTAGAAATCATTGAGTTTCACTTAATCAAGCAACTTCCTGACGGCAGTACCAAAACCTGCTATTACGGTATCAACGTTGCCAAGGTTCGCGAAGTTATCCAAGTTCCGGAAACCACTGACTATCCAAACGCCCAGGCGCACATGATTGGGGTGTTTTCGTCACGCGACAAGCTAACGCCACTGATTGATCTCGCAGGCTGGTTAGGCGTCCCGACGCGTCCAGAGAAAGACAATAAGTTTGTGATTGTCACCGACTTTAACAACATGACTAATGGGTTTTTGATTGACAGTATTAGTCGTATCCATCGTATTTCCTGGGAAGCGGTTGAGTCCCCGAGCCAATTTTTAGAAGCAGGCGAGCAAGATTGTGTGGTCGCCGTTGTCCGCAAAGACAAAAACCTGATTATGATCCTGGATTTTGAGAAAATCATTGCCGATATTAACCCTGAGTTGAGTATGGAAAAATACGATGTCACTCAGGACAGAAACGTCAACATTTCCGAATCCAGCGCGAAAAAACGCGAAGCAAAAACGATTTTAGTGGTGGACGATTCCGCCTTCATCCGTAGCTTGATTGAGAACACGCTACGCTCAGCTGGCTTTAACATTATATCGGCCAAAGATGGTGGCGAGGCCTTTGACAAACTCACCGAATTCGAACGCATTTCCAAAGAAGAAGGTGTGTCGATCAATGAGTTTGTGGATGCGATTGTGTCAGACGTAGAGATGCCACGTATGGACGGTATGCACTTAGTCAAACGCCTCAGAGAGATGGATACCTATAAAACCATGCCTATTATCATGTTCTCGTCGATCATGAGCGAGGATAACCGCGCTAAGGCTCTGCAATTGGGCGCCAATGATACCATCACCAAACCCGAAATCGGTCGCATGGTTAGCCTGGCTGATACCTACGTATTCGGCGCACCACTTGATGATTAATCAACGGTAAAGGCCAACATAGTGAACAAAACAAAGGCTGCACATTGGCAGCCTTTGTTCGTTTTAGCGTGACAACAAAGTTGTCAGTCAAGCCATTAACTATCGGCTCATTAACTGTCGGTTACCTGTGAGCGATGGCTTTCACGGTAACGGTGACTGGCAAAATACGTTTTCGCCGCATGGTTTACCTTAGGCGCCAGCAACAGCGCTGAAACCATGGTGGGCACTGCCATCAGCCCATACGCCCCAATGAGGAATAAGAACACCACATCCAGCGATAATACCGCCCCCAGCACCACAAGCGATAAGTATAGGTACTTATAATACTGACCCGCCTGCTCGCCAAATAGATACACAAAGCATTTATAGCCGTAATACCAAAATGTAAATACCGTGGTGAAAGACAAAACTAACACCTGTGCCGCCAATAACCACGCCCCTGGCGCGCCAAACGCTGCTTTAAATGCTGCCATGGTCAGGCTAACACCTTGCATGCCCTCGGCCTGATCGAGCACACCAGTTACCAATATCACCAGTGCGGTACAGCTACAGACAATCAAGGTGTCAATAATGGGGCCGAGACTAGCGACCAATCCTTCTCGGACTGGCTCATTGGTTTTTGCCGCGCTGTGTGCCATGACCTCGGTGCCAATCCCGGCTTCATTAGAGAAAGCACCACGACTCACCCCCACAATAATCACACTGATCAGGCCACCGAACATCGCATCCGGTGAAAAAGCACTGGCGAAAATCGACTGAAACACGCCAGGCACGCGCTCGGCATTAAGTGCCAAAGCGGCGATCGCCATCACCATATAGCTGCCCGCCATCAAAGGCACTAGCGCACCAGCAACATCAGCCACACGCTTCAAGCCACCCCAGATCACCATACCGACGAAGACCGCCAGTACAATGCCCAGTGCCCAAGAGAACGCACTACTCTCTAGCCAAGCGATCCCCGGAAATAGCTGAGTTTGCACCACGGCACCAAGCTGGTTAATTTGGAAAGACGGCACAAATCCCATCAAGCCGGCAATGGCAAACATCACCGCTAACCATTTAAATTTTGGCCCTAAACCGTGCCGAACCGTATACATGGGGCCACCGTGGACATTGCCGTTCGCATCTTTGTGACGATACATGACCCCCAATGTACAGGTATAAAACTTGGTTGAGACTCCTAGTAATGCCGTTAACCACATCCAAAACACCGCACCGGGTCCACCTGCGCTGAGCGCCAGTGCCACGCCGGCAATATTACCAAGGCCCAAAGTGCCGGAGAGAGCGGCGGCGAGCGCCTTGCGATGAGATAAATCACCATGGCCACTGCCATCGTCCACCTTACCGGTTAACAGCTTGATACTGTGTGCCATATACCGAAACGGCGTGAGTTTGCCATAAAGGGTAAAGAAAACCCCGCCACCAACCAATAAGATCAGCATCGGCTTACCCCAGATAAACCCGACAAATGCGTTAATCCATTCTTCAATCATGTTTTGCATCCTTTCTTGATGCTTGGCTAATTACTTTGCTTACTAGACCACTGTCTAGCCGATGCACGCCAACCAACAAAATAATTAGACCATAAAGCAATAACACCATTCTGGCGTGACTAAAAACCCATTCAAACTAAGTCCAAACACGCTTTCAGGCGATAAAAACTCCGTTCATACGTGATGTTGATCTCATAAAAACCAGACGTTATTGAATAACTAACAATACAATTTGATTTGAACACAAAGTAGAGTGCATCGCCTTCGTCGCTATCAGAGCGCTCGATATTTAACCTTACTTTTATCCGGTGTTTTGCGTCAGTAGCATTCGCTATACTCCGCGCTTACGTATACATACACCACCCATGCACTGGATTTACGCTCCAGCCAGCAAGAGGAAACAAGATGTCTAAATATGTCATTTGTGCCTTATATAAATTTGTCACACTCGACGACTACCAGTCTTTGCAAGCACCATTGCTTGAAGTAATGGAAGCCAACCAAATAGGCGGCACGCTCCTTCTCGCCCAGGAAGGCATAAATGGCACAGTAGCAGCGACAAGAGAAAATATGGATGCGCTGTTTGCGTGGTTTAGAAATGACCCACGCCTAGCGGATATTGACTATAAAGAGTCGTTCGAAGACAGCCAGCCATTTAGTCGCACCAAGGTAAAACTCAAAAAAGAAATTGTGACCATGGGGGTTGAAGGCATCGATCCGCGCCAAAGCGTGGGCACTTATGTCAAACCAACAGAGTGGAATCAATTAATCAGCGATCCAGATGTGTTAGTGATCGATACGCGTAATGATTACGAAATCGAGATTGGTACCTTTGAACGAGCCGTTAATCCGCATACAGATAGCTTCCGTGAATTCCCAGACTATGTTGAACAGCAGCTTGACCCTAGCACGCACAAAAAAGTCGCCATGTTTTGTACCGGCGGGATCCGCTGTGAAAAATCGACCGCTTTTTTGAAAGAAAAAGGCTTTGATGAGGTGTATCACCTAGAAGGCGGGATCCTTAAGTACCTCGAAGAAGTGCCTGAGAGTGAAAGCTTGTGGAACGGAGAGTGTTATGTCTTCGACAGCCGTGTTGCCGTTAATCACGATTTGGAGCGAGGGTCTTACGCAATGTGTAATGCCTGTCGCCTTCCCATCACGCAAGCGGACATGGAAAGCGAACACTATGAGCAAGGCGTCTCTTGCCCTAAATGCATCGACAAACACACCGACGCCCAAAAGGCAGCGTTTCGAGAGCGAGAGTACCAAGTCCGTCTTGCACGAGAACGCGGTGAACAGCACGTTGGCGGTGAGGCGAGAAAAATCATTGAACAACGTCGCGCAATGAAAAAATTCCGGCGCCAACATCAAAATCAAGATAAATAATAATACAAAAACGGCACGCTAGACGTGCCGTTTTTTATGATATTGGGCAGGGCTACCGTATAGTAAAAGCTGGATTGTTTTACCGATGGCGTCTGTGCTGAATAAAAAGGAGTGAATAAGCGTGTTTATAGGTCCCTTTTATAGCTTGGTCGCCGCGTGTTTATTCACGATCAGCTGGTGGATACCTAACGTCCTTCTTACCTTGCTTTTCTCATGGTGTGCGGCAGCATTTTTCGCCGTTAGTATCGCTTATTGGCGCAATCAGCCTCGCCTTTTTCGCAAACGCCAATCCGGGCAGTTGCCTCGCATCAGCCAGTGGGTGTTTGCGCCATTTTTTACCTTTACCCACCTGTACAATCGTTGGGCAAGAAAACGCGATGTTGCACCGCCCGTCCAGCAAGTCGCCCCTGGGCTCTATGTCGGTGCCCGCCTGACCTACAAAGACATCCCCGATCTGCAAGCGCAAGGTATTGATGGGATATTAGATGTTACCGCTGAATTCGAGAGCGTCGACCGTTTCACACAATCACAGGCTGTCGCCTATCTCTCGGTGCCCGTATTGGATCATGCCTATCCCTCGCGTAGCCAACTGATGCGCGCGTTACAATGGCTGCATCAACAGCGACAAGCGGGACACAAGGTGGTGGTGCATTGTGCACTAGGACGCGGGAGGTCCGTGATGGTTGTTGCCGCCTATCTTTGGGCACTTTCTCCCCACCATTCGCTCGAGGATGTGCTTGGTGACATCAAAATGGTACGCCCCAAAGCACACTTGAATCAACGCCAGCGCCGCGCTTTAGTGCGTTTTCAGCAAAGCGGTGCGTTGCGGTTGGCGCGTCCCATTGCCTGGATCATTGCTAACCCTGCTGCAGGTGGAAAGAAATGGCGTAAGCACCGCGACTATATTCAGGCCTATTTAGGTGACGGGTATCGGTTAGTCGTCCATCAGACACGCCATAATCGTCGTAGTTATCAACTCGCTTGCCGCGCTGTTTCACAACAGGCTGATGTGGTGATCGCCGCCGGTGGAGACGGCACTGTGAACGCCGTTGCGCGAGCACTGATTAACACCGCAATCCCTTTAGGCGTATTACCGCTTGGCACCGCAAACGCCTTATGCCATGCATTGTGGGGGATAAAGACCAAATTTTTAAATATTGATGCCGCTTGCGATGTCATTTTAGATGGGACGCCACGAACCATCGACACCGCACGCTGTAACGGCAAAGTGGCGTTGTTAGTCGTGGGCGTTGGCTTTGAACAACAAATGATTCGCCACGCCGCTCGGGAGCAGAAAAATCAATTAGGCCAGTGGGCGTATTTGCAGGGTCTACTCGGGGCTGCCAGTCAAAATCAAGCCATCGATCTCACCGTTCAATTCGATCACCAAGCGCCTCAGTTGATCCGCACAACCAGTATGGTGGTCGCCAATGCCGCACCAATGACAACCTTATTAGCCCAAGGGCAAGGCCAACCAAATTATGCCGACGGCAAACTCGATGTCACTTGGCTCACCGCGAGTTCTACCAAAACAGATACCGCGTTGTCCCTCATGGAATTAGCATTCGCGAGCCTGTTTGAAACACGATTAGGCCGCTTTACTCACTATCAACAAGTCACACGCGTCTCGATACGTGCTACATCAGTCATTGACTATGTCATTGACGGCGAGCTTTATCGCGACCGAAAACTGACGATTGACGCGCAGCCTCAATCACTCGCGATCCTGTCTCCGCCTCTTCCTGATGCCGCTCAATCAGACGATAATGCATGATATTGCTGGAGTTTGTTGTATAAGGTTTTAGGGCTGATCCCAAGCGCCTTAGCCGTACGCTGACGGTTTCCTTGACAGCGTGCGAGTGTTTGTAAAATCGCTGCTTTTTCGAGTTCATCAAGTCTGATTCCCTCTGGCAGCGAAAGCGCCTCAACCGCGGTTGACGGATCATCAGCCATCACATTAGCGGGTAGGTCCGTGACTTCAATGCACCCATTACTCAATAGAAAGCCATGCTCAATAGCATGTTTGAGTTCACGTACATTCCCTGGCCAGTGGTAGTGCTGGACGTGCTCGAGCGCGTTATCGCTAATGCTCACGGTTGTCTGATGATTAAAATTCAATTCAGCGAGGAAATGCGTGGTCAGTGCATGAATGTCATCTCCTCGCGCCCTTAATGGCGGAACCGTCACCACAAATTGTGCCAAGCGATAATAAATATCCTCACGCAGCTTGCCTTGCTGAATCGCCTCTTGCGCGTCGCGATTGGTGGCGGCCAAAAGACGCACATTCGCTTTTTGATTGCGTGTCGAACCAACTGGGCGGTATTCCCCTGACTCCAGCACCCTCAATAATTTCACTTGCAGCGACTGGGGCATTTCCGTTATTTCATCGAGAAACACCGTTCCCCCTTCGGCTTGGTAAAAAATCCCTTGGTGATCTTGATGCGCGCCAGTGAACGCCCCTTTGACATGACCAAACAACTCACTTTCGATCAGTTCTGGGCTCAGCGCCCCACAGTTGACCGCCATAAAAGGGGCATCCCCCCCTTGGCTTCGCCTCTCCATCCCGCCTATGTCAGTCGGTCGACCCAAGCCATGGAGTGTTTTTGCGACATGCTCCTTGCCCACCCCACTCTCACCGATGATAAACACATTCGCTTGCGTTGGACCTAGTCGTTGAAGCTGGCGGTACAGGGCCAGCATCGGGCTTGATGAGCCCAATAAATAGCCGTATTGATCTGCCTGGCTAGTAATAACGGGGGTACCCTGTAATTGCCCACGATCCTCACCGCGCATCTGATCAATAACGAGATGCTGGAAGGCCTGCTTATCGATAGGACGACGAAATACCGTCGCAGCCATGTCTTGGGCGTGGTGATTCCAAGCAGGAAAGGGCGCGCCATCAGTCAATAACACCCATTGCGTGTGGGTGATACGCATCATGATGGCGAGCAGCTCATCGATATCGCCATCCTTGGTGTCAACATCTATTACGACCCAGTCAGGGTCATCAACCTGACACGCTTCTAACAGTGCGGCTAACGTATCAAACCACACCACGTTCGTCGCTCGCGCGTTAAGCGCCACCTTTAGCATATGACGCAAAGAGGCATCTGACGACTGAGGTAAATAAGCGAACAAGCAAGACATATACATCGCATTCCTTCCAAGCGTTTTCTTGTTCTAGACTGCCATATCCAACCCCAGTTATTAAGTAATAATTACCAACAACTAGGAAAAAGTTACCTAAAAGGAAAAACCATCAAATCATCAACCACTAGATAAGTTGTTGATATTTAGATTTTTTTAAAATTGGCATAGATTTCGCTTTTGGGAGCCTAGCAGCGCCACAACGTTGCTCACACTCATTGAAAAAGGAGGACTTAATGAAGACGACTCCGCAAGGTCGATTTCATCCTTTATTTGTATCATTAGGGTTAGCGCTTGCGCTTGGCGCTTCTTCTGTCTCTGCGGCGAGCAGCGCCAATGACTGGCAAGATGAAGCCAAAGACGCTTGGATTGATGGCAAAGCTGAGTCCATGCTGATGGTGAACACTAACCTCAATAACTTTGATATCAACACAGATGTTGAGCAAGGCGTGGTCATTCTAACCGGGAAAGTCGATACCGAGCTTGATAAAAGCTTGGCCAGTGGCTTAGTTCGTCAGATTGATGGCGTGAGTGAGATAAAAAACGAGCTCACTGTGTCGCAACCTGCGAGCCAGTCAGCCGACCTAGGTCAAGCCGTCGTTGACACCAAAGTCAGCGCGGCGCTTAAAACAAGCTTGTTGCTGAATCCCGATATTAGTGGAACCAATATTGATGTATCCGTTAACGATGGCGTCGCAACCCTATCAGGCGAAGTGAAAAGTGATGCCGCGCGCGATCTTGCCGTATTAATGGCAGAGAACGCGCAGGACGTTGAACGAGTCATTGATGAACTCGACGTCGAAGGCAATGCCTAAATAATAAGGCGTTTCGCCACTGCGTTTCGCCACTGATTAATCGCCTGTACGTAGACTTAGGCCCTTTTAATAGGAGGTATTATGCAACGCCAAGAGATGATAGATAAGTTACATAATCGCTTGCAAGACTGGAATCAAGAAATTGATAAACTTGAAGAAAAAGCGAATGTTGCTTCGGCGAATGCAAAAGCAGAGTACCGAGAGTCAATTGAGCATTTGCGCGCAAGAAAAGAGCAAGCGAAAACACGCATTAATGAGCTGCAGCATGCCAGTGACGATGCGTGGGACGACATTAAACAAGGCGCCGAACAGGCACTGACGTCTCTCAAAGATGCCTACGACTCAGCTAAACAAAAATTCTAGCGAATACGATAGGATTGAGACAATTCGCTCCAAAATCTTTGCCGCTCTCATCGGAGCGGCTTTTTTTTGCCTCTATGTTAAGGTAATAGCTCTATTTTACTGAAAAGGAGGGATTATGCAGGCTCGTGCGCTTTTTGTTGCGATATTGAGTGTTTTTGGTGCCATGTGCGCCATTCAATTTGGCGCATCCTTTGCCAAACAGCTTTTCCCTCTGGTGGGCCCTATTGGGACCACTGCCCTGCGTGTCGGCTTTTCTGCCCTCATTTTGTGGCTCGTCTTTCGCCCTTGGCGTCAGTGGCCACGCGCGCGACATTGGCGAGCGATAACGGTATATGGTGGCTGTCTTGGTGGCATGATGATGCTGCTTTATTTGTCTATCGAGACTATTCCGTTAGGGATTGCCGTCGCACTTGAGTTTACCGGTCCTTTATTGGTGGCTTTAATCTCTATTCGTCGCGCCAGAGACAGTCTTTGGATCGTGCTCGCCGTTGGCGGTGTTATTACTCTCCTCCCCGATTTGTCAGGCGTGGATGCCTTGGATCCAAAAGGAGTGGCTTACGCATTAGCGGCGGGCGGCTGCTGGGCTGGCTATATTCTATTTGGACAAAAGGCTGGAAATTTAGCGCCAGGCGGCGGGACGGTTGCTCTGGGGATGAGCGTTGCTGCCCTTTATCTCGTACCAGCGGGCTACATTGCGACTGATGGTGCGATTTTTCAATGGCAATTGATACCCTTGGGGATCGCTGTCGCCCTTGTCTCCAGTGCTATTCCTTATTCTCTGGAGATGATAGCGTTACGCAACATGCCCAAACAAACCTTCAGTGTGATGATGAGTTTAGAGCCTGCTGTTGCCGCCATGGCTGGGCTACTCGTGCTCGATGAACAACTGGCCCTGCGTCAATGGCTCGCGATTGGTATGGTGATCAGCGCATCACTAGGCAGCACGTTATCGGCCAAAAGGCGTTAGAAAACAGTCGATCGAAAAGAGCGCCGACCATCGGCGCTCTTTTTTGTCATCCCATCGTGTTAGCGACACGGGCTCACTTTACCGAGTGCTAGCTTGCCTCGCTTAATGGCAGTGCGTGTACTTTAACGCGCTGCTGCTCGATGTATTGGCTAATCGCATCAGCCTGTTCTTCAGACAGATACAAGCCTAATTTGGTGCGACGCCATAAGGCATCTTCCGCATGCTGAACAAACTCATATTGCACCAGATAGTTAATTTCCACCTGGTAAACCCCATCAGCAAACCGATGACCCATACCCGCTTCACTGTGACAACCTCTCATTAGTTGATGTGTGCGGGTACCGTAGGTATCGACAAATCGCTGCGCCGTATGATGGCTTAACCACGGATAACGTTGTTTAATCGACAGGGCGAGCTCATCCCGTGTGCAGCTGAAATCACCACCGGGAAGCGCACCGCTAGCCGTCCAAGGCTGACCCATCTTGTCAAAGAATGGCTCGAGTTTGCGCATCGCAGACTCCGCCAGCTTACGATAAGTCGTGAGCTTACCGCCAAAGATGGAAACCAACGGCGCTTGATTGCCTTTTTGTTCCAACTCTATGGTGTAGTCGCGTGTCATCGCCTGTGGCGAGTCCGATTCATCATCACACAATGGTCGCACGCCACTGTAGCTCCAAACGACATCCTGAGGCTGAATTTGGTGAGTAAAGTGCTGATTGACGACATCAACTAAGTAATCGATCTCAGCCTCGTCAATTTTTGCTTCTCGGGGATCGGCTTTATGCTCCACATCCGTGGTACCAATCAATGAGAACTTGTCGAGATATGGGATCACGAAGACGATACGGCCATCATTATTCTGCAGAATATACGCTTGTGGGTCTTGATGAATACGTGGCACAACAATATGAGAGCCTTTGATCATTTTGATCCCACGCGGTGATTTTTCGTGGAGACTGTCATCGTAGAATTGCTTCACCCAAGGGCCAGTCGCGTTCACCAATGCCTTGGCTTTGCGCTCAAAGCGCTCACCGGTATGTGCGTCCTCTAGCGTCACTCGCCAAATCGTGTTTTCACGCTCTGCCGCGACCACTTGGCAGTAATTGCGCACCTCTCCCCCTTTTTCACGCGTATATTGCGCATTGAGTAAGGTTAAGCGCGCATCATCCACCCAAGCATCTGAGTACTCAAACCCGACTTTCATGTCTTTGTTCATGTAGCCAGTTTTACGCAAATCAACCTTGTGGCTGCTCGGTAATGTTGAGCGCTTACCAAGGTGGTCATATAAAAATAATCCACAACGGATCATCCAGGCTGGGCGCAGATACGAGCGATGAGGCAAACGGAAACGCATCGGAAACGCAATATGGGGCGCCTTGTTGATCAGTACCTCACGTTCGGCCAGTGCTTCCGAGACCAAACGGAACTCGTAATGCTCGAGATAGCGCAATCCACCATGAATAAGCTTCGAGCTCGCGGATGAAGTGGCCGATGCGAAATCTTTGGCATCGTACAGACCCACATTGAGTCCACGACCCGCCGCATCAGCAGCGATACCGGCACCATTAATCCCGCCCCCAACCACGAGGATGTCGAGAAGTGCGTCTTGATGAGAATTATGCGTAGTCATTTTTAGCCGACCTTGTTCAAATATGAGCGAACGAACATTAACTGATGGGTGTAACTGTATATCAACTTTCGTTTTCGGTCACTATATATGTTCGAAAAATTATTATTGACTGTGACAAGTGTAGAAGAAGTGTTAAGAAAAAGGCGTTCATGTGAACTAAAAAACCGTCTAGCGAGTAGTCCTATGCCTTTATAGGCGGAGAAAAAACGCAGTAAAAGAGAGGAACACGATCAATCGGCCGGCGACAGGGCAATATGAAAAAAGGCGCGAAAACGCGCCTTTCATTATAAAAGAGTGATATCAGGCTTACACATCTTCTTCTTCACTATGCAGCTCAGCCCACGCTTGTGCGCATTTTACTGCTCGCTTCCAACCACGATAGCGGCGATTGCGTTTTTCTTCGTCTCGATGTGGTTCAAAGCTTCGGTCCAGTTTGGCTTTATCTTTTAGCTCATCCAGGCCATCCCAGAAACCGACCGCCATACCCGCAAGGTACGCCGCGCCTAACGCGGTGACTTCTGTCACTTCCGGACGATGCACGTCGGTGTCGAGCACATCGGCTTGGAACTGCATCAAGAAGTTATTGGCAACGGCGCCGCCATCAACACGTAACGCTTCAAGCTTAATACCTGAATCCGCCTGCATGGCATCCAATACATCACGCGTTTGATAGGCAATGCTTTCTAGGGTTGCGCGAATGATATGGTTAGAGTTCACACCACGGGTCAGCCCCACAATGGTACCGCGAGCGTAGGCATCCCAATAGGGTGCTCCCAAACCGGTAAACGCCGGGACAACATACACGCCATTCGATGTATCAACTTTGGTGGCAAAGTATTCAGAGTCATGGGCGTCTTCCACCACTTTTAGCTCGTCACGGAGCCATTGAATTGAGGCACCACCCATAAAGACCGCGCCCTCAAGCGCATAGGATGGTTCGCCCTGCGGGCCACAACCAATGGTAGTCAACAGGCCATGGCTCGATGTCACCTTCTCTTGCCCGGTGTTCATTAGCAAAAAGCAGCCCGTTCCATAGGTGTTTTTCGCTTGGCCGGCTTCAACACACATTTGTCCGAATAGGGCTGCTTGTTGGTCACCCGCAATCCCCGCGATAGGAATACGCGTACCGCCTTTACCACCGATATTCGTTTGTCCATAGACTTCGGAAGAGCGACGTACTTCAGGGAGCATTGAAGCAGGGATCCCAAGCTCATCGAGCATTTTTTGATCCCAGCACATATCATTGATATTAAACAGCATGGTGCGTGATGCGTTAGTATAATCAGTCACATGCACACGCCCTTGAGTCATCTTCCATACCAACCAGGTATCCACAGTACCGAATAGCAGTTTACCGGCTTCTGCGTCTTCGCGCGCACCTTCTACGTTATCCAAGATCCATTTCACCTTGGTGCCAGAGAAGTAAGGGTCAAGGACTAACCCAGTATTATCACGCACATAAGACGCCAATCCACGCTCGCGCAAGTCATGACAGATGTCAGCAGTACGGCGGCATTGCCACACGATGGCATTGTAAACCGGTTTACCGGTTTCTTTGTTCCACACAACCGTGGTTTCACGTTGGTTAGTAATCCCGATCCCAGCAATCTCATCGCTACGAATGCCGGTTTTGCCCAGCACTTCCACCAGCGTTGAGCTTTGGGTGGCATAAATTTCCATTGGATCGTGCTCAACCCAACCTGCTTGCGGATAAATTTGCGTAAACTCGCGCTGAGATACACCGACGATATTGGCATCGTGATCCATAACCACTGCACGTGAGCTGGTGGTGCCTTGGTCGAGAGCAACAATATACTTGTTCGCTGACATAATAGGGTTTCCTTCTATCTCTCTTATTTTAGTCTGTATTGCGACATTTCGCGCCATGTGTCATTGCACATTGCTCAATGTCGCGCATTGCTTTATTTCATGCTGAGCGCCATTGGACACAGTGCTAGGTTAGGCGTTGACTTCTCGCGTCTCCGTTTCAGCCAGCTCATCGTCGTCACATTGGTTAGGGATCGTACAGCCATGTCCTGCTTGGGGGAGATATGGGGCAATCGCTTTCGGATACAACCAACCGCCAAAGCAGGCACCCAAAATAGGGGCAACAATAGGGACAATGAAATACGGGATATCACGCGCGCCCGTCAGGGCATAGTCCCATCCAGCGAGGTAAGCAAACAGCTTCGGACCAAAGTCACGCGCTGGGTTCATCGCAAACCCGGTCAATGGACCCAAAGAGCCACCAATGACGGCAATAAGAATACCGATTAGCAGCGGATTCATTGGACCACGAGCCGCACCATTGTTTTCATCACCCAGTGCGAGAATACCGAACATCAGTACCGCAGTGATCACAAACTCTACCGCCATGGCGCCCGTAAATGACAAGGCAGGATGCGCATAGGTCGAGAAGATCCCCGCCGTCGACAAGGCCTCAGGGCTACTGCGCAGCATGTTGTTTGCCAGCTCAAACTCGACAAAAAGGTTACTATAAAGGCTATAGACGAGCGCAGCCGAGGCAAACGCGCCAAGCATTTGTGAAATGATGTATGGAACAACTTTACTCTTATCAAAGCCGTGGAACGCGGCGAGTGCAATGGTGACCGCGGGGTTAATGTGCGCGCCGGACACCCCTGCGGTACAGTAAATGGCGATGGCGACACCAAAGCCCCATACAATACTGATTTCCCACTGACCAAAGTCAGCGCCGGTGAGCACTAAAGCGGCCACGCAGCCCACACCAAAAAAAATGAGTAAGCCCGTGCCGATAAACTCGGACACGCACTCTCCTAATAGAGTCGACGATGCCTTTTTCATATGATTATCCTTGTCACTGTTAGTAGGGTTACACGTTCAAAACCACACTATCATTTTGCATAATCACAGCATCTCGAAAACAAACTCACAACAAAAATGAGCGTTCGAGCATAATTTTATGTCTTAATACTGACATTTTTGTTAACCACATCATTATTTGAGCAAGTTCGCGCACAAAGTGAGCAAGTGGAGCTTGGGCAGCTTGGAAGGCAGGCGGCGCGTCGCTCGCCCCGCCTGTTGCGGCATTAGCCGGATGGAGAGAATGTTTGCTATTTGTTAATTCATGGTTGCTTAGCGACACCGATGGTATCTAGATCAATCCCCTGCTCTTTCGCAAGCGATTCGAGTACGGGAAGTAAAGGACCCAATTGCTCATTGAGCGTCTCGCGCACCGTGTCGACCATGACTTGCGTCTGGCGCTCGATTTCGATATTCACTTGATCCCCTTCTGCCTTTCGCTCGAACGTTGTCATTCGACGTGTTTCAGGAATAAGCCAAACATCAAACCAGCCTTGGTCTTTGTTCACCTCTGCGATGGTCAAACTCGCACCATTAATGGCAATATAGCCTTTGGAAAAAACATAGCGCATCCATTCAGGCTGTACCGAAAAGCGCAAACGATAATTTTCTTCTTGTACCAGCACATCGGATAAGGTCGCACGGCAATCGACGTGTCCCGATAACGGATGTCCGCCAATTTCAGCGCCATCTTTCGCGGCACGTTCAGCATTCACCGTATCCCCAGCTTTGATGCTGTTTAGTGTCGTAATCGCGAGACTTTGTACCATCACATCGAAGCGAACCAGCGTTTGTTCAAGCAGCTCAGTCACTGTCAAGCACACACCATCGATGGCGACACTGGCTCCCACCGCTAACCCCTCACAAAAACCATCCGGGAAACGAATATCGAATGTTCGAATACCTTGATGATCGCGGCAAACTTCAATATTTGCCACCGCTTGAATAATTCCGGTAAACATGGGCATATCCTATTGAGCATTTCCCAGTATCATACTGCTTGGCAACGAAAATGACCAATGAATAACTGATAATCAATCTCATTAACATTGCTAGTTACCCAGAGCTGGCGTATAGTGCGCGCTTTTATACGTCAGTGAAGTAGTATCAATATGCCATATCGCTCTCTACGTTTTTCCATTTTGGCAGCCTTTGCCGTTAGTGCCCAAACCACCAGTGCGACCACAAACTCCTCTTCTAGCCGCATTGAAACTATCGAGATACAAGGTGAGCAATTAAACCACCCTATCACCCTCACCTCACCCGGAAAGTCGACGTTAGAGCTAGACGATATCCAACGTGAACAGGCGCATAATATCGGAGAATTGGTAATGAAGATGCCTGGCGTCTCACTCGACGCTGGCGCACGTCCAGGCAGTGAACGTATCAATGTGTGGGGCTTTTCGCATCCCTCGGCACTGTCTGTTCGGGTCGATGGTGCCCCCGTCGGCTTTCAACAGTATCGCTATGGTAGCTTTTTCATCGATCCTCAGTTACTACGATCCGTGCGCGTGGTAAGAGGCGATCATAATGTGCGTGCCAGTGTGGGGGCTTTTGGTGGCAGCTTTATCATGGAAACCAAAGAAGCGGCTGACTTTCTTGACCCTGATTCGTCGATTGGCGCGATGGCTCAAGCCGGCTTCAACAGTGTGAACCAACAATGGAAGCGCAGTGTGACCACTTATGGTGCTTCTGACGCTGGTTGGTCAGTGCTGTTGCATGGCTCTCGACGTGATGCCGATGATATCGAACTGGGCAACGGTGATGTCTTTACGTTCTCTGGCTACCGTCAACACAGTTTGCTGGGTAAGATTCGCTACCAGTCAAACGCGCACAATATGATGCTCAGCCACACCCGCTATGACGACCAAGGGAGAAAGCCGTGGGCGAATCGTCGCGGCACCATGCCTTCAATTAGTGATTACAAAATCAATAAATATGGTAGCTACGAAGCCGCATTATTCGCCACCTCAGTAGATAATCACTATCGCGAATATACCAGTACGTTGAATTATCACTATCAACCGTTTAACGACAATATCGACACCCGTGTCGTGATCGCGCATTCACAAAACCATCGCTATTGGGAGCGCCCAGATAGTACCTATCAGTCTTACATCACATCAGGCCAATACGGCCACCAAGTCTGGTTGTCCTATGAGCGTTGGTTTGCCGAGATCACCAATACCAGTTACCTCGGTGATCACGAAGTCATGATCGGGGCCCAGTATCAAGATCAAGACCGAGACTCACACGTCTACAACCACACGTATCGTAAAAAGCCATCGAAAAACAACGGCTATTACACACCCAACTTTGAACCATCGGGCGCGCAACAAACAGCCAGCGTGTTTATACAAGATAAGTACTTTATTACCCCAGATCTCGAACTCACCGCCTCACTTCGCTATAGCCATATTCGATCACAAGGTGTGCCAAACCCAGCGCCTGATTACAACGATCCATCAGTCGGCCATGATTACAGCGCTATCAGCCACCAAGGCTGGGAGCCCCGTGTTGCATTGACTTATGATGTCAGTGCATCAACACAGCTTAAAGCGGCTTATGCCTATGGAGTGAAAGCGCCAACCATTGACGAGTTATATACGGTGCAATATGCCAAGGCCTCAAAACGGGCATCTTCAAGTCGCGACCTTTCCGTCACTCGTATCAATGCGTATCTGTTGGGCTTGTCTGATAAACGTCAAAATGTGTTAACTGCAGGCGATCATCTCGCCTCCGAAGTCACATTATTCTGGAATGATATTATTCATGATGTTGCCCAGCGCCGAGGTGTCAATGCAACCAAGCAAAAAGAGGGCTATTACACCAACTTGGACGGACGCTATACCTACGGTTTCGACGCACAACTGCAATATCGTCTCGGCAAGTGGTCTGCCGACGCGTCTGTCTCTATGGTGCGAGGTAAACACAAAGGTTCGTTGCGCGATAGCACTGGCGACGACGAATACTGGTATGAAAACCCACCACTCAATGCCATGTTGGGAATTGGGCACCAATTAACGGATACCGTCCAAATCGGGTGGCAAGGACAATACTGGGATGAGCAAGACCGTCTTCCAGAGAACTCCTTTTTGTATACGGCAAATGTGGAGAGCGACGCTTACTTCTTCCAAAACCTGTATGGAGAATGGAAGCCCAGCGATGATTTCGTGCTTCACGCAACCATCGTCAATCTTACCGATCAGTATTACACGCCTTATCTGTCTGCCGGTGTGCCAGCCGCTGGCCGAGATATCCGCATTAATGCCACGATGCGTTTTTAACCAATCGGGAGAAGCCCAACTCGCAAAGCCGGACACACGTTCGGCTTTTTCATTACATCGATGCGAGCCAACATTTTCCAACCGGATCAATCATTCATCATTTAGGCTATTGACAGACAAAACGGTTGTCCTGCTTTGAGCTTGCCCATAAAACTTGGATTTCTGCTCATGGGTTAACCCACGTTCTGACTTCACGCGCTCCGCTCATACCCAATGAGTACTGTATATAAAGGCAGAGTAATTACTCTATTAGGCATATTTTTCGACTCAGCCTCAAATTCTGTCTAATTATACCTATAAATTCGATATCAACATTCATATCATAGCGCGGTTAATTTTCCACCTTTTACTGCCTCACCACCCGAAGGACAATGAATATGGCTAACGAACGATCATCGGATCAGTCGCAAGAAAGCACGTCAAGTTCCCAAATGGAAAAAACACCGTTAGTAAAAAAACTAGATAATCAAGAGTTAAAAAACACAGGTTTCTGGCTTAGCCAACTATTTATGATCATATCAACAATAGTGGGCGTCTACTTGGCTGCCCAAAGTGGCTTGGAGCAAGCATTAACATTTGATGCATACAGTAAAATGGAGGACAACTATTATTTACGCCAATCCCTTCATGCTGAGCTTACCGACAATGCTGATGCGATTGAGGCCTATGCCGATGAATTTCTAATTCGTAGTCGTCCATTACAAGAAATCAAAGATTTTCGCCCCCCTCTTGATCGTTATGTTTGGGAAACGATGAAATACAACCCAACAACGTTAGAAACACCCAGTTCGTTAATCACTCAGGCTCGCCGATTTTATTCACACTCCGATAATTTAATGGATAGAGCCGAACGGCGAGCCTTGGGTGCCAACTATGCAGGTAAGCAGCTCAAAAAGCTGGTTAAAAAGCTTCGCGAACAAACATTACCCGATTTAAAACGCAGTGCTGAGCAATTGAAAAAGGAACTCAGTGAGAAAGGTGTAGAAATCGGTTCACTTAAGGAAACGTAATTATGACCAAGCGTAATAGTTGCCCAAAATGTCAAAACCAAGAGTTACTTGCGACCGAGTATCAGGGTGAAACGATTGACGTATGTCGTGGATGCGGAGGTCTCTGGTTTGAGAAAATGGAAGTCAATCGTCTAATTGAAGAAGTTAATGATGGGCCAATAGGTGAATGTTTCAGCGAGCGTTTTGGCGATTGGATCGCTGATACGGAACTTGATTGCCCAGAATGTAATGAGCATATGACACGCCACCACTTGCTGGAAAACTTTCATGTTGAGATTGATGTATGTCGACAATGTAACGGTAGCTGGATAGACAAGGAAGAGCTAGAAGCAGTAGAGAAAAGTCCCGTACTAAAAGAGACGCTCGATCATCTCAACAAAAAAATTAGTTGGAAAACATATTTGTTTCAAATGCTCACGGCCATGCCTGTTGAGTACAACATCAAACCTCAAAGCAAGCCATGGGTAAACTGGTCATTAATCGCAATTAACATTCTCATTTTTCTGACCTATGCAGCGAATGACAGCAGTATGCATTATGTCCTCGATAACTTTGCAATGATTGCAAACGAAGTGAGCCATGGAGAAAAGCTATATACGTTACTGACTGCGACATTTTTGCACGGTGGTCCTATACATCTCGCTGGCAATATGTACTTTCTTTTTGTTGTCGGAGATAATATAGAAGATGTGCTCGGCCATAAAAAGTATCTCATACTTTACTTGCTCTGCGGTTTAGGCGCGTCACTGATCAGCATGGTGGCTCATATAGGCAGTGCTATCCCAGCACTGGGGGCGAGTGGGGCTATTGCGGGGTTATTTGGTATTTACCTTGTATGGTTCCGCAATGCTAGCCTAACATTCATGTTCTTTTTTTATCAGCGCAAGCTCGCCGCCGCTTGGTTCTTTGCTATTTGGCTTGGTTTTAACCTCTTGGGAGCACTTTCCGGTGCAATGGGTGTCGACTACGCAGCGCATATTGGTGGTTTTTTAATTGGCCTGGGCATTGGCCTAGCCACTAAAGAAAAAATATGGGAAGCAAACCCTCTGGTGCGATTGATAAATAGCGACTTTGCTCAAATCAAACGTACCTAAAAGACCCGCTCTACGCATCGCGCCGGTCAAGGCAGCGATGCGTCTCTCTCTAGCCCCCATTTCCATGCTATTTGGGGGTTTATTTTTGATGGAAATCACGTTATTGATACACATCACATTTCCTCCTCGACAGCTTCGGAGGCTAGTTAATGACGACCATTGCCGTATTTAGCGCCAAATCTTATGACAAGGCCGCCTTCTCCCATGTGAATGCTGCGTTTGATTATACGTTTGAGTTCCATGATTTCTTACTCACTGAAAAAACCGCCAAAATGGCGCAAGGTGCGCAAGCCATTTGTGCTTTCGTGAACGACGACCTTTCTCGACCTGTTTTAGAAATTCTGGCAGATTCAGGGGTTTATTTAGTTGCATTACGTTGCGCGGGATACGATCGTGTCGATCTGGATGCTGCCAAGTCGTTGGGCATCACTGTGGTCCGTGTCCCCGCTTACTCGCCTGAGTCGGTCGCCGAGCATACGGTTGGCATGATGATGTGCCTCAACCGCCGTTTTCATAAAGCATACCAACGCACCCGAGACGCTAACTTTGAGCTGGATGGTTTAGTTGGGTTTAATTTCCATGGTAAGACAGCTGGGATCATCGGCACGGGCAAAATCGGTATTGCTACCATGCGCATTCTTAATGGGCTAGGCATGCGTATTCTCTGCCACGACCCCTATGAAAACCCCGAAGCCATTGCGCTTGGTGCTGAGTATGTCTCGAAAGAAACGCTGTATGCCCAAAGCGACATTGTTTCCCTGCATTGTCCAATGTCTCAAGATAACTATCACTTGCTTAGCGCCGACGCCTTTGCGCAAATGAAAGATGGCGTGATGATAATCAATACCAGCCGAGGCGAGCTACTCGACTCGGTTGCCGCCATTGAGTCACTTAAACAGGGGCGCATCGGATCGTTGGGACTGGATGTTTACGATAATGAGCGTGAACTGTTTTTCCAAGATAAATCGAATGATGTGATTGTCGATGATGTGTTCCGTCGCCTTTCAGCCTGTCACAACGTGCTGATTACCGGCCACCAAGCGTTCTTGACCAAAGAAGCACTGCACAATATCGCCGAGACGACTTTAACCAATATTCAAACCGTTCTGGGCGGGCAAACCTGTCAAAACCAGATCGCTGAAGTCGAAGATCGCAGCGATTAACCTCGCGTGTTTCACGGATTCACCCATAAAACAGGCCTGGATATTCAGGCCTGTTTCCGCTCAATGATCACGGGATAACGTCAGTGCTACATGGCTTCCATAAAAATCTTGGCGATTTCGTCGTGTGTTGCTTGTTTCGGGTTAGTGAAACCACACGCATCTTTCAACGCATTTTCAGTCAGCACATCAATATCTTCTTGTTTGGCACCTAATTCGCTCAAGCCAGCTGGAATTCCTACGTCCGTTGAAAGCGACTGAATGGCTTGGATGGCGGCTTTCGCCCCCTCATCGGCCGTCATATTCTCCGTATCCACGCCCATTGCGGTGGCAACATCACGCAAACGCGCGGCGCAAACCTGCGCGTTATAGCGCTGAACATGAGGCAACAATACGGCATTGCACACGCCATGCGGCAAGTCATAAAAGCCACCAAGCTGGTGAGCCATCGCGTGAACATAACCCAGTGACGCATTATTAAATGCCATACCCGCCATGAACTGGGCATAGGCCATTTGCTCGCGCGCGTCGATGTTTTGTCCATCCGCCACAGCGGTGCGAAGATTCTCTTGGATTAACGTCATCGCTTTTAACGCCACTGCATCGGTAATGGGTGTCGCTGCGGTAGACACATAGGCTTCAATCGCGTGAGTGAGCGCATCCATACCTGTGGCCGCCGTTAATGAGGCGGGTTTAGCCAACATTAACTCAGGGTCGTTGACAGAAATAATAGGTGTAGTGTGCTTATCCACAATCGCCATTTTGATATGACGCGCTTCATCGGTGATGATACAAAACCGCGTCATTTCCGATGCCGTTCCTGCCGTTGTATTAATCGCGATAAGCGGCAACTGCGGTTTGGCAGATTGATCAACCCCCTCATAGTCGCCTATTTGCCCGCCATTAGTCGCCACTAGGGCAATCCCTTTAGCGCAATCGTGTGGTGAGCCACCACCGAGTGAAATCACGCAATCACACTGGCTTTCTTGCAACAGGGCCAGACCTTGCGCCACGTTATCAGTCGTCGGGTTCGGCTGTGTGCCATCATAGACCACACAATCGACCTGCCGGCTATCAAGCAGCGCGGCTATTTGTTTTACCACACCAATTTGACTCAATACCTTATCTGTCACGATCAGGGCTTTTTTGAAACCGTGTGATTGAATCGCGTCTGCCGCCTCTGCAAGGCACCCTGCCCCCATAAGGTTAACGGCTGGGATAAAGAAAGTGCTCGACATGATCGTTGGCTCCTTTTGTAGGGATAACAGGGTTGTCACAGAGACTGTGCTCCCCTTTTGATTTGATGCCTTTTTGTAACACGTAGTTTGTTCGTCACATTTTGATCCAGCGCAATTTGCTTGACAGGATGCAGAGCTAAAAAGACAGAATTGAGAGTTGTGTCATCGGCGTGCTCAATATCGTTTAAAACGGCAGCAACAATTCATTTTTTTGACACTTTCTTGAAGAACACTGTCTAACGTGCGATAGGTTATGGTAGCTAACGCGTAAATAGAGAGAAGACAATGGGAAAAAAATACAAACTCACCGCTGTGGCAGTATTGACGGCATCTTTGGCGCTCACCGGCTGTGAATCGATGTCTAACACCCAAAAGGGCGCAGCCATTGGTGCCATCACCGGGGCTATCGCGGGTAAATCGACATCCAATCATAAGGATAAGCGCGCATTTATTGGGGCCGCGATTGGTGCCATCGGAGGGGCTGCAGTCGGCAACTACATGGATAAACAAGAGCAAGCTTTCCGTGAGGAACTGGCTGGTTCTGGCATCCAGGTGGTCCGTGAAGGGGATAATATTCGCTTGATTATGCCGTCAAACATCACGTTTGGGCTTGACCAAGACGCCATTGCTGCCGACTTTTATCCTACCCTCAATGCCGTCGCTAAAGTGATGCGTAAATACGATAAAACCTTTTTAAGCATTGAAGGGCACACGGATAACACCGGTGCCGCCTCTTACAACCAACGCTTGTCAGAGCGCCGTGCAATGAGTGTTAAGGGCTACCTTGCCAGCCAATCGATTGACAGCGCACGCCTGTATACCTCGGGATTTGGTGAAACCCGTCCTCTGGTCGCGAACAACAGCGCCTCAAACCGCGCCTTGAACCGTCGCGTCGAGATCCAAGTCGTTCCTAATACCCAGTAATCATGAGTCCGGCGCGTTCATCGTACGTGAGCGCGCCGAATAAACAGACTACAAAGCATCTAAGTTATCGAGCAACGCTTCTGCATGACGTAAGATGCCATCACGCTGGGTCGGCGCCATTTTGTCCCAATTTCTATAAGGCATTGCTGTACGCGGGTTATGCGCAAATCGCTCGCGATGCCGATGCATAAAATGCCAATAAAGTGCGTTGAGCGGGCACGCTTTCTCGCCGGTTTTGTCCTTCACCGAATAATGACAATCACCGCAATAATCACTCATGCGATGAATATAGGCCCCACTGGCGGCATAAGGCTTAGTCGCCACAAGCCCGTTATCGGCAAACTGGGTCATCCCTCGGGTGTTAGGCATCTCAACCCACTCAATCGCGTCGATATAAATCGACAAATACCAATCATCTACCTCATCCGGCGCGACGCCCGCCAATAGGCAAAAGTTGCCCGTCACCATTAAGCGTTGGATATGATGCGCGTATGCGGTCTGCAAGGATTGCGTGACCGCCTGTGAGACACAACGCATTTTGGTATCGCCCGTCCAAAAAAAACGAGGAAGCGGCCGCTGCGCGGATAATGCGTTCTTGTTAGCGTAGGCAGGCATGTTTGTCCAATATACCCCGCGTATATACTCTCGCCAGCCTAGAATTTGACGCACAAACCCTTCAATTTGAGCAAGGTTAATCGCCTCCTCCGCTCGAAAGTGGCTAATCGCCGTTTCAATCACCTGCATTGGATGCAATAACTTGGCATTTAACGCAAAGGATAGACGGCTGTGATAGAGGCTCCATTGGTGTTCGCTTTGCCCTGTCATAGCGTCTTGGAATTGACCAAACAGGGGCAGACAGTGGCGACAAAAATGATCCAACAACGTTTTAGCCTGTGAACGGGTCACAGGCCAGAGCAAGTCTGGCGCTGGCTCTCCGATCGTCGCCACGTGATGCCGTTCAATACGCGCCAAAATATCGCGTACATCATTGCTAAATATTAAGGGGGTTGGAATAGCCGCTAAATCACTTTTCTTGAGTTTATTACGATTGTCTTGATCGAAGTTCCACCGCCCTCCCTCTGGAGATTCTCCCTCCATCAAAATGCCAAACTGCCGTCGCATATCGCGATAGAAATACTCCATTTTGCGATGTTTATTGGCAGTGAACTGCTTGGATATTTGATCGAACGGCAGTAAAAAGTGCTCGGTATCCACGCATGTCACTGTGACAAGCTGGGGTAAAGCCATCTCTTTTAATTGCTCGTCTAGCCGGTATTCGTCCGGGCGTTGATATTCAAACGTTTTGATCTGATAGTGCTCGCACAGATCAGCCACTAACGCCGGTAAGTTTTCGTAATTTTGCGTGTCATCCAAGGTTAGGTAGCAAACATGATGCCCCGCTTGACTCAGGGCATGGGAAAACGCTTCCATGGCAGCGAAGAAAGCGCACACCTTTTGGATATGATGTTTGACATAGGTTGCTTCTTGCTTGAGCTCGGCAACAAGATACAGCACATTTTCATCGGTCTTTTTGTACCATGAGTGGCTGGCGTTGAGTTGATCACCTAACACAAGACGCAACGTTGAGTACTGGCTATTGGTCACTGGCACCTCGGTATCTATCAAATAAGCTTTAAGCGATACGCAGCAAACCACATTTTCGATGATTAACCCTGGCGGGTGCTTGAATCTTAGGGAAAACCCTCTACATTAGAGCCAGTATTGATCACCCATGCGGCGGCGAGGCGATGAGAGCATTCTTTGTCGGGCTTTTTTTACTCCCAATAGCAATGATAGTGGCTGAGCCAGCGCGTGCCATGAATGAACCGGCAAGCCAATTTGTTCAAGATCTTCGCTTTCATGGCTATATCGACAATTATGGCAATGTGAAACTTCGCTTTGCCCCGATTACCGCTTTACCGGCAGGTTTTAAGACCAAAGGTTACTTGGATATCGAGGCCAGTGATATCGTACGTCTCCCGCGTGGGCTTGATGTTGGTGGTTACTTTAATGCCGCCAATACAGCGATTAGACAACTCCCAAGAATGAAAGTGGGGGGATATATCAACCTCACCAATACCGCCATTAACCGCCTTCCTCCTAATTTAGTCGTTCGGGGTGATTTAAGCCTCGTCAACACACCGCTTACGCAATTACCGCGCCGTTTGTTTGTGGAAGGAAATCTATACCTGACAAATTCACCCATTGAGCGCATTCCTGACGATATCTACGTAGGCGGAAATCTCTATATCCGCGGTACCAATATCCAGTCAGTCAGCCCCGATCTTCGTATTGAAGGCCAGGTGCTTCCTTCTTTAAATCAATGATCTCGCGCTCGGCGTTGATCGAATTAGTTGTCAATCCGTACGTTAATCCCGAGCCTAGTTTTTAAATTACAGTCAAAAAAACGGTCCACTATGATTATCTTACATCATCTAGAGCAATCGCGATCGCAGCGGATTGTCTGGTTATTAGAGTCGCTGGCGATTCCGTATCAGCTGGTACGTCACCAACGTGATCCAAAAACCAAACTTGCGCCTCGCGAACTGAAGAAGATACACAGTTTAGGGAAAGCACCCATCATCGAAGACGGCGATGTGGTGATTGCCGAGTCAGGGGCGATCATTGAATATCTTATCGACAAGTACGGCGATGGCACGCTAACCCCCAACACGGATAAAGAAAAGGGCCTGTACCGCTATTGGATGCATTATGCGGAAGGCTCCCTGATGCCGCCGTTGGTGATGTCTTTGATCTTTAGCAAGATCCCAGAATCACCGATGCCATTCTTTATTCGCCCCGTGGCAAAAAAGCTGATGAAAGGCGTCACTGAACAGTTTCTCGCCCCACAGCTTCGCGATCATTTTGCGATGATTGATTCACATCTCGCCAAACACACCTGGCTGTGTGGAGACACGCTAACAGCGGCCGACATTCAGATGAGCTTTCCGTTACTAGCGGCGCGCAAGCAATTGGATGCTCAAAAGCACGCCAATATTCTTCGCTACCTTGAACACGTTGAGCAACAGCCTGGGTATCAAAATGCCTTGTGTGTTGTCGGCCCTCTACAAGCGTTATAAAACCACCCAACGCTTATGTGGGCAGCGTTGATGCTGCCTGCATCACCCAGCGTTGATAACCGGGTCGGTCACTCAATTGTTGATACCAACGGGAAACATTGGGTGGTAGCACCCAGTCGCTTTGCTGGCTAAGGCAATGGATTAAACTTCCCACGGCAATATCTGCCAACGTCATGCGATCTGAGGTGAGATACAGCTGGTCGTCGAGTGCATCATTGACTCTCTCTAACTCATAGCGGCATTGTTCCATCGCCCGTTGCTTCGCTTGCCCCTCATCGGAACCGTCAGGGGTAGAGGCAAACAAAGCGGCTTTGATGACTGGCTGGAAAGAAGACAAACACCAGTCCATCCAGCGCTCATAACAGGAACGTTGAAAGGCACAATCGGGATACCACATTTTATTGCCGTAACATGCGACGAGATAACGCAATATAGTGTGTGACTCCCAAACACTATTGGGACCATCTTCGAGCACGGGCACCTGGCGCATCGGACACCGCTGTGCGACCGCTTGCGCATCGTGCCGATTGTGGTGAATATCGACTTCTTCTAGCGCGATACTTAAATCTAACTCATCGATTAGCCACATCACTTTCTGAACATTAATCGATAGCGGATGCCCATAAACTTTCATTTTGCTCTCCTTGTCACGCGATAAAGCAGTTCCTTGCTCGGCTGCACCTTCGAGGCTCGCACAATCCTTTTTCCATAGCAAGTAATCGGGTAGATCAGCCAAAAACCTCAAGACTTGACCAATAATGCACCACAACAGCAACAGGTTGCACCTCGTTATAAGCTTTTTGTGATGTTTCCTTCTGAAACGGATACGCCAAATTACGGTGGGCTTATCCAGCTATGTCACATTTCTTTCATCACGTATTGGCCTACCCGGGTATCAGCGTTAATCTATTGATTGTTAAGACTTATTAACAAAACACTCAACCAAGGAAGGATTATGAAAACAACGGTATTAGCCAGTGCGCTAGCACTCGCATTGAGCGGCTCGGCGCTTGCCGCGCAAGTCCCTGATGACGTCACCCTTGCCGAAAACCAAACGCTTATCTGGGGTGTCGCGGGGGAAGTACCCACGTTAGACCCTACCAAGTCCAGTGATACCGCCAGCAATAAAATCATCTCGGATTTGTTTGAAGGATTGATGGTACGCAATCCAAATGGCGACGTCGTACCTGGCCTCGCCAAAGACTGGGAGGTAAGCGAAGACGGGCTCACCTATACATTCCACCTTCGCAAAGCAAAATGGTCTGACGGTGAGCCCATCACCGCAGACGATGTAGTGTATACGCTACAGCGTGTGGTTGACCCGGTCACTGGCGCGCCTTATGCCTGGTACCTAGGGACTGCCAATATCCAAAATGCCAAAGCGATCACCGACGGTGAAAAATCCGCTGAGCAGCTTGGCGTCAAAGCCATCGACGATCACACGGTAGAATTTACCCTTGAGCGCCGCACGCCCTACTTCCCGAATATGCTCACCCACTCGTCCACCTATCCGGTGCCACAGCATGCATTGGAAGCTTTTGGTGATAGCTGGACCCGCCCAGATAACATGGTCAACTCAGGCGCTTACAATCTCACCAACTGGGTCATCAACGAACGAATTGATTTAGCCCGTAACCCACTTTATTGGAATAACGACGAAACGGTGATTGATAAAACCTCGTATGTCGCTTCCAGTGATGTCAACGCTGAATATAACCGCTACCGTACCGGTGAAATTGATATCACTTCTAGTTTTCCACTTGAGGCCTTTGATCAGATTAAAAAGGAACGCCCTAATGAACTGATCACTATGCCGTCTCTGGCGACTTACTATTATTTGTTCAACACAGAGAAAGCGCCCTTTGACGATGTGCGAGTCCGTAAGGCGTTGTCGTATGCGATTGATAGAAACATCATTACCGACATTATCCTCGGTCAGGGCCAGCTTCCGGCATATAGCGCCACACCGCCAGCCATCAACCATTTTGAGCCACCTAAGCTCGAGTGGGCGGAAATGAGCCAAGATGAACGCTATCAAAAAGCCAAAGCCTTGCTGGCAGAAGCCGGCTATACCCAAGATAACCCACTGGAATTTGAGCTGGTCTATAACACCATGGAGTCACACAAAAAACTGGCGTTAGCCGTGACGTCTATGTGGAAGCGTCATCTTCCTGTCAATGTCAATTTGGCCAATCAAGAGTGGAAAACTTTCTTACAAAAAGTCTTACAAAAAGACTTTGATGTCGCCCGCGACGGTTGGATAGGTGATTACAACGAAGCGTCCACGTTCCTTAGCTATTTCAGTAGTGATGGTATGAACAAAACCAGTTGGGGCAATGAAGATTATGACAAGGCACTTGATCAGGCTCTAACGGTCGCGGAGCCCGAGAAGCGAAAAGCGTACTACCAAGAGGCAGAGCGTATTTTCGCCCGTGACATGCCGGCGATCCCATTGTATTTCTATACCCGTAGCGTGATTAAGAGTCCGAAAGTGGGCGGGTATAACACCGATAACCCCAACAAGCTAAGGTATACACGTAACCTGTATATCACCAAAAATTGATCGCCTCTGAATAAAGGCAACCTATCAATGAGGCCAACGCCACGCTCTGACGCGTGGCGTTTTTATTCATACGCACAAAAACAAAAAAAGCGCCAGCCTTTCGGCTAGCGCTTCTTTATAATTTGGCTCCCCCAACTGGACTCGAACCAGTGACATACGGATTAACAGTCCGCCGTTCTACCAACTGAACTATGGGGGAATCGTCTTTTGCGACAACGAGCGAGATGATAGGCAATCCATTATCTCGGTGCAACCCTTTTTTCAATAAATCCCCACACACTCGGCTCGAATGGCTAAAAAGGCAACAAATCAGACGATTAAACTATCGTCTTTGCACTGACGTAGGTAAAAGTGCAAATATACAACCCAGTAGCTGACTTCGAGGACCCAGAGACATTGGATAAAGACGCACTCCCACTGTTTATTGCCGGCCCCATGCTAAGACGTACCACACAGCATGAAGTGACCTTATGGTCAGTGCTAACACAAAAGCCCGATGATGGTACCGTGTCCGTTTATCAGCACCACCAGATATTAGCATCCATGCCATTGTCAGCCGGGCATTGGTTTCGTATTGGCGAGCGCGCGTGGGTCGTGCTTCATCATCTCCGGTCAGCCCATGGGTTTCCCGTCGATAGCCCATTGTCATACGACATACAGATCAACCACAGTGGAATGGCAGACATCCAACCGGAGATCTTGTATGACAACGAGCAAGCTCCCTCTTTTTGTATTCCCTCAAAAGCCACCCACATCGCGCATGGCTCATGCCGACACCCACACCACCACTGCGATGATGCCCTCGTCACTCTCGACCAACACTTGGCCACGACCCCTATGACACACTGGCCTAATATGTTGATTATGAGTGGGGATCAAATCTACGCAGATGACGTCGCCACGCCGATGCTGCAGCGTATTCGCCGGTTAATTGCCGTATTAGGTCTTAAAAATGAGTATTTCGAGGCCGCGCCCATTGTCGACTGCCGTGCCTTGGATACACACCCTGACAGCTATGTTCAACGCGGCAAGCTCCTCCCTAGCCAGCGCGCGGAAAAGGGCGGCCATTTAGAGAGACTGTTTGGTCAACCACTGCCTATTTTTACATCCAAAACCGTCTCCAATCACTTGATAAGCTTCGCAGAACACGTCGCCATGTATTTGCTGGTTTGGGCGCCCGTTTCTTGGGCGCTAACAGACGGACCTCATCTTCACGCCCCCAGCCAACTGACCGACAGTCAACGCGAGCGCTATCAACAAGAAACACTCGCACTCAATGCGTTTCGTTCCGGTTTAACCGGCGTGCAGCGACTATTCGCACACCTATCAACCTATATGATCTTTGATGACCATGACATCACAGATGATTGGAATATCACCGTCGGTTGGGAGCACGCCGCGTATCTCAATCCCTTTTCTCGTCGTATTATCGGCAATGGTCTGATGGCTTACTGGTTGTGCCAAGGTTGGGGCAATGCGCCCGATAACTTTAGCCAAGACTTTCTCACTACCGCCCGCCAAAGCGCCTATCAGCCCATGAGTGTTTGCGATCTGGACACACAAACAGAGACGCATCAAGCCATGGTGGAGCAATGTCTACGCTTTGAACACTGGCATTACACGGTGCCAACGACGCCACATCTCGTTGTGTTAGATACACGCACTCGTCGCTGGCGATCCGAGTCACGAATGAATAAACCGTCGGGCCTGATGGACTGGGAAGCGCTGATGGATTTTCAACATGATTTGTTAAGGCATGATAGCGCGGTGATCGTCTCTGCCGCCCCCATGTTCGGCGTTAAGTTTATTGAAGTATTGCAACGAGTCGCGACCTGGCTGGGCGCGCCGACTGTCGTCGATGCGGAAAACTGGATGGCACACCCAGGGAGTGCCAATACGCTACTCAGTATTTTTCGCCATCAACGGACACCCACCAATTATGTGATTTTATCTGGGGATGTGCATTACTCGTTTGCTTATGATATCCGAATCCGATTTCGCACCCATAGTCCGCGTTTGTGGCAAATAACTGCCAGTGGTTTCAAAAACCGCTTCCCCGAGCCACTGCTCAGCTTTTGCGAGTGGTGCGATCGCGTTTTATTCAACCCACTGTCTCCACTGAATTGGCTCACGAAACGTAAGCGTATGCGCATTGACCGGCGCGACCCTGATACGCCAGGCCCGAAGCGTCTCGTCAATGCCAGCGCCGTGGGATTGGTCACCCTGAATGAAGATGGCTCTCCACGCACCATTAGCCTTCTGAAGACCGATGGTCAACGCGTCTCTTTTCCGGAAAAGACAAACACATAGACAGCTCGCCTGCTACATCACCGTGATTATCATCAATGAAATTTGGATAATCGCGGTAAGCAGGCCTAACCTTATTAAAGGTAGGCCGATAACAGGAGGCTTTATGCAAGGAGAAAACCACGCACTCGTTTTTGATTTCCCAGAGCACCGCGATCGTATCCATCACCTGAAACAATATGACCCAGCGTTTCAGCTCGATGCACAACGCTACCATCAACTCGATCATCATATTCGTGGTTTAGAGATGAACCAAATCCCTACCAGCGACGATGTTTTTACCGCCATGAAACGACAGCGCGCGCACCTCAAAGACCGTCTATACCAAAAACTACGCACGCACTAACAGGAGCTGACAATGCATATGTTGCATCGACTCTGCCTGTTGGTTCTTTGCCTAGGCATTGTAGGGGCGACCCACGCGAAAACCATCAACACGGAGGCAGTGAACCTTCGTGTTGAAACACTGAAGTCCGGTTTTTCTCACCCATGGGGGATCACTGAACTTCCGGATGGCGATCTGCTCATCACTGAGCGAAACGGTAACCTGAAGCGCTTAACCCCCAATGGCCTGGTCGTCTCCATTTTAGGTACCCCGAAAAACGTGTTTCAAGAGGGGCAAGGGGGGCTATTAGATATTGCTTTGGCGCCTGATTTTGCGACCAATCAGCGTTTATACCTCTCTTATGCCGCCGTCGACGAGCAAGGGCAGGCAGGTACTGAGGTAATGGTGGCCACACTGTCTAAGGATGTACTGATTGACAGTCGCGTTATCTTTAAAGCCCTTCCCAAGCGCGGTGGCGGGCGCCATTTTGGCAGTCGTTTATTAGTCACGCCTGAGTATTTGTATATTACCCTCGGTGACCGAGGACACCGTGATCGCGCTCAATTCGCTGATGACCATCTTGGCACTCTTGTGCGCCTTCATCATGACGGCACCGTGCCCGAGTCAAACCCTTTTGTCCAAACACCGAGTAAGCAATCGGAGGTCTTTAGCTTCGGGCACCGGAATATCCAAGGTATCGCGTTAGATAACAACGGCACCCGTATTTGGGCACATGAGCACGGCCCCCAAGGTGGCGATGAACTCAACGTAATCCTCGCCGGTGAAAACTATGGCTGGCCAACCATTACACATGGCGTTAACTATGGGCTAGGCACACAGATCGGAGAAGGCACATCCAAACCTGGCATGCGCCAACCTGTCTATTACTGGGATCCCTCTATCGCACCATCAGGCATGACGATGGTGAACAGCCAGCAGTTTCCGATGTGGCAGGGGGATTTACTGCTCGGGTCGTTAAAGTTTGGCTTGCTAGTAAGGCTAGAGCTGGAGAACGGCCAAGTCAGGCATGAAGAGCGAATGTTAGAGGGTCAGTTTGGCCGCATTCGCGATGTGATCCAAGCACGTGATGGCAGTTTACTCATCCTCACCGATAGAAGAAACGGCAGTATACTGCGTGTCACACCATTACCTCAGTCTTAGATAGAAAGGCTGGAGGTAAGCTCGCCGTCATTGTGAGGTATCGACAGACGATAAAGCTCACCATCGTAGTCTAAATTGGTGACTAACCACGCGCTTCGTGACTTAGAACGGTCGTCGAATTTAAGCCCACAATGATAACGCTCACCTTTAAGGCGGTGACTCAATATCACGCCGCTCATTGTCAACGCTTGGCTGGCAGGGATACCTGTCAGGCTAAGCGCTGCATTTTGCTCCTCATCAATCTGCAAGCCAATCGCACGGTAAGAAAACAAGCACCCGCCCACAGAGAGATCGTGTATCGTCACGGGCACGCTGGCTTTACCGTCTATATTTAACGCTGCAGAGAGCTCGACATTAAAACGCTTGTCTTGGCGCAAAGGCGTGGCGCTCGCACCGTCACGCACAAGCTCGACACATAAAAGGGTATGGTGAGCTTCCATCAAGCCTTGTACTTTTCCACCAAATCGAATCAGCGATCCATCGGCAGAAACACCATGAAGACGTAAACTATAACCCGCCCCAAAGTACTGCTTTTTCTGTTGGCTCGACAGTTTAGGCAGTTGCAGATAACAAAAACGTTGTCCATCACTGCCAATCAACAACCCATTAAATCGGAACAAAGCTTTAGTAGGCGTCTGAATGTGAACACGCACCAAGGTTGCCACCCCCAACTTAAGTACCGCGTGAGTGACAGCTAAAGCGATGGCTTCTTGGTTTTTTTCTATCGCATTAAGTTGCTCTTTTCTTGGCATAATGGCGTTCTTTGTCGTCCGCTAATAGGGATTTCAGTATTTTTATTAAGATCGGTTGCGTTGAGTATAGATCGCCCTATTCGCCCATGTTACTTTTTCGATACATAAAGCACTCATCTATCAAGGACACATCATGAAAGGGACGCTAAAGCGGCTACTGATAGGCTCAATACTGGCCTGCCCCCCCCTTACCCAAGCCAGCGATGACGCGGCATGTGGCAAGGTCTCTATCGCGGATATGAATTGGAACTCAGCCACACTCATGGCACATGTTGATCAATTTATCTTAGCCCATGGGTATGGGTGTGATGCTTCTCTTGTCCCAGGCGACACCATGCCTACTGGCGTCTCAATGACAGAAAAAGGCGAGCCTGATATTGCCCCAGAGTTTTGGACAAACTCACACAAAGCAATGTTGGATAAAGGCGTGCAAGAGGGACGGTTAAGGTATGCAGGCGATGCATTCTCACAAGGTGGCAACGAAGGCTTTTGGGTACCCAAATACATGGTCGATCAACACCCCGAGTTAGCGACCATTGAAGGTATCAAAGCGCATCCAGAGCTGTTCCCTCACCCTGAAGACCCTGACAAAGCCGCATTTATGGGCTGCCCGGCGGGGTGGACATGTCAAATCTCAGCCCAGCACATTTTTAACGCCCTTGAATTGGACAAAGCCGGCTTTGAAATTGTCGACCCAGGCTCTGCGGCAGGCTTAGCCGGTACCATCGCACGAGCCAATGAGCGAAAAAATCCTTGGTTTGGTTATTATTGGGCGCCGACCCCTGTGATGGGAAAGTATGAAATGGTTGAAGTCGATTTGGGTGCCGATGTCAATTTAGCGCACTACAAACAATGTATCACCCAAGCGGACTGCCGCTCCCCCCAGGTCACCGCATTTCCCACCTCTCCCGTGCACTCACTAACCACAGCATCATTTGCCAAACAAGCGCCCGCGGCATTTAACTATATCAGCCGCCGTGAATACGATAACCAAGTAATGAGTGACATGCTGGCTTGGATGGATACTTACCAAGCAGACGGTGAAATAGCCGCAGACGAGTTTCTTCGCCGCTACCCTGCCATTTGGCATCAATGGGTTGATGCACAAACCGCGCAACGTGTCGAAGACGCGCTGCGATAATGGTAGCGCATACACGGTGAGAAACGTAAACAGACATGACTTGCCGAGCGTCAAACATGACCTCGGCAAGCATAAAAGTGTGTTACTCGATCACGCCAAGCTCACGGAGGCGTTCCATCAAATAGCTGTTAGCCGTATGGCGCTCAGACAGTACAACATCTGGCTTAGGGTGCAAAAATAGCGGCAGCGAGATACGCGCTTTGGTTTTATCCGCACCTTCCGGGTTCACGACACGGTGAGTGGTAGAAGGGAAATAACCGCCGGATGCTTCTTGAAGCATATCACCAATATTGACGATTAAATTACCAAAATCACAAGGGACATCTAACCAGCTCCCATCTTTCGCTTTCACTTGCAAGCCAGGCTCATTGGCAGCAGGCAATATTGTCAGCAAATTAATGTCTTCATGAGCAGCCGCTCGAATCGCCCCAAGCTCTTCATCACCCTTTAACGGCGGGTAGTGTAAGACACGCAATAAGGTCTGTTGGCTACCATTAATCATGCTAGAGAGTGGTTGCGAGAAGTGTTGACTTATATCTGATGGTGATTGGCGCTCAACCCACGAGAGCAAGGTTTCCGCTAAATGCGTGGCATGCTCGTAATAAGACTGTAAATTGCCTCTCAAGGCGTCTGGACACTGTCCCCATGGGTAATAATGAAAGAACTCTTTCAGATCACGCTTGGTATGGCCTTTCGCGGTCTCTGCGACTTTTGAGGGAAAAAAGCCGTCCTGCGTGTCGGGCTTATAGGTAAAGCGGTGCTTGTCTTCGGTATTAAAAAAACCTTCCCATTGCTGATAGATATCGGCGACCCATTGTTGCTGTAATGGGTGATTTTTTAATACACCAAAACCTGTTTCACGTAGGGATTTAACAAACGCCTGCTCTGCATCAGGCGCAGTAAAGTCAATGGCTTGCAGTGTCATAATGCTCTCGTAATCGTTTGCTTTTTATCATGAGGTAAGTGAAACAATAGTTTAACAGGCAGGTTAACGGGTACAATGCCATCCTGTTCTTAGAGAGAAACGCTTTGTTTCTATAAGAGCACAATCTAACCTCAAGATAGGCAAACGTGTATCACGTGTTACACTCTATGCCGTTGTCAACGCATGGAGGTTATATGGGCGTTATTCGTTGGATCCTAGGTAAAATTATTCTGGTTGTAGAGTCATTGACCCAACCCAAGTCCCCTCAATTAAACGCAGCGCAAAAGCAGGCGATGGACACATTGGCACAGCAGGTCACTCTATATCAATTCGCGGCCTGCCCCTTTTGTGTAAAAGTGCGCCAGGCAAGCCGAAAACTCGGCTTACCGCTTCAGACCAAAGACGCGAAGCGCAACATGGATGCCAGAAAAGAGCTTGAACAAGGGGGAGGGCGAATCAAAGTACCCTGTTTGCGTATCCAACAGGCAAACGGCGAGGCGCGCTGGATGTACGAATCGGATGATATTATTGCCTACTTAAACAAACAGGCGACACCAATTATCGAAAAATAATTAGACACCCGCCAAGCTAGCGTCTATGTTTTTAGTGACAAGACTCCTTCGCTTGCCCCTTGTTGCCCGACCGGCTTATGCCTTTTATCGGGCTTTGCTAAACTGCCCTAGCCCTATGCGTGGGCAGTTTTCTTTTTCAATTCAACAATAAATCTCGTGACTGTGTCTGATCGATTTACACGATCCACCCACCCTTACTACGAGAGAAATGGACCCTTTCCCATTTTCCTTCGGAGCGTATATCATGACGGTCACCGCTCTGTCTTGAGTTAGATTCAATCACAAACTAGCTTTAAAAAGATGGAGATAATAAGGAGTGTGACATGACAACGTACGATCCCAGATATACTATCCGCAAAAGCCGTTATACCGACCAACTCATTTTGCTAGCGCTGTTGTGTCTCATGCTGGTCAGTCATGCTGTCGAAGCAAGACCGATTTTGACCATTTATGGTGATGTCGCCAAGCAATCCTTTACTCGTGAGGAGCTGATGCAGCTGGCTGACCGCACAATTGAAACGGAAACCCCTTGGACGGAAGGTCAGCAGGTTTTTCTCGGTGTGTCAGCACAAAAACTGTTAAAAACGTATGACAAGCAAGGCCATGAATTGAAAGTTCACGCCCTCAATGATTATTGGTCCAAAATGCCGACTGACGAGATTAATAAGTACAACCCTGTTTTCGCCATCAAGAAAAACGGCGAGTGGATGCCTATTCGCGACAAAGGGCCGATTTGGGTTATCTACCCATTATCCGAATTTAATCAGTACGATAATGAGATTTTACACAGCCGTATGGTGTGGCAAGTTAACCATATCGAAATATTAGAAAAAGAATAACAACAGCCCTATTGGCTCAACCACGGTTTTTGCCTACTCCACGAGCTTCCCGACTCAACCACAAGCAGCTAGGCAAAACACAGCAGTAAAGGAATATATTGGTATGGTAAAGCGCCCTCTTATCGGTTTCATCATTTTTGCATTTACCACGTTAGCCTTCGCGGCCTCAGCGCTTTACCAGTTTCATAATGCCTACGCACGACAGGCACTGCATACCCAATTGTCAGCATGGGCTTTAGCACAAATGGAGCTCGAAACCTTAGAGTTTCGTAATGAGCTCGCCTTGTACCTCGCCACGGCCTCAGACAAACAGTCCCTTGTCCTGTCTTATGACATCCTATGGAGTCGTTATGACACGTTTTTAAGCAGCCAAGAGGCTGCGCCCATGCGTCGTACGTTTGATGCCCAACCCGTGGTACAACGTGCTTTTCGTTTAATTCAGCAACATGAGCAAGCGGTATTGAACGGTGACCGGCAGCGACTTTCTGGCCTTCTTCATGAAATGGATATTGTGCTGCCTCAGGTACGAAATCTGATGGTCAATAATTTTACCGGGCCGGCAGCTATCGAACAGCGTGAATTTTTACAAGACCAAATAAAAACCATGTACGCGGCCATCATTATACTGATGTCGTTATTGATTTTTTTCGCCTTTCGCCTCTATCGCAATAGTAGCAAACAGCAAAAAATGGCATGGCACGATAGTCTCACTGGCCTACCCAATCGCAATTACCTTTTGGAGTATCTCTACAAAGCAGCACATAAAAAACAAATACATACCTTATTGCTGATCGATGTTCGTCGTTTTAAAGACATCAATGACCTGATGGGATACGAACAAGGCGATGTCGCGCTAACACAGTTGGCCAATGAACTAAAAAGCATGTGTTTGCCTTACGGTTATCCTTGCGCGCGGATCAGTAGTAATGAGTTTGCGGTTCTCGCATACACCGACAATCGTCAGCTGAGCTTCTTTACTCAGCCTTTGTGCAACGCTCTGCGAAGCGCGATCGACAGTGTCTACCCAGGTCATCGATTAGCGGTGGCTATTGGCGTCGCAAAGAGCCTCGATTTGGATGACAATGTCATTAGAAATCATCGTCAGTTTGCCAACCAACTGTTAAACAACGCGGACCTTGCACTGATGAAAGCCAAACGAGCGCCTGTGACGCAAGACAGTGTTGATATATTTAAAGAGGAGTACGAGCAAGAAGCGAAGCAACGTCGTCAATTACGCGATGAGCTCAAGGCTCACCTTGACGACCCTTATCAAGAGACACTCTATGTATTGTTTCAACCCATGGTGGCAGCGACGTCAAGACGCCTTGGCTGTGAGTGTCTGATTCGCTGGGACCATGCTGAGTTTGGTCCCATTGATCCAGAGCTCATCGTCAATGTCGCCGAAGAGTCAGGCCTGGGTCGGAGATTAGGCGCCTGGCTTTTGCGTCAAGTTTATCTGGCATTAAATACCGAATGGCAAACCATTAATGACCGCATTGATATTGCGATTAACCTTTCTGACTCGTTTTTCAACGAGTCCTTGATTGCCGATGTGATCACTGTATTTGCCGATCACCCAGAACAACGTAAACAACTGATTTTTGAGGTCACAGAGACGATGACCATCGACGATATTGGTCGCTTCAATCTGCTGATGAATCAACTGCGCGACGTCGGTATTCGGATAGCGCTGGATGATTTCGGCACGGGTTGGTCATCCATGTCGGTACTCAGCCACCTGAGTTTTGATAAAGTCAAAATTGATCGCTCATTTGTCACCGGCATGGCCAATACACCGCGCCAGCATGTGTTAGTCGATACCATTTGTCATATGGCCCATCAGCTCGATATTCGCGTGGTCGCCGAAGGCGTCGAAACACAAGAACAACTCACCAGCCTAAAACAGATGGGCGTTGACGAATTCCAAGGCTACTTCTTCGCCAAACCGCTATCCGCACTGGACTTTTATGCTTTCTGCATCGATCACTTAAATCATAAAGACAAGTTATTGATGAATGATTAATCAAACACTTCTTCTATATCGACCACTTTTGAGCGGTTAACCGTAATTTTCCAACGCTGATACACCGTCGGCTGCCCTTTTAACCGCTGACAACTAATAAGGTTGAATTGATGCCGCTTTTCAACCGAATCTTTGAGTACCTGGCCTTCATTAAGCCGATATAAGCGCTGACTACCACGGTCCATAAGGCGAGAAAAAGACCGGAAATCAAATTTCCACACGTCACGAGTGGTGTCATAACCCGACAAAAAACGGGTTGTCTCTAACTGTGTTTTCACTTTAAGACGCACTACCGCCTCTTCCCGTTGACGCAGTTTGCCACGACGCAATTTCTTCACTTCATCGGGTAGGGCAGCAAAATCCATATAATCTAGCCACTCTAACTGCCGACCTATTTGTCGATTGGATGTGGGGTCAATAAAACGTTTTCGCCACTTGGGACGTCCTTTACGAATCCAGCGCCACAACGCGTCACGTAAATCATCTTTAAAGATCTCTCGCAATGCATACACACCCGCCATGGCCAACACGAACGATAGGGTGATTTCGCCTAAATATTGACGTGCACGGACAATAACAGTGGTGACAAACAGCATCACAAACGCCGTCGCGGACGCTTTAGCCAGTTTGTTAAGGTTTTTACCTAGCGCCTGCGGCACTTGGCGAATCGTCACGGGAAACTCAATCAAGCGGCGCGCCAAGCGCATCTTATTGACCATACGAGTGGGATCGCGCCGTGCTTTATCCGAGTTATAACGGTTAACGAGGCGGTGTGCCTCTTCAGCTTGGCACAATTCAATCAATTGCTGGCGTACCCCCTTGTAGACGTTTCCACGCGGCATATGGGCTAATAACGACAGAAAACGTTGCTCCGTCAACCAAGATAAATAGTTGTCTATATTATGGTAATACTTGAGTAGCTTGGTATTTTGCGGTTTGTAGCGCCGGAGTCGCCGTAAAATCTCCACCGCCATCTCTATCGTATCTTCTAACTGCTCTAACGCTTGTTCATCCTCTAGCCCAGAAACGGATTCAAAAAAATCGTGCGTCGCTTTTTCGAGCGATAAGGCATACTGATACGCATAGAGACTCAAGCTCACTCGATATTGTTCGGTTGGCAGTTTGTCACGACTGGCTAGGCGAGCATGTACCAAGGGCAGATGATAACGAGACGTAAAATACGTTCGACTATTGGCGAGGACACGGTAGTAAAACTCATCTTCAGAAAGCACATGCTTACCAAACTTAAGCTCACCAGGGACGAAGAGATAAAACTCGACCTCTTGGGCACTGACTTCCTCGTTGAGCACAGCCACCCTGACTGATAAGCCCTCATGTTTGTCTACTGTGATCACGACTGCTCTCCTGTGAACGCCAATAAATTTGCTACCAAGCCGATCCCCCATAATACGCGTACGACCAAGGTGTTACGAGTATCGCACATTTACCGCAACACAAGTGAAAAACCGCCATATCGCGTCAATTAAACTGGTCGTTTTTTGCTCAATCGATCGTCTTGGGGTTGCTCTCCACGACTCACGCGTACTGCCGCCATTGCCTACAAAGAAATTAACGGGGTTATCCACAGGTACAGTAGATAACTTTACAATCCAAGCGCTAAATATAGTTCAGAGCGCACCATATCTAGTATGCATATGACAGCATCCTGTTCCATAGACGAAACTAGCCTCGAAGTCGCTTAGGCCAGTCGAGAAAGCAAAGCTGTGCATGCGTATTCGCAACCTCTGTCCAGTGCTCGACGGGATACTGCACCACCGCCACACCTGAGGTCGGCAAGTTATCCTTGGTCATCCCCACTCCATGTAAGTAATTGTTTAGTGCAGGGTTGTGGCCAATAATCATCGCCACATCTTGTTCTAACTCGAGTGCTTGGATGGTATGAATGATTGCCGATGCATGCTCACTGTATAACGTTTCCTCTAAAACAATGGGCGGCTTATCGGTCAGCGTTTGTGCCACCAGCACTGCCGTATCTTTCGCGCGTTGCGCTGTGCTGGTCACAATCGTTTGTGGCTGGTGCAACCAAGCATTCAAGCGCTCCGCCATTTGCGGCGCTTGCCGAAATCCTCTCGGATTGAGCGGACGTTCGTGATCATCGAGGCTTGGATCATCCCAACTCGATTTTGCATGGCGCATCAAAAATACCGTTTTCATCGTCACCCCCTCAATGTTCAATAAAAAAAGCGAGCCACGGCTCGCTTTTTGTTTTCACTGGTGCCTAGGCGGTTTAACTCGCCACGACTTGGCGCAAACGCTCCTGCACCACATTGACCAAAAGGTCGGGCTGGAATTTAGAGATAAACTGATTGCAGCCCACTTTTTCAACCATTGCCTCATTGAAGCTACCGCTTAGTGAGGTGTTCAGTGCAATGTACAAATCACTCATCCGACTATCAGAGCGCACTTCATGCGTCAGTTTATAACCGTCCATTTCCGGCATTTCCGCATCAGTGATCATAAGCAAAATTTCGTCACTTACGTTTTTGCCTTCATCGCACCAACTCTTGAGCAAGTTCAGTGCTTCAGCACCATTTTTCTTGATGATGCACTCAACGCCAAACTGCGACAAGGTTTCACTAACCTGCGCGCGCGCCGTGGATGAGTCATCGACAACCAGTACTCGCTGCCCCGTCATATAAGGGGTCAGTTGCGGGTCGAGGACATCTTCAGAAACGCCAACTTCATACGCAACGATCTCAGCCAGCACTTTTTCCACATCCACAATTTCCACTAAACGCGTTTGACCATCAAAGTCTTGGCGAGTAATGGCCGTTAAGTAATTATTGCGTCCAGAGCTGGAAGGCGGCTCCATGATCTCATCCCAGCCCATGTTTTTGATATTGATCACCTGCCCAACGAGGAACGCTTGGATGGTGCGGTTATATTCAGTCACGATAACGTTACATTCATCCGACATGCCTATCGAGCCCATGCCGATAGACTGACGTAGGTCAATCACTGGAATAGATTTGCCGCGAATCATGGCAACGCCACGGATGTTCGGATGGGAGCCAGGCATTTGGTTGAGCTTTGGCACTTTGATGACTTCACGTACTTTAAACACGTTGATGGCAAAAGGTTGGGTAGAGCCAAGGTAAAACATTAAAAGCTCGAGGCGGTTTTCACCCACCAATCGTGTCCGCGAATCTACCGAATCTAAAATATTGGTCATAGTCTACTCAACCGTCGTGTTACTGCTCATTCGCATTTATCCGGACACGTAAATCCTTGCTAACGTGCCTCAATGTTGGGGGCTTTTGTGTCGCATTGCACTGAGACTTTCAAGTACCGAGACAAAAAGCGTGTTCTTTCTTATTTTAGGTAAGATACAGCCACAGGCAACCTCTTTGCAGAAGGTGACGTCTAAATGACTGGCTCACTTAGCCTATATCTTTCGCTATCTTAGCAAAAACCGTGGCCTAAAAGCGTGGTATACACCACGTTTAAATGAGACTATCAATAAGTTTCAAATGTGAGACAATAGCAGGCAAAAGTTTTATCTTTTCACCCGTTAGCCCTATCCTTGGGGTAAGAATAGGTGTTTAGAGACAACACTGTTACCCTAATCAGAAGACTGACGATAACACGCAGAGTGATGCTATGAAGAGCAAAGCGAATCAAGCACAAGGCATGTTGATGTTCCGCCTCACCGCCACCCAATCTTTCGCGATTGGCACGCTGAAGGTACGAGAAATCATTCCTTTTCAGCCGCTCACGGATTTGCCGGGATCTCACCCAACGGTGATCGGAACCACTAGCTTCCGTGGCATCGCGACCCCTGTCATTGATATGGCAAAAGCGATTGGCTACAAACCCGTGGCTAAGTCAGAATGGGAGTCTTGCTACATTATCGTGACCGATTGTCAGCGCCGGGTGATGGGTTTTTTGGTCCGTGGAATCGACAAGATCAGCGAGTGCGATTGGCGTTCTATTTCAGAGCCACCGGAAACCTTAGGAACACGCGCGTTTCTTACCGGCGTGATGAACATCGACGACAAGTTGGTGCAACTGCTTGATGTTGAATACATTATGGAGCACATTTTCCCCTCTGATCCTGACAAGCTGCACCCCATCTTAGCCGACGTCGATCGTGAGAAACTCAAACCCATGAATATCCTCTTGGTCGATGACTCATTGACGGCGAGACGGCAATTATCAGAGGCGCTTGATAGTATAAACATCCCCTACTTTGTCACCAATAACGGCCTAGAAGCGCTGCAAATGATGAAAAATGCCGCCTCAGCCGGCAAGCCATTTGATATTATTGTTAGCGATATCGAAATGCCTGGGATTGATGGCTATGAGCTAGCCTTTGAAATCCGCAGCGACGATAAACTGGCGGAAGCTTACTTGATATTACACACCTCGCTATCAAGTGATATCAGTGTCGACCGTGCCAAACAAGTCGGGGCGCACGAAGCACTGACGAAATTCGATGCCACTGAGCTAGTGCAAGCCATGTTGCGCGGCGCGATGATGAAAACATCCGGTTCATCGGTCAAGCTCGAGGGCAGCCCAACCGACTACTGAGCGTGATTACCACGTTATCGGTGAGCCTTGATATGTGTCATGACACTGTCAATGCTCACCTGTTATCGTTGCCACCATCAATCAGCGAAGAAGGTAGGGTGACGGTTTAGCCAGCTAATGAGGTTGTTGATAAACTGGCCTCACAATGTCTTTTCTTCACCCGCCTTTTTCATTCAAGTGTTTAAAAACTCCTCACTTCAAGCGCGAAAAGACTGGGTTTGCGGCAGCGCTTGTGGTTTAATTTTTTCATACTTCAAAAGATAGAAGGCGACTACTATGACCAGCGTATACGAGATCGTTAAGCACTCACGACAAAAGAACAAACTGAAGCGCGAAATCCAAGACAACGACAAGAAAATCCGCGACAACCAAAAGCGGGTGGTGCTGTTAGAAAACTTGCTCGACTACATCCAGCCAGAGATGTCCTATGAAGAGATCGTGGAGATCATCAAAAACATGAAAGGCGATTACGAAGATCGCGTTGATGACCACATCATCAAAAATGCGGAAATTTCTAAGCAGCGCCGTGAAATCAGCCGCACTATCAAAGAACTAACTAAACAAAGCAAGGGCGGCAAATAAGCCCACATTAAGGAATGTCTCGTCCTAAAATAGGTTGACAGTTCTTAGGCCAGCTCCAGTAGCTGGCTTTTTTGATGGATTTCTTCATAGCTTCCAGATGTTACCCCTCTTCAGTCATTCCCTACCGCGTTAGCTTGTGCCAAACGATTTGTCGACGTACGGATATCACTAGACACAGGCTTATTTAGTCACTGCGTTTTTATACTCTTTTTTCAAGAGGCTAGATTACATGCATCAATCCAACTATCTATGTATTGACAATCAGGTTACATATCAATAATCATAATGATATCCATTATCATTTGATACTGGAAAAAGGTAGTGACGTAGACGTATCTGCAGGGAGGCAGCCTCACTATGCCCTGCAGGGTTGTAACGTATAAGGATAATTATGAACACCAAAAAAGCAGTCAGCTTTTCGCTCTCACCGCTGGCGTTAGTGATCAGTGCCCATCTCGCCCACGCCGCCCCTTCTTCGGCCAATACCGAAACCATCATTGTCACCGGCAGTAAAATTCAAACCACGATCGCCGATTCAGCCAGCACCAACTGGGTGATCACCAATGAAGAATTAACCCGTGAAATTCAAGGCGGTGAGTCATTAAAAGGGGCACTAGGAAAGCTGATCCCAAGCTTTGACTTTGGCAGCACCAACGCACGTACCAACGCCTCACAGAATTTACGTGGCCGCAGCGCGCAAATCATGATTGATGGCGTGGCATTGAATGCCGCTCGCACCATTAGCCGCCAACTGGATAGTATCGACCCCTCTAATGTCGCCCGTGTTGAGGTACTGTCAGGCGCGACCTCCATTTATGGCGCGGGCGCAACCGGCGGTATTATCAATATCATCACCAAACGCGGTGAAGCAGGCGATGCGCAACTCGAGGTGCAGACTGGCGTCACCACTGGGTTTAACAACAGCGAAGACCTGACCAAGAAAGCCGCGGTCGCGGTATCCGGTGGCAGTGATACCTTGCAAGGGCGCTTATCCGTAGCGTATGAAGGCAAAGGCGCGGCCTACGACGGCAATGGCGATCCTATTTTGCCCGATGTCACCCAAACCGATACCCAATTCAATGACAGCATTGATGTGATGGGTAGCCTCGATTACCGCCCTGATGACGAACAGCACCTCTCCCTGACTGCTCAATACTATGACAGTCAGCAAGATACGGATTATGGGATTGATTATGGGCCTATGTTTGCGGGTCTTAAAGATGATTCGCTGATTAAACGCGCCGATGGACTGGAATTGGATGAGCAACCCTTCACTGAACGCATGATGCTCAACGCTCAATACAGTAATGCTAACGTCTTTAACCATTCCTTACTGGCCCAAGCTTATTATCGCAAAGAAACATTTGGGTTCTTTCCGTTCCCCGTTAGTGCACTACAAATGCAATATCTTGGGGCTTCAGAGCAAAGCAACCAAGTTATCGGCGCAAAAGTTTTACTTGAGAAAAGTCTTGACAACATAACGATTAACTATGGAATAGATTTTAGCCAAGAGAAGTTCGATGCATTCCAGCGCCTCTATGATCAAGGCACAAGCCTAACCAGCAATGGACTAGAATTTAAGCACCTTGGTGATGTAGGCCGTTATCCAGATTTTACGACTCAAAACGTAGGCGTATTTTCTCAGCTGGATTGGGCTATCAACGACAACCTTAATGCTTTTGCCGGATTGCGCTATCAGTACACTCAGTATGAAGGCGATAACTTTATCGGTTTTGCAGAGCAAGCCAAAATACTCGTTGGAAAATTAAACAGCGCGGATACCATCCCCGGTGGTACGACGGATAAAGATATTTGGCTCGCAAATGCGGGGCTAAAGTACGACCTGACCGACAACCAACAAGTTTGGGCCAACTTTAGCCAGGGCTTTAATATGCCAGACCCGGGCAAATTCTACGGTAAAGGACAGTATTCAGGCGGCAACCTCACCAATAGCGTGAATGTTCAAAACACGGAACTGGATGGCGTAAAAACCAATTCCTTTGAGCTAGGCTGGCGAACTCAGCAGCAAGACTATAATGCACAAATTGCGGCTTACTACTCTGTGTCGGATAAGTCGTACAAATACAACAGCAACTTGGATGTTACGTTAGATAGTGACAAACAGCGTATTTATGGCCTCGAAGGACAAATCAAATACTACCTCACTGACACTTGGTATAGCCGTGCGCACGGCCACTTAGTGCAAAGCGAAATAAAAAATAATGGCCATTGGGATGAGCTGAGTATCTACAATGCGAGCCCTTCTACCGCGATGGCAGCAGTAGGCTACGATAACTTCGATTGGGGAACAGAGCTTAACTTACAGCATGTCGGTGATTTATCTGACCAAGATAATGATCGTATCGAAGGCTACGAGCTAGTTGGGCTAAACGGTTACTACACCTTGCCGGTGGGTCAGCTTAATTTTGGCGTCCAAAACCTGTTGGATAAAGACTATCAAACCATTTGGAGCCAAAAGGCACAAAAAGTATACAGTGCTTATGGGCTTAGCAACCTGTTCAATTACGCCGGTGAGGGGCGCACCTTTAGTTTAAGCTATAGCGCCACGTTCTAATTATGTCCCTTTTCGCGCCCAGTCCTCGCTGGGCGCCTGGACGTTGCAGCTTCCCGGTTTTCCTACCAATACCCTCACCCACTGACACCCCGTCGTCTGTCATTAAGGACGAACAGCTCGCGTGGGTATCACTGCCGTTTCGTCCCAAATAAGAAAAGCGCGTGGTGTGATTACAATGTGATTTCATTGGCTTAATCACGCTTCATTGCGTGGCAAGGGATGAAGTCAGTAACTACACTGTCTGGTAGTTCATCAATCACATTGCGAGAAAGAATGAATGAAAGTCATTTTGCTGTCTTTTTTACTCAGCATTACCCTCGTTAGCCACGCTCACGCAAGAGACATTACCTTTGGTATCGTGCCACAGCAATCTGCAATTACATTGGCTAACAACTGGGGTCCAATTTTAAAGTACGTCTCTCAACAATCGGGGTACAACCTTGTCTTTCGTACTGCCAAAGACATTCCCGAATTCGAAGGACGTGTACTCACCGGTGAATATGATGTCGCTTACATGAATCCTTACCACTATACGGTTTTCCACCAAAAACCTGGCTACCAAGCATTTGCGAAGCAAAAAGATAAGCGGATTCACGGTATTTTAGTCGTCAAAAAAGACGCGTCCATTTCCTCACTTGAAGCGCTCGATGGCAAGCGCTTAGCGTTTCCTTCACCGGCCGCGTTTGCCGCCAGTGTGGTGCCTCGTGCCGCGCTGAAAAATCAAGGCATAAACATTACACCGCAATATGTCTCGTCTCATGACTCCGTTTATTTAAACGTTGCGCGAGATTTCTTTATTGCCGGTGGTGGCATTGAACGGACGTTTAATAATACCGATCCCGAGGTTAGCAAACAGTTACGAGTATTATGGAAAACCCCTGGCTACACACCTCATGCGTTCGCATTTCATCCCGACCTTGACCCTCAAGTCGCCAATGCGATTAAAGCGGCCTTTCTCTCCCTCAATAACAGTGAAAAGGGCCAAACGCTGCTGGGAAATATCAGTTTTAAAGGGATAGAGCCAGCGCAGAACGAGGATTGGGACGATGTAAGAGCGTTAAACATTACGCTGTTGCAACACTTATTGAGTGACTAGCCCATGTCCTTACGATTAAAGACCATCTTAGGTGTCGCCCTGATTGAGGCGATCCTGTTGGCGATTCTGCTGACATTGACTCTCAACTATTTAGAAACCACCAACTACCAAGGGCTCAATCAACGTGCCAGTTCAACAACCCAGTTATTCGCTTCCACGGTAAAAAATGCGGTGTTATCGTTCGATCTCGCCACTGTTGACTCCTTTACTCAAGAGCTACTCCATAACAGCGATATTATGTATGTCGCGGTTGTAGGCGATAACGGAAGCGTCCTATCATCAGCCGGGGACCTTCCTGATTCTTTCAATACAGACATTCTTGAGATGAATGCACAGTCCGTCACGGATGGACTGTATGATGTACGCGCGACTATTTCTGAGTCGAACATTGAGTTTGGATCGGTCTGGATTGGCTTTGACTTAACAGGCCTATTGAGCCAGATACAAGATGCCAAAAACTGGAGCATGCTCATTGTGCTGGGCGAGATGCTGTTAGTGGCCTTATTCTCTTATCTATTGGGGAGCTATCTCACCCAGCGCTTATCAGAGCTTAAAAACGCCGCCGATACTATCGCCAGTGGCAAAAGAAACGTTCACATTTCAACCCACGGCAAAGATGAACTGGCCAGTGTGGCTACCGCGTTTACCAATATGATTCAAGCATTGCGTGATTCCGAAAACAAAACCGAGACCTACCAAAAGCGGTTAGAGGAAGCGAATCAATCGCTGGAAACCAAGGTGGCGCGACGTACCGCTGACCTGGTGCAATCGAATGAACAGCTACGCGAGATAAATCATCAACTCAAGCAAACGCAGGAGAAGCTGGTCGAAAGCGAGAAAATGGCCTCGATTGGGACCATGGCGGCAGGAGTTGCTCATGAGATCAATAACCCCATCGGCGTGGTGAAAAGTAACCTTCAAATGTGTCAAGAGTATCTCGAGACCTATCAAAAGTGGACAGATATTGCCGAGCGAGTTGTTCACCAATCAGAGCCCATTGAGACCCTCACTCGCTGGAAACAACGTCACTTCGTGGATGACATCTACGATGATTTCAGTGATAGCCTTGCCGATGCTAACGACTGTGTGCAACGCGTGATCAATATTGTTTCCGCCTTACAGCAGTACTCCAGTTATAATCAACAAACACGCCAACACTTTCAAAGCGTTGAAATCTTTGCGGTGATTGATGAGGCGCTGAATACCCTGTCTCCACCCAAGAATATCAACATATCTATTGCTGCCAGTATCTATCAACTTCCTCCAGTGATGGGCCGCCATGACGAACTGGTCATGCTGTTCAAAGAAGTGCTCAAAAATGCACTTCAAGCTTGTGAACGCGGTCATGCAACGATGCCACATCATATTGACGTAGCCGGTATGGAGAATGACGATTTGTGCACCATCACGGTGAAAGACTCAGGACCAGGGCTACCTCAAGATGACAGCCACCGTGTTTACGATCCCTTCTTCACCACCTTGCCCGTTGGACAAGGTATGGGGCTCGGGTTGACCTATGCCTATGATATTGTTCGCCATCATCAAGGGACGATACAGCTTACTTCAACCACGGACGGCACCACAGCGACCATCGCACTCGTGCGTCAGGTCACTCATGCAGCGGCGAATAATGCTTAATCGCTGTCGCTAAGCTTGAGAGGGTATGTTGTTGTGTTTAAAAGTCGCTAAAAACTCAAGAAGATGATCACGGCTAAGCGGCACACCAATGCCATAGCCCTGTACACGCGTGCACCCTTTTTCTCTCAAAAAGTCAATTTGGTTTTGATTTTCGACCCACTCAGCAACCACCTCTACATTCATTAACGCCGCACTCTGGCTAATCGATGACAAGATCACTTCGTCCATTTCACTCTGGCCGATATTACGAACAAAGCGACCATCAATTTTTATCACGTCAAAAGGTAAATCACACATGGATTCAAATCCAGCAAAGCCGGTACCAAAATCATCTAACGCACAGGAAATACCGAGTGATTTCAAACAATCCATTTGTTGGTGGGCATGCGTAAAGTTATGGATCCTGTCGGTTTCGACCAGCTCAACCTCCAGTTGCGGGACATCATCTGGATAGTCAGGCAAAAGGCGCTGAATCACGCCTACCACAAATCCCGTCTCCAACTGCCGAGCGGTCACATTGACACTGATTGTCTTGAGAGTGTCTGCCTGGCGTAATAAACGAATCGCTTCCAGCGCTTGTTCAAACATCGCGGTGGTTAACACGTCTTCGAGCTGGTATTGACTTAGCAAAGGCAAAAACGCCGCAGGACTTTGATAACCACCCGATTCGAGTCGACGTCTCACCAGTGCTTCAAAGCCATCAATTTCGTCAGTCACAATATTCAATTGTGGTTGAAAAAATGCCTCGAAGTGTTTGGCTTCAATATCGCGAATCAAAGTACGCAACGTTGCGTCGTCTTGATGCCCATCAGGACAAGGAAGCCAATAGTGCGCATCATAAAGCGGTATTTTTTTCGCTTTACGCGCCTGAATCGTCTCGAAGGATATCTCCTGCCAAGAGCGAAGCGCGCTGACCATCAATCGTGTAGGTAGTGATTTCTCCTCACTGGCACGGTTCAAGCTCTCAATCAACGCATTTAACAAACAATGACCTGTCGATGAGTACGCCAACAACCCTACAAACTTATCTGCGATGCGGTACCAGTGAAATTCCGTTATTTGATGAAGATGTTCACTGACACGCTGTAACTGATGATTTCCCGCCATCACCGACTGGGTTTCATTAATCGTGCTGGTTCCTTGGCTATCAATAATCACCACCAACCACGGCGTTTTAACATCCACCGCCATAGCTTGAATGCGCTGATTAAGGGCGTCTTGCGAAAGGCATCTCGTCAGCGTGTCGTGCGGCAAAGACGCTTGTTTATTGCTCAAGATCGTTTTAACCGTATCGCACAGCACCTCGCGATCCCAAGGTTTGCTAACGTATTGGCTCAATGCGCCGGCATTGATGGCCCGGGAAACACCCGGCAAATCGGCTTGTCCGGATAACATGATGGTGGCAATATCAGGATAACGTTGATGAATGTTAATCAGTAATTCCGCACCGTCCATTTGCGGCATCCGGTAATCGGAAATCACGAGGCCAATGTGATGTTCAGATAAAATAGCAAGCGCCTGCTGCCCCGACTCTGCGGTATGAATATGCGCCACAAAACGACGCAGTTCTCGCTTTAGCGCACGTAGGATATGCGGCTCATCATCAACCAATAGAATTTCCGTGTACGCCATCATGGGCTGCGCCCTCCTTTCATCACCTCATGGACTGGCGAAGAAATACCCTCAGCCTGATTTCCCGAGCAAGGCAACACAATCGTAAACGTCGTCCCTTTTCCTTGCTCACTGGTTACTGTGATTTGGCCACCGTGAGCGACAACAATATCGCGCGAGACGGACAAGCCAAGCCCCGTCCCCTGCCCGACCGGTTTGGTGGTATAAAATGGCTCGAAAATCGTCGCCAGCGCCTCTTCTGGGATCCCTTGGCCGTTATCTTTGATTTCAATAATCAGATGCTCTTCATCGAGGGGGGCGACAGAAATCTTTATGTTTCCCTCGCCCTCAATCGCGTGTGCGGCATTAATGAGTAGATTGAGAAAAACTTGATTCAACTGCATGGGCTGACAAAGGATATCAGGTGTCTGAGGCGAGTAGTTTCTCTCTATTTCAATCGCATACTTAATCTCGTTATGGATGATTTTCAGTGTCGAGTCGATACCGCGGCGAATATCAGTGGTCGCCCATTCACCATTGTCAACGTGTGAAAATTCTTTGAGATCTTTGACAATCGTCATCACTCGCGTGATCCCTTCTAACGACTCTTCAATCAGATCGCTGGCATCTTCGAGTAAATAACTCAATTGAATATCGTCTTTTAGCACCTGTCGGTCTGCCAGTAAGGCCCTATTGTCGGTGCTCTCTATCTTTTCGTCCAAACAACGGACATAGGCGGTAAATTTATCTAGATAGTCGTATAGCGTGCGAATGTTGGAGGAGATAAAAGCGATAGGGTTATTAATTTCATGGGCAATTCCCGCCGATATTTGCCCAATCGACGCCATTTTCTCTGACTGAAGCAGTTGACTCTGTAACTGCTTGAGTTCTGAAACGACCTCTTGATACGCCTCAGTGCTTCGTTTGAGTCGCTCAGTATCTGGGATAGAGGGAAGAGCCTCTCGCGTAGGGGCCGCCAACGCTGTCGGGCGATAAAAACAAATGGCGACCTGTGTGACCTCGCCATGCACTGACAGAATGGGAAGAAACTCGACGTCTTGCCATATGTATGCCGCATCAACATCCCCGCATATATCTACAATGACAGCGCCGGATGACTGCAATGGCGCTTGCGTCGAGAAAACCGTGTCGATGTTTTGTTGTAAAAATTGATGATGAGCAGGAAGACGCGCTAACAGCGCGTCTCCAACGAGGGCGTCGTTTGCTGCGTTGAGGCTACGAAGAAAGCAGGTATTGGCGTCAACGATACGATAGTCACGATCGATAAGACATACCGCGATAGAGAGCCCATTTAAAATCGCGGGTGAAATCTTGTTATCCTCCACGTTCCCCTTCCATGTTTATGCCACATGCACAGCAAACCACAGCGTCATAGATTGTTATCCGGCACATTCAAATCGTCTCCTTATACGACTGAGTAAAAAAAGCGCCGATATTGGCCGACCAAGACTGTAAAAGCTTGGCTTTATCAATATCGTTCGCATTAATCCACTTCCGGCAGTAATGCAATAGCGCGCCATCCTTGGTTCGCTCACTTTCAGGGGATAACGGGATGGCGCCGCTTGCCAACACAATCTCTGCAAGCTCAAAATCATAGCCCCACAAAATAATGATATAACTCGAGACGACAAGCGCAGTATCAAAACGGGCAGGTAAATCGCAAATGGGATTGTTGCTACTTTCACGACAGCCAAGCTCTCGCGCCATCAGTTCCCCTAACGAAGACAACACCGATGCGAGATACAAACGCTCTGCATGCGCTTTGTCATACCCAAGGAATAGTCCCAGCGACTTACTCACATTAGCCAGTTCAATATGTTCATCCACCACGGCATAGTGCTCTTTGGTGGACAAGTGCTTAAAGGCATTATGTCCCACCATAGTGGCAGCAATTGACTCGACCGATTGAATGCCCAGTCGATTAATCGCTGTTTCTATTGACCAAGTCCGGTTTCGAAAGCCCAAATAAGCAGAATTAGCAAGCTGTAAAAGTCGGGCAACTAGGGGAGGCTCTTCGCTGACCACTCGTGCAATTTGTTCCATGTCTGAATGGGGATCATTAATCGTGGCACGTAAACGGCGCACGCAGTCAGGCAAGACGGGAAAATCCTCAATACCGACTAACCGGTTACGCGTTTCAGCATCAATCGGCAACTTATAGAGGCGCTCAACACTATTAAGCACATTATCAAAGTCATCTTCAGAGAAGGGTTTGGGTAGGACGAAGTGCACACTAGGCGTCGCGAGTTCGGTAATTTTTTGGCGCGTATCCCCTGTTATCAGGGCACGTATCGTACCAGGAAAGCGCGCTCGAACCTGCTCTAATAACGCATCCCCCTTTAGCTTGGGCATCAGTAGATCACTGATCACCAGAGAAGGGGACTGATCATCTAACAGGCCTTTCTCCCAATGGGTAGGATTCTTAATCAAGCTGATAGCCCAACTCGGTTTCAAGCGGCGAATCACCCGACCAATCGCCTTTAATGTGAGCGCGTCATCGTCAACGTAGATGACATGGAAACGCGGCCTACTCATGCTTCCCTCGTATTCTCATCGTTGTCCTCAAACGACCTAGCGCTATCGTTAGGCAGTAAGTGAGAGAGTAATCAACGCTGCGGCTTATCTCAGTGGAACCTTATCCAAGGTGAGGTACCCAGCAATCCTTTCAGTAAGCGTAGTCCAAAATCCCAGACTGTCTTGGCATACGCGAAGAAATTAGCGGTGTCTGGATAACGTTAATAGGGGGAGGGAGGGAAAACGGGCTCAACATGGTTGAGCCCTTTACCAATGCACTCTATCAAGCGCTGAAATTACTCAAATTCAAACTGTACCATGACCGGATAGTGGTCAGAGAGTTCATGGTAGTAACCATCATGATAGGTTTGTCCAGCCGCTTGCGGCCACTCGCCTTCAAGGTAGTCCCAATACCAGTCATCGTTGGCGGTTAATTGCACCACCTTCATCTCAGGTTGATTGGCAGGCACTGCATGGTCACGGCTCCACAAAATATAATCTAGCGTCGTGTTGTAGTTAAGGTCATATTCAAAGTGATACGCGTTCGCTTTCGTGAACCAATTATGCTTGGCGGAAAAAGACGTTACTTCAGGCTCGGTGAACCGCAATGCGCCATTTAATGCCACTTTCATGTCGTTGATTTCATCTTGGCGACTCCACTCTACGTTCATGTCACCACCAATAATCACAGGCTCGTCAGCGGGAATCGCCGCCTTGTCGATGAAGTCTTTGATTTCGCTAAGCTGACCAAGGCGCACTTGGTGCTCCTCATCAGACATACCATCGTGCGTTGCCTGTAAATGGGTGCCAATTAAGTGAAAGGCTTCACCTTCTTTATCGATCTCAACGTAGGCAAAGCCTTTGTTGGCTTGATAGTCCCAGCTACCTTTCAAGCTTTGATGATAAACGTGCGCCTTTTGAGTCAAAATGGGGTATTTAGAAAGGATAGTCACGCCGCCACGCACGACAAATAAAGAATTGGAACAATCTCCAGTCAGCGCATCCCAACCTTCCCCACTGCAGTCTTGACCGACATTGGGTGTTTGATAGGGGTATAAGCTTGCCAGCTGATTCATCGCTTGCTCGGCTTCCGCGTTAAAGGCCTCACTGATCAAAATCACATCAGGCTGCGTGTCCATATCGGCAATCGCTTGCGGCAGACGGGCGGCACGCTCAGCTTGATCCCAGTCTTGTAGGTTACTTAGTTGCATAATGTTATACGCCATGACGTTAAGCTGACCCGCATGCGCACTGAGACTAAGCAGCAACGCAGCTGCCGTTGAGAGCAGTTTATAGATTTTCATGTTTCCTCTTTTCGTTTTGCTTTCTAATTGTTTTAGGTGTTTCGCCCACCAAAAGATTAGAAGCCTAACGAAAATGGCGTGAGCCGCCCCAGGATTTGTTTACTTTTTCTGATATTTTTGTAACTAAGCTCACGTTCCTTGTATTACGTCATTAATGCGTCACTAAGTAAGTTTGCGAGGTAAAGGTATGTTTTCTCAACATGGTCGCAAGCTCATGCTGCCTGACCGGTTTGGCAATATAATCATCCATACCCGCGGCTAAACACGCTTCCTTGTCTTCCGTTGTCGCATTCGCGGTCAGTGCAATAATGGGGGTTCGATTAAAGCGCGATTCTTGTGCCCGAATGTGTTCAGCGGCTTGGTAACCGTCCATCACAGGCATCTGACAATCCATGAAAATCGCGTCAAAAGGTTGGCTTTTCCACAGTGCCAGCGCCTGCTCACCATCGGCAGCCGAGCGAACATGTATCCCTAGTTGGGTCAACATCGCCTCAGTCACTCGTTGATTAACTTTGGAATCTTCCACGACCAAGACATGCAATCCAGCCAGCGATGTGCCTTTCCCGGTAGATCGTACGACCCCCAGTGTCGGTTGGCGCTGTTGTAAGATGCGCACCAAATGCGCTTTTAAGTCATTAAATTGGTAGGGACGGCCTAAGTAACCCTCTATGCCTGAGCGTTCAATCCGCGGCTTATCCAATGCATCGGGCGCCGCCGTTAACATCATAATCGCAGGGCTTTTATCTCCAAACGTGGTAATGATTTGTTCAGCTAGGCGAAAACCGTCCATTTTGGGCATCACTTTATCGAGTAAAATCACTTTAAATGGATAATGGCTATCAAGGCGTTCGCGAATTAAAGGAATCACGTCATCCGGGTGCATGCAGCATGTGACTTGGCAACCAAGGTTGCTCAATTGTGCCGTGGTGATGCGCATGTTTAAACGACTATCGTCTACCAATAACATCGGGGCGCCCGCAAAAAGATACGCCTCAACTGGCGTGGCTAAAGGAATATCCGCACAATCAAAACGCGCGGTGAAGGTAAACACACTGCCCACATTCACTTCACTGTTGAGGGTAATTCGCCCCCCCATTAAATTGACAATTTGCTGTGAGATGGCGAGCCCAAGCCCGGTACCTCGGGCGGTTGCTGTTAAGGAGTCACCTTGTTCAAATTTACCAAAAATACGGCTTTGTTCTTCGACGGGAATGCCAGGCCCGGTATCACTCACTTCAAAACGAAGCACACTGGCCGTATCCTCGTCACTCACCTGCTTGATAGAGACAACCACTTCCCCACGCTCAGTAAACTTGATTGCATTACCCACCAAATTAATCATCACTTGGCGTAATCGTGGTGCATCACCTATCAACAAAGGGGAAATATCAGCATCTATTTCGCAGCGAAAAGCGAGCTGCTTTTCCTTCGCTCGGAGAATGAACAGATTCTCAAGATCTTTCCCCAACTCAAATATATTGAGCTCTAATGGTTCCAGTTCTAACTTACCTGCTTCAATTTTAGAGAAGTCGAGGATGTCGTTAATGATATCTAATAACGACATCGACGATGTTTCCAACATCTCGACAAACTCTTGTTGCTCGTTGTTTAAGCGAGTGCTTTTTAACAGCGAGGCCATCCCAATAATGCCGTTCATTGGAGTACGGATTTCATGGCTCATGTTGGCCAAAAACTCACTTTTCTTTTGGCTAGCCTTTTCAGCGTCGTGCTTCGCGTCCTCCAACTGCGCCAGTTGTTGCCCTAGCGCCGTGATCATAGCGTTATAACGCGTTTCAAAAGCTCGCCAATGATGGAATTGGGGGGGGACCTGAATCGGCGTGGGTACGCCATTATCCCACTGGTTGACCTGCTGGTGTAGCGCCACTAATGGCCTTTCTAAGTGGCGACGCACAATCCATATCGAGCTTAAGATCCCCAATCCTGTAACAGCCAACCATCCAAGAAAAACCCACTGGGCACTATCGCCAAAGTAGGCATTTAACGCCGTATAATTTGACGCCACCTCAAGTTGCCCAAGGGTATACTCGTTTCCCTCGTCTCTTGCAATTAACGACCAACGCTTTTGCAACGATTGTGCAGCAGGCTCCACGCCACGCTCAATTAACGAGCCATCGGCATCATACACATGGATATAATCAATCTCAGGTTGGGCGATGAGCTGCTCTATCCGTTGCTCAAACGCTTGCGTTTCCACACGCCATAGATGTCCAGTCATTGCACTGAGATCTCTGTTGCCCACCTCTTGCAAGGCGCGATCGACATCTGCTTTATGCGTTTGGTAATCGCCCAGCAGGAGAAGCGCCGCAAATAACGCTGTCAGTACGGTCCAGCTTAAGGCTAGCTTGGTAATGATTCCCGCAGAAAGAGAGGGGCGAGTCAGGGGGCTGCCTACCTTCATAATCACCTTTTATCGAAAAAGCTTCTCTGCTAATCATAGAGTCTAATCTTATTTTGGGCGAGAAATGTCCTAGTTAGTGGGCGAAAAAGAACAAAAAAGGCGCTCACAAAGGAGCGCCAATAACATAGGGTGTCTACAAATAACGACATCCTATCGACTTGAGTCAGGTTATCCGGATAACCCGTATCGCAGCCTCAAGCGAGTTTGTTATGTACCGTTTCGGTTAGTCCAATACACCACGACGCATTTGATCCAGCTCGATAGACTCGAACAAGGCTTTAAAATTACCTTCGCCAAAGCCTTGGTTACCCTTACGTTGGATGATTTCGAAGAAAACCGGTCCAATAACAGTATTGGTAAAGATTTGCAGTAAGATACCGCTGTCGACGTCACCATCAATCAATACACGGGTATCACGCAACTCATCGATGCTTTCTTCATGGCCATTGACACGCTCGTTGATTTTCTCATAGTAGGTGTCCGGCGTATCCATGAACGCCATGCCTCGTTGACGTAACGTCCGCACCGTTTGGTAGATGTTGTCGGTGGTCATGGCGATATGCTGGATCCCCTCACCGTTATACTCTTTCAAGTATTCTGCAATCTGTGACTTGTCATCACTTGACTCATTGATAGGAATACGGATTTTTCCGCAAGGTGCGGTCAGCGCTCGCGACTTCAGCCCGGTCTTTTTGCCTTCAATGTCAAAAAATCGGATCTCTTTGAAGTTGGCAATACGCTCGTAAAAGTCAGCCCATACATCCATGTTGCCAATATCGACGTTGTGGGTCAGATGATCGATAACTTTCAATCCTGCATCCGCTTCTTTCAGGCGCGATTGCCAGTCTGGATAAAAGTCAAAATCGACTTCATAAATACTTTGATCACCATAGCGGTCGACAAAGTAAAGCAATGAATCACCAATGCCGTATACCGCAGGAATGCTGAGCTCCATTGGACCAATGTTTGGCTCAACCACTTTGGCGCCTTGTTTGGCCGCATACGCAATCGCGTGTACCGCATCTTTCACTCGAAACGCCATGGCGTTGACACTCGCACCGTGCTGCTTCGCAAAGCCTTGCGCTTGTGATTCGGGCTCACCGTTTACGATAAAGTTGGTGTCACCCTGACGATACAGCCAAACATCTTTGTGCTTATGTTTGGCAATTTCCGCAAAACCCATCAACGAGAACAAATTTTTAAGTGCATCGATACCCGCTTGATCGGGCGCTGTGTATTCGACGAACTCAAACCCATCTGTGCCCAATGGATTAATCGTTTTGACAGGTGCTTGCATGGTTGACGTCATAATCGCTTCCTCCTTGTGTGTAACATTAGAGATAGCATTAGACGGTGACTGGGACTAGAGAAGACAAGCGGACAGCTGGTTAATCAAATGTTAACCAATAGTGTCACTTATGCTGAACAGTGAGAGAAAAGCGTCGCTAACCGCGTTTTTTTAAGGGTTTAAGCCAATAAAAAGTGTAAAGAATAGCAACCAAAACGCCACTACATTTTACATTTTTGCAACGCGAGATGAAAACCATACAGCGAAAACACAAACGCCGCCCAAAGGCGGCGACCAAAAAGCAGGCGGGTGGGCGTATTAAACCTTGAGGCTGTAACTGTTTTGCTGGCCGTTGGGTGTGATGGTTTTTTGCACCTGATCCATCAGCGCTTGTTGCTGTTGGTTGTAGGCATCCGCTCGCGTTTTCTGCGCTTCTTGTTCCGCCACACGATCAATGAGGGCTTGATAATCACGCTTATCCTCACGCTGCTCGCCCGATGCTGCGGCTTCTTTTTGCTCTTCTCGCTCTTTACGGATCAGCTCGGCACGCTCTTGCACGCTCATCGAGTTATTGAGACCGCCATTGACCTGATCATCTTGACGATCGCGCTGACGCTGCATGTATTGCTGCGCTAAAGGTTGCGAATTGATTGACGTCGGCATAGGTCCTCTCTCGAACAAGGTGACAACTTGATTAAATTTTAGCCCATACGCCCACAAATTGATATCTCAATTTACTATAGAGGATGTCACCACTGGCCTAGTTGTTGCACGTTATCTGACGTTGGCCGCGAGATACCAACGTAGAAGCAGGGGCTTAGGTGACCCAACGCCCAAGAAAAGCACGATGAATATAATGAGGAGAAACACCATGCTGACCGGTAAACACTGTGTCATTACAGGTGCCGCACAAGGGATCGGCCGCGCCATCGTTGAAACCTTTGTCGAACAAGGCGCTACCAAGATTTATGCATTAGATAGGAATATTGACAACATGCAAGACTGGCAAGCACATCGGGTTATCGTTCCCGTTGCGCTGGATGTCTGCGATCAAGAGGCTGTCGCGAATTGGGTGCAGAGCTTGCACCAACAACACGCAGTTATCGATGTGCTGGTGAACAATGCTGGCATCACTCGTGACAACCTGCTGACCAAAATGAGCGAAAGTGACTGGGACGCGGTCATTGACGTCAATCTAAAGGGCGTCTTTACCATGACACAAGCCATCGCGCCACTGATGATGGTGCAAGAGAAAGGCGCGATTGTGAGCTTGTCTTCGGTCGTCGGCACCGACGGCAATATTGGTCAAACCAACTATGCCGCCTCAAAAGGTGGCGTGATTGCAATGACAAAGACTTGGTCAAAAGAACTCGCTCGTCACGGTGCGCAAATACGCGCCAATTGTGTCGCTCCCGGTTTTATTGAAACGCCCATGACGGAAAATTTACCCGATAAAGTCATTGAGATGATGAAAGGGAAAACACCCTTGGGCCGCATGGGTACCGCGCAGGATATCGCCAACGCGATTAGTTTTCTTGCCAGCGATAACGCGAGCTTTATCACAGGTCAAACGCTTAAAGTCGATGGAGGGTTAGTCATATAATGGAAGGACACTTCCGGCCATTATGAGGCAACAATGACTCCAACACTTCTTATCACAGGCGCGAACCGTGGGATTGGCCTGGCGCTCACTGAGCTGTATCTCGAGCACGGTTGGCAGGTGATTGCCTGCTGCCGCTTCCCCGGCTCTGCGCCTCACTTGATGACACTAAAAAACCGTTACTCAACGCTCACCACCTACGGATTAGATGTCACGGATCATACGGCAATACAGCAACTTGCATTACAGCTTATCGACACGCCTATCCATTTACTGATCAACAATGCAGGTCTATATGGCCCCAAAGGGTATCAATTCGGTGACGTGGATACAGCGGCCTGGCGCGAGGTGCTGGAAGTCAATACCATCGCTCCCCTGGTTATCGCTGAACATTTCACCCCGCATCTTGAAAAGGCAAGCCAAAGTGGCCATACACCCATTTTCGCTTTCCTATCCTCAAAAGTCGGGAGCATGAGTGATAACCAATCAGGCGGTGGGTATATTTATCGAAGTTCAAAAGCCGCGCTCAACGCGGTGATCAAAAGTCTATCTATTGACCTGCGAAGTAAAGGCATTCGTTCGATTGCTCTCCACCCCGGTTGGGTACAAACGCAAATGGGTGGACCCAATGCCCTTATCAATACTGCCACATCGGCCCAAGGGTTGAAGCATGTGCTCGATACCCTAACGGACAGTCAAAACGGCAACTTTATTGATTATCAAGGCCAAGAAATTGGTTGGTAAGGAGCGAGGCGGTGATTGCGCCGCCTCGTTAATTAGATAGGGAAGAACGTCATCGACGCCATGCTGTGTACCACCTGATTAATATTACGGTTAGTACTGTCCGCCACCATAATGGCCATCATGTCTTGAATAATAATCATCTGACCCAACAAGCGCTCGTAACTATAATTGGGCACACCATTTTTGCCCATGCCATTACTCAGCAACAGCAGTTGACCGTGTTCGTCCTTTTGATTGTTTAAAAGCCAGGCAATTTTTTCTAGGTTTCGAGCACTGTTATAGAGTTTTTGTTGGTCAATATCATCGAGCAAAAAAAACTCAAGTTGATGATTATAGCTCGCACTGATCATGCCGGTAACACCCGCCATGAGCGCAAACACGCGGTCGCCCTCAAATTCACTTGAAAAGGCTAAAGGCAGCAGCGCGATGCCATCCATTCCTCCCAGCTCTCGAAAGCCATTGTCGGGGCGTTCTGCCGTCATCAACTGCGCCACGCGTTTTTCAATCGTCATGCCGGGCACTTTTTTGAGCTCGCGCGGGTTACGCTTGTACAGTTTCACGATGAGGGCTTCGCTGAGATCACGAATCTCAGCAATGTGAATATCGGTAATTAAATCCATGTCTGACTTGGCGAGATTTTTAATATCAAATGGCCGACCAAGCTTCTGCGCACACCCTGTGAGGCTAAGCAATAATACGCTCACCCATACCCAGCGCATCATAACAACATCCTTGCATCCTCTAACTCGGCGCTAGCATAACGATTTACGCCCGCTCGGTGCACTCTTAGAAAAAATCTTGTATGGAATATCACACTTTTAGCGTATAACTGGCGCTGCAATCATCAATCCACCTTGAACCTTTTTGAGCCAATATGTCCCCCATTGGCGGCAGGCAACGCCAAGAAACGATCGTCATCACAGCATCGCGACACAATCAGCGGCAATAACGCGCTCTTCATCAGTGGGGATAACCCACACGCCAATCTTACTGTCCGATGCAGATATACACGTTTGATTGGCTTGATTGGCCGAGGCGTCCAAGCGCATACCTAGCCAATCACACTGTGCCACCACACGCTCGCGTACAGGTGCAGCATGCTCGCCAATCCCAGCGGTGAACACCAGATGTTCGACACCGCCCATTGCCGCACAGAGGCTGCCGATTTCTCGCGCAATCCGATAACAATAGTGCGCTATCGCCTGCTTAGCTCTTGGTTTATCGCTGCGTAATAAGGTGCGCATATCACTGCTGATACCCGATAAACCTAACAGCCCAGACTCTTTATATAAGAGCGTGCTGACGTCGTCTGCAGTCATGCCTTCTTCGGTGATCAGATGCAGCACTAATCCCGCATCAATGGCGCCACTTCGCGTTCCCATTGGTAACCCCTCAAGCGCGGTAAAGCCCATGGTGGAAGCCACACTTTGTCGTGATTGGATAGCACACAAACTCGCGCCATTACCAAGATGCGCAACAATCACTTTGGCGTCGCAATCAAAATCCGGGATCACCTCGGGTAAGCAACGCGAGATAAAGTCGTAAGACAAGCCATGAAAGCCATAACGTTGAAAGCCCCTGTCATACATTGCGTAAGGAAGCGCAAACTGGCGCGCCTCCTTGGGCTGCTGGGCATGAAAGGCGGTATCAAAACAGGCAATTTGGCGCATGTTGGGTAATCGGGTCTGAAGTGCTTTAATCGGGGCAAGGCTATAAGGCTGATGAAGCGGCGCCAGCGAGGTTAATGCCTCCAACAGCTTGACGCTGCGCGCATCAAGAGACGTTGCTTGCTGAAAGTGCGTACCACCATGAACCACGCGGTGACCGACAGCAATCAGATTATCAAGAAAGCCTCGCGGTTCGAGCCACGCCAATAGCGAAACAATCGCGGCATGGTGATCCGCTGCGTTGGCGGGCGGGATAGAAAGCCCATCCGCGCCGCTATCAACGGACACCGCGTAACCTTGGGTCCCCAAACCGGAAAATTGTCCACCCATTAACCGATTAACACCCTGCCAACGCGTTTCCTCAACCGGATCCGCATTGACGTCAAACAGCGCGAATTTCAAACTCGACGAGCCGCTGTTAATGACCAGTATGTTCGCCATTGTCGCCTACTTATACTTATCCAGTGCTTTACGTTGATGCTCCGCAAGCAACAACGCCAGCGCACTCGATGCAATGCGGGTCAATGCATCATCGGCACGGCTGGTCAGCATAATGGGCACACGCGCCCCCACCACCACACCCGCGCCGGTGGCATCTGCGAGGTAGCTCAGCTGTTTCATCAGCATATTGGCAGCCTCAAGATCAGGGGCCACCAGGATATCCGCACACCCTGCAACCGGGGAGTTAATCCCTTTGGTCACGCGAGAGTCTTCGGAGACGGCACTGTCAAACGCCAGCGGTCCATCTAAGATACCGCCCGTTATTTGACCACGCTCCGCCATTTTACACAGTGCCGCGGCATCAAGGGTCGCATTCAATTTAGGGTTAATGGTTTCCACGGCCGACAAAATCGCCACCCGTGGATGACTGTTGCCAATCGCATGAGCCAGTTCGATGGCATTTTGAATAATATCGCGCTTTTGAGCCAACCCTGGATAGATATTAATGGCGGCATCAGTAATAAATAGCGGGCGCGGATAGGTCGGCACATCAAAGGCCATCACATGACTGAGGCAACGCTCAGTTCTCAACCCTCCTTCCCGTTTAACCACTTCATGTAGCAATTCGTCGGTATGCAGTGCGCCTTTCATCAGCGCCTCTATCTCCCCCGCACGTGCCATAGCCACCGCTTTTTCCGCCGCCGCGTGACTATGGGGTACATCAACAATGTCAAAGTCGCGGATATCCAGTTCAGCTTTATCCGCCGCCGCCATTATTTTGTCACGAGGCCCGACGAGGGTAGGAATAATGAGCTGTTGCTTCGCCGACTCCACCGCGCCGCGGATCGAGCTGTCGTCAACGGGGTGCACCACCGCGGTATGCATGGGATCAGGGTGATCGGCCGCGGTTAAAATCGCATGCAACTGCCCGCGCTCAGATAAGCGCACTTCTGGTAATACCGTGCGTTGACGTCGAACTTTTTTAGTGGGCGCCAGTACGCGTGCTTCCCCTTCAATCACAGTATCACCGCGTTGGTTTTCACACCGGCAAGCAAACACAATGTGGTGACGCTTTTCGTCCATTTTATCGACACGAACAGCGACGCGCAGCACATCGCCTAGCATGACGGGGGCTTTGAACGCGAGTGTTTGTCCGAGGTAGACAGTGCCAGGACCGGGCAGCTTTGTCCCCAATACGGTAGAAATCAATGCTCCGCCCCACATACCGTGCGCAATCACTTCCTGAAAGCGACTGCTTTTGGCAAAGTCATCATCCACATGGGCAGGATTGACATCCCCCGACATAATCGCAAAAAGCTTAATGTCCTCCATGGTGAGGCGCTTTTCTAAAAACGCTTCATCGCCTAATGAAATCTCATCGTACGTCTTATTCTCGATGACTTCCTCGTTATTCGTCCCTGACATGGTGGGCTCCTCAATAATCGATCAAGTCAAAAAAGTATGTGTTAGCCTCGTTGCGCTTAAAACCTAAGGTGATGACCGGCATCAACGTAGTGGGTGAGTCCCGTCAACACTTGGCCAGCATCGGCGCTAAGGTAAACCACGGCATGACCAACATCTTGCACTGTGGCCAAACGTCGAAGGGGCGAGCGCGTTTCTCCATCCACGGCCAAGGCTTCAAATTCTTTTAACCCCGACGCAGCACGCGTTCTGATCGGGCCGGGGGAAATAGCATGCACCCGGATCCCTTTTGGTCCTAATTCTGCTGCCAAGTAACGGGTGGTCGACTCAAGCGCCGCTTTAACAGGCCCCATTAAATTATAATTATCGACGGCTTTCTCCGCCCCATAGTAGGACATGTTAAACAGCGTGCCGCCATCAGACATCAGTGGCTCTGCGCGTTTCGCCATGCGGATAAACGAGTGACAAGAGATATCCATCGCCAGCGAGAACCCCTCTCGTGAGCAATCGACCACACGACCGTGTAAATCTTCCAAAGGCGCGAAGGCAATGGAATGCACAACAAAATCGACCCGTCCCCATTTCTCCTTGGCGCGAGCGAATAGTGCGTCGAGTTGTTGATCGTCCTGTACATCACACAGCATGAGTTCTGGATCGCCCATGGACGCTTTGAGCGGGGTCACAAACCGCTCTGCCTTAGGTGTGCCATAGGTGACCAGCACATCGGCACCCGCTTGGCTTAGCGCTTGAGCACACCCAAACGCAATGCTGTTTTCATTGGCCAGCCCGGCGACAATACCGACTTTACCTGCAAGTGAAAAAGGATGTTCCACAATACTCTCCCTTAAATTGGATAGCGAAAGTGTTAATCGCTCAGAAGGCTGAGTGATTACACTAAAAAAGACATCATCCACTTTAGGGCAACCGCAAACCCTTAACGTAGACTTAAATCAGCGTTAAGTGCAAAAGTATAGAAGAAAAAAGGCCGAGTGACGTGCTAGATAAAAAGACAATTGTGACAATTTTTGATGACAGCCTCGCCTCGGGCCATCGCGATGAGAGTTTTCACTCTAACCGGTATTCCTTTTCACGAACCAAAAACGCCACCGCTGATCACGGTGGCGTTTTGGGCAGGCGAGAAGCGTGGGACTACGCCAGCTCGGCCATCACACACTTGGCAAGGTCAGCGGGGCGGTAGTAAACCGATTTCATCACCTTGCCTTCACGGATAAGCTTGCCGTCGACACTGACATCGGCGGCACATTTGGCGATGATCCCATCTTCTTTGGGACTGGCGACAACATCAATGCCTTTTTGCGCGTAAAACGCTTGGGTGTCGGCAAACTCTTGTTGATTGCGACAGACTTTACTCATATTGCTGCTATGCACCTCATCCCAACAGGTCACAAAATCAACACCTAGGCGCGAGGCGATTTGAAGCAAGATATCAACCATGTAGCTCACTTCGAGTTGTTCTCGATACCCACGCGCGCCCATTTGAACAGCACGCCCCATCAGCACGTAGACACTATCAACAATAGCGTCCACTTGCTCAACCAGCGAGTCGGCTTCCGCAAGCTCTGTCATTTCCTCGACCGCCAACGCCGTGTGCAGATCATCGGCTTTGTCATCGAGAGAGTCAGGATCATTGCAGGGCAAATCAAAGGTGGTGCGGAAGGCTTCAATATCACGGTAAAGGTGGTCGTAGATCGCTTGATCGAGAACAGCAAATTTCATTTGTAGGGCCCTTTGAGAAACAAACACGCATGCGTTCATGCTGACATACAAGGGGCATTACAATAGCACTGCTCACTCAGACTTAAAATCGATCATGATGATTCTTTGTCGCCAGACAGCGTTAAAGCACAAATATCACTCAAGCTTGGTGTACGCTCGCCGCTAACACCTTATACTGAATCTATGACGTCATTTGCACGCTCGGCCCAAAGGATAGTTACTATGACCAAACGTTTATCGCTCGCCACACTGTGTGCTGGTATGTTGTTGGCCACAACCGCACAAGCGCAAACCTCCCCGCTCAGTATTGGCGCAAGTGCCGGTATCACAGATGTCAGGTACGGCACACAAACAGAAACAGGCCACACTTGGGAAATTAACGGCACCTTACGTGTTACCGATTACACAAGCCTTTACAGCGGCTACGGCCAAACCAGTGCCGATTTCGACAATAGTAACGGTACAGAAACAACACTCACCTCAAGCTATATTCCGGTGGGAGTGCAGATCAATGTCCCCATGAGCATGGGCAATGTTTATTTGCGCGGTGGTGGTAATTATTATCAAACAAAGTTCGGTTCAGATAAAGATATTGGCTGGGGCGCAACAGGCACGGTGGGCTTTGAACTACAGCCTACCGTCGGCCCCAAAATGGCGTTTGAGTTCACTTATGCCGATAGAGGCACCGCGGAAACCAGCTCAGTAAACGTCGGAACCAGTATTGGCTTTTAGTGGCATAGTAGGATCAACCTCGAGGGGTAAGTGGGCCACTAATGGCCTGCTGACCCGACACGGGGCACCATCGTAGTAATACATACTTGCGGTATCCGCGTTCACGCAGATATGTGTCAAACTCACTGTACTGGCGTCTTCTCGGTGCATACACACAGATAAACTCCCCAATACTGGCTCGTGGCTTCGATGATAATCGAGTAGCGCATGGGCGGAAGAAGATGAATCACGCAATTTTGCGGCGAGGAGCGCTGAGCGCGTGCGACGTACGTCATCTGCTACCACCGCAGAGGAGACAACAGGTGGCACACAGTCGATACCTTGCAACGTGCGTCCATTCCACTGCCAAGCCACCGGTGAACACGCCGCGTGTTGGGTCTTATCGGTATTCATCGGGCTAAAGACCAACAAGGTAAAAGGCGCAAAATCCGTCATTTCATGCTCTGTCACCATGGCCGCCACCTGAGACAGATCGCTTGCCCTCGCCACGGATTTCACCAGCTGACCCCGACTGCGCTTGGGCACAACAGACGGTTGACCTTGATAATCATTTAACAAACAGACCAATAACCCATGTTCATTCGCCGCTATCCAAGTGCCCATCCCATCAGGATCAATCGGCATAAGTACGCGTGTTCCCGCTATTTGATAGACTTTCGGCGGTATTGCACGGCTTCTACCTCGTGCCTCATCACGGTTAAAACACAGTTCAAACCCTTGCTCTGAGGTCAACCATGTCAGCGTGCACATGGGTGCTGCTCTCGCTGATAACTTGCCGTCGCTGCAGCGATGCCGATCTCTTTATCCAACACTTCCCCCAGATCGTATGCGGCTGTGCGCATCATAGCAAAGTGGTGAGTGGCATGACTGGCCACGGCAATCAATTCACGCATTATGGTTGAGGGGGTGGTCACTGTGTTGGAGGCATATAAGGTGACTTGTGTCGACACTTGTATCGACTGCTTGAGTTGTTGACTAGACAGCGTATGTAACCAGCTGGCTATGGCCTGCCACTCAGCTTGGGCAAGAGATTTATCGGTTTCTACGCGATGGCCTCGCCGGCGTCCATCTGCATTCATCACGCCACTACCCTCTCCTTGGTGTAAGGCCCAATACATATCAAGCGCATGACGCATATGTTGGCCAATGGTGCTGGTAAATCCATCGGCCCGCATACGACCATAAGCCGCGCTCGTAACACTCGTCAGTAGCTGCTGTGCCTGATAAGCCACATCCAGGTTACCACTAATAATCGCATTATCTGCTTTGGTTAGACTCGAATGCATACCCTCACCTTAGTACATGTTGCGGCAATTTGGCGCCATCATCTTCATTCAAGCAGATGTCATGCCGCTTTAGTCCGTTTCTGGGTATTGCTTCATCCAGCGCCTTTCTTGGTACCATGCGCGGAGCAAAGCAAACACAGAGGGCGGTTTGTGTCCCTGCAATCGCAAGCGCGCACCAATATGGTACAAATGCCGATATTGATGCAAAAGTGCGCTGATGGCTTGGAAATAACTCCCCTCACTGTCCCAAATATGCGCCGGCTCACTACTCGCGCCGTTGATCTCAACAATACAAAGCGCCTCTCCTTTCTTTAACGACGCCATATCGCGAAACTTGATGTCAAAGCGACCGAAGTAAAAACCATCAATGTCTTTCGCGATTGTATCCATTTTTGCCGTCAACGCTGGCGTCACCCAAGCCGCCCCATCTTTAAAGATGGCACCGCGGCAGTGGCTACCCGAGAAGGCTAACGGAATACGTACGCCCGCTGGTATTACGTCATCAAGCTGGTGGTGGTGGCGCTGATGATAAAGGTGTCCGCGCACAGAGGCGGCATCATGGTGCTGGATAAGCGCGGCTAAGGTATGCTTGCCATCACCGATCACGGCGGGCAAATATTTCAACCCGAGGGAGAATATATGCCCACTTTCCTCGCCGGGATAGCGAATATAGAAAACCCCCGCTTCCGCGTCGTAAGGTGCCAATGCTTGGAAAATAATGTCTCTGTCGGGAGGAAATGTGCTGATATAAGCAAAGAGCTTTTTTTCCGTATCGATGCGCTGAACGCCAGCCCCTCGACAGCCTTTGTCCGGCTTAGCCACCAACGGCATAGCGATACCTGCCTTCGCTAGTTCGGCAAGTAGCGTTTTTTTAATGCTGGGGGTGATTGCATTGGGCCGCGTCCATCGCCAATAGGCAGCGATGTATCGTTGCGCCGTGTCGCCCGCTTGGGCAAACACCTCTGATTTCGCCTCACCGACCATCCCTGAGAGACGGATCCCCGGGTTAGCAATCAACGGCAACGTCAAACTGCGATAGTAGAGGCCAAGCCCGATTGATTGAACCACGACGGGCGTGTAGAAACACCAAGCAGGCAGAAACTCAAACCAGCCCAACGACCGTGACACAGGGTAGTGGGGCATGCCAGCTTGGCCGACAAGCGTCACCGAAGGCTTTGTCATAGCGATCCTTTTGGTGGCGTTGGCAACGCGCGGCGACGGAGAAAACGATTAATCAGCACCAGCAAGACAATCGAGAGCGCAAACGCCCAACCTGTCAGTTGTTTCTCTGCCAGCCAATCGTTGTGCTCAATCGTGAATGTGCCCCAAAAAATCAATCCTGTCCAGCAGGCGGTGGCAATACCAACGGATAATAAAAAGGTGCTGAGCGGGATCGCGAGAAAACCGCTGAGGCTATAAGTAATTGTTCTTAAACCGGGGATAAAGCGGATAAGGAAAAGATTAAAAAAAGCGTGACGCCGTAAAAGGTGGCGTGCGTCTCGCACTCCTTTCATCAACAATAAACGGGCACGTAAACCGCGATAACGCCGCGCATAACGACCCAGTAAAAAAAGGGCAATATCACCACTTGCGATGCCCAGGAAAATCGCCAACAAGGCCGTGTGCCACGCTAAGACCGACTCAACCGCTACAAAAGCGGCTAGCGCAATCGCACCGTCCTCAAAAACATACGAGGCAAATATAATGACAAAAAATAAGCCCAGTGACGGTAAGGTCGCCAAACTGGGTATCATGCTCTCAACCATTGGCTTTCTCCTCCTTATTAATCATAGACAGGAGAAAGCCCAAGTTACTTACAAATTGATGAAAAAATAAAGCTACATGCCGCCCGCCACATCAAATAAGCTTCCTGTCGAGTACGAGGCATTATCAGATAATAGCCAAGCAATCATTTCTGCCACTTCTAGGGTAGAGCCACCGCGACCCAGTGGAATGTTATCCGCGACACGGGCGACGCGATCCGGCTCACCGCCTGCGGCATGCATATCCGTATCGATGGGTCCGGGCCGCACTGCATTCACACGAATGCCTTCACGCCCCACTTCTTTTGCCAACCCCATGGTAAGCGTATCAAGCGCTGCTTTGGTGGCTGCGTAGTCAACATATTCGTTGGGCGACCCGGTTTTTACTGCTGCGGAAGATACGTTGACAATCGCGCCACCGTTCCCGCCGCGGGACTGCGCCATGCGGTGTACCGCTTCGCGGCAGCACAAAAAGGCACTAGTGACATTCGCTTGGAACATCGCGTTAATCCGATCGGCATCCATACTGCTCACCGTCGACTGTGGCAACATGATCCCCGCGTTGTTCACCAGTGCAGTGATATTTCCCAGACGGTTGTCTGCTTCGCTGAATAAGCGTTTAACGCCCTCTTCGCTCGACACATCCGCCTGAACCGCAATCGCATTGACACCAATCGCTTGAAGCTCATCAACAAGCGCAAAAGCAGATTCACTGTTGCTAAGATAATTGATGCAAATGGCATAGCCACGCTGTGCCAATAGTTTTGCCGTCTCACGGCCAATGCCGCCACTTGCCCCGGTTACAATCGCAACTGGATTCATTGCTACTCCTTTTCGCTTAATCCGCCGATACCGGTGGATAATACCCCATTCTCACTGCGCCCCAATGTTGACCTGCAACAAAAAGAGGAACAGAAAGATCATGCATTACCTCACCGGTATCGCGCTTGTAGGTCTGCAACAACATGGTATCAGTATGTTGACCGCAACGCCTACCTGTTCGGTCATCAAATAAGCGTTTAGTCCGGTTTCCGGTGATATCTTGCGCATAATCACCGGTGAGAGGCTGGCAAAAGCGCTGATTATGCGTGGGGACGTAGCCATGGTTGTCATTGGCTATCACATAAACAATGTTCTCATCTGTCTCAAGAATGGGCTCTTGAATAGGCGGTAAGATCCGATCACACAAGCTATCAAATCGGGTGGTATATTTTTTAGGATCGGTGTTCGCGATCGGCTGGTAGTGGCGATCAAACAAATCACTTTTACTGATCTCACCCTGCTCAATGGCGTGTGCAAACGCCGCCTCTATACGATCACGACATAAGCTGGCTGCTTTAAAAAAGCGTTGATGTGGGCTCGCCTCAGACAGCTCAGCGAAAACGGCATTGGTTTTTTCGGTGGTCTCCATCAAGCCTTCCGCTTCTTGGCTCAGCGCAATGACCTGGTTATCACTGTCTTCTAGTCCAGTCCGCACTTGGGTCAATGCTGAAGCAATTTGCTCGAGGCTTGCACTGTTTTGTGACGATCCATCCGCCATTTGTCTCACGGCCGCTTCAACCTGATCGGCTCTGGACGAGAGGTCGGTTAAAATCTCTCCCACCCTCTCAACATTCCACGTCCCCGCCTCGACATCCGATGACAGCGTTTGAATATGGGTCATCACATTACTCGACTCTGTCATGATTTGTTTTATGATCGCCGCAACTTCACTGGTGCTTTGTGACGTACGCTGCGCAAGCTGACGCACTTCGTCGGCCACCACCGCAAAGCCACGCCCTTGCTCTCCCGCTCGTGCCGCTTCAATGGCGGCATTCAACGCCAATAGGTTTGTTTGCTCTGCAATCGCATCAATGACCTGTGCGACATCACTCACTTTATTGACGTTAGCGTCTAGCGCTTCAATACGTGCCACTGTTTCAGCCGTTTTTTGGTTAATATCACGCATTTCCGCGATTGAGGCGGTGAGCTTATCGGCCCCCTCCAAGCTCAGATCTCGCATGCGCGTTACTTGCTCAACAGACGCCGCTTGCGCTTGGCAGGTGTCAGACAAAGTCTGTTCAATATGCTGCGCGGTCTCGGTGACCTCGACCACAGAAGAAAACTGTTCGGTTAATCGCGTTTTTAATATATCCGAGCGATGCGAGACTTCCGCCGCATTCATGGCATTCATGGTAGCGCGCGTTGCCAGCCGTCCGACCGTTTTCATCGGCAGCGTTTGCGTTTCTTCCTCGGTATCTTGCCCCGGTACCACCTTGGGTGCCGACGAGTACACCTTCATCGCCAACACGGTCACGAGCGCTTGGCAGGCGAGGAGTCCCGCTACCGTATAAAACTGCTCAGAAAAAAAGCGCCAACTCACTAACACTAAAAGTGTCAACGTGGTGCCTATTACAACCCAAAACCATGATTGTTTGTTCGCTGCGTTCCCTGTCATCGAGCCACCTTTGTTCCTCACTGAACCGATTTTATCCAATGTCATGGCATGCGGTCGTATCACGACACACAGGACTGCCACGTTTTGATTACTAATGCCATGCTTCACACTCAATAGCGGTGAAAGTGATCAAATTTCGACTAAAGCATTAGATCTGAGGCGCTAGTAACCAAACGATTAATAGGACGCAAGTGCCTCTCAATACGGCGGTCAACAAGTCAGTACCGACAAAGGTAGCGGAAAGGCAATAAAGGTCGTTAACTCTAAGACAAAATGCGCTAAGCTACAGCTAGGTCATTGTAATTAATGAGAGAGCCATGCCCCGCCATCAACGAGTGCGCCAGGCGATTCACGCCTTTTTGGTATTGATGACAATTAGTTTCTCGCTGGTGTGCTTTTCGTTGGCCGTCATTCCCGAGAGTGAAGAATTTGCCGTCATTTGGTATGCCTCCGCCGTGGGCGCTTTCTCACTGGCCAACCTTCCTCACCGCGCACGTGCCCTGGCCACCCTCGGTTTTTTTATCGGCGTATTTGCAGCAGACAGTGTCATGGGGCTCCCATCCCTACTGAGCCTTAAGCTGGCGGCCATCAATACATTAACCGCCTTCACGGGCTGTACGTTATACCTTATGATGCGCCGGCGTTATGGCAACCCTTTGCACGGTGTGTGGCCATTTATCCGCGGACTGATGCCAACAGCCGTTATGAGCCCGCTTGTCGGTGCCCTCCTCGGGGGCTATGTTTTATCCGCCTTCAATGAACACGGGTTTAACTACTATGTAGTACGCTGGTTTTTTAGTGAATTTATCGGATTCGTTGCGCTATTTCCGCTATGCTTAGCGCTCAAAGAGCGGCTATACACAGATACTCTCGACAAGCTCTATCGACCGGCTCCCTCTCCATCGACAATGATCAGCGGCAGTCTCGCGCTGTTTGTCCTGATTAGTTTGCTTTTTTATGCTTTCCCCTATCCGTTCATCGCGCTGACAGGCTTGTTTTTCATTGCTGCCACACTGCAAAGCAGAATAATAGGCCTTGCCACTATCGCCTTGTCAGTGGTCAGTTTTGACCTCCTTTCTGCGATCGGTGTCTTTGCTTTCCATATCGACAGTGAACACCAAGTCTCCTTGTCGCGCTTAGTCACCGCGGCCGCGACCTTGGTGATAGGCGTCGGGATGACACAGCTGGCGTATAGCTATCGACGCCATCAACGGCATCACATTGAGCAGCACTCGCTGCTCACGCAAGCCATGCACAACTCATTGATTGGGATGGCAATACTGGATCCGCGAGGTATTGTCCAAGAAGCAAACGCCAGTTTGGCGCAGTTTTTTGGCTGTGAGCGCCGCGTGCTTATCGGTTCGCATGTCTCTTTGTTCACGCGAGCACAAGACCAATCTTCGCTGAGGGAATATTTTAGCGATCTGATCATGGGTCATTCTGATAATAAGCGATTGGAAAAGCGCTTTGTACGCGCCGATGGCGAGACAGTATGGGGACGGCTCTCGCTCACCGCTGTCCGGGATAAGCACGCTGGTCATGTGACTCACTTGATCAGCCAAATCGAGGATATCAACGCACTCAAAGCGGCACAACGTGAACAAAAACGCTGGCTTGAACGTTGGCGTTTTGCCCTCGATATCAACAAACTTGCCGTCTTTGAACTCAATATTCATACGGGGGCGTTGCTGTTTTCTGGGTGGTCCGCGCCTTTGCTCGGCATCAATGCCAAACAGATACGCACCTACCAAGACTGGGTCAGTCGCATACATCCAGACGATCGCGCCGCATGGGAACAATCTATGCGCCTGCTCGTCGACAAACACACCGATCGGATGGTAGAGGTATTCCGGTTTAATAATGACGCGAACGCCTATCGCTATCTACGCCAATCATCGGCGCGGCAAACGGGGGAAGAAACAGAAACCGTCTTGAGTACCGTGATTGACATCACTGAGCAGTATCTAACTAACCGGCAAACAGACACCTTACGCCGCCGCCTAGAAGCCGCGACAAAAGCGGCCAATATTGGTATTTGGGAGTATCACGTTAACGAAGACAAGCTAGAGTGGGACGCACAAATGTACCGCCTCTACGATGTCCCCGAGGCCGAAGGCAGTGAAAAACTCGCCACCTGGCAGCAACGTCTTCATCCAGATGATGCAGAGACGATCAACCAAACACTCCAGGACGCGCTTACGCATCATCAACGACTCGATACCCAGTTTCGGATCATTGATAGTCAAGGGCGTATTCGCTACATCCGTGCTCTCGCCAGCTTACAAATAGACGATAATGGCAACACGGTACGGATGATCGGCGCCAATTGGGACAATACCGAAATCAACGAGCTTAACCACGCACTGGCCCAAGAGCGTGAACAGCTGGATGTGGTGATGAACTCCATCAACGATGCGGTGATCACCATCGACGATCAGGGCAACTTGGCCTACCTCAACAACACCGCGCAGTGGCTTGTTGCCAATGATAGCGTGCTGCCACTCGGCCAACCTGTGGACGCGGTTTTCGAGCTTTACAACAACCAGCAACGGGTGTTGCTTTCCAGTTTTAGCAGTCAACAAACAGAGACCTTTTTTGAAACCCAAATACAAGACGCCTACCAACTGGTTATCGCGGGCGGCAAACGCCTGTATGTATCGGTGGCTATGTCTCCACTGACCAGTAACCAAAACGGTCAACACGGCTATGTGTTTGTGTTGCGAGACGTGTCGGATGAGCATGCGCTGATGGCACAGTTAGACTACAACGCCAATCATGATTCGCTCACACAGCTACCCAATCGTCGCGCCTTTGAAACCCTCATGGAAAATCACCTGTCCAGCGAGAACCAATCGCCCTCCGTGTTAGCGTTTATCGATTTAGACCTTTTCAAAATCATCAATGACTCGGTCGGCCATCACGCCGGTGACGAAGTCCTATGCCAAGTGTCACAAGCCTTAGCCGATAACATACGCAGTGATGATGTGGTGGCGCGTTTGGGCGGTGATGAGTTTGCGTTGCTGCTCACGCACTGCAATATGCGCGACGCGAAACATACGATCGCCGACTTAATCAAACAGCTTGAACACTTGTCTTTCTCCTATGGCGAGCGCATTTTTGCCATCAGTGCCAGTGTGGGTCTGGTGGATGTTAACGATGCGACATTAACCCTCTCGGATTTGATGAGCCGCGCCGATGTAGCGATGTATGAGGCCAAGTCGGCAGGACGCGGCCAGATAGTGGATTACAACGATATCTCAGGCACCGCGCAGGGACGCCACAGTGACATGCAAATGGTGGGGAAAATTACACGAGCACTGACTGAAAACCGCTTTGCGCTCTATGGCCAACAGGTGGCACCCGCACAGGGGCCTGTGGTTGAACACTGGTACGAACTATTAATACGCATGATAGATACCGACGGTAATATTATGAATCCGGGGGAATTTATTCCCGCTGCCGAGGCCTTTGGCTACATTCGCGATATCGATGGCTGGGTAGTGAACTATGTGCTCAATACGCGCGCCGCGGAGTTGGCAGAGTCAGGACTCAGGTTCAACATCAACCTCTCAGCAAACTCAATCAGTGACCCTAAATTTCAGGCACAACTCAAACAGCTATTAAGCGCTTCCGTCCTTCCTGCCGAGCGACTGTGTTTTGAGATCACTGAATCAGCACTCATTAGTCATTTAAACGCAGCCGTCTCTTTTATCGACGAACTACGCCACCATGGCGCGCATGTCGCGCTGGATGATTTTGGTGCCGGTCTCTGCTCGTTTCATTACTTAAAGCTGTTCAATGTGGATGTGGTTAAAGTTGATGGCCAATTTGTGGCTAACCTGACCGACCGAGAAAACAAAATCGATCGCGTCATACTGGAGTCCATTGTCAGCATTTGTGACACCATGGGTTACAAAACGGTCGCGGAATGGGTCTCCGACGAAGAAAAACTTGCCTGCGTACAAGAAATTGGCATTAACTACGTGCAAGGGTTTCTTATCGACTACCCAACACCGCTTGATACACTGCTTGCCACGCATACCCTCACACCGCCGAGTCACTGACGGTGCCCGACGACCACCGACTACTGTTTGACTCATTCACCTAATACGCAGTGGCGATGGTGGTTGCACACGTCCAATAAAAAAGGCAATTTAGAGGTTTTGCTTGGACGGCTACCTCATGAACCGATATACGCTGGCGGGATGCGGCGCCATCATGCTTTGGAGCAGCAATGTCGCCTTTATCCGTCATGTCACCGAACTGCTTGGGCCACTCGGTGGCGCAGCGGCGATTTATACGCTTGCCTCTCTTTGTTTGATTGTCGTCGTCGGCCTCCCCAAACTCAACACCTTCCCGCGCCAATATTTGCTGATTGGCGGCGTTTTATTTGTCGTGTATGAATTGTGCTTAGCGCTCTCATTGGCTTGGGCGAATACCCGCACCCAAGCGATCGAAATGGGGGTGATCAACTACCTCTGGCCGTGCTTAACTGTCTTGTTTTCGGTTATTTTGACCCGTCAGAAAGTAAGCCTGTGGCTCTATCCTGCGTTAGTCGTCGCCTTTATGGGCGTGGTGTGGACAGTAGGAGGCAAGCAAGGCGTATCTTGGTCTCACCTTGTGGCCAACATTCAGTCGAACCCGGTTAGCTATATATTGGCGTTTAGCGGTGCGATTATTTGGGCGATTTACTGCAACCTCACCAAGATGCGCGCGCAGGGTAAGAACGGGATCACCTGGTTTTTCTGTGCCACCGCGATCACTTTGTGGGTGGGCTATCTCGCCTCTGACGCACCCGCTATGCATCTTTCATGGCAAACCAGCGGCTATGTGCTGCTCGCTGGACTCGCCATGGGAGGCGGTTATGGGCTGTGGAATATAGGTATTCTCAAGGGCAATTTGATGGTCTTGGCCACCCTATCCTATTTCATCCCTATTTTATCGACCTTATTGTCGGCAGTACTACTTTCTACTTCGTTGACGCTCACCTTTTGGCAAGGTGTGGCCATGGTCACTTTAGGCTCACTGGCAAGTTGGTGGCTGACTCGGGCACCCGTTAAAAAAGCGGCGAACAAACGCAAAGAGGCCAAAGCACACTAAGACGACTAGCCGCTAATAGCGGCTAGTCATTCACAACACGCTTAAGTCTCTGCAGCGGCCATCGATGGCGTGGCGGAGCCATAATACAGACAAATGCGCTGCCCGTTTATCTCCTCGACTTCAAAATCAATCTCGTAAATCCGCTCCATGATGGGTTTAGTCACCACATTTTTCACTTGGCCACTGGCAACCACTTCACCCGCTTTCATCGCAATCATGTTATCGGCGTAGCACGCGCTAAAATTGATATCGTGCATCACCACCACCACCGCTTTGTTGTATCGGTGTGCCAACTCTCGTACCGTTTTCATAATAGCCACAGAGTGACGAATATCGAGGTTGTTGAGTGGCTCATCGAGGAAAACATAGTCGGTGTTTTGCGCCACCACCATGGCAATGAATGCCATTTGACGCTGACCACCACTGAGCTGATCAATAAAGCGCTCTTGCAACTCTGTCAGCCCGAGTTGTGCTAACGCGTCATCAATCACCGCGTTGTCTTGTTCGGTTAGCCGTCCTTTGGAATGCGGAAAGCGCCCAAATGCAACCAATTCACGCACCCGAAAACGCATATTGACGTTGTTCGCTTGACGCAACACGGCCAAGCGCTGCGCCAACGCCTGGTTACTCCACTCACTCAGTGGTTTATCACCAATCAACACCTCACCGGCATCACTGTCTGTCAGTCGGCTCGCCATCGATAGCAGCGTACTTTTCCCAGCCCCGTTGGGACCAATGATAGCGGTCACTTTACCGAGTGGAAACAGTGCGCTGGCTTGATTGACCACCTGTGTTTGGCCATAAGCTTTCGATAATCCAATTAATTCAATCATAATATTAAAACTTGTTTTTCGTCAGTAGATACAAAAAGTAACCGCCACCGACAAAGTTAATGATCACACTCACCGTGGTCTCAAACCCAAACCATTGTTCGACAACATACTGGCCACTTAACAGCAAAAAGGCGGCCAACACGCTGGTGGCTACAATTAAAAAACGATGCTGATAACTGACAAACATTTGTCGTGCGAGGCTCACCACAATCAAACCAAAAAAGAGCACCGGTCCAACCAGAGCAGTTGATAAGGCAATCATCACCGCAATCACCATCATCACTTTCAGTGTGAGTCGGCGCGTATCGATGCCAAGGCTGGTTGCGTTATCCTCACCCAACAAGCACACATCAAGCTGATTGCTAAATCGATATAGCACCAGCAAACAGGCGGCTAAGACCGGTACACTGACATAGACCAGCTCACGATTAGCATTGTTGAAGCTGGCGAACATCGCATCTTGCAGGATGGCGAACTCACTCGGATCGACCAACAAGGTAAAAAACTGACTGATACTGCCAAACACGCTACCTAACACAATACCAATTAACAGCAGCGTATAAATGTTGGCGCGATGTCGACGAAAGTAAAGCGTGAACAACACAGTCGCACTTACCGTCATTAACACCACACTGGCGGTAAAGTTCGCGTACGCATTGATCAGCAATACGCTACTTGAGCCAAATACCACCAATAAAACGGTTTGCAAGAGAACGTATAAACTATCAAAGCCCAGAATCGAAGGGGTCAGGATCCGATTGTTGGTGATGGTTTGAAACACCAGCGAAGAGGCAGAGATGGCCACGGCAGCCAGCGTGATTGCCAAAACCTTAGGGGTTCGTCGCGAAAGAAAATACGCGTAATTATCCGCCGTTAATCCATGCCCTAAAAAGTACCCCGCCACAAGCACCACACCCATTGCGACCAGGGAAAGCTTGATACCATCACGCATTCGCTTTGTCCCTCATCACTAGATAGATAAACACCGCACCGCCTAAGATAGAAATGATCATCGCAATCGGGACTTCATAAGGGAAGATAATGACACGGCCCAGAATGTCGCAGCTCAACACCAACACCACGCCCCAAAAGGCCGTCCAAGGCAAGTTGCGTTTAATGTTATCGCCCATAAAAAGCGAGACAACATTGGGCACAATTAAGCCAAGAAAGGGGATGACCCCAACAATCATCACCACCGCGGACGACAGCAATGCGACCACCATGACACCGAATAGCACTACCTTTTGATAATCAAGGCCAATGTTTTTGGCAAAGCTTTCGCCAATACTGGCGGCGCTGAATTGGCTGGCATACGCATAGGCGATACCACATACCGGAATAGCCACAAAGAGTACTTCATAATTTCCCGCGAGCACCGACGAAAAGTTGGCGACCGTCCACGCTTGCAAGGTTTGAATCAGATCGTACTTATAAGCTAAAAACTGGGTTAGCGAAGAAACGACATTGCCGTACATAATGCCAATCAAGGGAACCAGCACGGTATTTTTAAACTTCAGTCGTTGGAGAAAATGGACGAATAGCCAAGTGCCTGCCATCGCCATCCCCACAATAACGGACAAGTCCAGCCATTGGCTGGCGCCCCCAAACGCAACCAACGTCAGCACATAACCCAGCAGCGCACAATCAATGGTGCCGGTAGTGTCGGGCGCGGCAAAGCGGTTTTGACAGATCTGCTGCATGATGAGTCCAGCCACACTTAAACCCGCACCAGCCAAACAGATAGCCAGTAACCGAGGAATACGACTGGTGGTAAAAATTGTCCACGCTTCTGGATCGCCCGCCCACAAGCTCGCGAAGGACACGTGCGCCACACCAATGGATATCGACAGGATCGCCAGCACCACGAGGACAGGAATAGAAAGATACTTCACAGAATCACTACCGTTGAGGTCTATAACCACAAAGACCCAGGGCCAGCCTGGGTCTGTTTGTTTCTCGTATGATGATTAAAGCACGCGGTTTACATCATCGATCATCTTATCCATCGCCGTCATGCCAGCCATGGTAATGTACCACGCGGTTGGGTCGAGATAACTGATACGTTGCTGTTGGTGAGCATGCGTTTTGTTGACCAAAGGATTATCAAAACGCGCTTTTGCCTTGCCTTCACCTTCCCCAATCGCCTGCTCACGATCAAGGACTAATAAGACATCTGGGTTGGCGTCGGCAATATATTCGAACGAAATCAAATTACCGTGTGAGCCTGCCACTTCTACATCATCGCTTTTCGCAGGTTTCAAGCCTAGCTCATCAAACACCATACCAAATCGGCTATTCTCGCCGAACATCGCCACTTTACTGCCGTTGCTCATGACCATCAACGCGTTAAAGTTATCTGCCACCGCTTTATCATGGGTCTGCGCGATTTTGGTATTCATTTGTTCAATGATCGCGTCGACTTTTTCTTGCTTGTTAAACACCTCGCCTAGCATGCGCCAATTAGCTTGCACACTTTGCCAGTAATTCTCGTAGTCCGCTCGAAACATAATTGTCGGAGCGATTTCCTCTAACTCGCCCATGAGCGAGGCCATACGCGCTTCCGCAATGATCAAATCCGGCTTAGCGGTGAAAATGGCCTCATAATCAGGCTCTTTCACCGTCCCGACCGCGACATACTTATCGTCTTGATAGGTTTTGGCAAGATAATCCGGCATTAAAGACTTCACCACGCCAACAGGCTCAACACCGAGGCGATCCAGCACATCTAAACTGCCCTGCCCCAACACAACGACGCGTTGTGGTACGCCGTCGATTTCAACGGTGCCCATCGCATGGGTGATGGTTTTTGCGGCCGCCTGGCTGCTCAACAGCAAAGAAACAGTGAGAAAAATAAATGAAAAAAATGAACGAAAAGCTTGCATAGCCCTTTCCTCGCAAAAATCGGTGGGGGAATGCTAACGCAGTTGAATAAGCAAGTCACGAATAGAAGTGAGAACTATTCATATTTATAGTGTTATTGATTAAGCGCATGGCATGAGGCAATAGGTTTCGCTCGCAAAAGCCAGTCATCATGTCTTTCATCCGGCGATGCCAGTTACGCTTACCAAAACTGTTTTGATCTTGCGCAAAAAAACCGCAATTGAATCGGCTACCTGCTGTTGATTCGTCATCACCACGCATCTGAGAGGCGATAAAACCGCGCCATTTGACCAAAACGCAAGCGATTGCATCGACACTATCAACATATTTAGTAATCATTGTGGCCATTACGCGCTAATATGGGGATAGTTGTGATCAAGATCGCGCGTAAATGCGCATGGGTTACATACACTGGACTCATCTCATGCGGCACCACTTAAAAGACAATAAAGACAGCTATGACTGTCGCAATTTGGGTACCGATTTGAGCTGGACTGCACCTAACTAGATGTTTGAGGGTTATAATGAACGAAATTTTACTTGCGGTCGTCGCTGGCGCCATCGTTGGCTTTTTCTTCAGCGCGATCAAGTTACCACTGCCTGCTCCCCCGGTGATTTCTGGGATCATGGGCATTGTTGGTATCTACCTTGGCGGCATGGCTTACCAAGCTGTGATCGAACGCTTTTTCTCTTAACTAAAGATAATTGGAGCACACTATGGCTACCCCACATATCAATGCTGTAGACGGCGCATTTGCTGAAACTGTCCTCATGCCTGGTGATCCGCTGCGCGCGCAGTACATTGCCGAAAACTTTCTCGAGAACGCGGAGCGCGTCACCGACGTGCGTAACATGTTCGGCTACACCGGCACCTACAAAGGCAAAAAAGTGTCTGTCATGGGTCACGGCATGGGGATCCCATCTTGCTCAATCTATGTGCATGAGCTAATCAAAGATTACGGTGTTAAGAACGTGATCCGCGTCGGCAGCTGTGGTGCGGTTAAAGACGATGTCAAACTGATGGATGTCATCATCGCACAAGGCGCATCCACGGATGCGAAAGTAAACCGTACACGCTTTGCTGGCCATGACTTCGCGGCTATCTCTGACTATCACCTCCTGGAAACGGCCGTGGGCGAAGCACGTAAGCAGAATGTGTCTGTGCGTGTCGGTAACGTCTTCTCTGCCGATCTGTTCTACAGCCCAGAAGGTGATTTGTTCAACAAAATGGATAACTTAGGTATCCTCGCTGTAGATATGGAAGCGGCAGGCATCTACGGTGTTGCAGCTGAACTGGGTGCGCGTGCACTCACCATCCTAACCGTGTCTGACCATATCATCCGTGGCGAAGCACTAAGCTCTGACGAGCGTCAAAAATCATTTAACGAGATGATGACGGTCTCGCTAGAAACCGCGATCAACCTGTAAGTGTTGGTCGGAGGAAACGTGTCAAGCAGTAAGCTGCCTCTTGCAGCCGGTGAATTACAGCTAAACTTTTGTAAAACACTCACCTGCCCCAACTTTGGGTCGAAAGATGAGCAAGATTACTTGGTTCAACACACCAATCCTGCTCGCCCAACCTTGGTGTGTCGAGAGTGTGGCGCGTTTCCTCCACTGTTAAATAACCATGATGTTCAAGCTGAGCTGATTGCTCAGCGTCAACTTCATGCCGATGGTTTGTGTGCCTGTACCAACCCAGAATGTGAGCATTTAGGTAAACCCGTGCTCACGCATCGGCATTGTTATCATGCTTTCGGCTATAGTGGCGATCGTCAGCGTTATCGCTGCAAAAGCTGCCAAAGCACCTTTGTCGACCGCTGGTCTGGGGTCAACAAAAAAAGTGAGTTACAGCAAAAGCTGTTAGCGTTTCTTTTTACTGGCCACACAGTGCGTGACATCTGCCGAAGACTGTCACTGAACCCGAAAACCTTCTACGACCATCTTAACCAAATAGCCGCGCGCTGCCGACAAAAGCTTGCCGCTTACGACAGCCGGTTTTTAGCCGATACCTCAACGGGCCATCTGGCCAGTGTCCACACCGCCTTGCAACCCAAGAGCGACAATGGCGTGCAATGGCTGGCAACAGGAGAAGCGCACAGTGGCTACGTGCTGCAACAAGATGTGAATTATCATACGGATGACCATCACCACTTGCACACACATCATGACCCTTATCAGCCAGACTGTCGCTTTATGTCGACGCACAGTGCGGGTCAGCCGCAAGATACAGTAGCACGCCCAGAGGGGTTACTGGGTCGAGTGGATGCCAAATACCGCGACGTCTTTGCTCGCTCGAATGTCGAAGACCCCTATACGCAGCCGCTGCACTTTATTTATCCTAATCGCGGCACGCTGATCCGCCCTCAATACACTACGTATGCGCATTACCTCAACCTCAAGCCGTTAATCGAGCATTGGCAGCAAATTGTGGTTTTTTCGCCGCAAGAGCCCTTATTGCGCTCCGCTTGCCTCTCCGTTTTTGAGGCCGATATTCGAGATAAACGCGTCAGCCATGTATACGTCGAGCAGGATGCCGGTTGGCAGCCCGGATCAGAGCCAGAAAAAATTGATATCGTTTTGCTAAGCTGGTGGCGTGATCGTTGGGCCTTTACTCGCAGTGGCGACGGTGCTAAAGCAATCTGCGATCATGGCCAAAACAAAGGTCAAGAGGCCTATTGGTTAACCCATGCAAGCTGTGATGCGTTGAAAAAATATCAACAACACTTCCACCAGCAGTTTTCACTATTGGTCAATGAGCCGAGACGCCGGCTGCGCCCTGGTGGGCTATTGCCCCTGCTGGATATCTATCGCGCATGGCATAACTTATGTTGGCAAGACCGCGCGCATCTCACCCCAGCCCAACGGCTTGGCTTGACCGAACGCCCTTTGACACTGGCAGATCTGATGCTCTGATCCACCTCGCGCGCATTCACTTGACGTGCATCGAAGTTTTTTGTCTAAATGCCCGATATCGCCGAGAAGGAAAACGCCATTGGACATTCAACTACTGCGTACATTTATTGAAGTGAGCAAGACGCGTCACTTCGGTCGTGCAGCGGAAAACCTTTACCTGACCCAATCCGCTGTGAGCTTTCGCATTCGACAACTAGAAACCCAGCTAGATACATCACTGTTTGTTCGTCAGCGCAATAATGTTCGTCTGACCGATGCGGGTGAGCGCTTACTTCCTTACGCTGAAACCATGCTGCAAACGTGGCAGCGCGCCCAACAGGACGTCAGTGCAATGCAGCACGCGAGCGCACAACTCACGCTTGCCGCCTCCCCGATGCTGTGGGAACTCGATGGCGTCAGCACATGGGTCAACCGCGTGTGTGCGGCGCACCCAGACTGGTTGATCCGTGCCGAGTCGACACCCGCCCAGTTGCTAGCACGCCATTTGATTGAAAAACGTATTGATGCCGGATTGACCTCAGAGCTGCCTAAGCTTGAAGGGTTACAATCACACCACCTAGGCGATTATCAACTTCAGTTAGTTAGCCATTTACCGGGGCTCACACTGGACACGAGCGACACGCTACCGCTGGTTTATCTTGATTGGGGAACTCGCTTTTCACTTGAGCAAAGCCAAATTGCGCCACTACAACGCTCACCCGTGTTACATACCCAGTCATGCCAACTGGCATTAAACTATTTACTCGTACACGGCGGCGTCGCGTTTCTACCGTCACTGGCAGTTCACCCTTATCTGAACAACGGACAACTCCATCTTATTGATCACGGCCATATTCTTACCCACCCACTTTACCTTACCTGGCTCACTAACAGCGATAAAAAACCGCTAATCAATGAGTTAGTATCATCTACCGGTCAGTTATAAGTGCTCAGAAAAAATCGGTAAATTCACGCCTATTTCACTAGTCGACGTTCAATTTTTAGGCTATCTTAGAATCGTTAGGCAAACATTATGTGTCTAACACTCCGGCTACACATAGCACTGACAATCAACAAGCGTTAGGAAAACACCACCATGGCACAGTGGGATCAATGGTTAAAACACGGCTCGCAACATAAAGAGAAGTTTAAATCTCGCCACCACGACGATTTTGATGACGATATGCCACGCGGCAAAAAAGACAAGAAGCGCAACAATAAGCGCGCTTCCCGATCGCAACACGACGACAGTTATTTCGGAGAAGACCGCTAATCGCGAGGCAAGACTCGCGGTGCATTGCACTCGTCATTAATAGGATAAAGGCAACGCGATGACGTTGCCTTTTTTGTTTGTTGTGTCCCGTCCTGAAATACGTTGACGCTAGTGCACTCGCTCAGGCTTGTTGCGCCTGCCACTCTTCTGCATGTCGCTTAATCTCACGCTGTGCCGACTGCCAACGCGGATCTTGCTGTAAGCGTTGCCACTCCACGGATTGGCGCACCCGCAATGTCTCAGCAGCAGGGATCGACTGAATGGGCAAAGCGTCGAGCACCGACACCGCACTGTGGCGGTCATTGCATATCAAGGCCATGTCGCATCCCGCATCAAGCGCCGCTTTGGCACGCGCGGGCGCGTCGCCGAACAAATGCGCACCGCCCATACTTAAATCATCCGAGAAAATAATCCCTTTAAACCCAAGTTGCTGGCGCAAAATCTGGGTAAGCCAGTACGGCGAGCCACTGGCTGGCAAGGCATCATGTTGCGGGTAAACCACATGGGCAGGCATCATCGCATCCACGAGCCCCCGCGCAATAAACGATTGGAAAATCGCAAAGTCGTCTGAGTGCAAAATATCGCGCGTATCCTTAGGTGTCACTAAGTGCGAGTCTTCTTTCACCCCACCGTGTCCAGGAAAATGTTTGCCCGTGGTGGCCATGCCTGCCACGCGCATACCCTTAGCAAAGGCGCCAGCATAGTCAGTGATAGCTTGATGTGTCGCACCGAAGGCACGGTCTTTGATTGCCGCACATCCAAATCCTAAATCCAGCACAGGCGCAAAACTGAGATCAATCCCATGAGCGATCAGCTCCATTGCCATCACCCAACCCGCTTGCTCCGCGAGCGCTGGACTCGCACTTAACGCACCATAAGACTGCGCTGCGGGTATGGGGGTAAACGCGTCGCGAAACCGTTGAACACGGCCCCCCTCTTGGTCAACGCCGATGAGGATATCGCGCCCCGCCGCTGTGCGTATTGACTGAGTTAATGCACGCAGCTGTGCGGAGTCAAAATAATTGCGAGCAAATAGAATAACGCCTCCCACAGAGGGATGTGCCAAAATTTCTTTCTCTTCGTTATCAAGTTGCTCGGCGTGCACATCTAGCCAAACCGGTCCCATCGTTTCTCCTTCATACTCTTGTCAACCCACTGACAACCACTTTGATTATATTCGTCCAATCAGACCATTCACTATTGCAAGGCGCCAGTACCTCAAAGGGATCATCAAGCACTTTGCCACTTATCGCAATCTGTTTATACTCAGTACCTTGGTTCTTATCGTCATTTTATCGCTGGACTACTGTAAGGAAGCACCCGATGCCACAACCCGCCGCCGATATCTACATAGGTGTTATGTCAGGGACGAGCTTAGATAACATTGATGTCGTCGCTGTCCGGTTCACTCAAGCCGGCCACGTGGAGTCAATTGCTCGTCATAGTGACCCGCTACCGCAGGATATTAAAGCTACCGTGATCACCTTGAGCCGAGGTCATCCGATGTCAGTCAAAGCCTTGGGCGAACTCGATCGTCGCTTAGGGGAGTGTTACGCCAATGCCATCAATACCCTACTTGAACAAGCGGCGTTACTGCCTAAACATGTCGCGGCGGTCGGTTGTCATGGTCAAACCGTCTATCACCAACCGAGCGGCGATTATCCATTCACCATGCAACTTGGCGACGCCAATGTGATTGCGGCGCGAACCGGCATTACCACTGTCGCTGATTTTAGGCGTAAAGACATGGCGTATGGCGGTCAAGGCGCCCCTTTGGTGCCCGCCTTTCACAATGATTACTTTGCCGATAGCGAACAAGCCACCGCAGTAGTGAATATTGGCGGTATTGCCAACGTATCAATGATTTGTCCCGATCGCCCTTTATATGGCTATGATACGGGTCCAGGGAATATGTTGATGGATGCCTGGACGCAGCGTCACCGTCACCAAGCCTATGACAAAGATGGCGAGTGGGCAGCCACCAGCTGCGCGTATCAACCCTTACTCAACCGCCTGTTATCCGACGCGTACTTCTCACGTCCGGCACCTAAAAGTACCGGGCGGGAATACTTTAATCTCGATTGGCTCGATCGTCACCTGCTCGCGTTTTCACTCTCTCCAGACCAAGTGCAAGCCACCTTACTGGCATTGACTGCCGAAAGTATCGCGTTAGCGATCCGTCCATTAGAGCGTGGCCGAGTGTTCGTGTGTGGCGGTGGCGCGCACAACCAGGCATTGATACATGCGTTACAACAGGCACTTCCGCAATGGTCCATTGCACAAACTGACGATGCCGGGATCAGTTGCGACGATATGGAAGCCATTGCCTTTGCTTGGCTGGCCAGGCAAACCCTTAATCACCAACCAGGCAATGTGCCCGCCGTGACAGGCGCGACGCAAGCCTGTTGTCTTGGTGCCATTTATCTACCTTACTGAGGAACGATTATGTCAGCCCCCAGCGTCGACCAGCTAAAAGGCTTACTCTCAGAAACACGCAACCCGCATACACTGACGATCGACCAACAAGACACACTTGGCTTGGTGACAATGATTAACGCAGAGGATAAGGGCGTAGCCTCCGCTGTGCAGACGCAGCTCCCCGCGATTGCAAAAGCGGTCGATGCGATTGCGGCAAGTTTTAACCAAGGCGGTCGTCTTATCTACATCGGTGCGGGGACAAGTGGTCGACTGGGTGTGCTTGACGCGGCCGAATGCCCGCCCACCTTTGGGGTGGATAGCCAGCAAGTCATAGGACTGATTGCCGGTGGCGAGCCTGCTATGTTCGTCGCCCAAGAAGGCGCTGAAGACAACCCAGATGCAGGTAAAGCGGATTTGGTCACACAAGGCCTCACCGCGAAGGATGTGGTGGTCGGTATCGCCGCCAGTGGCCGCACGCCTTATGTCATCGGTGCACTCGATTACGCCAAGCAAATTGGCGCAGTCACGGTCGCTTTGTCATGTAACCCCAATGCCGCCATTAACGCCTACGCCCAGATTGCCATTACGCCCGAAGTTGGCCCTGAAGCGCTCACAGGCTCAACCCGAATGAAGTCAGGCACTGCACAAAAACTGGTATTAAATATGCTGAGCACCGCCGCCATGATAAAGACGGGCAAGTGCTATCAAAACCTGATGGTCGATGTAAAAGCCAGCAACGATAAACTGGTTACCCGTTCCACGTTGATCGTGATGGAAGCGACAGGATGTGAAGAACACACCGCAACACACGCCCTGTCACAGTCAGATGGTGAGGTGAAGGTCGCTATTTTTATGATTTTAGCGGAGCAAGACCCGGCGACGGCACGGCAGCGGCTTCAGCAAGCCAATGGGCATTTACGTGATGCATTGCAATTAGGTTGATGCAATGTACCCACTCTTATCCACTTGAGGACGAGCGTATATTTTGTTCTCTTAGCACCGTGGTCGGTTGCACGCTGTCCATGCGCTCAACGTAAGCCTGATATTGTTGGAACGGAAGCGGCCGAGAGTAATAATAGCCCTGTGACACATCGACACCATAACGTCGCAGTAATGTCTCCGCTTCCTCGGTTTCCACGCCCTCAGCAACGACCATTACCCCCAGTGATCGCGCCATGTCCGTGGTCGCACGAACAATGCTTTGGTGACGACCACTCTTGTGAAGATCTCGCACAAAACTGCGATCAATTTTAAGCTCAGTGAATGGGAGTTGCGAGAGGAAATATAACGAGGAATAGCCCGTGCCATAGTCATCGATCGATACTTCAATGCCACTGGCTGATAGTGCTGTAATCAGTTGTTTTAGCCAGTTGTAGTCCTCTACCATCACCGACTCTGTCAGTTCCAGCGAAATTAAGTTAGTCGGTATGTCATATTGATGCGCCAGCGCGACCACACGATTGGCCAGATCCGGAATATAGATATCAGACGCACTGATATTGATTGACAGGCGGCGACAATGGCCGTTAGTGATCAGCTGCGCTTGCTGCTGGAAAGCCCGCTGAATCACCCACAGAGTGAGGTTATTGATGATACCGACATCTTCTGCCATCCGCACAAACACTTCAGGCGATATTTGCCCGTACTCAGGGTGTGTCCAACGCGCTAAGACTTCCGAGCCATGGACAGAGCCAGTGCGTAAATCAATTTGCGGTTGGTGATACAGCTCTAATTGATCATTCTCGATAGCATCCCTCAGGTCGGTCACGAGAGAAACATGCAATTGATGGTGTCGTTGCTCGTAAGAATTAAAATGTGCATAGTGGCTGGCAAGCGATCGATGTTGATCAATGGCGCTCAGGGCGCGGCTGATTAAAAGGCTTGGGTGGTCACCGTCAGTGGGATAGTGGCAAACACCAATACGCGCATTCACTTGCGTCACAAATGAGCCAACACATAAGTCACCATTTAATCCTTTAATGACGGAATCGAGAATCGTATCGCAAGCCGAGCGGTCGACATCATCAATCAAAAACGCAAACACGCCCTCTTTTAAACAACCCAAACGATAATCCGGCATATCACTGTCGGTTTTCACTCCCAACACAGGTTGCATCATCAACACATCATTAATACGGCCAGCAATCGCGTTAATGTATTCCTCGCGGGCGTGCTCATCTAAATACGGAAGCAGGCTGTTGTAATTATCCACTGATAAACAGCACAAATTGAAACGGGCATTTCGGCTGATCAAATCATTGACCACCATATGTAACACATTGTTATTCGGTAGATAACTCAGCGTGTCATGCGTCAGCGCCTGCATTTCCTGTAATCGCTGGTACCGGAAGCGTTCAGCGAGAGCCAATGAAAAGAAAATCATGGTCATTCCCAGCGACATCATCAGTGCGTAACGTGATAGCAGACTGTAATCAATAACGTTGAGCATCAGAGCGTAGAAAATCACCCCGCCCACCATGGCCGGGATCCAACAGAGGGTAAAGAGCGAGAGCCAAAGTTTCTTCGGTTGCCATTGGTGCCATACATAATAGGCCACCAAGCCATAGACCGGTAATTGCGCGATAAAAACAAATGAAAGCGACACATACGTGGGGGTGATAAAACTTAGCAAGGCCAAGCCAAACAGCCCCCCGGTGGTCATAAAAAAGAGTGAACGCGCGCGCTGATAAAGCCGACTTCGCTCAAAGTCTAGAAAATAGTAGGTGAACCATAATCCCGCCATGAGTAGGCAAACGGCCAACGCCACCAAGTGATTACTGATAAATATCTGCACCGGATCCGGCAAAAAGTAACGACTGAAACCATGATTAACACTCACAAGCAAGGTACTCATTAGAGCGACAAGCACAAAAATGAGATAGACGCGCTGACGACTGTAGACATACACCCCTGCGCTATACAGCGCGACCAAAAAGGTAAAGGTGATGAAGCCGCCCCAAACCAAATGCAAAGACCGAGATAACTGATCAAACGCCTGGTGCGACATCACGCTTAACGGCATGATCGCCATATCATTCGAGGTGACTTTGAGCAGTAATTGGTTATCACGCTCCGGCAGTAAGTTAACCGGAATCGAATCGGGCATTGGCAAGCGGCTCAAGCGTGCCGATGTTTTATCCCCTGCTTTTATCTGTGAGCGCACCTGCTCGCCATCCAAAATATGGTACGCGTCTAGATAGTCAATCAATGGGTTATCGGTGAGCACATGAATGTCGCGCTCAGTCAATCCGTGGTAATTAAACTCAAGCTTGATCCAATAGGTTTGATAAGCCAGCTTCCACGGGATCTCACCCGTGTTATCGGCTTTCGTAAAGGGGGCATGATCGAGCACATAGTTAAGAGATAGCTCGTTCGTCTCGTCAATGAAATAGCTATAGTCCGTATCCACCAGTGATAGTTCGGGCGCTGTGGTGCGACTCAAACTCGTCATCCAAAATCCGACAGCGAACATAACCACCAGTATGAACAAGGTCGTCACCCAAATAAGGGGCTGCCGAGACTGCAATGCGTGCATAAAAATACACTCCTTAGCCAAAAACGAGTCTGCCGCCCAAGATTTACTCCCCTTTCTGTATACATCTTTTAAATTAATCTGTCCGGAAACCTGGGAGGGACTTAATAAAACTAGATAGTAATGGCTATTTTTTCAAACATAACGCCTTTAAAAAGCCTGTCCGCGCCATCAATCAGATATTTCCACGACTGTGGTTGAACCTAAAACAATGAACAAACGTTTTTAAACATAACATTTGTTCGCACCTCGTCAGCTCGCTATACTGATCACCGTTGCAGTCAGCCGTACAGTGTGCGGTGAGTTTGATTCGATCGATGAGCGAGACCAAAATACATGAGTACGCCGACATCCCTAGATAACGTTCACGAAGACACTGATTTGCTTACCGAAATCGCCATTCTGTATTACCAGCAAAGCGCGACCCAAGAGGAGATCGCACGCAAATACAAAATAAGTCGCCCCAAAGTCAGCCGCCTGCTCCGAAAAGCACGTGAGGAAGGGATTGTTGAAATAACGGTGAAGTTTCACCCGGTGCACAGCGCGCAGTTGGAGCAAAGGCTCATGGCGCGATTTAATCTCAAACGCGCATTAATTTCTCTCGATCAGCCCAGTCCCGAAGAGCAGCGCACTCAAGTCGCGACCCTGGTTTCCACTTACTTGGATGGTAACCTCAACGACGGCATGGTGGTCGCGGTGGGACAAGGCCAAAACGTCGCCGCGGTGGCTGATCACCCCGGAGTCGTCTCTCATCGCCAAGCGCGCTTTGTCTGTGCTATCGGTGGTACCCACCGAAGTGGTGATGCATTTAACGCGGATCATATCTGCCGGCGTCTCGCCAAAAAATTTGGCGGCAGCAGTGAAACCCTGTATGCCCCAGCCTACGTCGATAACGAATCAATCCAGCAAGTGTTTGTCTCTCACCCCAATATAAGTGAAACCTTGAACCAGGCGAGAAAGGCAGAGTTCGCCCTAGTCGGCATTGGGGACATGGACGAAAATAGCCATATGGTCAAATTGGGCTGCTTTACCGCACGCGAATTTGTTGAAGCACGTGTTAACCATGGTATTGTCGGAGATATCGGTGGCTTTGATTTTTTCCGTCTCGACGGACAACCCACCGATAATTTGATGCGAGGGCGAGTGGTTGGGCTAGCCATGCCTGATTTGGCGCGTATTCCCAGCGTTATCGCGATGGCCAGTGAAAGTCGCAAAGCCTTATCTATTCTTGGCGCTTTGCGCACGGGCGTGATTGATGTGTTGGCCACCAGTGCCAGCTGTGCGATGGCGCTGCTCAACATGTCTGAGCCTGCCCCCGATGAAACCGCGTTCACGTTTCAACAGGATGAGTAAATTCGTGACGAAAGAGTGAGACTTAACTCTCTTTATGTCGCAATACAATTGACAAGTGACGTAAAAAACTCAAAGATCGTCACATCATTTGCTCAGACGCGTTGCATCTGTTCATATTCAGAGCAAGCGTTAGCACGTAATTCGGCGTCTGGGCCTACCACGTAAAGAAGGTGAGTGAAGATGAGCAACAAACTGGATCAACTCCGTGCCCTAACCACAGTGGTCGCTGACACAGGCGACATCGAAGCGATTAAAAAATACCAACCGCAAGATGCCACAACTAACCCTTCTCTGATCCTCAAAGCCGCGCAAATTAAAGAATATGCGCCGCTGATCGAGGAAGCCATTGCCTATGCAAAATCACATAGCAGCGATGCAGACCAACAGGTTGCCGATACCTGTGACCGTCTCGCCGTCAACATTGGTAAAGAAATTCTCAATGTGATCCCTGGCCGTATCTCTACCGAGGTAGACGCACGCTTGTCGTATGACACAGAAGCCAGTGTTGCCAAAGCGCGCAAGCTAATCAGCATGTATAACGAAGCTGGGATCAGCAACGAGCGCATTCTGATCAAACTGGCGTCAACTTGGGAGGGTATCCGTGCGGCAGAAATCCTGGAAAAAGAAGGGATCAACTGTAACCTGACGCTTTTGTTCTCATTCGCACAAGCACGTGCCTGTGCCGAAGCGGGCGCTTACCTGATTTCTCCGTTTGTGGGCCGCATCATGGATTGGTACAAAGCCAAAGAAGGCCGTGATTTCGAGGCGGCAGAAGACCCAGGCGTTAAATCTGTCACCACCATCTACAACTACTACAAAGCTCACGGCTACGACACCGTAGTGATGGGCGCAAGCTTCCGTAACACAGGCGAAATTCTAGAGCTTGCTGGCTGCGACCGTCTCACCATCAGCCCACAATTGCTGCAAGAGCTTAGCGACGCCGACGGTGACGTGCCAGTTAAGTTAAAAGACGCGGGGGCCACCGAGCAGCGCCCAGCGCGTATGACACATGCTGAATTCTTGTGGGAGCACAACCAAGACGCGATGGCCGTTGAAAAGCTCGCTGAGGGTATCCGCAACTTCGCGGTTGACCAAGGCAAGCTTGAAGACATGATTCGCGAACAATTGTGATCCAACACAAAGCGTGATTTAACACAATAAAAGCGGCTCAGTCCGCTTTTATGATACTGTTTGACCCTATTTCACCTGTTCAACCTGTAGGTAAACACATGGAACGCAAAATGCTAGCTAACGCCATCCGCGCCCTTGCGATGGACGGTGTTCAAAAAGCCAAATCTGGTCACCCAGGCGCCCCAATGGGCATGGCTGATATCGCCGAAGTCTTGTGGCGCGACCACATGAACCACAACCCACAAAACCCAGATTGGGCCAACCGTGACCGTTTCGTACTGTCAAACGGCCACGGTTCTATGCTGATTTATTCGCTACTGCACCTGACCGGGTATGGCGTATCGATTGACGATCTCAAACAGTTCCGTCAATTGCACTCGAATACCCCAGGCCACCCTGAATATGGTTACGCACCGGGTATTGAAACCACCACAGGTCCACTCGGCCAGGGCATCACTAATGCGGTGGGCATGGCAGTGGCAGAGAAATCGCTCGCGGCGCAATTTAACCGCGACGGCCACGACATCGTCGATCACCACACCTACGCATTCTTGGGTGATGGCTGCTTGATGGAAGGTATCTCACACGAAGCATGCTCACTCGCCGGCACCCTAGGCCTGGGCAAGCTGATCGCCTTCTGGGATGACAACGGCATTTCTATCGATGGTCATGTTGAAGGTTGGTTCTCTGACGATACCGCGAAACGCTTTGAATCTTATGGCTGGCACGTAATCCCTGCAGTAGATGGCCATGATTCGGCGGCTATTCAGGCGGCCATTGACGCGGCAAAAGCGGAAACCGGCAAGCCGACATTGATCTGCACCAAGACCACCATCGGTTACGGCTCACCCAATAAAGCGGGCAGCCACGACTGCCACGGTGCACCACTGGGTGATGATGAAGTACAAGCCGCGCGTGAATTCCTCGGTTGGGAGCATGGCCCATTTGAGATCCCACAAGAGATTTACGCACAGTGGGATGCCAAAGAAGCCGGTGCGGCCAAAGAAGCCGCATGGAACGAGAAGTTCGCCGCCTATCAAGCACAATACCCTGAGCTAGCCGCTGAGTTTACTCGTCGCATGAAGGGCGAACTGCCAAGCAACTGGGACAGCGAAACGCAAAAGCTGATTGCCGATCTGCAAGCTAACCCAGCCAAAATCGCATCACGTAAAGCATCACAAAACGTGTTAGAAGCGTTCGGCAAGCTACTGCCAGAACTGCTCGGTGGTTCTGCTGACTTGGCACCGTCTAACTTGACCATGTGGTCAGGCTCGAAAGCGATCAGTGCCGACGATGCCAGCGGTAACTACCTGCACTACGGTGTGCGTGAATTTGGTATGACCGCCATTATCAACGGTATTGCCCTGCACGGCGGTTTTGTGCCTTACGGTGCGACCTTCCTGATCTTTATGGAGTACGCACGTAACGCGATGCGTATGGCTGCCCTGATGAAGGTGCAGAATATTCAAGTGTATACCCACGACTCGATTGGCCTAGGTGAAGATGGTCCAACTCACCAGCCAGTTGAGCAAATGGCCACGTTGCGCCAAACGCCGAATATGAGCATGTGGCGCCCGTGTGACCAAGTTGAATCCGCGGTCGCGTGGAAAGCAGCGGTTGAGCGTAAGGACGGCCCAAGTGCCCTGGTGTTCTCTCGCCAAGGCCTGGCTCAGCAAGAGCGTGATGACGCACAATTGGCTAACATTGCCAAAGGTGGCTACATCCTAAAAGACTCAGCAGGCAAGCCTGATCTGATCTTGATTGCGACGGGCTCGGAAGTCGAATTGGCGATGGAGTCAGCTGCGAAACTGAACGACGCCGGCAAGCAAGTGCGTGTCGTCTCTATGCCAAGCACTGACTTGTTCGATAAGCAAGACGCCGCCTACCGTGAGTCCGTGCTGCCATCAGACGTAACAGCACGTATCGCCATTGAAGCGGGTATCGCCGACTACTGGTACAAGTACGTGGGTCTAGATGGCCGCGTTGTCGGCATGACCACTTTCGGTGAGTCCGCACCGGCTGACGAGCTGTTCAAGATGTTCGGCTTTACTGTTGAAAACGTGGTTAACACCGCTGAAGAGTTGCTCGCTTAATCGCATCTCCACGGCACGTTAATTCTGCGAAGGCCAGTCAGCAATGACTGGCCTTTTTTCTACCCTCGCTTCTCGCATCCTGCAACCCATGCTGTAACAGCGACAGATGCAGCGCGCTTATAGAAAGCGACTCGCCGAGGGACGCACATTAGCATCCAGAGTATCCACCCCTATGTCATTTTGAAGGTGGGCTGGCATCGATGCGATTGGCACTGCTTTCGGTTTACGGCTCGTACCAACTCGCCCTTGAACACCTTGGATAATCGCCAATAACATTGAGGTAACGCCCGCTTTCATTTCTTTCATCGTGATTCCCCTCTCATTGTGTTGTGAAGATGCTAGTCAGGATAAAACCTCAAGTTATATTGAGGTAAACATGGAGTGGCAGAAAAAGGTGAAAAAAGATGGAAATGAGCGTTGGGCAAGTGGCAAAACGCGCGGGGTTAAAGGTGTCTACCCTGCATTTTTACGAGCAAAAAGGCTTGATCACCAGTTGGCGTAATGCGGGCAATCAACGCCGCTACGACCGCGCTGTTCTGCGTCGTCTTGCGGTGATTAAAGCAGCACAACATGTGGGGCTCTCACTTGAAGAGATAGGCGAAGCATTAAGTGAATTGCCCTCTCACCGCGCTCCCACCAAAGAGCAATGGCGTGATATGGCACAGCGCTGGGATGCCACCCTCAATGAGCAAATCGCACGCTTACAGCAGTTACAGGCCAATTTAAGTGGCTGCATTGGCTGTGGCTGCCTATCAATGAAAACCTGCTCGCTCTATAACCCCAATGATGTGGTCGGTGAAGTCACCCAAGATGACAACGTGTTGAATCACCCGAAAATGGGAGTAGCCCAACTGTTAAAAGATTGGGGAAGGGGCGATAAATAGCCCAATCGCAACGCTTCACCCAACGATTAAATAAAAATACTCACAACGCTTTACATGTGAGCGTAATGCTGTATGGTGGTCACAGCTCTGGAACATGGAGCATCAATGATACATCAAGTAAAAGTCAACATAAGCTACGCTATTATCAATATTATAGAGTTTCTAACGTTACCCGCTTTCGCTTTTAGACATTTCATCGACTCCGTTCAAAGCTATCCTATTTTTTGTAATTTAAGAGAGAATGATTATGTCTAATCAAGCAACTGGTATCGTAAAGTGGTTTAACGAAGAGAAAGGTTTCGGTTTCATCACTCGTGACAACGGCGAAAAAGACGTGTTTGTACACTTCCGTGCGATCGTTGGCGAAGGTTTCAAAACCCTAACTGAAGGCCAGCGTGTGAACTTCACCGTTGAGCAAGGCCAAAAAGGCCCACAGGCATCTGACGTTACCGTCGCATAAGAAGCCAGATCTGATTGATAGAGGGCGCTCAGGCGCCCTTTTTTTGTGCCTATAGTTTGGCGAACGTGATCAACACAGCGGATGGCAAAGGATAGACACAACACGTTTTCACAAAAAAGCCCCGGCTATCTGGTGTTGCACCAAGCTGGGGCTTTTTATCAGAGTAACCGACCAAGGGTCACTCGCTACCTGTGACTTAATCAGCCTCGCTGCATTGTCTGACGCTTTTTCAAAAACGTTAACCAGCTCTCTACCGCCTCATCAGGGGCAATCTTTTTAGCAATGCGTGCTTGCTCAAGGGCTTGGTCAAACTGCTTCAGTTTGTAGTAGGCGCGCACTTTTGTCAGCGCTATCTCTTTAGCAGATGCCCCTTTACCCGCCTTATCAAGCGAAGTAAGTGCTTGCTGATAGTCGCCTTGCTGAATTTGCATTAACGCCAATTGCCAATGGTATTGACGGTCTTTTTGTGCGGCTAAACGCCAAGCTGAAACCGCTTGAGGCCATTCTCGCGCTTGCTGCCATAAGCTTGCTTGCTGCGCGAGCGTTTGCGCATCTTGCTCGTTCTCAGGCAAGCGTTTGAGCCACTTCGCTGCCCGCTCGGGGACGCCGACATTGGCATACAACTGCGCCACCGTGCGCTGCTCACTCGGTTCAAGCGCTATCCCTTTTCGCTTGGCGAGTAAATAGGTGCTGATCGCCTCTTTTGGCTGCTCCAAGCGCACATAGTTGGCCGCCAATTGGCGCCACCATTGCTTATTGTCAGGCTCGAGCTTCAACAATGCTTTAAGCGTCGGTGTCGCCCCACGCCATTGCTCAAGTTGTAGCTGCGCTCCCAACTTCAATGACAGCGCTGACACGCTGGCCCTATTTTTTACTACGCCCTGATACGCTGGATAGGCGTTTAATACCTGGCTCCATTGTTCACGCTGATAGTGCGCCTGCATAATCCGCAGCCATACGTCTTCCGCTTGATCCGATTTCTCTTTGGGAACCGAACGCGCCAGCGGATAGTAGTATTGAAGTGCAGCGGCATATTGACCATCAATCAACAATAAATCAGCGAGCATACGCTTGGTTTGCCAGGCTTGCGCATCTTGCAACTGTTCACTGTCAACCGCACGTTGAATATGGACGATCGCCTTGTCGTTATTACCATATTGCCAATAGAACACCCCCAACGCGCGATCGACAAACGCTTTATCGTAGGCGCGCTCAGCAGACAGCGCTTCGAGCACGGCAATCGCCTCACCCAGTTTGGCGTCTTGCTCTAACGTTTGTGCTTTTTCAATCGAGCGAGCCACCGAGGGTGACAGCTGCGCGGCGACTGGCAGTGCAGTGAACAATACTAAGGTAACAATGAGTCGTTTAAACATTAGCGTAAGTTAAACTCCAGTTTCACCTGTTGACCGGGTTGGGCCACGGCTTCTCCGTTAACCACTTTCGGCTCATATTTCCATTTTCGAAGCGCGCGTAACGCCTCTCGCTCAAAAACACGTGGCGGGTTCGCATCGACCACCGTCAAATCTTGTGGACGTCCCGAGGGGCTAATGGTAAAGCTCACCACCACAAATCCCTCTAGGCCACGGCGCATGGCGCGTGGTGGATAGTTGGGCTCGACCCGAAATAGCGGCATCGCCTGCTGATTGTTCGGCCCAGTGCTGACATTTAAATCGCCTAGCGACGGGGCTTGCACCATCACCCCTTGAATATTGCTCTGCACATTCAAGTTAGGCATATCCGGTTGTGGCGCCGCGCTGGATTGTGTCTGCGTTTGCGTGACCGGCGTCGGTGGATCGGGCACCTCAGGCGGTGTCGGGCGCTCCGGCACACTGCGTTGGCGGCGTTGTACCTCGGTATCCGGCTCTTGCATGAAAATATCAATGCTTACCGAGGAAGGCGTCTCCTGAGGACGCTGAGACGACTGTCCGACCATCAACGCCATCAACATAAACAGGCCAAGCGTAAAGACCAACGCCGCCGGCAATGAGATTAGCCATCGCTTCATTACGGCGACTCCGTGGCCAACGCAATGCTACCAATGCCGGCACCTTTCGCCGCGTCCATCACTTCAACCACGGTGCCATTGTAGGCCAACTCATCGGCTTGAATCACCAACGAAGCGTCAGGCTTATCGAGCAACAGGTGTTCAAGGGTCGCTTCCACACGTTCCACATCGACAAGACGCTTATCAATGTACACCTCATTCGAGGCGGTGACCGCGACAAAAATACCCGCCTCTTTTTGGCTGGTTGAGTGGCTGGCTTCCGGACGGTTTACTTCCACGCCAGACTCGCGCACAAACGAGCTAGTGACAATAAAAAAGATCAGCATGATGAACACAATGTCCAACATGGAGGTTAAATCAACCTGCGCTTCTTCGCGCTGTTTTTGGGCTCGAATCAATCGCATTACTGACTCCGAAGCGCCTGCTCCAGCGCGATTTCACGGCGCTGACAGGCTTTAACTAAACGGGCATGGGCAAACATACCGGCCAAGGCAGCTACCATACCTGCCATGGTGGGTAAGGTGGCCATTGAAATACCTGAGGCCATTAAGCGGGGCTCACTGGTGCCTTGACTGGCCATGACATCAAACACAGAAATCATCCCCGTGACCGTGCCTAACAGCCCCAACATCGGACAAATCGCCACCAAGGCTTTAATAAAGCCAAGATAACGGCCGAGATCCTGTTGGGCTTGAAACAACCAGCCTTGGCGAATGGCGCGTGCATGCCAAGAATGGTGATCGGTACGCGCTTGCCACGCCGCAACCCACGCGCGACGTTGTGCGGGGAACCGTGAATACAGGTATAGCAGGCGTTCAATCACCAACACCCAGCACACCAATACCACCACACCGAGCCACCAAAGCACGGGCCCACCTTGCGCCATAAAATGACGCAAGGTGCTCCAAATATCTTGCTGGCCAAGCTGTGAGAATAACTCGACGTCTATCATGCCGCTTGTCCGGTTTCCGCTCTCTGATCACTGTTTTCAGCTTGTTCAGCCACCAAACTAATGCTTTGCTTTTCCAGCATGCCGCGAATGTGATCAGCTTGCCCACTGAGGATATTATGCGCCAGCAGTAGCGGAATGGCCGCAATCAAGCCGAGCACTGTGGTAACCAACGCCATCGAGATGCCATCTGCCATCACTTTCGGGTCGCCATTACCAAACTGGGTGATCACTTGGAAGGTTTCTATCATCCCGGTCACCGTCCCCAGTAAGCCGAGCATCGGTGCTAACGCGGCAAGCAGTTTGAGCATCGAGAGGCCTTTTTCGCAGCCTTGTTGCTCATCCACCACCGCTTCTAATAAACGCAGCTCCAGTGATTCCACATCACGCTTTGGTGCATCATGATAGACCTTCAGCACACGGCCAAGCGGATTATCCTCTGGCGACTCAGGATGTTTAAGCTGGCGATGCATTTTGGCGTGAATCGAGAGCAAGACAGCTCCGCGATAAAGAGCAATTAACAAGCCGACAGTCAATAAGGCCGCGATCACTTTGGCGACGAAGCCACCCTGCGCAAAGCGGTCGCTCAAGCTTGGCGCATTTTCAAGCTGTCCGAGTAAAAAGCCCCGTGATGGATCGACAAGCACGGTCTCACCCACGTTGGTAATGGCTTGCTCAAGCTTTGCGGATGTTAACGTCTCATCCGGTTGGGCGCGGTAGGGAACGGCCACTTGTCGCGCCGATTGCCAGTTTAAATACCCTTGCTCATTCACCAAGCCTAGGTTACCCACTCGCACCACCGACTGTTCCGCCGACACACCTTGCGCATTCACCACAGGTAGAGAAAGGGCTTGCAACTCGCCACTGGTTTGCATTTGCGTGAGCATGCCCTGCCACAGGCTATTAAGCTGCTTGAGCGAGGGCAAAGTATCGGCGGCAACAATATCCGCCACCGTTTGATTAAACGCAGGTTGAGTGATCGCCACATAGCTCGACGCCCCGTCGGTCTGAATGGTTTTACTTGCTTGGCGCACCACACCAAACAGCTCACCCAAACTGCCCGACTCCAAACGCAGCTTATCTTCTAACGACGCCAGTTGTTGCTCGTTATCGCTGAAGGTGTCACTGAGCTTCTCGGTTTCCGCCTCTAACGCGTTGCGCGTGGCTTTGAGCTGATTGAGCTTCTCACGTAGCTCACGCTCGGTCATCGCGAATTGTGCTTCTCGCGCTTGGTTATGCTCACTCGCCTGTTGATGCGCCTGTTGGGTTTGACCAACAAGATCATCAGCGTGGGTAAAAGGCGCAACGACGACAAAACAGGTTACGGCAATCAGGGTTTTCCAGCTCATGATTTCACCCCTTGGTTGGCACTCAATGGCAGAGATAACAATGACGGTGCCATTTGCTTTTGCGCCACCGCAAAGGCCTTATCCACCGCTTCCGCGACACTCGCATCCAATGCGACCCACTGATCATCGCGGGCACTCCACAGCCAATACTGCTTACCATCTAAGCTACGCGCCACCAGCGACATACGGCCCAGATGGAGGACATCGACCTGGTGATCTCGACCATCGAGCACTACGGTATCTTGATAGGCATCAAGCTTGCTGCCATAGTCTCGCTCAATCTGGTATGCCTCGAGAATACGACGGAATTTCTCCGAGTCCGCCACATCGGCACGGGTCATCATGGCTTTAAGTTTTTGTAAACGGGCTTGGCGTTGATCGGCTTTGAGAGGAATATCCTCGGCAAGCCACTGCTCGAGCCCACCCAACATGCGATACATTAAAGGCACGATGCCTTGGCGAGTGTCTTTAATCTCGTCGATTTGATTCCGCAGGCTGGTCGCCTCTTTATCCTGATTGACCACCAAGTTTTGCAAGTGATCGCGATAGATTTCCAGGTTACTGATCTGCGCTTGTAGCTGCTCAATTTCTTGGCGCATGGCCAAGCTGCTATCAGAATGACGATTAATCCGTGACTGTGACTGCGCGGCCTCTTGGGTAGTGTTCCCCTCAATCGCTTGCGCCTTTTCGAGTTGATCCGCACTCACTGCTGGGGTCAGCGCCAAACAGGACGCAACGCCGAGCGCGAGCCGAAATGAAGACAATTTTATCATGGTGATATCTGCAAACATGCTTTGATGGTGTGGCTTTGCCACAAATAAAAGTGAGAATAGTTTCTATTTGCGTGCAATGTACCGAGTTTAGCGACAAAAATCTAGCCTAGCAGGTCCAGAGGTGCGGGAATATTACTCATATCAAGTCACGATAAGCTGACAGTGCTATAAAGCGGGATAGCGCATTTCATCACGATGGTCTGCGCCGATGTGACAATGACTCACTAACGTAAGTTTACTCGTTCCCACTTGTTATATCACTGGCTACAGCGATCCAGTGGATTACGCAATGGCCGGTGCCGTGGTACTGGTTTACATTGCGCTGTCGCACTTAACCGGCGACGACCATGTCCACTCACTCAGTCGCTAAAGGTGGCGTCGGCACACTGGTGGCCGAGCAGTGATAGAACATAACCTGAAAAATACAGATAGCATAATGACTTACCCTTCACCTAAAAAAAGACTTTGAGGTACAGATGAACATTGCGACCACAATCAAGAGCATGCTGGCACCTGTTTGGGAGCAAGAAGACGAGCTTTTAGATAAGGTTGTCGACCTTGCTGATTATGATGCCGTCAACCAAGCTATTCCCGACGACACACTACCAATTGAAGAAGTGTTTGCCGAAGATGAGTTAGAAGAGCTATACCTAAACTTTGTCCCTTATCTCGATAACGAAGCGATCCTTCCGTTTATGGGCAGCTACGGTAACGCTGTATTTTGTCTCGGCATTGGCGAAGAGAGCCAAGGGTACGTCTACTATTTTGATCTTGATTTTGGTCTACACCTCCTCACCAAGGAAGGCCTAACCACCTTTTTTCGCTCGTTGAAAGACGCGTAATGGCAAGTCGATAAAAGGCATAACTTACGTAAGAGATGCGTGTAAAAATGAAAAAATCATCAAAAAATACACGCTAACGGCTCGTGCGCTTTGGGCAGTTCTAATAAGTTGTGCATCGTTTCAATGGCATACTCTTGGCCGGTACCGCGCTTGGGGGAACACCGTAACGCAGAACTGCCCCAAAACTGTTTAGCTCAGGATTCCTGACCACATCCTCATGTCAGTTCTTGACCTACATATATTAATGGCAGATTATGAGTCTAGTTGAGCACTTATAATTATACAGACTTGTTCTGCAATTTATGAGTGGAAGGAAGAATAAGACCTATAGAGCAGTTGCTACTATGACTTCTGTACTTTATGAAAATATTATAAAAACAATGTCTGCTGACAAGACACTGTTATACGAAAAGGAGAATCTCATGTCTGATCAGTACGATGGAATGAAAATTTATGAATATATGCGAGCAACTCAGGCTAAGTACATAATTAAAGGCAATAAAATTCATGAGTACATGAGAGCTACGCAGCCTGTCTACGAAATTCGCGGAAACAAAATCCATATGTACATGCGAGCTTCCCAGCCTGTGTATGAGATTCGAGGAAATAAAATTCACGAATATATGAAGGCAACACAGGCCATCTATGAAATTAGGGCTTAAATCGTATAACAAGGCGCAAGCAGCAGACATATTTTACTTGGGCGCTTGCAGTTGAAAGTAAAGTATTTGTTGGTATAGCCGCGCATGTACTGCTGTGCTAGTCGTTATGTTATTTGGAGGAAAAATGATAAATATCGGTAGAAGTGGTATTCAGGTAGATCAAGAGCCAAACAGTTGCCCTGTTTGCAATCAGTTAGTCTCTCCAAATAGGACGGAAATGTTCAAAGAAGTATATACTGACAACCCACATTTTAGTCGCTACTTATCAGGGCTTTATGAGTGCCCATCAAAAAAGTGTGGACATTTGTTTCTTGCTCACTTTGAACGAAAATCAGAACATGAGGGTTATACAAACGGTTACTTTACATATACTCACTCAACCCCTAATCATTTCAAACCGATAGCGTTTGATGACAGAATTAGTACTATATCTCCAAGCTTTGTAGAAATCTTCAATCAGTCAGCTAATGCAGAGGAAAGTGGTTTAAGTGAAGTGTGCGGCATGGGTTATCGAAAAGCCCTTGAGTACCTAATAAAAGACTATTGTGTGTCTTTACAACCTGATGATTCTGAAAAAATCAGGAGCATGATGCTGATGCAATGTATTAATAAATATATTACGGATACTAACATCAAAGAATGTGCTACTCGTGCAGTATGGTTGGGTAATGATGAGACTCATTATCAAAGGAAGTGGCAAGACAAGGACATTGACGATCTTAAGTTATTGATTAATTTGGTCGTTCATTGGGTTGTTAGTTGTCTCATGACCCAAGAATATATGCAGTCTATGCAACGACCATAACAAACGACCAAGGAATCAACCTACGTTTCCTAATCTGACAGAAGCGAGTCAGGGCAATAGCTCTAACTCACTTTTGCCCCAAAGCGTGTCAGCACTAATCGCTTCCCAAACTTGCACATGAGGCTTTTGCAAGCCTTTGAGTAATGCCATGCAAAAAGCAAGGACTGAATCCAAGGTCTCTACAGTTTTTGGTAGTGTACCTTGTATGAGCCAAGCCAAATTCTGTAGATCCTTTCGATATAAACGTTCACATCCGTAGTGCGTTGACTTTCAAACTCCTCTAATTGCTCCTTAGTAAATAAGGTCAAAAAGAAGTTGATGTATTTATCAAACATTTGAGCAGAGACATCACTCCAGTTATGTGTGATAAAGCGCGTTAGAAAGGAACGGGCTAAATTATCATTCCAATATTTATTATATAAAGCCTCTAATGTCGGATAGTACGTATGGTGGGAAAGAAAATATGGTAGATACTTTTCCAGTTGTATTAAAGGCATACTTGATAAATTATTTTTAAGCAAGTAACTTACTTCAGAAACTCTAACAGAATCATCTTTTATTTGTTCTGCATAATTGTCTAGTGTGGCTCTATCTATTTTATTTAAGATGCTATATTTTGACAAGGCTATATCAGCCATGTGTTCACTGCATACTAACAGGAACTTTAGTGACATCTCTATGGAGAAATCAATTTCACTCACGTATTTAGATAGTATGTTAAAGATTGAGGCGTTAGGGAAATCAAATGAAATATATTGTTCTCTAGTTATCGTTTGGGGATCAAGATTACCAAATGTGCTATTAAATTCGTCAATAAGCAAGCTCTTTGCTAAATCTTTTGAACCATGTTTAAAGTAGTAGTGGATGTAGTTGTGATAAATGCCTTTTAGTTCTCTATCTAGTGATTTAAAATAATCGTCTATCTTGTTTTTTAACTTTTGACTTATATCAAGGGGATCAAGCTTTGCTAGATAAGCGATAGCATTATTTATCTCCGAAGAATTATTTCGCAAATAAGCGGACTCTACCAAGGGTATAAATTTATCAGATTTAGTGGAATTAGCGATATACCAAAATAGATTGCAATAATAAAAATCACTTGAAAAAGTTAGTTTTCTATACGCACTAATGAGCTTTTCAATATTTTCATCAGTTATTTTATTCTTGCAGATGAACTCAACAAAGCTATGCATTCCATACATATAGCTCTGGTCACTTAGTTCTTCTTGAGATTTTAGCCCTTGCTCAATAAAAAAAGTGATCTCATCATCAATATTGCAATTAAAATCAAGTGCTGTGAGGTTTTTCTTTGCCCAATATGACTTGTCATTTGAAGGTTCTGCCAATAGTTCTAGCGACTCTATCAGACATTCATTATCTATACTGTAAAGAGTTGCGGCAGCATCATTAAACTCTTGCTCCTTTGATGTTTCCTGCAATATAAGTTTGATGTTAGAAATATCAGAATTATCACCAAAAATTCTCAAGGTTCTTAGGCTCATACAAACAGGAGTGGTTTGATCATTTTTCCAAGTATTCAGACGCTCTCTAGCGATCTCAGTAATAAGAGTTGGAGGACACTGAAACCAAATATCATATTCACCTCCTGATATCTTCATAGGCATCTGTGCCTTGATCTCGTTATCTGTGAGAATGCTAATCAGTGTGTCACGGTCGCCATTGATAGCTAGCGCTCTTCGTCGCTGATATTGGTGATGAGGATCAAGTAAACCTTCACTAGATTTGAGCCGTTCAATACACTTTTTAGTCCCCAAAATACCAAGACAATATATAGCATTACTTCTAGTTATTACTTCAAAGTTTTGTTCTAGTTCGAGTATTCTTTCTTCAACAAACTCTATAAAACCCCCGCCATATTGTTTAGCGACCTTGGTCGCTAGTGAAAGATCGCATTCGAACATAAATTCAATAAATTCTTTTTTTTCTTCATTGTTAATGAATGTGCTGCAATATAACCAAATCTCATATTCAGAGTGTAGGTAGCTATTTTTATGGCTTCTCCAGTTTTTGCTTAACTCAATCGACGCTAAGTATTCTGAGATTATCTTATGAGGCGTGGAGTAAACACCATCATTGTCCTTGACATATATTTCATGCTGTTCAAGCAACTCCAAGAATGACTCAAAGCTCAACATCTTCGCTACAGATAAACCTTGATTAGTCAGCTCATTATATGTTTCCCCCAAAAGCTCCCAATAATCAGCTTCTGACAGAGAGGTTAAGCCCTTTTGAAATATGGCTTTATATGTAACAAGTGAAAAAGCTTCTTTCACTTTAAAATAGGGTAGTTTATTTACAATGAGAGATGCATTCTTGATCCTACACTTATCAATTTTAACTTTAGAAGAAATCCAATTTTCAATAATTTCGTTTAAACTTTCAGGCAATTTCCTACGATCTTGATAGTATTTAATCGAGAGTGATAGAGCAAATGGAGAGAATAAAAAGTTAAATCCAACACTTCCTATTTTTTTTCTGTATAGATTACAAAACTCATTTTGCTCACTTTCTAGCATTGATTTTGAAGAAATATTTACAACATCCCGATAGGATAGAGGCTTGATCTCAAGACAGTAATCAACCTTTTCAGCAAGAGTTTCTACGGAAACACCTGTGTTTCTTGATGATAGAATAAAAGAATTATTACCAATTATTGCTGATAATTCGTCAAAAAAAGCCTGTGTATCGCTTTGAATCATTTCGTCTAATCCATCAAGAAGTAATATACATTTGTAGGGTAAACTCCTCCATGAACCATAAGAAATATCAAGTGATTGATTGATGGCTTTTTCTAAGTTACCTCTAGAGTAACTTCTTAATTTTATAAGTACAGGCAAAAATTCTATATCGAATGCATCTTTAACTAGCGTACTAGCTAAGTTGATTAAAGTACTAGACTTACCGCTGCCACCCAATGATGAGAGAACGACGTTGTTTCCACTTCTCAATAGATTAGCAATGTCTTCGGTTGACAGGAAACCGTTTTCTATTGTCTCTACACGTGTGTTGCTAACCAGATTATTCGGTAGGTTAGTATGGCTATACCAAAGCCCGACAAATCGAGTTCCTTTATTAGCTACTTTTTCACAATACTCTACTGTATTAAAGTTAGGCGTAGGTGAATCTTTTAATACTCTTTCAACAGAATAGTGTTTTTCAATGATATTAGTTAGCTTATCCCATACGATTAATAGGTTATTTGTAAAATCGGTACCAGACCAAACTATCAGTTTTTTAATGTTGTCCAAGTAGTCGGAAACTAAGGTATAACTTGATAACCCTAGCTCTTTTACTTTGTTGAGCAAACTAGGCTGAAAATCACCTTTGGAAATGATTTCTTTACACTTAGATTTAATATCTGTGTAGTTGTCCTGCCTAAGAGCTATTCTTAAATTACCAGCTACTGTTCCTGAAGTGATAATGTAGTGTTGCTCAACTGTTGAACCGTTGATTGCCGCATCTAATGCAGCTTTAATGATCTCTTTAGCCGTAAGATCCACACTCAAGCTAGTGCTTGAGTATCGCTTGCACTGTATGCAAACGATACTGTTAGTATCCAGCGTTTTTGCAACGCAATCAAAACCTTGATCAGCAGCAGGCTGACGGCCACTTTGCATTTCGAGGCCGATATGCTCGCTCAAGATGGTTAAGCATTGATAAGTAAAGTCTTCAAAGTCCTCAGGCGTAAGTTGATTTAATGAAAGAGCGTGGCCTTGATATAGTGGAGGCTTAGTTACTGACTTTTTCTGCATAGGAACCAACTTGAACTTTATAGATTGACTAGTTTGACCTCTTAATAAAGGCTCTTTCATATTACCAGAAGGACAGCAAATTTCACTCAAGTAGTAGAAGTAAATCAGATGGTTACTCCATCAAAATTTACTTGTTATTGTGTGCTTTTTCCAATGAACGTAACGAAGTCGCTATTGCTGGGAAGGTTGCATTCTGATGCTTGGCTAGTAGTAGATGAGTGAATTTGGCCAATAGGTAGAGGTTTGCAGTACCCCATGTAATCCGTTAAATGCTCAATTAGCAAATCCACTAACACACCTCTGTCCAAAACTAAGTTATGTCGAAATGAGCGCCATATACCAAAGCATTGAGATTTTGATTCAATACCCCGCATAACTTACGTAAGTCATGCGGGGCATTTCGTTTACGCAACAATCATAACTGCGTGGCCAAGCCGGTTTACGCATTCCCACGCCGGCGCGTGGGAACGAGCTATTAATCCGCTAACTGCGAGAACTTGATGATCTCGTGAGACTGTTCAAGGGTTTGTGCGAGGTGTTGGATATGGGCGGGGGTGATTTCGCAGCAGCCACCGACCACCAGGGCACCGTCGGCAATCCATTGTTGTACGCGTTCGGTATGGACTAACGGTGAGAGATCTTCCCGCGCTTGCAGGGCATCGGCTTTGCTGCCTTTGGCCATGTCTTCTACCGATTTAAACGCGTTGGCATAGCCGCCCACAATGTCGGCCTGAGTCGCCATCTTTGGCATCGCCGTGGTAAGCACTTCTGGGTCGCAGCAATTGAGCATCACCGCTGTCGGTGCATATTCAGTGACCGCGTGCATGGCTTGTTCTAGCGACTCGCCAGAGCGGAGTGCGCCATTAGGCTCCAACCGAAACGCAACCCCAAACGGTTTACCTTGCTCACGGGCGGCGGCGCACGCTGCACGCGCTTCAAGGGTGTTGGTCATGGTTTCGATTAAAAACACATCCACGTGAGGTTGCAAGCGGGCGATGTGCGAAAATTCCGCTTTCATGTCTTCAAAGCTGCGTTGCGGCTGACCGAGATAACTGCCCACCAGCGGCGGCAAACAGCCGGCAATATCAACATCGGCGCTTGTCTCATCCACCGCTTGCTGCAGCGCTTCGAAGGCTTTTTGGTAAATAATGTCTATTTTATCGCTCAATCCCGCTTTGGCCAGACGCGTGGGGGTCGCTGGGTAGGTATTCAGGGTATGCGTTTTCGCACCGGCACGAATAAAGTCTTTGTGCACGTCTTTAACAATATTGGCATGTTTTAACATCACCGCGACCGACCAAAGCTTCGAGCTCACATCCGGCCCACGTTGATAAATTTCTTGTCCTAGGCCGCCATCGAGTAACGCTATCGATGTCATGGTAACTTCAGCCTCCTTCGGCCATTTATCCTTGGTTTAGTTTGAGGTTACCATGTGCTCATCGATTTAACACCCCGTTGTTACGCTACCTCTTCACTGCCTTCAATCGCGAGATGTTCAAGCTTATCAATCACCGCCATACTGGCGTTTTCCATCTCTTTTAATGCAGTGACCATTTGCTCGGGTTGCTGAGCATGAAACGCTGCCACCGCTGCTTTCGCGTGGGTATGCACTTGCTCGTGAGGCGCGGCAATGGCTTTAAACGTTTGCAACTGCGCGAAATATTGCTGGCCTTCACCCTGTTCATACCATTGGCCGAGACGGCATTGGGTGTGATCGGTGACATCGTCCGCGGTCATGCTGTCTTCACCCAGCACGACGCGGTATATCGCAAATTTAAAGCTAATATGGTCAAGTTTCGCCAGTTCACAAAAAGCACGCAGCGCAGAGGCTTTAATAGTGGTACGGCTATGCTGTGCTTGCTCACTCTGCGTGGCCATCGCATCGGCCACCTGTTGGCCTTGCTCGCTATATTCAATCGCGTCACTGGCAAGCTGATCGGTGAGTGTGCAAGCATGCCCACTCCCAGCGCGAATCTTCTCGACCAGCTGGGTGATATCTTGCGTGGCACTGGCGGTGCGTTCCGATAAGCTACGCACTTCATCGGCAACCACCGCAAACCCTCGACCCTGCTCACCGGCACGTGCCGCTTCAATCGCTGCGTTTAACGCTAAAAGATTGGTTTGATCGGCGACATCGCGAATCAACTTCACAATACCGCTCACCTCTTGGGCATGCTGGTCGAGCGCACGAATTGCTTCTGACGATTGCTGACATTGCGCGGATAACGACTGCACATGACGCGCAAGATCATTGACTTGTTCGGCACATGACGCCGCCTGATGGCTCACGTCCGTTACCCGTTCTTTTTCACCGTTGATGGTGTCTGCCAAGGTGGCCAGAGACGATTGCGTCGCATTGATTGAGTCACCGAAGTGGCACAAGTTGGCGTCGATGGCTTTTCCCGTTTGGCGTTTTTTCTCTACGGTGGCTAACTCTGCCTGCAATGCCTCTTTCTCTGCATTCAGCGCGTCGATGGTATGGTTAATCTGCTCAATTTTTTGCTGCAGAGCGACTTGTTTTTGCTGCTCTTGTTCAAGTTGACGACGAGATATAAACACGCTGACTCCCAATTAAGTAATTAAGCTTTTTATAATATTTTAACGCTTAATATTAGCTATGTATGATGAGCCAAGCGAAATGTGATCCATTTTGCGCCAATCGTTTGATTTACACTGTAAACCTATAAAAATTCCCGCCATACTGACCCTTCTGCAGCAAATGAGCGAAACGCTATGACCTTTTGGTTGCTTTTTAAACGTTGGATTATCAGCCACTTCGCGCATTTAAACGGGCGTATTTTGGGGTTGGTGGTACTCGCCTATGGCGGGATTGGCTGGCTACTTTTACACGGCGCCGGTGAAACAGAGATGACCCAGTCACTCGGCCGCTATGTCTATTACTTGATGGTCACCGCGTCCACTGTCGGCTATGGCGATTATTCGCCCGCAACAGAAGCAGGACAGTGGATTACCGCCTTTTGGATTATTCCCGGTGGGCTAGGGCTGTTCGCCGTTGTGATTGGGCATGTGACCAGTGCCTTAGTGGATTATTGGCGACGTGGATTACAAGGAAAACGGAGTCTAACTGTGAAAAATCATATTCTGGTGTTGGGCTGGAATGGTCAACGCACCATTCAGCTCATTCGTCTACTACAAAGCGGTGTGCATGGCGATCGTCCGATTGTGCTTTGCGTGCGTCCCGAAATGGAAAATCCGCTCCCCGGCGAGGTGGAATTTGTGCGCGTCACCAGCTTTACCGATGCAGAGGGAATTGCGCGTGCGGGGATTGATAGTGCTTCGAGCATTATTATCGACAACCCAGAAGACGATATTACCCTATCAGCGGCCCTGTTCTGCGCGCATAAAAATCCGTCAGCGCATCTGCTCGCCTACTTTCAAGACGACGCGCTGAGCCAAATACTCAAACAACACTATCCACACGCAGAATGTGTACCGTCTGTTTCCGTAGAAATGCTGGCGAAAGCCGCTGTTGATCCGGGTTCCAGCCAGTTGCATCACGAGTTGTTGAGTACCGCACAAGGGATGACACAGTATTGTGCGCGCTACCCGACTAACGCGAGCACGACGGATGTGGGTACCTTGTTCAATCAGTTAAAGCATGAATACGATACAACCTTAATTGGTATCGACAAAGGTGAAGGCATTACCCTTAACCCCAGCTTGCAAACCGAAGTCGCCCCCGGCGATCGCCTTTTCTATATTGCCGCTGAACGTTTACCGCATTGGTCGGCGGCGTGATTCGGGCACCATTTATCACACGCGACACTGGCTATTAACCCTTCCGGAGCAGTCCGCCGCCGCCAAGATGGAGGCGGCGGACTGGCTTTACGTGCCCTATTCGCGAAAAAACGGTCTATTCGACCACCGAGGTTTCTTGTGCATCAGAATGACACGCTTCGACTGGGTAGGCGTAAAAATGATGCACAGGCCCCGCGCCTCTTCCCACCTTTAACTGCTGACTATGCGCTAAAGCCTCTGTCAAATACTGCTTAGCCGCCCGCCCGGCTTCAATGGGCGTCATTCCCTGCGCGTAATAAGAGGCCATCGCCGCAGACAGTGAACAGCCTGTGCCGTGTGTATTAACGGTTTCAACCCGACGGGCGCTCAGGGTTTGACAGGTATCTTGACTAATCCACACATCCACGCTTTCAGGGGCGTGATGTAAATGCCCGCCTTTGAGCATCACATAAGGACAGCCTAGCCGACGTAGGGCTGGCACTAACGCATGCATTTGCTCAATGGAGGTGGGGACAGGCTGACCGGTTAATCGCGCCGCCTCAGGCAGGTTGGGGGTGAGCACGGTTGCTCGCGGGATCAGCGCTTCAATCAGCGCTGTCATGGCGTGTTCATCCAACAAAGGATCGCCGCTGGTGGCTACCATCACGGGATCTAAAATCACCGGTAAGTGAGGCGATCGCGCCAGCACGGCGGCCACTTCGCGAATAATCGCTTGGTTGGCGAGCATACCAATTTTCACTGCACGCACCGGCATATCATACAAAACGGCCTCTAACTGGGCACGGACAAAACCAGGATCAACCGCCGAGACGGCCTCAACGCCACAGGTGTTTTGTGCGGTTAACGCGGTGATCACCGAGCACGCATAGCCGCCGGTGGCTGAAATCGCTTTAATATCGGCTTGAATGCCGGCACCGCCACCACTGTCTGAGCCAGCGATGGTAAGAATAACAGGTGGAGATAGGTTCATAATGGCCCCTTAATCATCAGGGGCGGAAGGAGACAAAGCGCGCCAGAATGCGCCACTTCGTGTGCTGAACGTGTCAGTTCCCTCCGCCAGTGCTAACTGGATCAGGTTCTACGGGTCCTGCTTTCGCAGTCTCAGCAATCACTTGCTCCCCGACTAACACGGTCAGAATATAAACCTTAATGATAAAGCGCAAGTCTGATGTTTCTGATGGCGCGTTTACACATTCTCGTAATGGTTAATGGTTGTATTGCCTTGTTGGGCGGTTTTAAGCAGTTGTTCGAATCCATCTTGGATAAGCGGCCGTGCATATAAAAACCCCTGCACTTGGTCGCAGCCAATTGTCTGTAGCACCTGCTGCTGGCTGACTTCTTCCACCCCTTCGGCAACCACGCCATGACCAAAGCCATGGGCTAACTCAATCACGCTACCCACCAAGTGTTTGTCACTGGCGTTGGTGGCCAAATCTTGAATAAAACTGCGGTCGAGTTTAACCCAGTCTACCGGCAGTTGCTTAAGGTAACTCAATGAGCTGTAACCGGTGCCAAAGTCATCCAACGCGATATGCATCCCGGCATCCCGCAGCTGTTGTAGCTCGCGCAATGCCACCGAGATTTGCTGAATCAGTGCCGATTCCGTGACTTCCAATTGAATAATCGCCGGCGGCGTGTTTGTCGCATGGCAGCGAGCCAGCACACTCTCGGCAAAACCATGCCGGAGTTGCTGGGCAGAGACATTGATTGACAGATGAAAGTGCTCGTCAGTCAGGCCCTGTACGCGCCATTGCGCCACCGCCTCCAGTGCCATCGCCAGTACTTTATCGCCAAGTTGCATCATATCGGCGCTGCGCTCGGCAATGGGAATAAATTCGGCGGGACTTATCGCCCCTAGGGTTGGATGCTGCCAACGCAGTAGTGCTTCTGCGCCCACCAGCAGGCCTCCATCAAGCCGCCATTTAGGTTGATAGACCAAGGAGAGATGATTGCTTTGCAAGGCCGGGCCTAGCTCAGTACGGATCAAGTGCTCTCGCTGCGCTTTACTGTCTAGCTCGGGCTGATACTCACCGACAGCCTGATCATCGGTCGGAATAGCCAGGATCGCTTGGCGAAACAACTGCGGCACATCGGCGCTTTCCGAGTCAGCACGGCTGATCCCTATGTGGCAATGCAAGAACATCAGTCGCCCTTCGAGGGTATGATGACCACTGATGAGTCGGTGAATCCTCGCTGCTTTTTTCGCCGCCTCTTTACCGTCTCCCTCTATCAGCATCACCAGTCTCGAGCTGTCCCAAACCCCCACTCGATGCGAGCGCGCCACCGCACTGTTCGCCAGCAGCTCAGCAATGTGTTTATAGAGGGCTTCGGTCATTAAATGCCCTTGATGCTGCGTCACCGCTTCCATCCCATCAAGCGCAATCATCAATACCGTCACCGGCCCTCGCATCAATTGTCGCTCCGCTGCATCCAATAAGGCTCGGCGATTGGGGAGACCTGTCAATGGGTGGGTAAGAGAAAGGGCGCGTAACGTGGCGGTTTGTTTGTTCACCAACATTTGCAAACGCGCAGCTTGGTCACGCTCTTTCAATGTTTTAAGCTGTAACTGCAGTAGGTTGTGAATACGCTGAAGCACTTCGTCATAATCAAACGGCTTGCTGATATAATCTATCGCCCCTCGGCATAGCGCTTGATTACGTAACCCCACATCATTATCCGCAGTGAGCACCATGACGGGTGGACAATGGTCCCCCAATGCTTGGTTCAGATCATCCAGCACCATGAGTCCCGATCGCCGTGGCATGCGCATATCAAGCAAGATAAGATCGGGCACCGGCGACAAGTGGTCGTGCACAGCACAGGGGTCCGTTAGCCCAATCAGATGCACGTACCCCGCTTGGTCAAGCATCGCGGTGAGTAAGTCAATGTTTTCCGCGCGATCGTCAATGATCAAAATGGTCGCTTGTGATGGTGACTTTATCATTCCCTGTCCTCTAATAACGATTGAATAGCCGCGGCGAGCGCAGTTGACGATACGGGCTGCTGTAGTCGTATGTCTGGTGTGGCGGCGCTGCAATGGGCTTGCCCTTCCGCCCCAAGGGTGATCAGCGGTTTATTCTCCACCAGGCACGTCCAATGTGCGGGCATTCGCGCTAAGTCATTACCATGGATGATAAAAAGTGATGGGGCGAGCCTATGTGTCATCGCTTCAGCCAACGAAAAATCGTGCGCATGGTGCAAGGTCAACAGCGGCCAGTCCTCAAAGCAATCAGAGACCAGCCGTTGCTGGTGACTGCCTTGGTCAATATAAAGCACACGGTGTGGCTGAGTGAGGCGTATATTCGCGTCAGAGGCTTCTGCAACCAGGGGCTCAGAGGAGTGTGGCTTCGCGCGATAAGGGAAGGTCACCGAGAAGGCACTGCCCTTGCCCTGTTGACTCGCAACCCTGATCTCACCTTGCATCTGAGTCACCAATTGATAGGTGACGGCCAGCCCAACCCCCGCGCCTTCTATCAATGAGTCTTCTGCCACTAAACGGTTAAAGGGCTCGAAAAGGCCGTCGAGCTGGTCGTCGGCAATGCCAATGCCTGTATCATTCACCGTCATGGTCAGACTATCGTGATGCGTGTGCGCATCCACCCAAACCCTGCCTTGTGGATGGTTATATTTCACTGCATTGCTGAGTAAGTTAATTAAGATTTGCTTAAACCGCGTTGGATCCACATAAAGCTCACCCTCTTGCTCCGTAGGCAAACAATTTTGCAAGCTAACGTTCTGTCGCTCTGCCAGCGGCGATAAGGTTTGAATGGCATCATTGATCAATGCGCTAACAGGGTACCAGGTGAGATGAAGCACTGTTTGTCCGGCCTCTATTTTGGCCAGATCGAGCACGTCATTGATCAGTGCCAGCAAATGTCGCCCACTTTGGTGGATATGATCAACGTACTGGCGCTGATCATCGGCCAGCATCTGAGTGGGAGATTTGAGTAGTAGTTGCGCGTACCCCAACACACTGTTTAAAGGCGTACGTAGCTCGTGACTCATGGCGGATAGGAAGTCACTTTTTGCTTGGTTGGCGCGCTCGGCCTCTTGCATCGCTTGTAATAGCGGTGTGGCATCGTACGCCACCGTTACAATCGCGTAAGGCTCACCGGCAAGATGGTGGATCAGTGTTTTCGCCAACTTAAACGTCCGGCCGTCACGCAAAGTCACATCAATATGTACAGGCTCACCGTCGACCGTTAATTGGTGATCGAGTGCATTGAGGGTATCGCGCATGCCGTCAGGGAGCGCGCGACCAAATGCGTCGGCCAGTTGGCTCACATGATCCGCTCCCACCGCTTGTAAACAGGCTCGGTTCGCCAACGCATATTGGCCACCTAATTCTCTAACAAATACCGGATTACCGATGGCATCGATGATGGTTTTTAGCCGATTTCGCTCGTGCTGAACAGTGGCTTGGGCATGCGTGAGTGCGCTTAAATCCGACATAATGCCGATAAACTCTCGTCGTTCATCGATCCACACTTCGCTCACCGCCAAATGGATGGGGATCAGGCGCCCATCACGGTGCCGCGCGTTCACGCGCCGCCCTGTGCCAATAACATTGGGCTGACCGGTTGCAAGGTAGTTTTCTACGTATTGGCCGTGCTTGCCTCGATGCTCGGGAGGCATTAAACACGCCACATCCTGGCCGATAAGCTGCTGTTGCTCGTAGCCAAGTAGCGTGTGCGTGAAAGGGTTAGCATCAAGGATAATACCTTGGTCATCAATGACTAAAATGGCGGCGGCCGCACTGTCAACCAGCGCTTTGTAGTGAGCCTGCGAGCCGCCCGTGCGCCACCCATCCATGGTAGATTGATCCGTCATCGTGTTCCCGCCTCTAACAAAAACGCCCCAGCTATATTGGGGCGTCTACCACGGACCTAACGAGTTGATATCGTAGTCATTTTTTGTAGTTTTTGACCAAAGCGTCCACCTTTTTCAGGAACTGCTCTTTTAGGTTTTCGTGCTCATAGTCGAGATCATAGGTATTGTGGAACCCCACACGTAACTGTACGCCATTGCCCGCTAAATAAATGGTATAGCCGTCATAATCTGAGAAAGCGTCGATGCCATCTAGGCGGTGTCCATCTTCAATTTCTTCACCATACTCTGTCACTATCTCAAAGGCGCGTAGTAGGTGGGTAGGATCGAGTTCGTTTTTCACGCTTCCCTCCTGGCAGTGTTAGCGAAACTGTGCCCCACCTCCCGGTCGTGATCCACGACCATAAAGTGGGCCGGCCAATACCGGTGGCGTGGTCAACACATGCCCTGACACCTTAATCCGGCTTGGCTTAGAAATAATATTGGGCAAGGTTGCCAATGTATCAAGGGTGGTGTCTGGTCCCGTTTTTTGGATCGCTGTTCCATAATTATAGCCATAATCAACACAGACGACAGGAGAGCCCGCTGCCCTTGCCGCATGAACATCATTCACCGCATCGCCAACCACCAGCAATTCTGATGGCGGAACCGCTAAAATCGCCGCCGACTCAAAAATACTATCGGGATCCGGCTTTCCGGCCGCGATCGCATCCGTTCCTAAGATACGGGTAAAAAAGTGGCTGACCCCAAGCGCTCTAAGAAGGCTGTTCGCATGCGCCGTTTGCATGTCCGTGGTACATATCATCGGGAACTGGCGCTGAGAGAGTCCTTCAAGGCAAGCAAGTACCCCTGGATAGAGTCGAGTTTTTGGCGGTTTTTTGCCTAAGTATGAGGACAGGAACAACGCACGGGCTTGATTCAACACTGTGGTTGAAACCCGTCCATCAATGTGTCGCGTGAGCACCCGATGGATCAATAAATCCGCACCATCACCAATCCAGTCTCGAATCGCACTGGGCTCTTCCTCTGGCAAATTAAACCCTCGCAACATGCCGAGGACAGCGTCATAAAGATCATCAAAAGGGTCTGCGATCGTGCCGTCTAAGTCAAAGCATATCGCAGAGATATTCTCCAATTTTTTCATGGAACGCCTCCACAATCAGTGTGTTATCGCCAGAAAGGAAAGGGAACGGTGGATCGGACTTGCTATCCAACGAGTCTTTGAAAGTTAGCAGAGAACGAGAACGCGTCCTACCAAAACCGCAGGCAGAATGTATCGAATCACCGAGACAAAATTGTATAACTGACCGATTGCCCCCAAACTTCAGAGACGAATCAAGCCCCTAACCGTACCGTGATCAATTTCACATTTACATATCTTCGCACTCAGCGATACCGACCTTAACCCTGTATAAAAAACCGTCACGTTTTTGACGATTGTTTTGATCGGCTGACTGCGCCCTGCGATCGAAAACCATCGCTTTGTCACAAAAATGAAACCTAAATAGGCACAGATTGTCATCGATGCACTCTACCCTGTCTCTCTCGATAGTGAGACTCGATGTATTCTTTATATGCGGTATTTTTCCTCACAGCCTCTATGGCGTTACCTAACGGTTATTATGATTGCGCTGATCGCAGGTTGGTCAGTCTATACCTTGGAAAACCAGCGTCAGCAAAGCCGGTTTTCTACCGATGTTGAAAAGCAGCGTCACGCACTCAGTAAAGCGTTTTCTCAGCTCTATGAGCTACAACTATCGGCGCAGCTTTATCTGCAACAAGAAGGCGGCCCAACGCGTGATAAATTCCATGCCTTTATCGATAACCATACCCAAAAGCGCTCAGGGCTTGATAGCGTCATGTGGCTACCTCGGGTCAATCGCGCTGAGTTAAAACAGTTTGCCGCGCAACAAGGTCACTATCACCCCTTTCCGCCACTCAATAACCACGCCTGCCAGTGGGTGATGCGAGGTGATACGTTTCCCGCACTTTACTTGTCCCCCAAAGCCGCGGCAGAGGGATATTTAGGTTGGCGCGCGGATGCGCAATGCGAGAACACCGTCACCATGGAGCGTGCCTATTTTAAGCGCCAACCGGTGGCAAGACTGATTCACGATGAGCAAGGACATGGGGTGCGTTGGTTCGCGGCCATTACTGCACGAGACGGCCAATTAGCCGGTTTTCTCTCCACCACACTTTATTTTGATACCTTTCTACCCACACTCTGGCAAGATGACACCCCCGCGCCCGATATGGGGCTAATCGCCCGCGAAGCCTTTGGCCACCAGCAAATGTTTACCACGCACTCAACGCAAGCATTGCAAAAATGGCGAAATACTCACTCACCCGATATCACTATTCCGATAGCCGGAAGCGAAGAAGGGTTAGTGGTCAGGTTCACCCATCTACGCGGCTTGCACACGGGGCTACTCTACGGGGTGCTGGTTGGACTATTGGTGCTGTCACTCGGCTTGTCGGTTCTGGCCAGTTTTTGGTCCTACGCCAACCGACTGTCATTGGCACAACACTTAGTCAACAAGCAGACCCGCCAGCTCACCCACCAAGCACAGCACGACAGTTTAACGGGGCTGGCAAACCGAGCGGCGCTCGACAATGCCTTGGAGGGCGCACTCCAGCAAGTGAGCGCCCAGTACAGCGAGCATTTTACCTTGCTGTTTATCGATCTCGATCGGTTTAAAGTGGTTAACGACTCTCTCGGTCATGTGACGGGTGACAAGCTTCTTAAGCAGGTAGCCAAACGCCTGAACCAATCCGTCAGTGGCGAGCGCGTGTTTCGCTTTGGTGGCGACGAATTCATCATTTTGCTTAAAGCCGACAGTTCACTGGCATTGGCACAAACTAAGGCCAAGCACCTACTTCAAGCGCTTAGCACACCTTACAAGGTGGACGAGCATATGATTAACCTGTCCGCCAGTATTGGCATTGCCTCGGTGAACAAAGCCAATGCGTCGGTAACGGATATTATTCAGCAGGCGGATATTGCCATGTATCACGCCAAGCAAACCCGTGATCGCCTCGCGATTTTCCAGCCGGCCATGCTTGCCAAAGTCCAGCAACGTTTTATTGTCGAACAAGACTTAAAAAAAGGGTTGGCACAGCAGCAGTTTCATCTGATGTTTCAACCTATTTTTGATGGCGAACAAGAAACACTCAGCCATGCAGAGGCACTGCTCCGGTGGCAGCATCCGACGCTAGGGCGGATCTCGCCCGCAGAGTTCATCCCAATCGCAGAAGAAACCGGTTATATTATTGAGCTTGGCGACTGGGTGCTCGAGCAAGTCGCCGACGTATTGGATAACTGGCACACCCGCTTCCCTGCCAATCAATGCCCTTCTATCACCGTGAATGTGTCCGCCAAGCAGTGTCAGTCAGCCACCTTCGCCGATGACGTCGCCTCACTGATCGCCAGGCACCAGTTCGCGCCTCAGTGTCTGGGGTTAGAAATGACGGAGACGGCCTTACTTGAGCACTCAGAAACGGTGGGGAGGAACTTGCGTCAGCTTCACGCACTGGGAATAAAACTGTACCTCGATGACTTTGGCACCGGGTATTCATCCCTCTCGCTGCTGCGCCAATATCCGTTTAGCGTGATTAAGATGGATCGCAGTTTTATTATGGATATCGATCAGCCTAACGGTAAAGCGGCGCCCCTGTGTCGAGGAATGATTGCCATGGCACATGCCGTCGGTTTAACCGTAGTAGCAGAAGGCGTCGAGACGAAACAGCAGCTATGCTGGCTTCGCCAACACCAATGTGACTACTTGCAAGGGTATGTGCTCTCTCGGCCGATTGAACGGACAGCACTTGAAGATTGGTTACTGCCGCAATCAAACCAGCGAATGGTCTTGGTGCATGGTTGAGGCGACAGCGGCCAGGGTGTTGGCGGACGAGGGACCGTTTTGACGCACTGGCGCAGCTTGCTGCAACCACTCATCGCGCAATACCCCATAACGAAGTGAGTCATAGTACTCACCTTGATAATAACGGACGGCGCGTAAGCGCCCCTCTTCGCGCATCCCTAGTGCTTTAGCACAGCGCATCATCCCCGTGTTTCCCGACCAAGTGGTCAAGCCGATTCGGTTGACTTGATGGCGAATAAATAATTGGTCAATCCACTGCGTCAGAGCACGTCGGCCGATACCTTTGCCCCAGTGGACAGGATCGAAAATAGTGATCCCCACTTCCAACCAACGCGTGCGCTTGTCTTCCCAATACAGGGTGACATAACCCACAGGCTTATTGTCCACACAAATCACCTGCGCCGTGTCACCCACGATGAAACGACGAAAAAGACCAAAACGAAACGACCAAAACGACACCGGATCTATCGGTGTATACGGCGCATCATACTGCTTCCAAGCACGGGAATAATATATATTACGCCAAAAGTAGCGCGCTTCGTTGCGCTGCGCAGGCCGAATGGTGACGACGCAACATTCAGATACATCCACATCCATGTAAGATTATTGCTCTCTCTTTACCAAATGATGGGCGACGACGCTGTCCGCTCGGCGCGACCGCTTGTCGGTATGACCCACAAGGGTACCCAGTCTAACTCAATTAACCACCACATTGGCGACCTCCGTCAAAGAACCCACTTAATTGAGTGTAGACGGTTACTGACAGGACGGCTGCCTTGATTGCTGTGATATGGCAACGCCCAGCATCACAAGCCCTCCACCGAGGATGTGATACTGAGTCAGTATTTCTCCCAGTACCGCCACTGCAATAGCCGCTGTCATCACGGGTAAAAGGTTCATGTACATCGCCGTTCGACTCGCCCCATTGAGCGCGATAGCGTTTAGCCAAATCGCAGGCGCAAGCACGGAAGCGCCTAAGGCGGCAAACCCCACTAGCGGATAGGCGTCAGCGGGGATGGCAGGACTGGGCGCCATCCACAGAACGGGCAACAACATCACCACCGCAAATACAGCTTGTACATACACAGACACCCAATTGGACAGCGCCATCGACCAACGTTTAAGTAAAACGCAATACAGCGCATACGAGGACGCACATACCAGCATTAGCCCGTCTCCCACCGACGCGCCTGCGTGAAAAAGAGAAAGCGGTTTGCCCAGCGTTAGCATATACACCAAGCCAGCGAAGGATAACACGGCCCCGAGGATCGCACGCATCGTCAACGGCTGTGACAGCACAGGCACACTGATCAACAAGCTCAACATGGGCACCAACGACATAATCAGCGCCATATTGGTCGCCGTCGTGGTTTGCGCAGCAAAATAGGCAACGGATTGGTTAGTGACCATGCCTAACAGCGCTAGAATGGCAAGACGTGGTGCATAGCAACGCACCGCACGTCGTTGGCGCCATAATGTCGGTAAACAAAACGGCGTTAATACCAAAATGGCAAAAAACCACCGATAGAATGCCATCGCACCCGGTGCAATCACAGTGACAGACATCTTGTTTACAATCGTGTTGACCGACCAAATGAGCACCGCCGCCAATGGCAAGAGAAATGGCATCATGGCCTCGCAAAGCCCAATATAGGGTGGAAGAAAGTAGGCAGTTTACACTGTAAAACGCAGAATAAAACCAATAGCTGACGTGACCCCACGACAAAGAGGGGAAACGCATCATCGTTGGCAAGGAAGAAAAAAGCGGGCAAAGCCCGCTCGGCAAGTGATTAGCCAAATGGTGCCACCAAGGCACCCAATAGGACAAAGGTATCTATCAGTGAGTAGTTTACGCCGCTCATCAAAGGTTGTGTCATTACCACGTCAACAACCTGCAAAATCGGTCACTACCCTCCCATCGCTATGTCATCCAAGGCCTTGAGCACTTGCCCATCGAGATGGCCCTCAAACACGCGCTGACAGACTTTTCTTCGCACGGCTAACCCAGATATCAACTTTTCAATAGAAAGATGTCTATCGAGCTGTTGTTGATTGTAAAACTCAATCGTACGGCTGAGCGTTTCATAGGAGACGACCTGATCACCGACCCGCAACCAATCCAGCTTTTCGAGATAACCCTGACATTCTTCGGTAATCACGGAGGAAGGATGGCCTGTCATCGCCGACAACGCGGTAATGCTGCGTTGCAACGCCTCCTCAGACGTATACTTTGAGAGCACAATGGTCAGCTCATCCGCATTAATCTCAACCAAGTGCTTGCGTTGTTTCACACGACGCCCTAACCGGCCACTGCTCTTCTCTTTGCGCTGAATCGGTTCAAACTCGCCATCAATGATCCCGGAAAGCTGATCAAGGTCTTGGCTAGGAAGGATCTCATTTCTCAGCGGATTGGGCATAGTGGGAGCCAACGAGCGCTTGCCCTCGTTATACATTTTGGCACGAGAGTAGCGGATCACTTCGTCGACGTTGCACTTTATATCCATGCGATAGTCAGGATATTTTTTCTCTTCATCTTCGCGCGTTAACGTTAAGTGATATCCCCACAAGTTCACCGCAAACACAGACTCTGTCACCTTACCTTCAGCCAGCTTTCTGAGCTCCCGGGTTAAATCACTGGAAAAACGGCGCCATTCGATATTACGGGCCATTTTTTGGTTCAGCTCGCTAAGTAGCATGGTATCTTCGAGTCGACGCGACATACGGCTTCTGAAGAGCGAATAGAGTTGAAACACCAAGGTATGCTGACGCAATATTTCTGGTGGAAATAAAAAGAAGTAATCACGCGTCATCAATTCTTCAAAGAACGAAGGCTCCCATACCAAGATATAAAGGTTGGGCTTGATCCTGACCTCACCGTCTTCACCCTCTTTGGGCGCTTCCTCGGAAGCGGTAATGGTTCTGGCTAAGAACCGGAATCGGTCACTTTTGAACCCTTCTGGCATGTTTTCACTCAGCCAACGACCTGTTAGTTCATGAAGCTGAAAGTCAGTAAACTCGATTCTATCAATGCTCTCGCGGATGGCATCACGCGCAGGACCACTGTCTTTTTTACCCCGTAACTGCAGGATATCAGTGATATAGATCGGTGTTTTGTTGCCTATAGATTGGGTCTGTAACTCGTAATTGGGTAAATGATGATCATGATACTGCACCGTGAGGGTGAACAGGGCGAACAGTGTCATCAGATCATCAACCGTCATGATCGACTTGGCCGATCGCGTTTCAATGATCGCCTTAGTGCCGCTGATCGCCACCATCGACTTCTGATAACCCTTTTTGGTTCGCGGTGGAGCAAGCGCTTGATCAATGATCCCAGCCCAACTGGTCGGCGAGACCAAAATTTGATCTTTTTCACCAGGCATCATCGGAGGGGTGCCTAGTCCATGCTCACTGAGCAATTGTCGATTAACTTGCGTTTGCGCTAACGCTTTCGACCGTTTTTGCTTGACGGCATCGCGACTTTTTTCTGTCATCAAGCCTGCACTGCCGAGTGATGAAATCAATCGGCTGGGATTAACAAATTGATGCAGCATGGTTTTGCCTGCGAGTCCTTCTTCAAACCGCACGGGTTGCTGAATGAACAGTCCTAACTGGACAGCGGCACGGAGTCGTTGTTGGATGGCTGCGCGAGTGAGTTGCCCGTCTGTTGCGTCAACCAATTCTGTGGTGGATACATACCCGTCTTGAGAGGCAAAACCGCGTACTGAAATTAAGTTCAGTAGCTCTAGAATACTTTTGGTTACCCCTTTAAAGTGCTCATACTGTGCAAGCCAATCAATCAACTGATCGTGTACGGCGAACAAATGCCCGTCTTTGTGGGAGCGAGGGGCTTTTATCAAGATTTTTTCGGGTTTACTGGCACTCATGTCAGCTTAAATCCTTTGTCACGGGCATACTCAACGCGCATTTTTTTAAATTGAGGTGACGGAAACCGTAAATCGATCACTCTTCCAAGGAAAGACTAATAAAAAAAGACCCAAAAAGAAAGATCTTTTTTATTGCGCTTTTTAACTGATCTTTATGATTATTCTGATCTAATTTGATGATCTGATCTTATGATCCGAGTGGCTAGTTTGTTATAACACCATGATTTTTATGAATTATAATTTCAGCCCTCTCGAAAGCATGATCATCAATGTCTTGGAGGCATGATCAACATCATGCACCAACGATGATCAAGTGAGGCCTGCATCAATGATCAACACCTTACCGCATTAATGATCAGATAATAACTGAAACAATGATCAAGCGTGATACACATCTTATCCACAGCTATAGGATGTCGCGGGTGATGACGTTATTGGATTCGGTGGTTAATCAGGCTAATGAGGCTTAGGAACAATGATCAAGACAGTGCTTTTTTAGCTGATTTGATGAAAAAGCGTGCATGTTGCCGATAAGTCTAGCGGCTATTTCACTCTCATCCTCCAAATCGAAATGACATTGACAGTATAACTGCCATAGGGATGTATGTGTCCGGTTAGTGGAACAATGATCATGTATGAGATCGCGCTGTTCGATCATCTTGATGTAAACCGTTGTTTAGTCCACGTGATATGGATGGAATGCCCGGATCCTTCTCGATCCCTTGTTACACCTGACGTTATCCGTAATTTGGCGGTTCGACTATATCGTTCCGAACAACCGCACAGGCTGGTAGTCTTTACAGCCAGTCTTGATCATTGTTCCGTAATATACAGAGACACATCGCGCAGATTTGCCGATGATTTAACCCATAATTCTGCTTGATCATGCTTCCCCAACAGCGCCTTTACTCTCGAAAGCATGATCAAGTATTAGCATCCATTAAGGCCGAACACCTTGATCATCGTTACGGGAAAAATGATCAAAACCGCGGTAAGCCATCGCATGAACGGCTAATGGGTGAGATTGTTAACCGCTCTCCCCTCTTAAGGGGTAAAAGGCGATAAATTCGGTTCAACGATCGGGTACCGTAAATTAGCCATTCAAAGATAGGCTTCCGACTCTATCAACTGTTTACATTGTAAATAAGTGACGCTGTGACATTTTAAATGTGAGGAATTTATCGCATGGTTTGTCGAAGTGAGTATAACCAACTATTCGTCGATGTTTTCATCAATCATCCATGATAACAATTGTGAGCAGGATCTTTATTTGATTGGCTTTTGTTCACCTTTTTATTGTTTTGAGTGGAATGTGCTGTACAATCGGCAATTATTTCTCGTTAAGGCGAAAAAGAATATGGATAGGGAAAAGACGATTGAAAACCTCCGCAATATCGCCGCGCAGACGAAACAGGTTCAGTCTGATCGGGTCGAGATTGTGATGGAAGAACGCCACGACCAACTCTTTCCACCGATGTCAAAAGCATTAATGGAAACGCGTTCGGGATTAACGCGGCGAAAGCTCGATGAAGCGATCTCTCGCATGGAGCAAGAGGGACATCAGTTCACTAAAAACAACGCTAACCATTATTCGATTACACTCGATGAGGCGCACCAAATCATGGATGCGGCGAACGTGCCGACTTTTCATGAGCGTAAAGGAAAAACCCATAAGCCTTGGGTGGTAAACATCCAGAACCAGAAAGGCGGAACGGGTAAATCCATGAGTGCGGTGCACTTAGCGGCATGTATGGCCCTCAACTTGGAAAAGCGTTATCGCATTTGCTTAATCGACTTGGATCCACAAGGCTCATTGCGACTGTTCCTCAATCCACAAATTAGTTTGACCGAGCAAGAGGGGATTTACTCCGCCGTTGACGTCATGCTGGATAATACGCCCCAGCCTGCAGACAAAGACTTCATGATGCGTAATGTCTTACTGCCGACACAGTATCCAAACTTAAAAACCATGGCGGCCTTTCCAGAAGACGCGATGTTTAATGCTGAGGCATGGCAAGCACTGGCGACTAGCCAGTCTCTGAACGTGGTTGAGTTGCTGCAAGAAAAAGTCATCGACCCAATCAGTGATGAGTTTGACATTATCATGATAGATACAGGCCCGCATATCGATCCGCTGGTGTGGAATGCGATGTACGCCTCGAACTCGTTAGTGATCCCTTGTGCGGCAAAACGCCTCGATTGGGCGTCGACGGTGAACTTTTTCCAGCATCTGCCACAAGTCTATGAGATGTTCCCTGAAGACTGGCATGGCCTTGAGTTTGTTCGTTTAATGCCGACTATGTTTGAAGATGACAACAAAAAACAGATTTCGGTCTTAACGGAAATGAATTATCTTTTGGGTGAACAAGTAATGATGGCGACCATTCCAAGAAGTCGCGCGTTTGAGACCTGTGCCGACACTTACAGCACAGTCTTTGATCTTACCTCTCAAGATTTTGAAGGCGGTAAGAAGACCCTGTCGACAGCCCAAGATGCCGTCCATCGTGTCGGTTTAGAACTAGAGCGTGTGCTGCACAGCCACTGGTCTCAGCTCAATCAGGAGTAATCACAAAAAATGGCCATTAAGACCTCTGATTTAAATGCGCGTTTGTTTGCCAAAGCAGACAAGCGACGAGCAACGACAACGCAAGAAGCTCAGAGTGCAGCGAGTGAGAAAGCGGCAGTCATTGAACTTGCGGTCGCCGGTGAACACACGGTTGAATTTGAGCTGGTAAAAGTCCCTGCCAGTGAGATCCGAGATAAAACGACCGTTTTTGATAAGAATGCGCGAGAGCAGTCATTTCTGAATGAACTCGCGTTATCCGATATTTTGGTAACGTTAAAAGCACATGGCCAGCAGTACCCTGCTGTGGGTCGTTGGCTTGACGATGGTCGTATTGAAGTCCTCGACGGTAGCCGACGCCGCATGTCGTGTCTGATTGCAGAACAAGATTTCTTAGTCTACGTGGCGAAAGGCATCAGTACACGCCATGCTAAATTCTTGTCCGATGTCGCCAATGCCCACAAACCGTTATCGCTTTATGAACGCGGTAAAGAGATGCAGGCAATGTTAGACAGTGGCGAAGTGAGTGACCAAAAAGCATTGGCGAGTGCGTGTCAGTGTAGCGAAGCCTTGGTCAGCGGTGCCTTAAAAGCCGCGGCCCTGCCCTTACCACTACTGCAAGCCTACCCCAGTGTGTCTGAGCTGGGACGGCCAACCATTGTGAAGTTGCATCGCTTATATTTTAGCCTTGATGCGTCCCTGCAACAAAAGCTGGTTGCCAAGCTTGGTGACACGCCTTTATGGCAACAGGTAGAGGCGCAAGGAGTGACGCGTATTACGCGAGAAGTCACCCAGTTGATTGAGCAGTTTAAAGATGAACTTGTCGAGCCGACATCGAGTGAACGAGAGCAAGCCAAAACCTTGTTGGACGGACGTGCGTCTTATCGTCGCAAAGGAAATAACCTGAATATTAGTTTAAAGAAAGTCAGTGATGAGGACGCAGACCGAATTCTGGCACTGATTAAACAAGCGCTAGAAAACTAATATTTTGCACATGCCCCAGCGTTAAAAACGACATGCCTAGCGTGTCGTTTTTTTTTGCGTGTTATCATCTCCTATCCGCTTGGTAAAAGCCTTATGGAAACATGATGACATTACCCACATTGGAAGACTTTTTTGAGCCACTGATCTTACGTGCAGCGCACTACTCCCACCGTCAACTGGTTTGTGTCGATCAGGACTTGGCGACTGTACTGGGCGGCTTTGATGAGACTCAGCCCCCGCTGATTGTGGGAAACACAGAATATGGTTTGAGTTGGCGCCAAGCACATCAAAAGCTGGGACAAGAATGTGGTCATATTGTGGTGGAGGTGAATGCGCAATTTAATGCGGAAGCCTTTTGCGCCATAGCCGGTTGTTGCCGCGCGGGTGCACTCATTGTACTCCGAATTGCCGCCCTCGATAACGAAATGCCTCCGTCCGTACAACGCCTTCTTCGCTGTTTGAGTGAAGATGATAGCGTCGCATTTAATTGTCATTGGCTGCATCGTTTACCCCAGCAACGTCCAGCGAAACATCAAACGCATTCAGTGACTCAGGATGATGCGATTGCTGCCGTGGAAAAAGTCGTGACTGGACATCGGCGCCGTCCCCTGCTGCTAACCGCTGACCGCGGTCGGGGGAAATCAGCCGCATTAGGGATGGCCGCGGCTAACTTGATGATGAAAAAACCAAGACGCATCATTGTGTCATCGCCTTCCCCTGCCCATGCATCAACGCTTTTTCATCATCTGAAAGCCACCCTTCAGATCGATGATGCTGGCCAACATATCGACTATCAAGGAAGCCAGATACGCTTTATTGCCCCTGATGCGCTGCTACAGGATGCGCCAGCAGCAGACTTGTTATTGGTTGATGAAGCGGCGGCAATCCCACTTCCGATAATCAGCCAATGGCTGAATCAATACAGTCGCGTTGCGATTGCGACGACCGAGCATGGCTATGAAGGGACAGGACGTGCTTTTACGCTCCGACTCAAGCAAATGTTGGACGTCGAGCAGCCGCAGTGGCGCACATTGAAGCTCACGGCGCCTATGAGATGGGCTGACGATGATCCGGTTGAGCGCACGTTGAACGCCCTCTTTTTACTGAATGGCGACGACGTAGGCAGCGATCAGACCGATATGCTCGAAACAGGGTGGGTGAACGATATGGTGATTGAGCCGCTTAGCCGTCAGCAGTTGTATCGAGATGAGGCGTGTTTACGGCAGTTATTCACATTACTGATCGCGGCCCATTATCAAACATCGCCTAACGACTTAGCCCGTCTTCTGGACGATGACGCCGGCTTAATCTTTGCTGGCTGGCTCAATAATAAGTTGGTTGCCGCGTGTGTGGTGAGCCAAGAAGGAGGAATAGATTGGCAAACTTGTCACGCGGTGGTCGCAGGGCAACGCCGGATAAAAGGGCATCTGTTTAGCCAATCGGTCGCCGCGCATTTGGGGCTCGCGGAGGTTCTGCACGACAGGCTCTGGCGAGTCCAACGCATTGCCGTGTCTGAGCCTTATCGACAGCAAGGCGTCGGTCAACGGTTGCTCGCGACCGTGAATAAACACGCGGCTGAAGCCTCAGTGGTCGGGGTCGGTGTTAGCTTCGGTGCAACCGCCGTGCTGACGCCGTTTTGGTTTAAGCAAGGATTTAAGCCGGTTAAATTGGGATTAAAACGCGATCAAGCCAGTGGGTGCTATTCGCTGCAAATGCTTAAGCCTATCCAGCCTTTGAACTGGTGTGATCAGGCGTTACGCTTATTTAGGCAAAACCTTCCCATTCAGATGCTCACGAGCCATCAACGGATGGAAACTGACATCGCTGCCTCTATCATTGCTGGGTTACCAACCGCACCGCTATCGGAGGAAGTAAGACAACAAATTGATGGATTTGTTGCCGGAGGGGTGGGGGTCGATGCTGCCCTCTCAAGCTTACAGGCTTGGTTATATCATCATATAGGTCGCGTCCAGAAAGACGACGAAAATGCCACGTTACCCATTCTGGTTAGCCGTATTTTGTTAGGGTTGCCTTGGTCTGTTGTCTGCACCCGATATCAGCTGGCAGGAAAGAGGGATGCGGAATCCCGGATACGGAATTATATTCAAATACACATGACGACATGACCCATTTACACTGTAAACTGAACACGTGGCAGTGGCTTGGTTTACAGTGTAAACGCTGTCGCTCATTACGTTTATTTACACTGTAAATCGGTCTACTACCCTTCATTATGGGAGCCGTGCTGAGGGCGACTGAATTAATCCTATCCTGGTCACGTTTTTATCAGTGATCCTGCTCCCAAGCGGGATAAACCTGTATAATTTATTATAAATGAGACAATTGCGCACACTTGCATTAGATTTGGACTAATCTAATCAGTGACAACAGTCGAGTGCAAGCTCCTCGAGATGATGGAGCAAGCGCATTGCCAAGTGGTTTATCTGGCTAATAAGGCCGCCACAGGGATTAGATAGGCAGGAAGCGAGATGCTAGACGATATCCTCCGCGTCTCTCAGGATGGTCAGCGTGTATACTTATCGGCAGGGAAAGTCGAGCATACCAATGGCCAACCGATAGAGAAAAAACAAATCAAGGACTGGTTGGTGAGCAACCAAGTCGAGGGCTTTTTTTGTTTTGATGATACGATAGAGTCAGCATTAACCAAGTTAAACGCGTCGCCGGATGATGCTGAGTCGGAAGACTTCATTATTGCAGAACGCCGTGATGCAACCATCGAAGCGCGCATCGCCGACGATAAAATGACGGCCTATTTGATCGTTAACGGCGCGTGTGGCGGGCGTGGACTGAAAGCCGATGACATTCTCTCGACGCTGCGTGATGCCAATATCGTTCGAGGGATAAAAAAGCCGACCCTGCAAAAACTTCTCTCCGCGTCAGGAAAGCTCAAACCTGGTGAATACCTTGATGTTCCCGTCGCATTCGGTCGGCAGCCGGTTGCCGGCGAAGATGCGCACCTTGTCTATCTCATTGAAGATCCTGCCGAGCGTGTTCGCCGTCCCAAACAGCGTGAGGATGGAACCGTTGACATGCGTGATTTGGGTGAAATGGTGATGGTTAAGCAAGGACAGCCTTTAGCTAAACTGATCCCTGAAACATCGGGCTATGAGGGCTTTACTGTAACTGGGTCGGTGTTATCGACATCTTCCGGTAAGCCAATGACATTGACCGCGCACCCAGGCAGCGAGTTAAGTAACAAAGACCCTAATATTCTAGTGGCGACCATGGCTGGGATCCCACGGTTACAAAAAGACGGCGTGGCGGTCGATGATGCATTGAGCTTAGATGCGGTTGATGTCGGCACCGGGCATGTCAACTTTGAAGGCAGTGTGGTGATTAAAGGTGATGTTGAAGTGGGTATGAAGGTCACAGCATCGGGAACGGTCACCGTGGGAGGGGTAGTGGAATCAGCGACCATTACCGCTGGCGCAGACATTATCGTCCAAAATGGGATCATTGGTCGACAAGTCGCAGCAGACTCTGACATCAACTGCACCCTGGTTGCGGAGGGCAATATTGTCGCCAAGTTCGCGCAATATGCCACACTCTGTGCCAATCAAAACCTAGAACTTACCTTGCATGCGATGCATTGCAAAACGCATGTAGGGCAGTCAATCGTTATTAGTGATGCCACCAAGCGCAAAGGCACGTTGGCGGGCGGTAAGCATGAAGTGGGCGAAAAAGTCCAGGCGGTGATTATCGGCGCGAGCGCAGGGGCGCATACGTATATACATTGCTTTCCGCGTCTGCCAATACTTAAACGGGAACTCGTCAATTTAAATAAAAGCTGGGAAGAGAAAAGTGCCCAATTGGATAAGATCCAGGCGGCAGAGAAAAAGCTTGAAGCGATCCCAGAAGAGAAGCGTGACGCGGCCATGGTTGAAAGAATAAGCTCGACACGCGAGCACCTTTCTACCGCGCTAAGTGAAATAGAAGCCATGGTAGAAGAAACAGACGCAGCGATAGAGAGCGGATACCAAACGGCCAGTATCATTGCGACTAAGTCGCTACTTAGTCGTGTTCACTGTACTATCGGCGAAGAAAAGCACTTGGTTCACTCAGAGCACGGCCCATCACATCTATTTTATGATAATGCCGCGATTGAATTAAAACCGTATCAAGCCAATGGTTGATACTGGTTTACAGTGTAAACTGTTAGCCAACTTTACGGATTTTTCCTTCTTTTAAGGCCTGAAGCACTGCCTTTTTCGGTCCATCTGCGACCACACATCCTTCCTCCATCACAATAAGACGGTCAACCACATCCAGCATGCTGGTTTTGTGGGTACTGAGAATGAGTGTTTCCTCTCTGCGTAAATCTTTTAGCTGCGTTTTAATGAACTGCTCTGTGCGGTTATCCATCTGACTGGTTGGCTCATCGAGTAAAATCACAGGTGGGCGGCCTAAAAAGGCGCGAGCAATTGCAACGGCTTGTCGCTGTCCCCCAGACAATAAGACGCCACCTTCACCAACTTGTCTTTCTAGTCCTGAGGCATGGTATTGGGTAAAACTTAACACGCCCGAGCGGGCAGCGGCGTCCATAATATCAATATCATCGGCAAGTGGCTGGCCGAGGGTCATATTCTCTCTGATTGAGCCAAAGAATAGCGTCGGCTCTTGAGGGACAAAACCGACATTGCGACGAACGTCGATATAATGAAGTTGAGAGATATCGGTATCATCGATGGCAACCGAGCCTTGGGTGGGAGAATAAAGGCCGACTATCAGGCGGGCAAGCGTTGTTTTTCCTGAGCCCACTCGGCCAATAATACCGACTTTTTCGCCGGGATAAATGCGAAAGGACACTTGGCGTAAGGCGAGGGCAGTGGTGTTAGGGTAATGAAAGTCAACCTTATCGAGCTCAATTTTGCCACGCAGCATCGGGCGATGTAGATAACGCTTACCTTCGGTTTGTTCTGATGGCAATGCCATCAGTTGGTCGATGATATCGAGTGCTGATTTTGCTTGGTGATAGCGTGTCGAGAGCAAAGACAATTGAACCAAGGGCGCTACTGCTCTTGAGCTCAGCATACTTGCCGCAATCAATCCCCCCATTGTCAGTTCGCCCGCGGCTATTTGGTAAACACCAAATACAATCATACTGACGATGACAAACTGCTGAACAAAACTGGCCGAGTTATGGACTGAGTCTGTGAGACGGCGTGTTTTGATGCTCCAGTTTGCCATATGGGCCACCGCTTCTTCCCAGCGATACTGAAACTGACTCTCCGCCCCGAATATTTTAATGGTCTCAAGCCCTGACAGGCTTTCTATGAGGTTGGCGTTCTTTTGTGAAGACAGACGTGTCCCTTCCTCAATTGTGCGCCGCAGGGGCTTTTGAATTAGCCATGCATGGATGACCAATAACGTGACCGCAATGATAGGCACGATTACTAAAGGACCGGCGACAAACCAAATCACGAGCAAGAAGATGATGGCAAAGGGGAGGTCGATGAGGGTGGATATAGACGCCGAGGTAAAAAACTCGCGGATGGATTCAAATTCTTGCATATGCCGTGCAAAGGCCCCGACTGAAGGGGGTTTTGCGTCCATTCTTACCCCTATGACTTTGGCATATATGCGTGAAGAAATGAGTAAATCTGTTTTCTTACCTGCAATATCAATAAAGTAACTGCGCAGCAGTTTAAGGAGTAAGTCGAAGACAAAAATGACCAAAATCCCACTCGCGAGCACCCACAGTGAATCGAAGGCCAAGTTAGGCACGATTTTGTCGTAAACGAGGCGAGAAAATAGCGGCACACTAATCGCAAAGACATTGATAAAGAGTGAGGCGATTAAGACATCCCGATAAATATGACGTGATTGCCAGAGCGTGCCCCAAAACCAATGGCCCTCATCCTTCACCTGTGCTGTTGGCGCGCGTTCATCAAAGCGATATTGCTTTTTCAGCAAAAAAAGGCGCCCTAGATACGCATCGTTAAGATCATCAAGCATCACCCAACGCGGTGTCATATCCGCATGTGGCAAAACGATTTCCGCACGCCCCTTTTTCGCGTCCATTTCTAGTACGACGCACGCATCGTTATCTTTCATTAGCAAAATAGCCGGGCAGAGCAGCGAAGAGAGACGCTCGAGTGGCATCGCTTCTTCTTTCGCGACAATCCCCGCACGTTCAGCCGCGCGGGGCAGTAAAAAAGGTGACAGGTAGCCGTCGGAGATGGGGAGCCCAGACACAAGGGCATCGGGGGAGTTCGCGTTACCGAAGTAACGCGATACATAAATCAATGATTGCAGAAGCGGATCTTTAACCATGGCTGTCCTGAGTATTATTGAAGATATAGCCTTGGAAACCATTGACGAACAGCTCGGAAAGGCGCGCAAGCTGTGCTTCTGTTTCCACGCGTGTCGCGATAGTGGTGATGTTTAAGTTATGCGCGGTGCGACAAATGGATGCCAAAACATGCCCTTGGGCGTCGTCTTCTATATGACTGGTATAGGCAAAGTCTATTTTTACGTAATCGGGCTTAAAGCGTTGTAAGTAATCCAAAGACTGGAAGTTGCGGCCATAATTATCGACCCCAAATTGGAAGCCTGCTTGACGGATTTGATCGGTCAACAAGCCAGTGTGGTCAGCGTGACGGACAAAAGCGACCTCTGGGATCTCAAATAACAGTTGGCCTGCCAGTTTGCGGTGCTGGTACAAGGTTGTCCCCAACCAACGAATAAATGACGCATTGGTTACACTACTTAAGGTGAGGTTAACCGCCAATGGGCCGACGCTAGCGTCTTGAGACAAGGTTTTAATCACGTGAGTAATGACATATTTATCGAGGGTTTCACCCAGTTGGAGCTGCTCTACCGCCCCTAAAAAGTGGCCAGCGCCATAATAGTGCTCATCCTTTTCTATCGCGGAAAAGACCTCTTGATGAAGCCGGTTTGATTCGCTGTCTGTGGCGGGTTGGTATTTGAACACAAACAGCTCTTTGGCCACGGCTTCATGAAGCAGTGCTTTCCATTGCTGTTTACCCATTGCAGCGTCACCGATAGATTGGTCAATCAGTACGACAGGGTGCTCCGGCGTATTGCGTGCCTGTGACAAGGCGTTATCCGCTTGTGACAGCAGCACACTGGCATCCTGATTTCCACCGCCGTTGATGGCTAACCCCACTGCTACCTTAGGCGGCGTGAGACCGGTCGGATCCGCTTGCATGTCTACTACCATGGCGAGCACACTCTCGCCGAGTAAGCGCAAGTCATCGGGGTCTGAGTTAGGCGCTAGGATCACAAATTCATCTTTGCTCAAGCGCGCAGCTGTCATGCTGTCGTCGCTGATAATCGTGGTGGTGAGGTTATTCGCAAATTGCTCAACAATACGATCCCCAGATTCGAAGCCTTGGTTTTTATAGGCCTCTCCAATGAGATCCACTTTGATTAAGACCATACCGCCAACACCCGATTCAGTTAACCAAGATTTAAGCTGGCCAACATAGAAGCTGCGGTTGCCAAGGCCAGATACCGCATCTCGGTAGGCGGTTTTACGTAACCTATCGGCTTCTTTTGCCTGTTGTTCAAAGTAGTGTTTGAGCTGATCGGTCATGACATTAATGGCACTGACCACGGTTTTTAGCTCTGTCGTGGGAGGGAGCGGAATGGGATCACCAAACTTGTTTTTGGCGATTTCGCCTGCTTTAGCCGTAATACGGGCAAGGGGTCTCAGCGATCGCTGTAATTGCCAACCAATGATCACGGACGCGACCAAAAAGATGATTGCCAAAATTGTCCCTAACTGGACAAATGATTTCCACAGTTGCTTATACGCATAACCTGGATGCGCGACCACTTCGACTTCGGCAAGTTGCATCCAACCACTGGTGATGGTTTGTTTTTCGGTGATCACAGGGAAAACATCGAGGTCGATAAACCACTGGGGCACACCCTGGATTTGTACGGGATACTCGCGAACAATCTCACTGTTATCTGACAGCAAGGTCAGATTAACTTCGCGGTAAAAACCGCCATCAAAAAACGCATTGATCACCGACTCGGCGGCGACTTTATCATCCGATTCTAAGTAGGGTGCTAAGGCTAGCCCCATCGAATTGACCGTGTTGTTGACATCAGAGGTTTGCTGATTGAGTAAAAAGTTGCGTGTGGTATTCAGCTCGATACCGAAGACGGCCAGCACTATGCAGAAGAAAATCACTAGCATCCACGAGAATATTTGATTGAATAACGTCATCGGTGTTTACCTATCAAATTGTCTAATCGGTTTTTGCATCTTTAAGGTGTCGATACGGCTACGTAAATCGTTCCAAAGGCCAAGCCGGGAAGCGTTGCCTGCAAGCTCGCCTTGGCCGCGTTCTTTCATTAACCATAGTCGGCTACCATTGAAGCTATATATTGGCAGTAGATCGCGTCGTAACGACGCACGTTTAATTGTTGGATCTAAGTTATCGAGTAGCACCGGCTCGGATGATGGCGTTGGGTAATACGCAACGACCATATGAAATTGGTCGAGACGGATTGCTTTTACGTACACCAGGCGCAGTTTTTTATCATCAATGCCTAATTCGCGAAGAGAAAAATATTTTGCAATACTAAAGTCTTCACAATCACCGGCCGCTGCGCCAAGAAACTCTAAGGGCGTTGCCCAATAGTCTTTTTTTCCCCATAAGTCGATATCATCGACAAAATACAGCTGATTAAAAAAATCGTTCACTTTGCGCAGCTTTTCTTGCTCTGACACGCCTTGCGTATTTTCCACCATGTTGCGCCATGCCGTGACACGCTTACCCGCGCGTTCACCATAAAAACTCGACACTTGCCCCACCCAGCGTGACTCTTTGGTGGTCAGGCTCATCGCGCTGAGAGAGAGCAACAAACATAACCCGGCAATATGCCATTGCTTCATAAATATTTTCGCTTTAAGACTGAGGTCGACGCGTGAAGATGGTCCATGCTTTCTCGACATCCCCTTTAAAATTCAATACTTCACCACTGACTCGCCGATACTTATCGGCCGATTCACTACCATGCTTAGCGTCCGTCTCTCCTTTGGCAACCACGTCGATTCGTTGTGGTGTAATGCCACGATCGATAAGCGCACGTTTAACAGTCATTGCTCGACGATAAGAGAGCGCGTGATTGTAGGATGTCGAACCGTCCGCACTGGCGTGACCGGTTAAACGGAGCTCAGTATCAGGGTAATTCATGAGAAAGTTTGCCATAGCGTCGATATCGGTTATAGCGTCGGTCGTCACTTTTGCGGTATCGAGGGCAAAGAACACATCGATTTGTCGTGCTGATGCGGTGGGTGACGGGTGCTCGCTGGTAGGTTGAATGTAATTGGGACAGCCTTGATTATCAACGACGGCGCCGCGTGGCGTATTGGCGCATCTATCACGGGCGTTGATCACGCCATCTTGATCACTGTCGGTCACGTCATGAATTTGCTTGGCCGTAGGGGGCGGAGAGAGTGCCACCGTACATCCGGTTACGAGCACAAGAATGAGGCTCAGTCCGAATACTTTCATTCCGTTTCTCCTTCTGTCCCTTGCCACTGTTCGGGTAAGGATACCCTCAACGCTTTCAATAAATGACCGGTATTGTTGAGTAAACGATACTGTGCAAGCAAATGATCATAGTTTGCGTTTAGGTAAGCGCGCCTCGCCTCTAGTAACTCGTTTTCAGTATTTAGCAGGTCGAGCAGCGTTCGTCGTCCAATTCTAAATTGTTTTTCATACGCTTGCACTGTATCCGAAGCGGCATCAACTTGCTGCTGCAAAAGGACTTTTTGTTGCTCAGTGAGCTGAAACGCACTCCAAGCTAATCGGGTGCTTTCTTCCAATTGCCGATAAGCGTTATCAAAGATATCTCTGGTTCGATTTAACTCGTAGGCGCCTCGTCGGATATCGGCTTGATCGCTACCGCCATTAAACAGTTGGTAACGCACGCGTAGCATGGCGCTAAATTCATCACTAAAATCATCCACGCCGCTGACTTCATCCGCCCAAGTTTGGCTGACTTCTAGACTGATGTTTGGGTGGTGCGCCCCTTTAAATTGTTGATACTGTGATTTTGCCGCTTCAATATCGTAACGCGCCAGCTTGAGTAGCGGGTTACGTTTGACGGCTTGTTCAAGGGCACTCTCCAGTGAGGTTGGGAGGCGAGCGTCATCAATAACGGGTTGGACAGGATTGTTTGCCGGCTCGCCAACCACGCGAAAAAATGCGGTAAAGGCATCCTCTAGATTGGTTTCAGCGGATAAGAGGTTGGCTCGGGCCCGTGCAACACGCGCTTGGACTTGGGAGAGATCGGCCGTTGAGCCGATCCCCGTATCTGCTCGGCGACGAATATCAGACAGAATCTCCTCATGTACCGTCATGTTCGCGCTAGAGAGATCTAGCACCTGCTGGGCTTTAAGTATCTCAAGATACACTTCTGCAACCTGGAGTGCTTTATCGGAGGCATCGGAACGCAGTTGAAAGCGCTGGCTCTCAGTCTCATAACGATTACGAGCAATGTTGTTGTGTGTTTGTCCATCCCACACTAATTGCCGAACGTTGAGGGTGGCATCTTTTCTCGCAAAATCGAGGTCATCTTGCGCTTGTGTTGTATCGTTATCGATGCGTTCGTAGCCAATCCCCGCATTCAAATCAACGTCGGGTAGATAGTCGCCCTCACTGGCCTTTGTTCTCTCATGAAGGCTTTGCAGCTGATGAAATGCGCCACGCAACTCAGGATCCGTGGCCAGCGTTGTCACTACGGCTTGCTCAAGGGACTGGCTATGAGCCGGGGCGACTAATCCAATTGTAAGGGCGATGAACCAAAATGGTTGCCAAGGAAAGTGGTAAGCCATAAAGCCTGTTGCCTCTTTATTCGCGCAATGCTGTTTTTTGCGCGCGCGTAATGGGATTAAGTAAGTAATCCAAAACCGTGCGTTTACCCGTGATAATGTCGACGGAGGCTGTCATGCCTGGAATTATGGGTAAGCTTTTTTCTGTGCCCAAGCTGTCTTTTTCGGCACGTATTTTGGCGAGATAAAAACTGTTTCCTTCTTCGTCTTCGATGGTATCAGCACTGATGGTTTCAAGCTTGCCATCCAGTCCGCCATAGACGGTAAAATCGTAAGCGCTGAATTTGACTACGGCATTAAGGCCTGGACGTAAGAAAGCAATATCTTGAGGGGCAATTTTCGCCTCAATCAAGAGGTTATCCTCGGACGGTACGATTTCTATAATGTCCATACCTGGTTGGATGACACCGCCTACTGTGTTGACGTGCAGCTTTTTAACCGTTCCCTTGACAGGTGAGGTCACGACGGTGCGTGAGACTTTATCCTGTAATCCAACACGCCCTTCAGACATTGCGGCAATTTGCTTCTCTACTTGGTTGAGTCGCTCTTGCTGGTCGGTGCGAAACGTTAATGCAACATCAATACGTTGGAAAACAGCTTCGCGCAATGAGGAGACCACGGAAGGGAGAGAAAGCTGCGCTGAGGATAACTCACGCTGAGTATCATTTAATTGGCGCTGGAGCTTGAGTAAGTCGATTTTGGGGACAACGCCTTCATCGGCAAGCGGGCGTGTGATATCGAGCTCCTCTTGCGCGAATGCTTGGCTTTGTTCGAGATTCGCGATTCGAGACTCCAATTCGACAAGCTCTTGTTCCTTTTGTCGGATTTTTTGCGCGGTGACATAGAGCTGATTTTGAATATTAGAAAGCTGTTCTTGATATCGCGCTTGTGTCTGCGTGATCAAGTTTGGGCGTGTCGTGGTAAAGACGTCCGGAAACAAGAGTGGTTGGCGCTCAAGCAGAATACTTTCTCGCCATTGCTCAAAAGGCACGGTTTCATCGACACGAATAGCGGCGAGCAACGCTTGCAGGCGCAACCTATCTGCGCGTAGACCGAGCAACTCTTGCTCTCTTTCTCGGAAATTGGCGCGAAAGAGGGTATCGTCAATGAGGATAAGCCGTTGCCCTTTATTCACTTTGTCGCCTTCTTGGACTAAGAGCGCTTTGACCAAGCCCCCCTCAAGGTTTTGCACGACTTGAAGCTGTGAAGAGGGGATCACTTTTCCTTGTCCGACGGTCACTTTATCGAGCTGTGCTTGTGATGCCCAGGCCGTGGCGACAATCAAAAATAGCACGATAGTCCATAGCAAAACGCGAGCACTTTTCGGCGTGTTGAGCAAAAGTGCGGCCGTCTTGTCATCGATGTAATCGAGGTGCTCATCTCGGGGCAAGCTCGCGCGAGATTTATCACGTATCGCCATCTGACCCCCATCGGGTGTTTCACTTCCTTCAAGCTTAGTCTATGGTGCTGATTTTTTGCAGACTTTCTCACTCTCCGAGTGGGCCAGCGCGATGAAAATATAGACCGCTCACGTCGCCAAGCCTGAGCAATGAAAAACGTTGGGGTCATTGATCCCTGTTTCTGTCGCCACGGTAATAAATTGCACTTGTGTATCGTTAGGTACCTGCGCAAAATAGCTGAAAATAAACGAATTGGAGAAAGCAATGGAGTTGTCAGATATTCGAAGAGAATACACCCAAGGGGGACTGCGTCGTGACGATTTACCCGACGCGCCCATGGATTTATTTGGCCAGTGGTTACAACAAGCCATTGATACCCAAGTGCCTGATCCAACCGCAATGACTGTCGCCACTGTCGATGAAGATGGGCAACCTTTTCAGCGCATCGTTTTGCTTAAAGACTTTAATCAAGAGGGGTTTGTTTTTTACACCAACTTGGGGAGTCGCAAAGCGCTACATTTGAAAAAAAACAGCAAGATTAGTTTGCACTTTCCTTGGCATTTTATTGAGCGACAAGTCCATATTATGGGTGAGGCGGAGCCTCTGAGTAAAAAAGAGGTATTTAAGTATTTCACTTCCCGCCCCAAAGAAAGTCAGATCGCGGCATGGGCAAGCAAGCAAAGCGAACGCTTATCAGCACGCTCGGCGTTAGAAGGCAAGTTTTTAGAGCTGAAAAAGCAGTTCGAGAAAGGGGAAGTGCCTGTCCCTACATTCTGGGGCGGCTATCGAATCAAACCCCAAAGTATTGAGTTTTGGCAAGGTGGCGAGCACCGCTTGCACGACCGTTTCTTATATCAGCGCCAAGAGGGTGATCGCTGGGCGATTGAGCGCCTAGCGCCGTAGCTTGTGACGCGCCTTGACGATAGCGGTGGGAGACGCCATCTCGTCCTCCCAGAATGACGGCGAGATGGCGCATGGTTGAGTTGGGGGCTGCTTGGTTAATCTCGCAGCACCACAGACAATTGTTGGGTTAATAAGCTTTCGGGAATCGCGGAGCCAAACCCTTGCGCGAGCGCATGCTCTAATAAACCTGCTTTGGAGTCGACATCGAACTTTTCGCGTAAATGCGCAAAGTGGTTCTCAATGGTTTTGACGGACACCGACAATGTCTGTGCGATCAATTGCGGTTTCTTACCATGCAGATGAAGGAAAAGTACCTCTCGCTCTCGTGACGTCAGGTGTACCTGAGAGTCACTATGGTGATGATCGCACAAGGTTTGTTCAGGGTGGGTGACGGCACGGCACACCCAATGCCCGACTTCTAAAATAGCGGTATCACTGAGCTCCTGGCCACAGAACATGACCCCACAAATATGCCCCTTTTCATTGAACCAAGGCGTTTTGGTAAACAGGTGCGCATGCCAACGGCCATTGGCATAAGGATGAATATCGAGCACACGGAGTCGCTTGCCTGTTTTCATCACATATTGGTCTTGCGCTTGAAATTGATCGGCGCAACGCGTGGTGGGGCAGGGCATATCATGGTCGGTTTTGCCTATGCAGTCTTGCGGTTGTGTAAGGCCCATGAGGCGGCAGTATTCACTATTGGCGTAGACAAACACCGACTGAGTATCTTTGCAGCCCCAACAGCCAGGTAATTGCTCTAGCATAGACAGAGCAGGGGGAACGTGACTCATATTGCTTACCCATTCATTGTTATTATTATTGGACGCAAGCGCCCATCAAGATATAGAAAAACGGACAAGCTATTGGAGCATAAAAAAAAGCCGGCATAAAGCCGGCAAAGACAAGATTTCCCTTTCAGGACATATCCTGTACGACGTGTAGAAGAGGTTGTCGAGATACCAAGCGGATGTCTGAGGGTAAGTGACGACGCTGGTATCTGACTGCACCTAACAGTGTTAGGAACTGCTATAAACGCATTCATCGGGACAAATCGCGTTTACGGGGTTTACTATATCCAGAAGGCTAGACGTTGGGTAGGGGGGATTTGACCTATTGACATCGAATCAAGCAACTTAATATAAAGATTGTTAGTTTTCGCTCGTTCAATCAGGCTTGATATTGTTTAGGTTGTGTCGGTGTCTAGGGTCAAAAGCATCAAGACAAAATGGCTTGCCCCCACACAAAAAACGCCGCTACGAATAGCGGCGTTTGTTTCTACCATGGTGATGAGGCTCAGTGTGACGAGATTAAGGGGTTTTGATATCTCGCACCACGCGGAACCCAAGGTAGTTAGCGCTGGTGTTTTCGCCTAACTCCAAACGCTCGGAAACGCGTGAGCGTTGAGGTGAAAAGTTCCACGCACCGCCACGAGCGACAGGCGTATCATTGCTCACCCACTCCCAAACATTCCCCGCGGTGTCATAAACACCGAATGGGTTAGGCGGAAAGCTTTTAACCGGTGAGGTGCGGTCGTTTGACCATACTGTGCCGCTCCAGCCTGTATTGGCGTTGCCGACACCGATTTCATTGCCCCACCAGTAATCGCTTTCCGTGCCACCACGGGCGGCCACTTCCCACTCAACATCGTTTGGAAGTGCGTAGCGCTGCCCCGTTTGTTGGCTTAGCCACTTGGTGTAAGCCTCGGCATCATCTTTATTCACACAAACGACCGGAGAGTCAGCCGCTTGATCAAAGCCGGGTTGACGCCAATCTGTCTCTAGGCTTTGGTTGATCTCGCCATTCACCAGCATATTGCAGCCATTGCCTTGTTCAGCCGCGGTGACATAACCGGAGGCTGTCACAAAGGCGTCAAATTGCTCCACCGTGACGGGCGTTGCGCCCATCGCAAATGATTGCTGAATAGCCACATTTTCACGTGCATCTGGCCCTACTTTGTATTCGCCAGCGCCGATCACCACCATTTGCGGTGCTTCGAGATTGTTGGCAACAGGGTCAGTGAACTTTTTACCTGGGCTTGGCGGCTGATTAGGCTGCTCTTTCAGTTTGGCCCACACCACTTGATCTTTACCGAGGTAGACTTCGCGATCATAAGGCACAAAACCAGGTTTAGTGACCGTTAAGTCATGATTGCCCACTGGCAGCATGAGTTCTACGGGCGTACTTCCGTATGACACATCATTAATGGTCACACTGTCATCGTAACGATTAGACCGTATTGTCACGTTAACCCAGCGTTTCGCCTGCTGTTTACGATTGGCTTGCTGCTGTGCTTGGGTGGTTTCAACACAGTATCTGTCTTCAAGATCAAGCAGTCGACATGCCGCCGTTTTATCAGGACGGCTTACCAGCTCCGCTTTAATACGCGTTGTGTAGTCCATGCCACCGGTAAAGCCTGCGTCAACGACTTCACTGTTAGTGACGTGGATATTAAACGCGACTTTATCGATGTTTTGCTTCACTGCATTGGATTCGGTGACAAAGTCCGTTACCTGGCCTCGGAAGTCACGAATCGCTTTTTGCATGGTCAGCGTCTCACCTTGGTTCGCGCACGCCGACAATGTCATGTTGGGCGAACAGGTCAAGCTATGGACAACTTCAATAGTGTCTTTTTGGGTGAGCTCTTTACGTAGACGTTCCGCGCGTGCTTCGCGCATGGCCTCATGTAAATTCTCAAGGGTTGTTGCCAATAGTGCTTGTTCTCGTTCAAGTTTCGCCAGTCGTTTCTTCTGCTCGATAATGGCGGACTCGTTGGCAGCTTGTGTTTGCTGGTGGTTGTTCACCTGCTGCCATGCTTGTTGGTAGGCCTGCTGATACGGGCTGATATCTGTGCTCGGATCGGCAATTAAATCCTGAAATTTCGCATCCAGCTCTGCTTTAGCATTACTGCGTTTGCGTTTCAGGTTGCTCAGCTCATCTTCTAACGTCGCGCGCTTGACCAAAAGGTCATCCAATTTCGCCTGCTGCAGAGCCAGTTCATCGTTTCGAGCCTCCAACGTATCTTCTTTATCGCGGAGTTTCTCAACCAACTCACTGACCGGATCGAGATTATCAGCGGAAGACGCGTTTTCAGCGAACGCCAACTCGGTTAGCAGTAGGGGAGGGAGCGCTAAGCATAACGCTTTTATATATTTCGTTGTCATAGTTCCCTTGCTTACGCATGTCGCAATAATAATACCTATGTCCAAAAAGTAGACTATCACGGAAACCCGCGTTGCCACGCAAACCGTGCTAATTATTTGACGGCAGTCAGCATTCTGCGACGTGATCGGTGCAACTGTGCTCATGGTTTTTATGTTTATGCGAGATTACCTTAAGCGGTGGCTTGCTTCAAATAAGATTGCGTGAAGACACGATAAAACGGAAGAATGATCAAGGTGTTGATCCCCTTTGATCGCCTCGAAACAATGATCAAGTCAGTGAGGCTTTCATCGAATAAGGTTTAAATGTTTGAATTTTATATTTTTTATCTATTTTTGTGGTGGTTTTTTTATCGCGTTACATCCGGCTTTCATCCGATCAACAAGAAATACATGAGGGATCCTTCGCATTTTTAGCGTCAAAATGACAGAGGCCGTAAAAAATGCACTACTTGATCATTGTTCCGTAAAGTTGAGAATAAGCACATAGAATCCAGTCGCACACGGGTGATAAGCGTGCCAGAATGAGGAAAAGGCACTTGAATGTTTGGCGGCAAACCCGTAATCCGCACCAAGAGGGATAGCCATGGTGGTGAAAACACCCAAAGTCTCTGAAGTGATCGCCTTGCCTCGGCAACAGCTTCACCATAGCCATGAGTACAAGCAGGTCGTGATTGGTCTGCAAGGGCAAACGGAATTCGATGTTGATGGGCGTGGCAGTCTGGTTGGCCCAGGCCAAGGCTGTTTGGTGGAGGAATCACACGAGCATGCGTTTACCGGGGTTGGACGTAATGAAATTCTGGTGATTAATCTTCCACACCAAGAATGGGTGGGGCATGCGTCCATGCATGATAACATTGCGCGTTTGTTTAGTCGCGAGCCTTACTTCCAACTCGACACTCACGCGCAAATGCTGATCAAGGCGCTGACCGCAGAGATGATCGCCAACCCGTCTGATTTGCTGCTTAGCCGCGCTTGTGCGGATACGCTGATGTGCGTGTTACATCGCCATTTCCGTGACCATGTTTCTCCGCGACGTGATGGTCACCGTTTAAACATGGATATCATTGACCGTTATATTCATCAGCACATCAGCCGCAAAATCTCGGTGGCGCAGTTAGCGGGCAGTGTTTTTCTGGCTGAAAGCCAATTCCACCAGTTATTTAAAGAGCAGGTGGGCACCACGCCACATCAATATGTGCTTGAAAAACGCTTTGCCTTAGCGAAACAACTGATTAAAGAAAGTGAATTGACCATGGCACAAATTGCCGATAGCTGCGGTTTCTCTAGCCAAAGCGGTTTCACTAATGCATTTTCTCGCTATTTTGGCCTCTCGCCTGCCAAGTTTAAGGGCTCGGTTTAAGCTTGGCCCAATATGCTTTCGCCGTCTCAGGCATCAATAATATGCACTTCATTTGTTATGCCATTATGGCGATCGACAGCTTTATTTGTTAATCATCGGAGGATTTTGCAATAATGCCGGTGTATTTTGTAAGACCCTACTGATAGACCACGCATAGAATCGATCGCAAAGTAACAATGACGTAACATTTTTCCTGCCCGAGTTTGGGAGGACGTGAGTGAGGATACCACTATGTTTAAAGCCATCGATGCTATGCAGCCCTCGTTTATCGAGCGCCCACTAGCGCAGATCTGGTCTGAAATCTCTCCGCTGTATTGCGTTGACGAAAGCCTATGGCTTCAACAGTTAATTCCCTTAGCGGAAGCCACTGACAGTGAGCGTGAGCAAACACGTCGTCAAGCCACGCAGTTGATTGAGCAGGTACGGGCGGATAAAAAAGCCGTTCAAATGATTGATGCGCTCTTGCTTGAGTACAGCCTGGATACCCGTGAAGGGATTTTGTTGATGTGTCTGGCTGAAGCGCTGATGCGCATCCCTGATTCGCACACCGCCGATGCACTTATCCGCGATAAATTGAGTGTTGCTGACTGGAAAGCCCATTTGCGCCACTCCGACTCCCTGTTTGTTAATGCCTCAACGTGGGGACTGATGCTCACCGGAAAAGTGGTGACCTTGGATGAAAGCACCGAAGGGAAACCAGCCTCTGTTATAAACCGTCTTGTTAACAAAATGTCCGAGCCAGTGATTCGCCAAGCCATGCATCAGGCGATGAAAATCATGGGCCACCAGTTCGTGCTTGGCCGTGATATTGATGAGGCGCAAAAGAACGGTGAAGGCCCCCGCAATAACGGCTTTACCTACTCATTCGATATGTTAGGGGAAGCGGCACTCACTCAAGAAGATGCTAAAGCCTACTTAGCGGACTACTTACAAGCCATTGAATCTGTGGGCGAAGCCAAATCTAGCTACCAAGGTCCATCGCCGTCGGTGTCGATTAAGCTGTCGGCTTTGCATCCGCGCTATGAAGCAGCCAACTACGATCGCATGATGAACGAAATGTTCGACACTGTGTTGGTACTGCTCAAGCGTGCCCGTGAAAAAGATGTGGCGATCACCATTGATGCTGAAGAAGCGGATCGTCTAGAACTCTCGCTAGCCCTATTTGAAAAGCTATATCGCGATCCTGTGGTTCAGGGCTGGGGTAAATTTGGTTTGGTGGTGCAAGCCTATTCAAAACGCGCGCTCCCTGTGATTACTTGGTTAGCGGCGTTAGCAAAAGAGCAAGGTGATGTGATCCCAATGCGCTTGGTAAAAGGGGCGTACTGGGATAGCGAGATTAAACTATGCCAGCAAGGTGGACACCATGGCTATCCGGTATTCACCCGTAAAGAGGCGACTGATGTCTCTTATCTCGCCTGTGCCCGTTTTCTGTTGAGCGAGCATGTCCGCGGCCTCATTTATCCGCAATTTGCCAGTCATAACGCCCATACCATCGCCGCGATAGCCTCGATGGCATCCCATCAAGACTTTGAGTTCCAGCGCCTTCATGGCATGGGTGACGCGCTGTACAACCATGCAAAAGCCTTATTTAACACCGAGGTGCGCATTTATGCCCCAGTGGGCAGCCACAAAGACTTGCTCCCTTATTTGGTGCGTCGCTTACTGGAAAATGGCGCAAACAGCTCGTTCGTTCACCGTTTGGTCGACGCGCGTTGCCCGATTGATGATCTTATCGCCGATCCTGTCGATACATTGCGTGCCAACCAAACACTGCATAACGATCGTATCCCCCTGCCGTTAGATATCTTTGGCCCCTCACGCAAGAACTCTCAAGGCGTGGCGACCGATATCGACTCAGAATGGCAACCATTCACCGCAAGCGTTGCGCCTTTTATGGGCGCGCACCAATGGCAGGCCGGCCCCATTGTCAATGGCCAGCGTCTGGCTGGTGACACGCATCCTATCGCTGCGCCTTATGATCGCGAGGAGCCTGTCGGCCAAGTTGACTGGGCGACGTCTGATCAGGTGAACAATGCACTCGATATTGCCGCGAATGCTTACCCAGAGTGGTCGAAAACAGCGGTTAGTGAGCGTGGTAAGTACTTACTTGACCTGGCTGATAAACTCGAAGCGAATTTGGGTGAATTGGTGGCGATTTGTCATCGCGAAGCCGGTAAAACGATTCACGACAGCATTGATGAAGTGCGTGAAGCGGTCGACTTTTTGCGTTACTACCCCGAGCAGGCCAAAGCGTTGCAGGGCGAGCCGCTTTCATACACAGGCTTTGACGGCCAGATACAGTCCGTAAGCTATCAAGGTCGTGGCGTATTTACCTGTATTAGCCCGTGGAACTTCCCATTGGCTATCTTCTTGGGGCAAGTCAGTGCGGCGCTGGTAGCCGGTAATACCGTGGTGGCAAAACCGGCAGAGCAAACCTCCATTATCGCTTATCGCGCGATTGAGTTGCTACTTGAAACCGGGATCCCAGCTGGCGTTATCCAACTGCTCCCGGGCAGTGGACCTGTGGTGGGTGCGCCATTGACCGAAGACAGCCGCATTGCCGGTGTGGCATTCACAGGGTCAACGCCTACTGCTCAGCGTATCACACGTACATTGGCTGAGCGTGACGCTGATCCTGTGCCTGTGGTGGCAGAAACCGGCGGACAAAACGCTATGCTGGTAGACAGTACCGCATTACCTGAGCAAGTGGTGCGTGATGTATTGCGCTCAGCGTTTGCGTCCGCGGGTCAGCGTTGTTCAGCCCTGCGTGTTCTCTACATTCAAGAGGATATTGCTGACCGTGTAATTAGCCTGATTAAAGGCGCAATGGCTGAGTTGTCGGTGGGGCGACCAGAGCGCCTTTCTACCGATGTGGGTCCGGTGATTGATCAAACCGCGAAAGACAAATTGCTTGCTCACATTGAACAAATGAAACGCAGCGGCAAATTGGTCACCCAAGTCCCGCTCTCGTCTGAGTGTGATAAAGGCACCTTTGTCCCGCCAACGGCCTTTGAAATTCGCAGCATTGACCAGCTGAGCGAAGAGCACTTTGGTCCGATTTTGCACATTGTTCGTTATCGCGCAAACGAACTCGACAAAGTGATTGATGATATCAACCGCACTGGTTTCGGTCTGACAATGGGTGTGCATAGCCGTAATGAAACCACATGTGCTCATATTGAGCACCGAGCGCGCGTGGGTAACTGCTATGTAAACCGCGATCAAGTCGGCGCGGTAGTTGGGGTTCAGCCATTTGGTGGCCGTGGCCTGTCAGGTACCGGCCCGAAAGCGGGCGGACCACATTATCTCTACCGCTTTACACAAGCGTCAGTAAACGTTCAATAAGTCGGTTGGTATCAAGATCAGGAGAAGCGTGATGGAGCAATTAAATAACGTTTTAGAGCAGTGTGACGCGGTATGGGAAGACTGGAACGATCAAACCGTTGCTGGCCGCATCACTTTATTACAGCGGTGGTCTGAAACCGTTGCCGCACGGGGCGATGACTTTGCCCAAGCGGCGAGCATGATCCGTTTTCAGTGCGACAGCGCAGAGCGGCTGCTCAACAAAGTACATGAATTACCAGGGCCAACGGGGGAAACTAACGAGCTCTATACCGCCGGGCGTGGCACCGTCGCGGTGACGGGCGATGCCTCGCTGACGTCCGTTGCCTTATGTGGCCAGTTAGCCGCCGCCTTGGTCGCTGGTAATTGTGTGGTAGTGAGTGTTGAGGGCACTCACGCTGATATGGTCGACGCTGTACTGGCCGACCTCATTAAAGCCGGATGCCCAGACCGTGTGGCGGTTCGCGTTGGTATTGACGCGCTCAGCGATCTGCTGGTTCATCCGCATATCGTCGGGTTGGCAACGACAGGGGAGGACGCACATGTGCGACATGTCAATCGCCAGCTCGCACAACGTAAGGGTGTGATTGCCACACTGGTTGCGGAAACTGACACGGCTGACTATCCCGTGATCGGCACGCCTGACTATGTGTTGCGTTTTGTGACCGAATGCACCCGAACCATAAATATCACTGCTGTAGGTGGTAATGCCACGCTTCTGGAACTCGGCAGTGGTGAACATTAACTTTCCAGAAATGGCCCCGGTTGGGGCCATGTAATTGAGGGACAGATATGATAGACAATAGCTATGCCATCAGTGCAACCTTTCTGGCATATCTCATCATGATGCTTGCCATTGGTGTATATGCCTACAAACGCACATCCAACTCCGAAGACTACTTCCTCGGGGGGCGTTCTTTAGGCCCATGGCCTGCTGCATTGTCAGCGGGTGCATCAGATATGAGTGGTTGGTTGCTGCTTGGCCTTCCTGGCTATGCCTACGCTGCGGGAATGGAATCACTTTGGTTAGCAGGCGGTTTGCTGTTAGGGACTTACCTGAACTGGTTAATTTGTGCCAAACGCCTGCGTACATACAGTATTGAAGCAGATAACGCATTGACGTTACCGGAGTTTTTTGCCCGCCGTTTTGAAGACAAATCAAAACTGCTGCAAACCATCTCTGCTTTCTTCATTTTGCTTTTCTTCCTTTTCTACACCAGCTCCGGCTTGGTTGCAGGCGGCAAACTCTTCACCACGGTGTTTGGGTTTGATTACACCACTGCGGTGGTGATTGGCACCATCTGTGTTGTGTCTTACACCTTGTTCGGCGGCTTCTTGGCGGTATCTTGGACTGACTTGGTACAAGGTTTGTTGATGGCGGCAGCCCTGCTGATTGTGCCTTTCGTGATCATGGACGGGAGCATCTTTAAGCTTGGCAGCGATGTGGCGGCTGTTAACCCTGAGTTGATGACGCTTTGGCGTGATGTTGAGGGCGAGCCGCTATCTTGGATCGGCATTGTATCGCTGGCCGCATGGGGACTGGGTTACTTTGGACAGCCACATATTTTGGCACGTTTCCAAGCCACCCGTTCAAACAAAGACATCACTACCGCGCGCCGTATTGCCGTTGGTTGGTCTGCGCTGTCAATGTTTGGTGCGGTGCTTATCGGGCTGGTGGGCATTTTGTACGTACAAAACGACATGACAGCCGATCTGAAGGATGGCGAGAAAATCTTCATGCTTCTCGTTAACGCGGCATTCCATCCTGTTATCGCAGGTATCCTGCTTGCCGCCATTTTGGCTGCGATCATGAGTACCGCGGATTCACAGCTACTGGTTTCGTCGTCTGCGTTAGCGGAAGATTTCTATAAGCAAGTGTTCCGTCCTGATGCTTCTACGCAAGAAGTGGTGATGGTGGGTCGCGGCGCTGTTATCTTACTCTCGGCGATTGCGCTTGGCTTAGCGATGGATCCAGAAAGCTCAGTCCTCGGCCTCGTGTCGTATGCATGGGCGGGCTTTGGGGCTGCCTTTGGCCCAGCACTGCTGCTCAGTCTGTTCTGGCGTGACATGAACCGTAACGGTGCACTGACGGCGATTTTGGTCGGCGGCGTGACAGTTGTGGTATGGAAACAGCTTTCAGGCGGCATTTTCGATTTGTATGAAATTGTTCCTGGCTTTATCTTTGCGGGATTGGGCGCGATTGTGGTGAGTAAAGCAACCGGTGGCCCAAGCGAGTCGGTATCAAAACAATACGAGTCTTATGAAAAGAGCTTAGAAACCATGGCCTAAGCCTTGGCCATAAAGCCTCTATTCAAAGCATCGTATAAAGGAGCGCATTCGCGCTCCTTTTTTCTTTGGCGTTCACGTTTAGGATGGCTGTGACTCGTGTCCGCTACGTTGGCGCACACAGTTCCGTCCGTCACGCTTGGCACGGTACAAGGCTTGGTCAGCTTGCTTGAGGCCATCGACATAATCGCTAGCCTGATGATTGCCAGCCACACCAATGCTGACCGTCACTTTTAATGACGGCGCAATGTCGTCAAGGGTCAATGCCGCGATACGACGGCGTAATCCATCAAAGTAGCGATAACCATCGGCCGGTGTCCCTGCAAACAGTAACGTAAATTCCTCGCCGCCCCAGCGGGCGATATGACTTAAGTGCTCGCGTTCTTTATCTAAAAAGCTTCCGATTCGTTGGATAATCTGGTCGCCAACCAGGTGTGAATGCTGATCGTTGATGCGCTTAAAATGATCAATATCTAGAATCGCTACTTGCAAGGGCTGCCCCGACTGGTTGGCTTCATCAAAGGCCAGGTGCCAGTATTCGTCAAAGGCGCGTCGATTCGCAAGGCCGGTTAATGCATCCTCTTTCGACATACGTTCAAAATCGTCAGCTTGCGCTTGTAGCGCGTGTGTTTTCTCTTCCACCAGCGCTTTTAGCTGCGCCTCTTTTTGTTGCATTCGGCGGATTCGCCACATAAAGGCGCCGTAGGCGAGGGTAACTAAGGCCAAGAACCCCAGCGCACGTATATCTGACCGTTGCCAAAGCGAGGGAGTCACACTGAAGCGATAGCTAAGCACATCATCACTCCAGTTGCTATAGGGGTAGCGAGCACTGACTTTAAAGGTGTAGTCACCCGGTGGTAAATTCGTATATTCGGCAATATGGTTTTCGTGACGGTAGGCCCATTCAGACTCAAAGCCCTCTAGTTGGGTGCGGTACTGGATTTGTTCTGGCATGGTATAGCCAAGCGCAGCATAGGAAAAGGAGACGCGATTGGTACCAGCAGGGGCTCTGTTGCTCGCCTCTGGGTTAATCGCTTGGCCATCAAAGTGCACGTTCTGCATCACGATCGGCAAGGGCTGGCTGAGCATCTGTGACAATCGCGCTGGTTTAACACTCGTCACGCCTTGAGCGGTGGCGAAGATAATATCGCCTGCCGCGGTTTTTGTCGCCGCAGGATTAGAGCCGCCGTTAGCCTGACTATTCAGCATGCCATCGCTTTGATCATAATGCTCAAAGTCAATACGCGCGCGGGTTTTATCCGCCACTTGATGCGCGTGATGATAGTTGACCCGCCAGATCCCTCGGTTACTGGACAACCAAAAACTTTGGTCATCGCCTTTGATGATTTGAAAGAACTTATCAATCGGTAGACCATGTGGTCGGCCGACTAACGCGAGTTGGCTATCAGATTGTCGATAACGGACAATACCCCGATCAGTGGCCATCCATACGTAGCCAGGCTCGTGAAAAAAGCCAAAAACATACTGCGCTTGCTCTTGATCGGTGAAATCGAGCGGCGTGATGGTCTCATTGATCAGATACCCGGCTCCGCTGCCGGTGCCTATCCATAGCTTGCCCGTTTCATCGAACGTTAACGACATAACATAGTTACCGGGTAGGGCACTATTTTGACTATTGTAGCGTGCACGCTTTTGATAAACGGTTGACGAGTGCGCGGATTGACTGCCTGGGAGAGACGAAAACGTGACCAAGCCACGTGGTGTGCCCACCCATAATGCACCATCACGTTCGACAATCGCCCTGACTTCATTGTCAGGCAATTGATCGTTCAGGGTTTCGGCGGGAGTGAGCGCGCCTTGGTGCCAGTAGTAGAGGCCTTGTTGGTAGGTACCCACCCATACCCCACCTTGTGCTCGAGGCGCGAGACTGAGCACCGATATATCCTTGGCGAGTACTTTGGCATTACCTTGTACGATATCAATTTGGCTTAACCCCTCACTGGCCCCTGCCCACACCGTATTTTTATCGTCAGCAAGTACGGTGCGCACATAGTCACCGGCTAGTCCATTGTCTTGAGTCAGCGTCACAAAAGGTGCGTATCTAAGCCGCATTGCACCGCCGTTAGTGCCTATCCAAATGCTGCCCTCATTGTCTTCAAACCAGGATAATATCCGGTTGTTGGGCAGGCCGCGGTGATCGTCGAGAAAATCGATATGTTGGTCTTTCATGTGAGCAATACCGTGGCTAAGGGTCCCGAACCAATAGGCACCACGGCTGTCTTGTTCAACCATGGTAATCGCTTGGTGGAGTAGCTCACTCGCCAGTGGCGTCCAGCGACTGTTTTTATAGCGCCAAGCGCCATTTTCGGAGCCGACTAGGAGGCTCCCATCCTGACCACTCGAGACATAAAAGGCTTTGCGAAACAGGTTGTGAAAAGAGAGAGGCGTCGCGCCGTTTTGCAAAGACAGTTGGTAGACCCCTTTTTCGGTGGCCGCATAGACTTGACCATCGGCGGTCTGGGTCAAGTGATAGCTACTGAGGGTATCGATAAATGTCTGTGGGGTGGGGTCGGGTTGCGAGAGCTGTTCAGGGGCGTAGTAAGCAATCCCCATTCCCTCTACGGCTAACCACAAGCCACCTGTCTGGTCATGGAGCGCATCATTAATGAGACTGGGGGCTGTGGGAAGGCCCTGCCACGAAAAGCCTTGTCGCATCACTAAGCTGCCTCGTGCCCCTCCGGCATAAAGTTGATTGTCAGGCCCTGTCGCCAGGGCGCGCGTCCCTGAATCTTTCATTTGTGTGTCAGGGCCGCGGTCAAAGCGCACAAACTCTAAACCGTTATAACGTGCCACGCCCTCCCAAGTGGCAAACCACAAGTAGCCATCCGAGGTTTGGGCAATGGCATTGATGCTGTTATGCGGCAATCCGTTGGCAGAGGTCCAGGTTTCAATAAAGTAATCAGACAATTGGTTATCCTTGGCATAACTGGGCGTGATATGTCCTGCCAAACCTAACCAACAAAAAAGCGTAATACACACGAGACGTCGGCCTAGTTGTGGGGAAATATGTCTCAGCGTGTTCCTTAAGTGCATCTTTTGTTCTTTGCTCCGATTCCGAGTAGACTGGCGATTCTATCTTAATCACTGTTTATTTCTTGGACATAATGGACAGGTTTTGACAGCAAATTGAGAAAGATCACACTAGCGATACAAAGATCACGCAGGCCTGACAGCTCATGATGCAATTTATGGTGATTCGCCAGCAGTTATTAGCGCAAATTGATCGCGGTTTATTGGCGCCGGACAAAAAACTCCCAGGTGAGCGCCAGCTTGCAGACACCTTTTCCACTACCCGTGTCACCTTGCGAGAGGCACTTGCAGTGCTTGAGGCGGAAGGACGCATATATCGGCGAGAGCGACGTGGTTGGTTTGTGGCGCCCACCCCTTGTGCGTATGATCCCAGCCAACTCGTCGATTGGCAGCACAATTTCTCTCAACACGGTGGCCAATTTGCTTGGCTATCTCAAAAGACGCCCATGGCGTCGGCGTCGGTGAGTGATCAGATGCAACTGCCTCCATTTGCTCAGGTCTTCGAGGGAGAGGGACTGATTCAGATCGCACAGCTCCCTGTTGGCTTTGTGCGTACGTATCTCCATCCTGATTATTTCCCCAGCATCTGGCAAACTGGCGACCAAGCAACGTTGTTAAACACGCCAGCCGATGCGGATGTGTATTGGTCGAGCACATGGGAAGCGCTAGACAGTGATCGTGCTAGTGTATTGGCCGTGCCTGCTGGTACGCCAGTGTTAATGGTGACCCGAGAGTGGCACATCCAGCACGCCCACGGGGGTCAGACTATCCGGATTGATACGGAGTGGTGGCGGCAGCATGCGGTGACACTCTGTGGTTGCTCAGCGCGTGATGCTTAGGCTGGCCCTGTGAAAAAACGAGAGTAAGTCTTCACTTTTAAACAGCCGCGTCACCAAAGGGTGCACCGTAGTGGGTACATTGGGGTTGGGGTTAAAGTGGATGGTACGCATCTCGGCATTGATCCCCGCTTGTATGCCCTTGTTGGTGTCATCGATGAACACACACTGGGCAGTGGGGCATGCCATATTCATCGCAGCGTAGTGAAGAAGATCCGGGGCCGGCTTCCAGCTGTTAGTCTCAAAGGCACTGAATAAGCGATGCTCAAAATAGGGCAACAGTTTGGTGAGTTGAAGTGCATGGGCCATTTTTTCTACCGGACTATTTGATGCGACACAAACATCAATCCCTTGCTGTTCAAGCGCCTGTAAGACGGTTTCAATGCCCTTTACTGGCGCTAACTCAGCCTCGAAATACTGACGACATAAGTGGCGAAAACGTGGCTCGAGTTGATCTATAGGAATATGTGTGCCGCTTCGCTCGCAGGTTTGCTGGAGGACATCGGTCAGTTTTCCGCCCTCAAAATGATCGAGCGAGTCTTGCAGGTCAACACGCACACCAAAGGTAGAGAAGGTTTCTACCAAGGCTTGGTGGGATAATTTCTCTGAGTCAACTAAGGTTCCCTCGCAATCAAAAATGACGCAATGAATGGGGGGATCAAATGGATGTTGCGGCATAGGTGCTCCCTTCAATCTCTCTTTGTATCCTTGGACGAGATAGAAAAATCAACAAGTCAGTGACACGGGAAATGCCAACTGTGTCTTGCATTCTTGCCTTTTTCGTTATCAAAATTAGTCAGGGATCGACTTTTCATTAGCAAGGACAAAACCGATGCGTTATCAACATCAATGGTTAAAGGGTGGGGCGATCGATTTGCCCGTTGGACAGGTGGTGTGTGTAGGACGTAATTATGCTGCCCATGCGCGAGAGCTTAACAATCCTATTCCGGATGAGCCGGTTCTGTTTATGAAACCGCCGAGTGCAATCCAACCTCTGGATGACAAGCTGGCGATAGTGGCGTCATTTGCCCCCGTTCACTACGAAACCGAGTTGGCGGTGCTGATCACCAAACCTTTATTTCATGCCACTAAGCAAGCCGTTGAAGACGCCTTGGGCGGGATGACACTGGCGCTGGACTTGACCCGTCGTGAAACGCAAAGCCGCTTAAAACAAAAAGGGTTACCTTGGGAGCGGGCGAAAGCGTTCGCGGGGAGCGCAGCGGTTGGACGTTTTGTGGCGGTGCCTGATGATTGGCGTGAGGTCGTATTTTCATTGTCCATCAATGGCGAGATGCGGCAGCAGGGAAATAGCGCGACCATGTTAATGCCCGTGATCACGCTTATTCAGCATATAAGCCAAACATTTTGGTTGAACCCAGGCGACATTGTGTTGACGGGCACCCCCGAAGGGGTTGGTGTGCTGGAAAACGGCGACCTTTTATCGCTGTCGCTTGAGGGGCAACACCTTGCCCAAACCCAGGTAGTGGTTCAGTCTGATGAGGCTTTTACCCAAGGAAAGAGTGCTTGACGCTCTTCGTGGGTCAGTGCTGAAACACGGGCAATGTTACGCGCGGGGATCTGTTCTGGGTCTTGGCCATAATGGGCGAGCGCGCGCGACATACTGGCCTCACGGATTAAGTGAAAGCATGGATAGGGTGAGCGATTGGTTAAGTTCTCGCTATCTTCAGGGGCGCAGCCTTCAAAACAGTAGTCGGGATGAAAACTGGCAACTTGGAAAATTCCCCGCCAGTGGTAGTGGTCAATCATCGCCTCGGTAGCATCGACTAAGTCGAGGTAGTGATCAAAGTCAGCGAGCGCGTTGGGCACCACGACCACCGTGGTATCAGTGATGGCAGGATCGGTGTGATCAAGATGGACTAAAGCCTGATAAATCGCGGTTAAAATCTCGGTATCATCTTGGGCGTCACAAATATCAATATGAATTTGTTGTTTGCGACGGGGCTTAGCAGCGAAAGGGCAAAGATTTAGCCCGATCACCACGTCATCTAGCCACGCGTTTATGTGTGTTTCTACTGTATTCATCGAGTTGTTGCCTAAATCAGCACATGCACCTAAAAGGCACGCAGCGACGATTATTGTTGTGACTGTGATTGATAGGCTTTGGTGCCCCAAAGAGGAACCGTGGACAAGCTATGCTTAAAGCTGCCGGATGTTTCTTTTGTTGAGTAAGAGAGATACATCAAGGTTTGATTTTTTACATCAAAGATCCGACGAATCTTCATCGACTTGAAGAAAATACTTTTTGATTTTCTAAATACCACTTCGCCCGATGCGCTTTTATCGATATTGGCAATCATCTCTGGCGTAATTTCACCGGTTTGACGACAAGAGATGGCACTATCACTGGGATCAGAAAAGCTTAAGTCAGCTTCAACAGAGGCGACATGGCACGTTACCCCGCTCACCACAGGATCGACAAGATGGTTAAGCTTGATGTCTTTCATGGTAAACATCCCCAAGCTTACGTCCCCAACTTCATCGTTGTCACAACCAGCCAGCGCCGCGGCTAGCGCGACTACAAATAGCATTTTTTTCATCATCAAAGCCCTTGTTTATCCGTGGCGGGAGTGTATCACAGCCTAGGCGGGAGGAGGAAAAGTGTGCGTTGACCAAGAAGACCTATGATTGTTGGTCACCGACAAAAAGATGTAAGTCAATAGCAGGCTGTTCGCTATTACTCGCGAAACTGCGCATCGCCATCTTGACCTGCTAGGGATTTAGGCTCGAACGTCATTAATACTTGGGCGGCATCGCAGTAGCTGCCGGTATCGGCGAATTTTTTTCGGGCTGCAGCAATTTTACGCTCGGCAATGCGCCTAACGTCTTGCGCATTAGCTTGATTACTAAACGTCATTTGCTGGCTAATCATTTCTTGGCTAAAGGTCGATTTGCAAATCTTCTCGTTTTTGTGGGTTATGACTTTGTCGGATTGAGATGAGTCAACCGAGTTTGCATAGGAAAATGTAGAAAAAACAATTAAAAGGAAAACAAACGTCCGCGCCATCATCTTGGCTCCTGCTGCTCTTTCCCCCAATGATAGCATCAAGCCACGACGCCGCCTACTGGCGACGCCGAGCAATTGTGAACGAAATTGAAGCGTTACTGAGCGGGTAAATCATGCTCCGCCGAGTGCGTGAGTGAGGCGGGAGTGGCAATATGGCCTGGCTTTACCGACTCTAACCAATAACCCAGTGCCGAGAGCCAAATGAGTGAGTATGCCACTAATTCTGTGCTTTCCTCGGCGATATTTTTAACGTCTCGCACATACATGGCTCCCATGGCTTGCTCCCACAGCTCGCCCATTCCAAATAAGCGTGAGTAAACCAGCAGTAGCCCCAATGCCACAATCAGCATCGTACTGCTTTTGGCACTCAGCGCATGGGCAAGGCTGGTGAATGTGTCACGGCCGTGTTTGATCGCTGGCCAAAGAGTTAATCCGGTGACCAACAATGCGGGTACCTTCCAGAAACCATGCATTACGATATCGAGTGTGGCATCGAGCTCACGGATCATCAGCACTAAGAAAAAACCACTCATAAGCTTTGCTGCGTGACAAAGCGTAGGGTTGAACTTGGCGACGCGGCGAAACGTGAATACGGTGAGGATCAGCAGGAGCAACTGTGAGAGCTCAATAAGTGAAGACTCTGATGCGACATTATGCGCGGCCACACTGTAATGAATAATGCCGGCAATACCGGCGAGATAGCACGCGACAGCAAAAAACTTGCCTGCCCCTTTGAGCACGGCACGAGCAGCACATGAAGATCGTAGTAGTGTCATATCACCCTCAACTTGATAAAAACGATCAGCCCGTCCGTAGATCACGTCACGTATATGTGACCTTTATCCCAAATTTTATGACAATGATATTACGGGGCGCTTTCATAAACTGCAATAATTTATGTGACTAATGTCACTATATGTTCAGGGTGGCGTCAGGATTGTGAGCGTTTGCTCGTCAAGCGTCTAGTTGGATCGACGCAGTGTCAAAGTATTTACACTGTAAATACTTTGACGACGAGATAAGGAAACATCTTTGGCGCAGATTAACTGACAGTTATGCCTATGAAATCAAACATTTTAATTGTTTTTTACTAGGCAAGAGTAGACAATGAAGTCTGATACTTTAGATAGGGATATGCTCATGTCCACGCTCTCTGCTAGCTGCCTATGTGGTGGTGTCCGTCTTACATTGCCAGATACCTTCCTTTATATGGGTAATTGCCATTGCTCTGAATGTCGTAAATTCACCGGGGCAGATTATTCGTCAGTCGGTGGTATTGAGGCTGAAAAAGTGGCCGTTACCGCGGGCCAAGATCATCTTCGCTATTATGAAAAGAGTGCCGAAACGGTTCTCGCGTTTTGTGGGCACTGTGGGTCGAGTCTTTTCTCTCATAAAATCAATAAGGATGTGTTCAATATTCGTCTGGGAATTTTGGATACCGCCCCACAATGCGCGCCAAATTTTCACATTCACACGGCGTCGAAGGCACCATGGCATACGCCCAATGAGTCATTAAAACAGTTTGAACATGGGCCGGATTAATTCGGTCGTGTTATGCAGTTACTGATCCGCCCTCTTATCCTGGCTGATACGGACTTGTTGCTCCATTTTGAACAACAAAACCGTGCTTATTCCTCGCTTCCCCGCCCTGCTTGGTTTTTTCGTGAGTAAGATTCATCAATGGGACACGTATGGGACACAGCTGCGAGCCTTTGGTTAAGGTAATTCGCTTGGTCTACACTCCTGCTAGGCATGAACTTGCCATATGTCGTAAGCACTAAGGTTGCATTTTTGTGCCCCATTTGCGAAGCGATCCAACTTGGATTTGCTCCCTCAGTGAGCATCCAACATGCATAGCTATGTCTTGTTTGATACGGGCTGCGACGGCGAATGCCTGTTCGCCGCATGCAACTGTTCCACATGCTAGAGAGCCCGTGCTTGCTGTAATGACTGCCGTTTCGCGTGAGAAACACCCAATGGCAACGCTCATGCCTGGTTTTTCCTGGCTCTCGTTGTTGGACAGAGATCTCATGTGCTGAGCGAAGAAACGTTATGGCCTTTTGGCTCTTTAATGCGTCAATCGCAGGCTGGAGCAAAGTGATTGTGCGCTCGCCTGATTTGGTTTTCGGCAGTTTGAAGTACCCGCCGGATGTCAGATTTCGTGACACATAAAGCATGCCTTTTTCTAAATCTATGTCCTCCCAAGCCAATGCACAAATCTCACCATGCCGAAGCCCCGTGTAGATGGCGACGGTCCAGAGGTTACGTTCGTGCGCTTTAATAGCAGGGTGATTGATCAAGCGAGAAAACTCATTGTATTCAAGCGGGTCGGGCTCTCTTCCATCGATCGGCAGCCCCTTAATTTTTTCGAATGGATTGTTTTCGAGGTATCCGGACTTCTTTGAAAAATTCCACACCTCTGAACAAATCGACATGTAGGCGTTAACCGTACTACTGGCGCGACCTTTTACGCCAGCAATTCGTTTGTAGGACTTTTCTCCTGTAAGTAGCTCATGACGAAACTTTAGTGCGTCCTCATAATTCACATTCACAACGAGCTTTTCTTCGCCGAGTAGGCGTGTACACGTTAGAGCTATGTGTCGCTTGCTTCTGATAGTCGTTTGGGTATTGATAGATTCTTTGGTCTTAAGCCAGCGTTCAAATAGCGCTTTGACAGTCATAGACCTCCCCAATGACTCAACGTTACCCAGCTCTAACGCTCTCTTGGAGTTGGGAAATCGCGCCAGGTAGTCAAAGGTGCCGTCTGATATTTCAGAGACGATGACGGCGCGCAGCCGTCCCGCCTTGCGAATATTGGCCGGCGTCGCCTTCCAGCCTTTAAGTGTTTCTTTGCAACGTTTGCCGCGGTACAAAAACCAGATACGAATTGACGTACCACGAACTTCCACGCCTTCTGGTGTCATCACGCGATCCTCTGGGCATAGTTGAAGTATTCGTCAATGGCCTTGCGGTTGTACATTATCTTGCGGCCATTCTGCTTGCCGGATGGTGATACCCGGATGTATTCAACGCCTTCATTCCATCGGCCAAGACGAAAATCTTCGATTGTTCGTGCGCTTAGCCCGGTCAATTTGATTAGTAAAGATAATTCAACCCAATCATTGGGCTGTACGAGTTCTATTGGTTTGGTCATTTGGTTGTTACCTCAAAGAGTTGTAATAGCCGTTTTCGGCCTTGGTCGTTGTACCAAAAGGTTTCGATTTGCTTTTTGCTATTGGCGGCCTGGTCGAGCCGCCATTCACCGAACTCTTGGCGTTTAAGATTATTTGCGTTGGCCACTCGGCCCACTCTCTGGGGAGAGACACCGATCTCTTTTGCTATGTCGGTTGCAGAGTAGTGAGGGAGTGTGGTGACTGGCATATCCCAGCCAGACGCAATAAGGGCTTTGATTGCGGTATCAGATAGACGACATGCAGAGAGCAGGCCCAGTGCGACGTCTAGGCTGCAGCTTTCACAGTATGAGTCGAAGCGTGTATGGGCAATAGCTTCGCTGGTTTGGCATCGAGTACATAGCATGGGCGACCTCCTTGGTTGAAGGTAAGTCGCGCCTTGTGGTTATGGAAGGGACTGCTATATTATTCATGTGTCATTTACTGATCGAATGATATTGCTAGCTCCACCCAGTTTTTATAATCTGCCTTAGTCGCCTTTAAGTTAAACAAAGATTGTTGGAATGAGATTTTTATACTGTCTTCATAACCAGATGGATCTGGTACACTTAATTCTAGCCACTCATAGTTTTCTGTTTTTTTAGCGTTGTCATATTCACTGCATGCCATATTAGCAGTTTCGAGAAGTGTACATAGATCAATCTTAACTTTTCTAATTGTCTCTTGCGCATCAATAGGCACCAAGTCTTGCATGTTTTCATGGTAGTCAATATAAAACCCTAGGTGACTATATCCCATGCTACTGATAGCTTCTTTGAAGCTAGTTTCTGGCGAGGCCTCTATCCATTTTTCATACAGTTTTTTGTTTGCCTCATATAAAACGAATAGGATAAGTAATAAATGAGGACTGAGTGTTTTTTCTGTATTGCTAAGCACTGACAAAAATTTATCAACGAGCTGTTCGGTATCTCGTAGTGAAAGACTGAACATAGATGCAGTAGTAGATATAGTGCATGCGACTTCAGGTAGGCCATTAATATAAGGGGTGTGCCCAGAGAGATTGACACTTTCCTTATTATGGTATTTTTCAATAACGCTGGCAGAAAAAGCGTACAGCGAGGTGGGCGTTAAAGTGTATCTACGGCGGAAAAATCGCCCTAAGTACCTCTTGGCATCAAAGTCTTTGCCGTATACTGCTTTGACGGTATGCTGAAGTTGCTCTGTATCCGTCGCTACAACGAAAACAATATTATCTAGCTCGAAAAAGTGTTTAACGACTTCTAGCATTTCAACAGCATAGCTCGGGCGACAACGATCTAATTCGTCGATAAATACGAAAGCAGGTGATTTAAGTTTATTCTTATGTGATATGACGGCTGTAACTAATATCTCAATCTGTTCTCTAAGATATTGAATAGAATGTAGCTTTTCATTATGCTCATCGACTAAGCACTTGGCTAATTTAGCTGCAGACTCGCTTATGGCCTCTGAGGAATCCACCTCTTCAAGCTGCTCGCTTTCAGGGCCACCTCCTGTATCTGAAAAAGCGTGGATATCGATACCTGTAGCTTTTTTAAACAAAGCTCGGGTTAATATAGGTGCAGCTGTTTTTAAGAATTTAGCTGATGTTTTTACAATGTTATCTATTGATTGGTTTTCTGGGGGAAGCTGACATTTAAGAGCATCTATTAAAGATGATACAACAGTCAACATTGGATCATCTGAATAATCTTGCTTCCATGCATCTATGTAAACTACAGGGTGAGTATCTTCAATGCTATCCAGCCACCGCTTGATGAAGAAGGTCTTTCCGGCTCCCCAGCTAGCGTTTAAATTAAGAACGTAACCCCCATTTTTTGATACATCAACCAGGTAATTATGTAAGAATGAAGCATATCGAGCTCTGTTCAGAGTGTCTGGCGGAAGCCGCTCACTAGTTGTCGGGTTAGACCAATCAAAGGTTAATGTTTGTTCGGGCATGGGGATTCCTATTTTTCGCTGGAGAGGGATAACATTCTTGTCCGCTTTGTTGTCCGAATAGCGACCTCTGGAGGCTAGGGCCGCTTTTTCAAACTAGAAGAGATAATGATTAGCCGATCGTTAGTATTGACAGTATCTTATTGAGTCGAGTTAGACATTAGAGCTCTCAATTTCACTATCTCCTCTTTATCTGTTTCATCGAGAACAGGTTTTGGGAATGACTTCTCGTAACTTGCTTTGTTGGTAGGCGGGCCTCCCAAATATGGCTTAAGCTTCGCTTTGCACTGAGAGCCATCCACCCCCGCTCTTTCCCCCAAAACAGATAGCAACATACCTTCGAGACACACAGGGTTAGAGATAATAATTTCGATACCGTGTTTTTTAGCAGATGACCAGTCTTTTTCTGTGATCTCTACATCACCATCCATGAGAACAAAGCGTCGGTCATAGGCTGCCTCTTTTTGTTTACACGCTGCTCTGATAATATTCCCAGGTGATCCCCCGTCAGATGATTCAACCTTGATGGTTTGGCCGTTATGCCTATCATCGTAAAGGCCTTTCATGTGATTTAGGAAAGCTCTATCGTGGACTCCTTCCCCAACAATCAATAAAGATGTGACGCTAACCCTGCGACTTTTTCGGCCGGCTCTTCGTTTTGGCTTCGACATGCTGCCATCTCTCCCTAAACGTTTGGTACTGCACCTAGCGCGCCTGCCTGGTACTTAGCATAAAGATTATCATCTGCTCTAATGCCGACCATTTCATCCAGCCTCCACGCTTCACTTGCTAAGTTCTCTTTCTCCACTAGATAGACTTGATGCTTCTTTAAGATATTCAAGACTTCTGGAGTGTGGCAAGTAAATATCAACTGAGCGTCATTAGGATTGGTTTCTTTGTGCTTGAACCAATCTAAAATAACGGGAAGCATGTGTGGATGAAGATCGTTGTCAATCTCATCTAGTACTGCAATGCCCCCAAATTGCAGCACGGGAGCAACTCGTCTTAAAAGCACGAAGAGGGCTTTTGTGCCACTTGATTCTTCAAAAAGAGGTAGAGAAAAAGCACCATTCTCACATTTATGTACAGCATATGGGAAAGGAAATGTTATTTCTTTCCCACTTTCATCGTTAAAAGTATGCTCTTTATATTCAATGTCATCAATTCCAAGATCGAGATCGAATATAGCCTGGTGCACCATATCCATCAATGTTTCATTATCTCTTAGGTACTCGGCGACCTCTACTATTGCAGCCTCATGAAAATGTCTACGACCTCTGAAGGTAAGGTTAGAAACAAATTTTTTGAAAAACTCATATATATCATTAGCGGTAGATACGTTTTGTTGGTATGCCGCTGATATTACTGATACATTCTCTCTTACTTTTTTTCCTTGTGTGACAGAGAAACCAAAACCTTTCTGCTTAAACGTATAGCCCCCATTATCATCCAGCTCGCGGACAAAAACATATGAAAAACTTCGGCTGGTTTTTTTGTATAAAGCCTCACTAATTATACGCTTCCTAGTCAGTGAGATAATATACTTATACTCCTGCTCGGCTAGTGTAAAATGAAGCTCAAAGGAAGTTGGCTTATCTCTAAATAGTTGATGTGGGATAAAAGGGATAGCCTCATCCGGCTTGAGATCAAAAGCCGAATCAATAATGAATGAGCTTAAAAAAGCTAATGGACGAAGGAATTGGGTTTTGCCAGCGCCATTGGCACCAACGACTGCCGCTACCTTATTAACACGCTCTCCAGATGGTGCATCAATGTCATAATAAGAAGCGGAAGGCTTTTTTCCGACTTCAAATGACAACTCCTGCTCCTCTGCGAACGAGTAAAAGTTACTGAATAGGAGTTTAGTAAGCAATTTGACCACCTTTGTACAAAATTTTGTTGATTATGGCTTAAAATGAAGGTCTTTTCAAATCAGTTAGCTTGTCAAGAGTGCACGCATGTCACAGAAAGCTCGATGTTTTAGACCGATCAAAGGTCGAGCAGACAAGCTTTACAGTAGATTCACACTCATCACCCCAAGCATCCCATCCCTCAATGTTTTGACGAGCAAACAGCTCTATCCGCGGTACGCCACCAACTAGCTCTGTGAGTAAATCGCGAAACACTGCCGGCTTCTCACTATGCTGTCCTCGTGGCGCAGTGACATGCTGAATGATCCCGGCATCCAATCGCTCTAGCAGCTTGCCTTTCACGCCAAATAGCATATCTTCGGAGTTACCACGGGTTAGATGGCCCATGCCCATGCAGTCTTTGCCGCTTTTGGCGTGAATCTTATGCCAAGTAAAACCCTTCATCGTCATCAAGCGGAATCCCCATGCGTGGCAAAGCTCGACGGCTTCCATCGGCATTGTTGGCACATGCCACATCGCAAGAAGGCATTGCTCGTCAGCCAAATCCCACACAGGCAAGCGTTTTAAATCTTCTAACTTCATCACCGGGTACTTATGCTTGGCGCCGCGTTTTCCCGAGTTCGCGCTGTCGCGATAGCGCCATGGTGGATCTGCGTAAATCAGTTTGTAGCTCATGCAGCCTCCTCGTTAAGTAATCCAAGCTCTCTGGCTTCCCATTTCGAAAGGCAATCCCATCCGCCCATGCTCGCGAAAATTTTGCCGGCCTGCTTTTCGTCGAATTCAATGGGGTGGGGTGATGCCATATATCCCGCGGAGATAAAGTGCTCTGGGTTTTGTTGTGCGATAAGTGCATCCTGATGCTCTCGCATCGCTTCAATTAGATCGCTCTCGTAATAGTTCGCGCCTGTCTGCACTTCAAAGTATTTGGCGTACTCTTGGCCATCTTGGCGGCGGCAGAAAACAGCAAGCAATATCGTCCACTGGTGAGGCGCTTCGCCAAGCGCCTGAGCCATCATGCGAGTTACCTTCTCGCGCTTGCCACTCTTCAAGTTGAATACACAGCTCTCTTTGTTCTCACCCTGAACCCACGCAACAGCCAGGTTATGAGTTGTAGCGCTAGCAAGTCGGCGAAATGATGTTAATGCGTTGAATTTCTTGTTCCGCTTTTTCGTCTTTCTACTCATTGGGAACCTCACGCAGCCTGCTCGCGACGCACGTATTTAGTGCCATCAATGTTGATCACGGCCGGCTGGTAGGGCTCACCAGATCTCTCACCGAACGCAAGCCAGTTTTTATCGACGCCAAGAATTTTGGATAGCGCCTCGATACTGCTTAACCGCGGCTCTGTCTTTCCCGTTTCAAGATCTAGATAGGTTTGACGGGCGCAGTCGAGCTGCTTTGCCACAGATACCTGAGTGAGCCCGGCGTCAATGCGCGCTTGATGTAGTCGTGCTGAAAATGGTGTGGTCATTGGTCGTTACCTCATGCTGGTCGTTTGAAAAGGGGCCGGAGCCCCAGGTTTGGCTTAGCTTGCGAATTGGCCGATAAACGTCTTGATGTGCTTAGCGTCTTCGCTGGTTAGCTTGTCGATGATGATGCCTTTGAACTCTTCGCCCATGGCTTCCACGTGCGCTTCGAGCTTTTTGATACGAAGCACTAGGGTTTGGTTGCCGATAGCGCTCATGCGTAACTCAAAGCTGCGCTCTGACAGTCCGTGATAGGGAGTGCAGGTGAACTTGAATACCGCTGGCATCGGATATTCTTCTTTGGTGCGGATCGCCATTGACTCGTATTCAGACTGACTGGCGCTAAAATCTTCAACGGAAGAATCACCGCCACGTTTGTGCTCAAATGTCATGTTACGAACGGCTGCGCTGGCGACGGAAATGTCGATCGGCGTTCCGTTGCCTTCAAATGCCTGTAAATTGCCGCTGTAGTCTTCAATCCATTCGGCAAGCACTTTCTGTGCGTTACGCTCACCGTCTATTTCTTTGAGTGCTCGGAAATCGGCCGTGGGTTTGAGCTTTAGTTTTGCCTGGTGCTTACAATGCCCAGGCTCTTTTTGGGTACCCAGGTCGAAAATGGCTTCTGCGGTCATCACGTCAGGATCAATAAAGCACTGTGCGCCGTCTTGTTCGTACTTGATCGCGTAGTTGATGAACTCATCGATGTGATTGCTTTTCATCACCCCGCGAAATTGGTTTCGCTGCGGCATATACTGCTCAAGTGAGTGGAGGTTGAAGTTATCGGGTAGGGCAGCAACCGGGAAACCAGTACCTGTCAGTTGCTTAAGCAACTCTGGTGCAGAGCCCAGGGTTTGAATTTGCGTGATTGCGGATTTGTCCATCATGGTTAGCGCACCTCTTTGAGTTTGCGTGGTTCATCGAAAGCTATTTGGCCGTTAACATCTTCTTTAGGGCGGTCGTAGGTCAGCTTCCCGCCTTTTCCGACGTAGGCAATAGAGCGGTACTGGAAGTCCTCTTTTTTCTTACCGAAGTTGAGCTTTGGCTCGTCCACGGTGATGCCCGCGATAACATCTAAGAATGAGTTATCACTGCTGCCACCTGGCTTTAACTTCAGCTTGATGGTGACTTCGCCCTGTTTGTTGGCCGCTGCCACTGCGCGGCCCACGTTAGATAGAGCAAGCCCGAGTACGTTAGCGACAACCCCGCCGTCAATGTCCTGCATTAACTTGGGAAAGTTGGTTACTCGGTCGTACTCTGGTTTCTTTTCCGTTTCATCGGTCATGGTCGTTACCTCGTTTGTTAATTAGTTCGGCGGTAAAGGTGGTGCGTATACCGCTTGGGTTTGCCGTTCTGGTGAACGATGATCAGTGCTTCCTCGCCTGAATAATGCACGTCCACTTTTGTGCCTCGCCGTCGGTATAACTCAACCAGCTCTGCCGCCTCTTGTTTACTGACAGTCTGTGTTTGGTATTCCATCGCGTTCCAAATTGTTAAAGAGCGGTATCTATAAGCACACTGTCGGCAATGCGCTTATAGATGCCCCTGAAGCCAGGGGCGGGCATTGTTATGCTGCGCGGTCGTTTAGTGATGCCATGGCATCGTCATAGCCAGACCAGTTATCAACTCCGTGCGCTTTAAGTGCGTCCAGCTCTGCTTCGCACTGCTGCAAGTGGCGGTACTCGCGCATTGAGATTGAAACCATGCCGTTATCGATTTGCTGCTTAGCACTCGGTGCCAGGTCAGTAGCTTTCTGCATGGCAGGGGCTACATTTTGAGGCTGTGCTACCGTTTGGGTTGCGGCTTGCGCTTCTTGGGTAACGGTCGCTCGACTTTGCTGTTCTTGCTCCACTTTTGCTGACTCTTCAGCCTCTTGCTGACGCTTAGAGTTAAAAAGCATTTGGAGTTGATGCTTGGCCTGGGCTGCCGCGCTTTCTGCTTCTTGTGTGCGCTCGCCGAATTTGTCTTCTGATATAGAAGTGAGCATTGTGTCGAGCTCACTCATCATTGCCTGAATTTCGTAAGAGTTTTTCGAGAAGGCCTCTGTTGGCTTGAGCTTGATGTTGTTGATCGCAATAGTCAGCTCTTGCTCTTTAAGCGCCTTGTTTCGAGCCTCTTCCTCCACCTGGGTAATGATTGCGTTGTTGATGCTTTTCAGCGCATCGTCACGAGCGGCTAGGGCATCACCTAAGAATTCCTCAAAGTGTTCTTTGGTAATGGGCATAGCTTCCAGTGCATTCGCCATCTCTTTCAGAGCCGACAGGTCTCCAGCGTTATTCGGGTTACCCATTTCACGGATATTGTCGATACGCCCGAGCATTTCTTCTTCGCGAGCTTTCTTGATCCGCGCTTGTTCTTCTTCCCAAGCTTTGCGAGGTGCCAGTACTTCGTCACGGATTTGGTTAAGCTCTTCCTCTGCGTATTTACAGGTCGCTTTAACATCTTTCACCTTGGCTTCCATATCAGAGATTGCCGCCTTGATAGCCTTAATGAGTGTTGTCTTGCTTGTGCTAACGCTGCGACCAAGAGAGCCCATTCTCTCGCGGTCTTTCTTTTGGTTGACGTCTAGAACTTCGCTTGTCGCTTCCCGGCGCACACGGTCGATGATTGGCTGAACACTCTCTTTACTGCGCAGGGCGTCTACTGCCGTTGCTGCTGGCATTTTGGTGATATCTTCAAGTGTCACTAGTTGAGTCTTATTGGTCATGGTCGTTACCCTCATCCATTTTTGATTTCAGTGCTTTGTAGGTGCTGCGCAAAGCATCCGTTGCGCCCTCCGCCGATATCCCGTCTTTCTTGGCTTGCTTCTGCAGTTGACCGATACCTTTCTCGAAGGCATTAAACAAAGCGCCCTTAGTCGGGATATTCGCTAGAAGGTTTTCAAGCTCTTTTGCTTTGGCCATCAACTCTTCAGTCTTTCTTTCGTTGATCTCCGAAGCTTTAGAGTTGAGCTCTTGGTATTTCTCTTTCTTTAGCTTGGTGAATTCTTTTTTCGCATTAGCATCCTGGGCTGCGTTTATGGCTTTGACTGCTCCCTCAAGAGCGCACGAGAGTTGATCCATATCTTCTGCCTTGCGAATTGCATCAAGGTAGGGAGAAAGGTCTTCCCTGGGAATGGCCCAATGAGGGAGAGAGGGCGTCCGCCAATCGATATATTCATCCGGTTTACCTTTTTGCCTTACCACATGGATATTCCCGTAAAGCTTGTCGCGAAAGCCTGTAGTTTTTCGGCATTCAGCAAATGTTGTGTCCATTTGATATAAGTAGCGCCCAACTCCCCACTGAACAGCAGCCCGCTTCATTGCGGTGGAGCGACCACCTTTAATGGCCTCGATGTTGGTGTTTTCGCTTGCGTCCCATTTGGTGACACTGCGGCTATCGGTATGAACGGTAATGCCACACTGGCAGCCAATCACTTTCCCTTCTGAGACTATGTCGCGAAACACTGGCTCCCAGCCGAATGGGCCAAACACCTCGTCAAAACGTTCTTGAACAGCACGTGCAGTGATATAAGGGACTGCCATTAGCCAAGCTTTTTCGCCGACGATCCCGGCTCTCTGTACTCGCCATTCGATATCGTCAGGTTCGAACATAGCTTGCAGTTGCTCTTGTTTCTCTTGGAGGTTCATATCAGGCCGCCTCTCTGTTCTGCAGCTCGAATGCTTGTTCGATGCGCTGGCGGTGTTCTTCAAAGAACGAATCTAGAGCGCTGTATGCGAATGCTTGTAAGCTAAGTAGCTTTTGCATGACGTGTGGCGCGTCGGGGTCGTAGTCCATCAAAAACTTGAGTAGGCCGTCGGCAGCTTTTCCTTCTTGGAAGTCGCCGAAGTAGAAAGAGCCAAAGTCACTGAGTGATAGGCCACAGAACTCTCTATTGCCCAAGATTCGGTCTTTGCCATCCTCAATGAATGCCTTCAGTTCATCGGCGCGAGCATCTTGGCGGTCGAGCTTGTTTGTATGCTCTGCGAGTTGAGCGTCGTAATGGTTATCAATGCCTGGAATCATGTTACAATCCTCTCGTGGTTGTGGCTCACGTCGTAGCTATGAACTTACTGCGTCGTGGTTTTCAATCATTTGGTTGTGAGCTTTCTTGGTCGTTAGCTCATTACTTGTCAGGTTTTCTTGGTCGTTAACCTGGCTCCAATCCCCCAGTGGAGATTGGTTGTTACCTCAAGCCGCGAAAGCGGCTGGGAAGTTCGATTTGGTCGTTGCGCTTCCCCGAACTAGCCCCGCCTTGTGCGGGGCTTTTTCGTTTGTTTGTTTTTCTACTTTTTAATGTATAGAAACTTACGCCACTCTGTCAATGGGTAATGTATAAAAACTTACATTTTGTTGAAGTGAGGAAGGTATGAAACAAAAAAAACCCGCTAATGCGGGCTTCTTCACAAGTTGGAACACCGTTATATAGGCGGGTTGATGGAGCTAAACGGGTCTCACATGGGCTACTACAGTGCCAACTAACCTACAGTTCCCGTTTATTTGAATGTACCTAAGTTCTGGCGGGTAGTCTGGATTAAGAGCTTTTAATAGCTTTCGACCATCAAGTATTTGTAGCTGTTTAAACGTTGCCTCTGGGGATTCTTCAAGCTGAGCAATGACGAATTTGCCATGATTTGGCTCGACAATGTCAGGATCTACGTAGATTAGGTCACCTTCTTCAAACCGAGGCGACATGGAATCTCCCCTAACTTCTAGAATATAAGTTCGAGGCCCGCATCTGGCAGGGCATGGGTAATACGTATAATCCTGCTCAGAAAATTCTTGTATGGTCGTAAAAGCCCCAGCCTGTACCCAACTTATTAGAGGACATTTTTGCTCTACAATTGGACCTTTCGCTATATTCCCCTGAGCTGGTGACTGTTCTTGGCTTCCTTCTCCATAAACTAACCAGTCAGGTGAACATTTCAAAACCTTAACTAGAGCCAGAAGGATACGGTCCTTGACGCTTTTCTGAGTGCCATTCTCAATGTTTGATACCGTGACCCTATTGAAGGTGATCTCAGGAACCAGCTTCGTCACACCGGCCGCTACATCATCTTGAGTTAACCCCAGTTCATCACGTCTTTTTTTAAGCCTACCGCCAAAGTCAAGCATTTGGCCGCTCCTAGTTATGTTCACACAATTCTCTACATTTTCGCACATCACTCAATATAAAAACTTACGTAGAAAAACTTGCCTGCAAATGTAAGTAAACGTACACTTGGACGTATCGGAGGTAGCTATGAACTCGCGAAACGACCAACTGTACGACCTGCTAATAAACATTTTCGGTAGTGAGGCGCGTATCGCCAAAGCCTTTGGCGTCGAACGAGCTGCGCACTGGAAAAGAAAAGTACCAGAGCGCGTTGCGCTTTTGTGCCATCTAAGCCCCGACATCCCTTATCAGTACAACCCTACGACATATCAGAGGGATATGAAGGGCCTTAGGCTTGTTTTAGAAAAACCAACGACCAATAACGAGGTAACGACCAATGACCAAAACCTATATTCACAAGCGGCTTGACCAGCTGGAGCAGAAGCGGCTGATCGGCAAGCCTGGCTTATCGATTAATGAAGTGCGAGATAGCCAAGTGAAAGTCCGATTTACAGAAAACGAGAATGACTTGCTATCTCTGGTTAGCGCGAAGTTGGGGCAGCCAAAGGCAGTTATTTCTAACGTGCTTCTAATCGATGCCGTGATTGATTTGCTTGCCGATGATCCATTGCTTTATGACGAAGTCATGGCCGCGTGGCGTGAACAAAAACGGCCAAATCTTGAGTTTTTCTCTGAAATCGATAAGCGCTCTCTTGATAAACATGAGCGAGAGCCGATCGAGGGCGAGTTCTGTCCAATTCAACCGCATGAGCGCCGCATCGCGCTTGTTGTAGATAACGCTGAGCGTGAGGGGGAGCTGTGAGTCGTAACGCAATGAAGGACGCAATCAGACGCCTGCTTAACGATGAAAGCGCCGAAGCGGCGCTATCTGAAATTTTCAATCGTGACGACGTTGGTGACGGTGACGCGCAATACGCGAGCGACATTAGCACGTTTAACGAAGTTGTGATTAACGCAGCGGCCAAGCGCCGCGGCGTTCGTCCCGGACAGATGCGTCTATCACTAACGCTTAATGCGATGGGAGACCCTGAGATGGCAGGGACTCAGCATGCATCCGCCATCACACCGTTGCCAAAGAAATGGCAGGGCCTGCATTAAGGGCTATTGAGTTATGAGCATTGTAAGAGCCAAGCGCAATCAACGATTCACTGTGATAGACAATACGGTTTATGCAGACAATCAGCTCTCATTCCAAGCGATGGGCCTTTTGTCGTACCTGTTATCCAAGCCTGATCACTGGAAAGTGAGCGTTGAGCAGCTAGTGAAAGTCACCGATGGAACGGAAAAGAAAACGGGCAAAGAGGGTGTGTATAACATCCTCCGCGAGCTTAAGAAGTCGGGCTTTGTTGTCACTAAAAAACACGCAACCGGCAAGATAACTTACACGGTTTATGACACGCCAGCGGATGCCGCCAACTCACCTGATACGGCTAACCCTGATCAGGGTAAACCCGAAAACGAAACTCCTGATACGGCTAACCCTAATCAGGCTAAGCCTAATCAGGCTGAGCCGACACTAGTAAGTACTGATACTAAGCAAGTACTGAGATCTAGCAAGGTAGAGTCGGCTTCGCCGAGCGATGAATCGCTGACCGACCGAGACGTCGAGGTGAAGCAAGTCATCGAACATCTGAATCAGCGAACCCAGTCAAAATTCAAAAGCTGCAAATCCAACGCTAAACACATCTCTGCCCGTCTGAGCGACGGCCATTCCGTCCCAGATCTGATGCTAGTCATCGACCACAAAACCGAAGAATGGGGCCATGACGCCAAAATGGCGCAATACCTTCGACCGTCAACGCTATTCCGGCCATCAAAATTTGACGGCTATTTAAATCTGGCGCGTTTGTCGAGATCCGGCATGGCTAAGACGGGGCAATCGGGCCCATTTGTACCAGATAACACAGACACGAGCTGGATCCGAAACTTGGATGCCATCGGCTCGGACTACTGAGGTAACGACCAATGACCATGAGGAAAGTGAGTGCGAACGTCAGAAAGCTGCCCATTGGCGGCGGTGACTACCGCGAGAAACAAAACGACCAAGAGAGCTTTGCAGCGAGAGTGATCAACCAGATCTTTGATGAGCTGCAATCTATCTTCCCGGCCTGGCGCAGTGCTCTGCCTAACGAGAAAGCAGTAGCACTGGCCAAGCGAAACTACGTGAAAGCGATGATCAGCGGCGGGGTGGTGTCGATGACGCAAGTGCGCATTGGCCTTGACCGTGCACGCCAAGAAGAAACGGATTTTTTCCCAAGCTGCGGAAAGTTTGTTGCTTGGTGCGATACCGAGGATTGGCGTCTAGCTTACGAGCGACTGATAGCCCGCAAGCCAGCACAGAGCGACGTTGAAAAATTCGTGCGCCAAGACGTGGCATACGCCATTCGCCATGACCTGAGTGAAGCGCAAGCAGAGAAGCGCTTTGCCGAGCGGTTTCGGTACTGGAAGCTGCGAGAGCGCAACGGCGACATGCCAAGCACGCAGTATGCGCTACCAGCGCGTAGCTGCGTGCACAAAAACGATATTCGGAACAGCCAGACAGAGCAGCCATTGCCTGAAGATTTCCGGCGCGGGAGTGTTTTCGCACGGATTGCACAACTCGGAAAAAAAGGAGTCCGTTATGAATAATTCGCTCAACGCTGACGAAATGCGCGCAGAGCTAGCGGCGGATGCCTTTGTAGCATACGTGCGTCTGCTATCACTGCACAGTTCTGACAAGGCCCAGGCCATTAAGGAGATCGCAGGTTGCACCGGTAAATCGGAGGTGACCGTTCGTGGCTGGCAAAAACGCGGCGTGCAAGGGCGCGATAACGCGGTGGTGATGTGCCAATTCGCCCAATTACGTGGCTTCTACTTTGGCATTCACATGCTGATGCCAACAGAAAAAGTAGTGGCGCGCTACATCGATATCGAGCGCGCAAGGCTTGGCTATGCAGCATGACCGCAAGCTAACAGCCGAGCTTTTGACTGAGGCCGGCATGATGCCGTTTGTCAGAGAAATCGCGGCACGGTTTGGCACAAACGGCAAGCTTGAAGATATTGCAGTGATCACTAAACGCGGCGGTGCTTACGTGGGTCAGTACCCACAGCGCGCCAAAAACCGCGTAGTGCCCCTCGATACGCAGTACAAGTGAGGTAACGACCAATGGCATTAATCGAAAAGCACCCGATGCGAACGCCGCTCAAAGAAATGATGGCGATTCGCAGGCATGCCGCTAGGTGGGTGAAATCGGGCAAGTATCGACTCAAACAAGGTACGCAGTTCAGCAGAGTAGCAACGATTGCGCGTGGATCGGCATGGAAAACGCTGAGAGAAATCGAAGCGGATATCCAATATTTCTTCCCCGATACGCCGGACACGCAAGCCGCAATTTCGGCAAGGCTGCGCGAAGTCAGTCCCTGTAAACATGGCCTAGTAAAACAGCGAACGTACTACACGAGCGAACGCGGCACGATTGTGCATGTGTATCGCTTGGTGCCCGTCACGTGGCTGGAAGAAAAAGCAGAGCGGGAGGCGGCATGACGGTACAAGAAATAGGCCTTGCTGTTTGGGCTGTAATCGCACTCATTGGTTACGTGCTGTGGCTGGGTAAGTTTTTCTGCGGGAATGAGAGGGACTACGACTGATGCAGCTCTCTCTCGTAAAACTACCGGGCGGTACGTTGATGCCGCTGACGGATAATGACAAGTCATTAGTCGATAAAAAGCGCGTCGGTACAGTGCTCGAAGCTCATTTTAAAGAGAATAGAAACCCACGATTTCACCGTAAATTTTTTGCGCTGCTGAATCTCGGCTTTGATTACTGGACGCCAAAAGGTGGGGCTATCTCGCCGCATGAGCGCAACCTGGTATGTCGATTTGCGAAAGAGCTGAGCAAATTAGGCGGCGCGGAGCAAGCGCTGCAAGAGCTGGCTAGTAATTACCTGGATGCCATGGCCGCAAAGCGCGCCAGTATCGAAGTGGAGAAGAGTTTCGAGGCTTATCGGAAGTGGGTTGTTGCGGAAGCGGGGTTTTATAAAACCGTGACGCTACCAAATGGCACCGTGAAGCGTGAGGCTAAATCGATCAGCTTTGCGCGGATGGACGAGCGCGAGTTCGATGAGCTCTACACCGCGTCACTGACGGTTATTTGGAATCACATACTGCATGGCCATTTTGAAGATATGGGCCAGGTCGATAATGCAGTTAACACATTGCTGGGGTTTGCATGAAGGCGAAAGCACCTGCGTTACGCAGCAAGAAACTTACTGACGCGGCGCGTGGACAGCAATGCGCACTGCAGATTGTCGGGGTGTGTAATTACAACCCTGAAACTGTCGTGTTTGCGCACCTGCCAAGCGAAACCCACGGAATGGCGTACAAATCCGATGATATTTGGGGCGTCGATGCGTGCTCTGCTTGCCATGATGTCATTGATGGCCGAATCGGTTACGAGTTCGACTCAGGAGAGCGCGAGCAGTACATGCTGCGCGCATTGCACATCACGCTGATGCGCCGCGTGCGTGACGGCGTTATTGAGATTAAGGGGGCCAAGTATGTTTGATGACAACGTTTATTCTCTAGAGCGCAAGCTGGGACGGATTAAGCAGCAGGGCGGCAGCGTGAAGAAAGTGCGCCGTGAGGCTGAAACCGAAGAGTGCGCAGAACTGGTGAAGTGGGCGCGCAAAACCGTGATTGCTGGCATTACCGTGGGTGATTTTTTGACGCATGTGCCAAACGAAGGCAAACGCGGCAAGAAAGCCCGAGCTGATTTTTATCGCCTTGGTGGTCAGCCAGGTTACCCAGACTACATTCTCGATGTCGCGGCCTGCGGCTATCACGGCCTGCGCATTGAAGCGAAAGAGCCGGGTGGCGGACGCATTAGCGCCGACCAGCGCAAGTGGGAAATGCGATTGACTAGCCAAAGCTATCTATTCGTCTACTGCTATAGCGCAGACGAAATGAAAACACTGATTACTGAATACTTAACCGGCCAATTGCAGGGGCCGACATTGGGAGGTGCCGCATGAGCCAAGGACTAGAACTGTTTATTCGTATGCATTTGGAGAAGACGCCAAGCATGCAACGTGGGCGCCAGACACTGACTGGTGATGTGATTTTGGGCGTGTTGGGTAAGTTGCAGCGCGAACATCCTTTGGGTAGTGATGCCATCATGTGGCGGTGGCTTGATGACGCGCAAGCTCGGGAGCGGATTGAGCAACGACTGCTCGACGAACTCAGGCAGGGAGAGAATGTCCGTAAAGACCTGGGCAAGCATATCGTGCTGACCGCGATAGATGCGTTTCATGGTACGCCGACGCTTGACCAGGCGCGCAAACTGAAGACTCTGTGGAAGTCGCACAGTGAACAAGCCAAGCGGAGCAAGCGGCTTATTCGTGGGTACAAGTTGAGCATAGCGAAAGCTGAGAAGCAGGAGCTGGCGGCGACGAGCGAGTTTAGGCAAAAACATTATCAGGGAGAAATTGCACGGCTGAATGGGCTTGTTGAAGCAGAGCGGGCGCGGCTTGATACATACGCAGAGAAGCAGGCGAGTAAGAGTACCAAGTGTCCGAAATGCGCCGGGACTGGGCAAGTGAAGATGAATACTTGTGGGGCATGTCAAGGGCGTGGTGCGTTGCGACTGACTGCGGATGACTTGAAGAAGATGCTACGGAGCAATGGGTTGCGAATGTCCGAGAAGCTTTGGCGCGATGAGCTGGTGCCGGTTTTTACGCATACGCTGTGGCGGCTTGATGTAGCGCACGACGAAGCGGTGCATGCGTTGAGTAAGTATTTGGTTGGGGAGAAGGCGGCTTGATAGCCGCTTTTTTTGGAGCGAATATCACAGAGTGAGCGGTAGCTAATATTTTGGCCGTGAAGTGTGAAAGACTTACCGGAGCTTTGATACATTTTATTTTAAGACTACAGGTGGTTTGTCTAGCCCCTCTGGCTGCGGATCTTCAATCCGTGATTCACAATCGATTAGTCCCCAGTTCAAGTCTGGGAGGGCCGTCAGAGTGTACCTTACGTTAGTTGTCATCGAAATCTAATCATAAGTACTAGATACTCCCATTTCGAACTGGTGATTTCTCCGATCCGCATACTTGTTAGCAGTGCAAATTTGAGTGCAATTTCATTACAGGGCTTATGTGTACGTATAACATGGGAGCTCGATTTTTGGTAAGTGCGCAAACCATTAGGAGTGATGACGCAAGTTACAAGCTAGAAAAATGAGTGCTCTCTATGTAACTCTCAGCTTCTTCAACGGGTAGAGGCTGAGAGTAGTAATAACCCTGATACACGATACATCCTAATGATTCGAGATAATCTCGTTGGTATTTCGTTTCGACGCCTTCAGCAACTATACACAATCCAAGAATATTGGATAACGAAATAATCGTCTCAATAATCGATCGGGCATTTGGCTTCGACTCAATTTCACAGATGAAAGACCTGTCGATCTTTAGCTGATTAATAGGAAGCTGTTTAAGGTAGCTCAATGACGAGTATCCTGTACCAAAGTCATCTAAAGCGAACTCAACACCTAAGGCTTGGAGTTCGTTCATGCATTGTATTACTCGCCCTACGTCATCAGCTACCATGGATTCTGTCAACTCTAACTTTAGCTTACCGGCAGGGAGGTCATATTTCTTAATTAGCTTTTGAATGACCTTAGAAAAGTTATTCGAGTGGAACTGTTGGTAGCTGATATTGACTGAAATCGATAAATGGGATTTGGTCGAGTCACCTTGCCACTTAGCCAATTGCTTGCAAGCCGTTTTGAGTACCCATTCACCTATAGGTATTATTAGTCCTATGCTCTCGGCCAAAGAAATGAAATGATAAGGACTAACTAAGCCTTTTAGGGGGTGTCTCCAGCGAATGAGTGCTTCAACTCCAATAACGATGTCATCTTTATTTACTTGTGGTTGATAGTAGAGCTCAAATTGCTCCTTGTTTAATGCCGCTCGTAAGTCTCTTTCTAACTCAAAATTAGAAAATACCGCCTTTTGCATCTCAGGCCTGAAGAAGCTGATTCTATTTTTACCCGAGCGCTTTGCATGGTACATCGCAATGTCGGCTTGTTTGAGTAACTCGTAGCTCGTTTGAGATGCGTTATTAAATAGTACAATTCCAACACTGGCGCTACTATTGTACTCATAATACTCAAATTTGTAGACCTCAGAGAGTCCTTGGCGTATCCTCGAAGTAATGGATGTGACTTGCTCTTGAGCAGCAAGTAAATCCACTTCAAAGGTTGGTAATAAAATTACGAATTCATCGCCCCCAAAGCGAGTGAGATAGTCATGCTTTCGTAAATAATGGAGAATACGTTGTGTGGCCTCCTTCAACAGGATGTCACCATGCTCATGTCCGTAGGTGTCATTAATTTTTTTAAAGTTATCTATATCAAGAAACACAATGCCATAATAATGTCCGCTTTGGGCACTGCTTATAATTGCTTGATCGATCTTTTTTATCGCGAAATAGCGATTGCCTATTCCCGTCAAAGAATCAAGGTGGGCGAGCTTCATCAGCTCATCTTGCTTTTTCTCTTCTGCGTTGGCAACTGATTGGGTGAGTTTAAAAATCCAGATCAAGTAAAAAGTGAAGAGAGCGAGGCTAAGCATCATTCTGTGATAAAACGTCTCATGGATTATTTGTTTATCAAGTTTCGAGACAAACCAAAAATCTAGGTAGCTGTTGTACAGTGTGACTACTTGACGTGACGTCTCTGAATGTGAGTCAACGAAGTCAAAAGATGAAATAGCATCACTGCCATGGCGTCTTTTCATTAACTCGCTGTAGTAGTGTTGCTCGATAGGCTGAGTATAAAGAGTGCTTTTATCTGTCGTAAACAAAGGGTAGCGGTCTTTACGGATGATCTCGATGATTTGAGTTTGATTTGTTTGCTTGTAGTCTTTAAAAAGAGAGGCTTTGTCAAGCCTAATTCCCGCTGTCATTACCGCCACGGCCTTGTCTGAGTCGTTCAAGTAAATAGCTTTACGAACGGGAATGGCCAATGCTTGACTGTCCAGGCTGTTGACTGTATAGGTTGGACCTGCATGTATCTTATCACTATCTCTCGCTTCCATGTAAGACACTCTAGTTTGTGCCAGCTCCATTAAGTTAGGTAAATGGTTAAGATCGAAGTTAGAGCTGACCATCAATGCTTTCCCATCATAATCAGCCAAACCCAGACCAATGAACGCGGGGTAGGTTTCCATGATATTATCGAGCAGAGAGACATGTATTGGGCGGGTGGGAAAACCATTTTGATAAATAAGCTGCTTTCCCAATACATCTAAAAGGGAATCTTGTGTCTTCAGATAAGACATGACGGAATTATTGAGCAGTCTTACATGGTTTTCCTGCTCCTTTTTAGCGGCTAACACTAGAGATGACCAGTTGTAGTAAGAATAGCAAGCAAAGAGCACGATCGAAGAGGCTAAAACAACATTAAAAATTACCCAGATATTGTAACGACGCCATGCTCTTTTCAGTTTCATTACCATCAAACCCGACAAATAGAACACTCTTATTAGAGGCTTGAATCGCTCTAATTGCACCGAGTGCCATCTCATTATTTTGTGCGCGGAAGTTGATTCGTTTTCCGTAAGCACAATGCCATAAGTTGTATCAACATTAATATCAATTTAATCATTTATATATACTTTATCTGCATCAGCTTCTCTCTCTCTATCACGATTGTACTGTTCATAGCTTGTATCTGCTCCTTTCATACACTCGTAGTAAGAGGACATTGTCGGTCTATTTGCACATTGGTTTTTCTCATTATTCATTAGACCTTCGTAAATTGCTTTATTGCTACACCCATACAAAAAAACAAAACAAAAAAAGACAAGAAGCTTATTCATAGCATTTCCTCTCAATACTTTCTTAGAGAACCCGTAAATTATTTTACGTATAAATAGTTCCAGGTGTCAAGATAGGAGCTATGCCACATATGAGCTCAAAACTATCAAAACTTTTAGTTGTCCGGAATGTCCTACGCAGAAAGTATGCCTATTTCACTGTAAATTTACCTAAACCCTTTCTTATTTCTAAGCTCAAACTGTCTATTTCTTGGGTCGCTTTATCTATATATGATGCACTCTCAGCTGCTTCTTGAGTTGTCGAATTTATAATTTCTACTTTTTCGCTCATATCTGCCACTACCGAGTTTTGTTCTTCAGTGGCTGTAGCTATTTGAGTATTCATATCAGTGATCACTGTCACATGGCTAATAATATCAGAAAGTGCGTGTGATGTATTATTTGACGCTTCTAGCGCAGCAGAAAGCTTTTCGCTGGTTTTATCCATTTGTTCACTAGCTTCAAAAGATGAGCTTTGTAACTCATTAATAATTTGTTCTATTTCTTTTGTCGAGTCTTGAGTTCGCTGAGCTAACCCCCTGACTTCATCTGCAACAACAGCAAAACCTCTACCTTGCTCACCGGCTCTTGCTGCCTCTATCGCCGCATTCAACGCCAACAGATTTGTTTGCTCGGCTATTTCCTTTATGACATCTAATACCGTACTTATTTGGTCAATTTTTACTCTTAACTCTTTCACCCGACAAGATGTGGCTTCTATTTGTAACCCCAATTCTTTGACATTAGAAACTGCACTATCAACAACAAGGCTGCTTGAATTAGCCAACTCACTGCACTGAGATGTCTTTTCTGCCGTCCGAACAGCACTATCTGATACTTCGTTTGCCGTGCTGCTTGTCTCACTCAGCGCAGTTGCTATTTGCTCTACATCGTTTGATTGACTACGCATCGACATTGAATTTTTATTAGTGATGCTCTTTATTTCCACAGTGTACTTCATTAATGAATCGGAAGATTTTGAAATTCTTTCTATTAGAGATTGCAAGTTATCAACGAAAACATCAAAGCTTTTAGCTAAACGTCCAATTTCATCTTCAGAACCTATATTAAGGCGTTTAGTCAAATCCCCCCCGCCTTGCGCTATCTCATGTAAAGCATCGGCAACTTTTTCAACCGGCTTTACTACAAATTTTGATAAAACATACCAATTTGTCATTAATAAAAAAACCAAGGCTGTTACTCCCAAAAAGAGTAATGCCACTGAAAGGGCTTGTAGTAAAGAGTCATTAGCATCTAGTCGGTAGTTCACATTCAAACTACCAACCCTTTTATTCTCACCCCAGAAAATATCGACTCTTTTGTTTTCGATTAACCTATCAGGCAACTCGCTCTGCTTGCTTGACTTAGCCAGCAATTTTCCGCGATGATCAGAAACTTTAATATCTTGTATATGTGGGTATGAGACATAAGAATCGATGATATTTTCGATCAGGCTTCTATCATATGAGAAAACCGGTTCTTTTAGAACAATGCCTAATGTTTTTGTTGTCTCTTTTACTTGTTCAGTCAAAGATTGGTCTAGGTAGTCTCTAGCTAAGTAATATGTTTTAAGACAAACCGCTGTCATAACAAAAATCATAACCGTTGATACAAGAGCCATAGACTTATACTTGATTGATTTCATATCCCCTCCTAGGTGTTTAATTAATGGTTGTTATAATTCAGAAATATCAAGCCAAAACTCCTTCCTGTCAAACGGAGTTTTATCATGCAAGTGAGGATTATCAAGCCTAAAGATCACTCTGTCTTTTAATCTCGATTTTTCCAATGCGTCTTTTATCATTGGATGATTAAAGAAAAGCTTATCAAAGCTCCCATCTTTTATTGCTATTTCAAGTCCAGAATAAATATCATCGTGTAAGTCTTGGTTGCTTTTATTGACAAAAAAGTAAAGCGGAAAAGGGTATATAATAAGAACATTGTTATCGATTGCGAGATCTAATTCAGGTCGAGAATCAACTTCAACCCAAGGTTCATGAATAGCCCTGGGGAAGTAATCAAACCGACCTCCCTCCAACATATAGAATAAATTTTCGTACTTGATAGTTGAAATGACAGGTATGCCTGCAGATTTTAAAACTTTAGTGTCCCCCCAAAACCTCCCTTGTCCTGCAGTAAATGATTTTAATTCGTTCATTGTCTTAATAGAAGAGAACCTTTCCTTGTCCTCGTTACGTATTATAAATATGCGATGTCCCAGTAAACCTTTAAGAATCGGAATTCTTATTGGTAACATTTTCATTTCTTTTTCTGGTGATGCACCTGCCCAGATAATGTCAATATTCCTAGATATAACCTCCTCAATTAAACGTGCTTCATTAAATGATTCATTAGACGGTGAGAAAGTCACATCTGGGCGGGTTTTTTTTAGAGCGAGGCTAAGAATATCAAATGCCAATTTTTCTTTGCTTCCATCTATATTGCGAATTTTAATATCCTGAGAGTACGCTGGTAGGCTTAGTGCAATAAAAAAAACCAAAAAAAATGTATTAAAAACTTTAATGTAAAAATCGATGTTGATTTTACTATTAGTCATATCTTGATTAATCGGAAAATTCATACTCTAACCTCTGCGAAACTGATTTTATATTCATAGAACGATTGGGGAGCTGACTCCACCCTAATCAGCAACCTATGTATCAACAGCGCTGAACTTTTCCTCAGAATTATGCGTTTAGCCTCAGCGGTGAGGTTTACCACTTCCCGGTTTCGGACCTCAGTAGACCACTGAAAGTGATTCAGCCCTAAGTATTCCGGCACCAAGTCCCAGATTTCGAATCCGAGTAGTTGTGCATACCTCACCATTATGGCGGTAGGCATATCACGGGTGCCTAGAATGCGATTGTCATGAGGAAATTCGCGCTGCAAGGCTTCAGCCACAATGGCTGCTGAGTTGGTATAGTTTAAAATCCAGGAATCCGGGGCGAAGTGACGGATGTCCTTTACTAGGGTGAGCATGTCATCTATCGAGAGTAGCCCATACGCCATGCCGCCCGTTTCTTGCTCCACGCAACTGTAAAACAATGGTACCTGCTCATCATGCTTCCGCGTGGCGAGGTCACCAGAGGGGAGCTGGATAAAGAAAAAACCTGCATCTGAGAATGCCGTTTCTTTATCCGTGGTATAAACAAACTCTTCGATCTCAGGATAAGCCTCGCGCAGCAAGCTCTCCGTCGCTTTGGCATTCGAGGCTTGTCTTTGTTCATCAATATCATAAAAGGTGATTTTGCTGAGCGAAAATACCTCTTTTCCAGCAACCAAGCTATTGGTCACCCCCAGTGTATAGGTGCTTCCAGCCCCAACGGCAGTGAGCTTTTGAGGTCTCATCATCGTTCCCTGTCAATGTGTATTGTTAATGTATTTTTTTAGTGGGACAACAGGAATACAAAAGTGATCAGATATTGATCTATGACGCAGTGGAAAACCATTTATGTGCTTAAAATGCAATTTTGATCACAGTTTTTTATGGAGGGGTATATGCCAAAGGGAGCCGACTGAGGCTAGCGACGCAAATATTGAACAATGACAGGCTCTGCGGTATTGTGAACCCATAATGCCAAAGCCTCGACCTTAACCCGGTCGGGGCTTTTTTTATGCCTGATCGGGACAGATTATGAACGACCTATTCGACAAAGTGACAGGGTACCTCACCTACTTTTTTAGTGCTCTTGGTATGGTAATCGGTGGCCTATCGCTAGAGCAGTGGTACTTCCTCTCATCCATCATTATTGGCTTAGCCATGTTTATTAGTAACCAGTGGCACAAGCGCGAAATGCGTAAGATTGCCCGTGAGAAAGGCATCATCCTCGAGCGAGACAGAGACTAAAGGTTAACTTATGCGTTTCAATAAGCCCACGAAAGCACTGCTTGTGGGGGCTGTCGCGTTGACCGGAGGGTTCGAGGGATACCGGCAAGTCGCTTACCAAGATAGCGGCGGAGTATGGACAGCTTGCTACGGTGAAACTCTTGGCATTGAGCAAGGCGACCACTTCACAAAAGCCGAATGCGATAAGATGTTTGGCCAGTCACTCCAAAAGCACAACACCCCACTCGAAGACATTCCTCAGCAGCTCCCCGCGAACGTCCACCTGGCCTCACTCGATATGGCATACAACATTGGTACCGGCGCATTTCAACGCTCAACGTTGTATCAGTACCTGCTAGCTGGCCAATATCCAGAAGCATGCATGGAAATGCCGCGGTGGCGCTTTGTCACTATCGACGGTAAGCCAAGAGACTGCCGTATAGCCAAATGGAATTGCCGCGGCATCGTCACGCGAAGAGAGATTGTGTCGCAGCTGTGCCTGGGGCAGCTCTCTATCAATGATGCTCTGGCTAGGTTGGGACAGCTTCCACTCGACAAAGAAATCATCGAACGGATTAAAGCGAATGCTGATACCGAGTAAGACAACGCTGATCACCTCTGTAGCTGCCGTGGCGGTCGTGGGGTTTCTATGGCTGCGCATAGACACGCTATCTGCGCGCAATGACACACTAGCTGCCGAACTGCGCAATGCAAAAGCCACAAGCCAAGCTCGGCAGAACATCATCACGCAATACAGCTCAGAGCGCGAGTACATGACAACGCTACTCACCAAGCGCCAACAGAAATCCAATCAAGCACAGGAGAAGCTACGCAATGACATTAAAGCGATGGAAGCGGCCATGGCTGATAAAAGCTGTCTGTCTCAGCCTTGGCCTTATGCTGTCACTAAGCGGCTGCACGAGCCGTACTGAAACCGTCGTTGATACTCAATACATCTTACCGCCAGCCGGCCTAATTGTTCCTTGCCACAAGCCACAGCTCACAGGCAACACGCCTGCCGAAACCGCAAAAGAAATCCCTTATCTGAAGTCAGCCTTGAGTCAGTGCGCAGCTCAGGCTGATGAATACCTAGAGTGGCGAAAGCAACGCGAGGATGGGCACTGACTAACTAATAACGAGTAATGCGCATAACAGGGCGCTCTTACGGGAGAGAGCGTCCGATTATGTTCATCACACATCACATGCTGATTAAGCGAGAAGCCATGAATACAGGAGTCATTGTGTTGGTAATTGGCTGGAACGGTAAATCAGCACACGTTGAGCTATCAAACGGCAGCACTATCAGCATCAAAGCCTCGCATCGTCCCAAGTTAGGTGACTGGGTCGTAGAGGGTGAGTTAAGTACGGAGTTATAAGTAGTAATGGCAACGCAGGATTGGAAAGCGTTACAAGCTCAATTCGAGCATGACCATGCTAAATACGGCACTGGCGCTAAAGAGTGGTGTGAAGCAAAAGGGCTTAATTACTCGAGTGCTAGACGTTATATCAAAGTGCGCAAAACTGCGCAGAAAAAGACTGCGCACTCTCAAACTGCGCAGCCAGTGCGCAAATCAACTGCGCAAAAGAAAACGCGCAAAAATGTTTCTAAAGACAAATCCAATAAACCATCCGCCCCCGCAAAAACGCCCGAAAAACCGCACATGGCTGAGTCTGAGCGTGATGAGAGCGGACGGTTTAAGCCTGGGCATTCTGTTTCAGCTGGCAACGCTGGTAATACAAACGTGCCGGTGAATGCGTTTGAGGAAGGCAATCAGGTAGCACGAAAAGGCGGCATCTATGCGCGGTACTTCCCCGAGCAAAAGCAGCACATGTTCGATTTGTCGCAGATAGCGACGCTCAATGATGAGCTGATGCTGACCAGGGCGCGGTTGCAGAGTGGCATTGAGTACCTTGGAAAAATCCACACCGACATGGAGAACGCGAGCTCGCTTGATGAGCGCATTGCGCTGTATGAGTCGTTTACTCGAGTAAATACACAGCTCGATACACTAACAGGTCGCATCGAATCGATGACGCGCACGCTCAGCAGCCTCGGCATTGACTCAGTGAACAAAGACAAGATTGTTGCTGACACAAACAGACTGAGAAGCGCGACGCGCAAACTCACGCTTGAAGCGGATCGCATGGCCAAAGAGGGACAAGCAGACGATACGCCGATTAGTCAGATGCTGGATGACCTGCAAGGTGATGGTACTGGCGGGTTGATGTCGAAATGACTGATGTAGCCGAAGAGCAAGAGCTCGATGAAATCCAGCGTCTACTGAGTGACAAGTGGTGGCGGATGGACAACCTCTACAAAGTGGAGAATGAGCGCGGCGAGCTGGTCACATTTAAACTGCGTCCCGCTCAGCGTTTGCTATTTGAGCTCATGCACTGGCTCAATATCATCCTAAAAGCCCGTCAGCTTGGTTTCTCGACGGCGATTGATATCTATTTGCTAGACGAAGCGCTTTTCAATAAGAACATGAAATGCGGGATTATCGCGCAGGATCAACAGGCAGCGGGCGAAATTTTCCGTACCAAGATAGAGATCCCGTTCGACAACTTGCCGAGTTGGCTCAAATCTCGTCTTAAAGTGAAAAGCCGTCGCTCAGGTGCCCATGGTGGTTACATTCTCTTTGAGCACGGCTCGAGTCTGCAAGTCGCTACATCGTTCCGCTCGGGTACAGTCCAGCGTTTGCACGTTTCAGAATACGGCAAGGTGTGCGCCAAGTACCCGCAGAAAGCTAAGGAAGTGCGCACTGGTACGCTCAACGCAATCCATGAGGGCTGCGTGGCATTCATTGAGTCCACAGCAGAAGGCGTTGGCGGCGATTTCTATGGCATGACCATGCGCTCGATGGAAATGGACAAGTCTGGGCAAGCGCTAAGCAATCTCGATTGGAAATTTCACTTCTTTGCATGGTGGCAAGATCCCAAGTATCGCAGTCCTGTTCCTGCCAGTGGCGTGACGATGAGTAAAGCCCAGCGCGAATACTTTGAAGCGATTGAGGAAGTGATGGGCTGCACAATCGATGACGAGCAGCGGCAGTGGTACGTGCTCAAAGAGGCCGAGCAGGGCGCGGAAATGAAGCAAGAGTTTCCTAGTACGCCAATTGAAGCGTTTCTTGTGTCTGGCCGTCGTGTGTTTGATGCGCAAGATGTGATGCGCGCTGAGTCTCGATGCAAAGCGCCACTGATTGTCTATGACATGGACCCGGTTACCGGCGAACGTCATAAAGTGAGTAAGCCAGAGCGACTAGACGAACAAGGGCAGCGCAGCTTGGCGAATATGACGCTAGTTTGGGAGCTGCCAGACGAGGACGAAGAATATGCAATAGGCGTCGATATCGCTGAAGGCTTAGAGCATGGTGACCGCTCTAGCATCGACGTTGTTAAGCAATCCAATGGTGAGCAGGTATTGCATTGGTTTGGACATATCGACGTGGAATTTCTCGCAGAGCTCACTGCGCACATCGGGCGTTGGTACAACCAAGCCTACGTTGGTCCCGAGCGTAACAATCATGGCCACGCCTTTATCCTTAAGCTCAAAGACATTTACCCCGGATCGCGCATTTACGCAGAGCAGTACATCGACCGCGAAGATGAAGACGAAACCGTCAAGCTCGGTTGGCTCACTACGCGGCACAGCAAGCCGATACTCACCGAAGGCATCAAAGTGCTACTCAAAAATGGGCAATCAGGCATGCGCTGGATTGGCACCGTCAGCGAAGCGCATACGTTCGTCTACGACAAGCGGGGCAGCATGAACGCACAGGAAGGCTGCTTCGATGATCAGCTTATGAGTTACATGATTGCGCAAGAAATGCGAGTGCGCATGCCGAAGCGCGTGAAGAAGCAAGAAACGCAGCGTGAACACAGACACTGGATGACGCGATGAAACTGAATAAGAGCTCAATTGATACTGAAACGCTAATGAGCATCATGGCTGACATTGACGGCCAGCCGAATTGGCGAAGCAATGCGAACAAGGCGTGTGCCTACTACGACGGTGATCAGCTCCATCCCAAAATTGTTGAAGTGCTGCGTGAGCGTGGACAGCCGGAGACCATGCACAACTTAATCGCGCCAACGGTAGACGGCGTGTTGGGGATGGAAGCCAAAACTCGCACTGACCTGTTGGTGATGGCAGATGACCCCGATGATGAGACCGAGCAGCTTGCCGAAGCTATCAATGCGCAGTTTGCCGATGTGTGTCGCCTTGGTCGGTTAGATAAAGCACGCTCGGATGCGTATGCCGGCCAAATCAAATGTGGTATCGGATTCGTCGAAGTCTATCGCAACCCCAATGCGTTTGGGCCGCGATACAAAATCAAGAATGTGCCGCGGGATGAAGTTCACTGGGATTGGCTATCCGTCGAGCCTGACTGGTCAGATTGTCGCTGGGTGATGCGTGAACGCTGGATTGATGCCGATGAACTCAAGTCATTGGTGCCGAATAAAGCGGAAGTCATCGACCATGCCGTCAACGAGTGGAAGGGCTTTGTTGACGTAGACAACATCGAAGGCCACGAGGCCGGGCTAGTGTCAGCATGGGAAGAATACCAGAGCTGGAGTCGCCGCGAAGCAGAATACCTGAGCTCTGACCGCAAGCGCCTAAAACTACAAATCGTCTATTTCCGCAAGATTGAGCGCAAGCCGATAATTCGCCTGAGCAACGGTCGCGTGATTGAGTACGACAAGAACAACACCATGCATGCCACCGCAGTAGGCATGGGTAAAGTGCAGGTCGAGATGACGCAGGTATCACGCATTATCGAAACGTGGTTTGCTGGACCCCACAAACTGGGCGAGCGTGATTGTGACGCGCCGAACGGCATGTTTCCGATTGTACCGTTTTTCGGTTACCGGAAAGACTCGACCAACGAGCCCTATGGCTTGATTGCGCGTGCCATACCGGCACAAGACGAGGTTAATTTCCGTCGTATTAAGCTGACATGGTTACTGCAAGCGAAGCGCATTATTGCTGACAATGACGCCACGAACCTAAGCCGCGATCAGCTGATTGAGGAAGTAGAGCGGCCGGACGGTTATATCCCGCTCAACCCTGACCGTCGCAACAAGAAGACAATCAGTGAAGCGTTAAAGGTAGAGCAAGACTTCAACATCGCGAACCAGCAGTTCCAAGTGATGCAAGAGTCAATGAAGTTGATCCAGGATACGATGGGCATTTATTCCGCGTTTCTTGGTCAAGAGGGTGGAGCTGATTCTGGTGTGGCCATTGCTAACCTGGTGGAGCAGGGCGCAACCACGTTGGCGGAGATTAACGATAACTACCGATATGGGTGTCAGCTCGTTGGTGAATTGCTCTTGGGCTACCTCATTGAGGACATGAAGAAGCAGCGCAACAAGAAAGTCACGCTGCACAAAGAAGATAAGCACAAGCGCAAAAACATCGTGATTAACCAGGAGACCGAAGCGGGTGGATTAACAAACGACGTGACGCGGTTACGTGCTCACATCACCCTGGCGCCAATCCAGCAAACCACCGCATACAAATCGCAGCTGGCTGATCGCATGATGCAGCTTACCGCGCAGCTACCACCGCAAGTGCAAGCGGCAGTGATTGATCTTGTTGCTGAGCTATCTGATATCCCGAATAAGTCGGAGTTCATGGAGCGGGTGCGTAATGCGATGCAAGTTCCCAAAGACCCAGAGGACATGACAGAAGAAGAGCAAGAGGCTTATCAGCAGCAACAAGCCGAGCAGCAGCAACAGAAAGAGCTGGCCATGCGCGAGATGGCCGCCAAAGTTGCTAAGCTTGAAAGTGAGGTCGAGAAAGTCAGAGCCGGCGCGAGTAAGGATGAAGCCGACGCGGATAGCAAACGCTACTCAAACGCGAAAACACAAGCAGAGACCGGCAAAATCATCAAAGAGATGGAGCGGCTAGCGCAAGAAATGAATCAAGCCAAAGCGGAGTATGAGTCGCTGCTTAGCCAGCAGATCGAGTCGCTAGCTATCTAGATATGTTTTCGGCTTTGGGTGTACTTCATTGTATATATCAGGTGCATATATGCGGCGATTGGCATGGTTTATGACGAAACCACAACCACGTAAAACACCAATCCAAAATAAAGAAGGATAAACAATATACATGATTAACAGCTTTGCATTATCCGATGAGAAAAGACCAGCACTTAGGTCTACGTCAGTCGCCAGACCCATGATAGTTGGGGTGCTTTCAGTTGATACAAGAAGACTACATACAGAAACTAATAAAAAAGCAAAACTGTATTTTTCCATTCTGAGCGCTTCGTGATTTTCAGCGGTTTGTTCTAAGGCCATTTTATATGCAACTTCATTGTTGTTTTTTAAGGCATACTGAGACAGGGATATAGGATACAGGTAACTTCTTTTTTCTTCGCGATGGACTATCAGTTTATCGAAAAAGCTAGAAGCACCCGTCTCGATAGCAATAAACCTAATAAAGCTCATTAATGGCGGTATGACAAAGACCATAAATAGGCTGAAGCAACACAGAAAAACAAGGGCAGAGCCCTGCGTAACGGAGGAAGTGAGATAGTCCCAATTCACAGCGAGTATCGAAGTATTTTGGGTGTAAACTAGCACTGCGTCTAACATCAGCGTGAATGTCGATAACGCGACAAAATAACGCAACTCATTGGCTTTGCCCATTGCGGTTTCCATGTATTCTAGTGCTTTGCTCATATTGATACCTACTCCTACTTGTGAAGCCTCGCGTTGAGACTGTTGCCTATTAAAATCGGTTGCGATAGATTATCCCCATATTGCCAAAGCCTCACCTTAACCGGTGGGGCTTTTTCGTTAGTGGGTAAGCAAAGTTCGAGCTTGCTCCCAAAATGCCTTGTTTTTAGTGCTTCTGGGTTTATTGTGCATGGCAATCTAGTCTATTGTGCTCGTGCTGCAGCCCCCGCTGCGCACTTACTCCATAGAGCGACATTTAACTTCTTGTAATGCTTGCTCACCTATTCGCTCTGGCTATTCCAGAGCAGTCCCTATCTTTATATTTTTCGCCTCGGCACTTGCCGGGGCTTTTTTGTATGTGTCGCTAAGCGCTTTCACGAGAGTGCTTAACCGCACAGACAGCGACACGTCTACACACAGGAGAGGCAAATGTTTGAAGTAACCGGTAACGAAACAGTTGAAGAGCTAGAAGCGATGATGGAGCAGTTCGACGACGCTGAGCTAGCAGACGATGACAATAGCGCATCCGAGCAGCCAGCGGCGAAAGCTGAGCAATCAAGCACTGATAGCGAAACACCGTCAGATTCGGATAACGCCGATAACGCGGACTCGGCATCCGCAGCCGAAAGTGACAGTGCAGCAACTGAGGGCGACGACAAGCCAAAGGGCGTTGCGACCAAAGATGGCGAGCACGTTATTCCTTATGACGTTTTGGAGCGTGAGCGCACTGAAAAGCAACAACTCAAAGAGCAGCTTGAAGCGATGCAGAAAAAGCAAAGCGAATGGGAGCAATCTCAGCGCTTGCTGGAGGTGCGAAACAAGCAGCTTGAAAAACTTGGCGTCGAGCCCGACGACTTACCCGAGAACTTCAAAATATCAGAGCAGCAGCTCGATACACTAGCAGAAGATTATCCCGAGATTGGCCAAGCCATTCGCGGTCTATTTGCCAAAGTCGAAGCTGTGAGTCAGCAAACTCAAAGCGCACCAGAAACGAAGCCAGCCGAAAACGATCCGGCATCCGAGCGAGACGTCGTTGGGGAAGCCATTGCCAAACATCCCGACTTGGCAAAGTGGTCAAACGAACGCGGCGAACAGTGGCAAAAGGCGATTGAGTTTGATGACAAGCTGCGTGCTGATCCTGCATGGGCTGAGAAGTCCATTGATGAGCGATTTGCGGAGGTAGCCCGACTGACCAAGGCGCACTATGCGGATAGCGCAAAAGCCAAGGCAGACAAGGCAGAATCTGACGCAAGTAATTCGCTACCCCCATCACCGAGTGAAGCGGGCTCTACGAGCAGTCAAAGCGGCTCTATCATGGACAAGGTCGCCAACGCTGACGAAAGTGAGCTGTACGGCTTAATGTCTGGGATGACCGAAGACCAGATCGAAGAGCTTCTCTCTCAAGTTTAAATCCGTCGTGTAGACGGCATCGAGCACCCGCCCATCGAGGCGGGTGTTTTTGTTTGAGGGTTTTATAACATGACCACGATTACCAAAGCGCAAGCGAAACGCTTGCAGGAAGTCGCGCTATTTACCGCGGCAAACCGCAACCGAAGCATGACCAACATGCTCACCGACGCCGCGCCACAAAAGGCGCAAGGCGACAAGAAAGGCAATAAGCAGTCATCCCCCGGTGCGCCAATTGTCACCGTGAATGACTTGACCAAGACAGCGGGCGACACCGTGGACATGCAGATTGTTCACAAGCTGTCTAAACGCCCAACAATGGGTGACAAGCGCATTGCGGGCAACGGTGAAAGCCTCGACTTCACTGACTTTGAGCTGTCAATCAACCAGGGCCGTCACCAAGTCGATGCCGGCGGCAAGATGAGCCAGCAGCGTACTGGCCACAACTTGATGAGCACAGCGCGCACGCTGCTTGGCACCTACTTCAACGATGTGAAAGACCAGCTAGCCACCGTGCATATGGCGGGCGCACGCGGCGACTACATCCAAGATGACATCATCGTGCCGCTCGACAATCACGAAGACTTTGGTGACATGCTGGTTAACCCCGTCATGCCGCCAACTTACGATCGCCACTTCTTTGGTGGTGATGCAACCGGCTTTGAGCAGCTTGACCAGGCTGACGTGTTTGGCATGGAAACGGTGGGCAATATCTCATTGTTCATCGATGAGATGGCGCATCCGCTCCAGCCCATTCGTTTCAAAGACGACAAGCTGGCGGGTGATGAGCCTTTCTTTATCCTGAACGTCACGCCTCGCCAATGGCACGACTTTAAGCGCACATCCACATACAAGGACTGGCAGCAGCTGATGGCAAACGCGATGAAGCGCCGTGGCAGCTTCGATCACCAAGTGTTCCGCGGTGAATGTGTCATGCACGGCAATATCTTGGTGCGTCAGTACAAGGGTATGCCAATCCGCTTTAACCCTGGCTCAACCGTCGATGTGTCGAAAAACGACAACAAAGCGACGACCCAGCAAGTTGAAGCGGGCACCACCATCGATCGCGCCATGCTGATTGGTGCGCAAGCACTGGCTGATGCATGGGGTAAAACCAAAAACGGCAGCCAGTTCTCGATTCACACCGAGAAAACCGACGCGGGTAACCGTGATGAGGTCACAATCGGTTGGATGAACGGCCTGAAAAAAGTGCGCTTCGCGGACAAGACTGGTCGCCTCAATGACCACGGCGTGATCGCGCTCGATACCGCGGTGTCAACTGGCTACTAATCGGGATGCGGCCTAACGCCGCGCCCTTCTGCCTAATTCTTATCTAAGAGGTTTATCTCATGGCAACGATTAAAGCACCGAGCATGCACGACCGCATCTACGTTGGCGCGCATGGCAATGTATCAATGGCGCTGACCCAAGCGTCACTCAAAGCAGCCGCCATTGGCGATGTGGTGGAAATGGTGGAACTGCCGATTGGCTTGTCGCTCACCGGCTTCCGTGTTCATACCGATGGTCTTGGCGCGTCAGTCAAGATTGATATCAAGTCGGGTGATGATGTGCTTGCCGCTGATGTGGATGTATCAAGCAAGACCGACGAAGCCTTGGTTGTCCCGCCTACCTACAACGACGAAAAGCGTGTTTTGAAGGTGGAAATCAAAGGCGGTGAAGCGACGGGTACGCTGCAAGTCAATCCCGAGTACCGAGTGATCGGCTACTAAATCAAACCTGGGGCGCAATCGCGCCCCTTTTTGTTTTGTTTCAGATAAGCAGGTACACCAATGAAAATCGCAATTGCCTACGTAGGCCCCAAAGAGTTTAAGCGCGATACCATCACCGGCTCGCGCCAAGTATTCCCCCAAAACAAACCGATCGAAGTGTCAGAAGAAGTCGCCGCGGTATTGCTGCGTTTCGACAAAGTGTTTGTTGAAGCGGATCAGATTGACGATGTGCTCAAAGCGCGTGAAGAAAAAGAGCAAGCGCGCAAAGAAGCGGAAGCCAAAGCCGAAGAGGCACGCAAAAAGGCAGAGGCCGAAGCGTGCATGGTCGTCACCCTTGGCGGTGAAGAAATCGACTTGAACAAGCTGAATGGGGCGCAAGTGGCAACCTTGGTCGAGTCGCATGACTTAGATGTCGCTAAGGGGCCACAAGAAAAAGTAGACGCGTACAAAAAACGTGTTCGTGACGCCATCCGAGCGAGCGAGGGCGAGTAATGCGCACCGTCCCCGTTGACGACTTCCTTCCTACGCTACGCCAAATGGTTTCAACGCCACTCCCGATGCAGATGAAAGACGCGATCATAAAAAGTGCGATCCGCTTTTGTCGCAAGACGGGGGTGGTGTTTACCGAGCGGACGATTTACCAAGTCTACGCAGGGCAGACCATTAAGGCGGTATCTGGCAGTCGGGTCAATCGCAAGAGTGGCGGCAACCTAAAGGCATCGGATAAGAGTGAAGTCTCCATTGATGGTGTCGAGCTCGTTGCAGGGCAAGACTTTACCCACATTGAAATGGACGATATTTACTTTTTGCGTGACCTACGTAATGTCTCGATCCGTTGCGCCGTGGAGCCGGCACCCAATGCAAAAGAGCTGCCCGCAAAACTTCTGGATGATTGGGTATATGGTGTTTGTGCGGGGGCGGCATCATGGCTTTATGGCCAACCCAACTTGATGAATGGCGATCTGCACGGGTATTACGAGCGAGAGTTTATCGAGCAGACGCGTCACGCGGCGCGCTGGCGTTTAGAAACCCAACCCCAAACCACTCGCCCCACGCGTAAGCGGAGCTTCTTCTAATGATTCAAGTGTCAGACATTATCAACCGCGTCGCCAAAGAGCTTATCGATGACGGTTTCGTATATTGGTCGGCGGATGAGCACCTTAGCAACCTCAATGACGCTGTTAGCGCTATTTTGTTCGTGAAGCCGGAAGCGACACGGACTACCGTCGAAGTCGATGTGGTAACGGGACAAAGTCGGGTCAGCCTACCAGAAGATGCCTACACCATTCTCAGCGTTAACCAGGTCGATGGGATTGGCGTTCAGTACATTGCAATGTCTGAGCTTGACCGACTTTACCCAGATTGGCGCAATATGACAGACACGCCTTCCAACTGGACGAAGTATGACAACGAAGATACCAGCTTTTGGCTGTTCCCCGCGCCTGATGCTGACGCCAAGGCAGAGATCGACTACGCCAAGCAAGTTCGTGCGTCGTCAATAGACGACACCTTGTCTATTCAAGCAACCTACGAGCCGATGCTGTTTGATTACATGCTTTATCGTGCTTATTCGAAGAACGCGAATAGTGAGTCCAGCGTGTCTCGTGCCAATCTTCACCTGCGTTCGTTTGAATTGCTTTTAAAAGGCAAGTCAAACATTGACGTGCGTGCTCGCCAGCAGATAAAGCAGCAATAGGAACGGCGAATGATTAACGTAAAAGGCATATTGACGGATGCAGAGGGCGTGCCACTACCTCTGGCCATCATTGAGTTTTACTCAACACGCAACGCCGGGGAGAGCTTGAATGGGGCAGCAGCCGTTACCCGAACCGATGAGCATGGTGGTTATGACTTCACATTAAAATCGGGTGAGTACGAGGTGTACGCCCAAGTGGCGAAAAGCACTGACGTCTATTTTGTGGGCGAGTGTACTGTCACGCAGTCCATGACGGGTGCCTATGACCTTGAAGCGTTAATGTCGATGGCTGTTCCCTTGCTGCCAGAGTCGGTTACGCAGGCTATCGATGCCGCCGATACCGCAGTTGAAGCTCGCGGACAGATTCAGGTGTTGCATAGCAGTGTTGAGCAGTATGCAGGGAGCGCGAAAGTATATCGCGACGAGTCGGCCGCTCACGCAAATGCTGCCGCAATAAGCGCACAGGCTGGGTCAGAGAGTGAGTCTAAGGCCAAAGCTAGCGAAGAGGCCGCAGCGCTACACGAACAGGCAAGCGAAGATAATGCAATCGCATCAGGCAACGCCGCATCAGAAGCAAGCCAGAGTGAATTGATGGCAGCGTCACATGCAGAAAAGGCGCTAGAGCATAAAAACGCGGCAGGCGTCAGTGAAGGCAACGCCAAAAAGAGCGAGTTAGCAGCGAAGGCGAGCGAGCAAGGCGCTCTAGGTCATAAGAATGCGGCCAGTCTCAGCGAGAATAATGCCCAGAGTGAGGCAGCGGCATCAGCACAAAACGCCCTGGTAGCAACAGAGCAAGCAGGTATTGCAACAGAGCAGGCAGATCTTGCTGCGAGTCGGGCGAATGCGGCAGCAACGAGCGCAGATGACGCTAATAGTGCGGCAAAACGTGCAGAGTCGTCCGCAGCGGCGATGACAGGTGCGCTGCTAGAGATGGGGGCGGTTAATTTATCGAGTGGTGTCGCTCCCGCTCCTTATGAAGACGAAGAGGGCACCAAGCGTGCCTGCTTTTGGAAAGTTGTTGTCCCTGGTGTCATTGATGGCGTTGATTACGGGGTAGGTGACAGTATTGTCTATTCCGCCGAGCTAGACACGTATTACAAAATTGATAATACCGAGTCAGTTACCTCGGTTAATGGCAAGAAAGGCGTTGTGACTTTGTCTGCTGTGGATGTCGGGGCATTGCCAGCCGGCAGCAATGCGGTGAGTGCGAGCAAATGGGCCACACCTAGAGTCATTGCCGTCGATGGCGATGCGCAAGGCTCAGTAACCATTGATGGCAGTGCTAATGTCACTCTCTCCTTGTCTATCAGAGACGCCACACACGCCCACGCGATTTCAAACATCACCGGTCTTCGTGCCGAACTTGACGGCAAGTCAGAGACGGGGCATAGCCATACGGCCAGCGAGGTTGGCGCACGCCCTGATACGTGGGTGCCCAGCTTTAATCAAGTGACAGGTAAACCAGCCTCTTACCCAACAATCTGGAGCATGATTGGCAGTAAGCCGGAAACGGCCACGCGATGGCCCACGCTGACGGAAATAGGCGCGTTGGGCAAAACAGAGGTGGCCGACTCTGTTAAGCCAGCGACTGCCACAAAGTGCGGCGGCGTAAAAATTGAATTTGACGGCACCACTCTAAACATCGTAACGGGGTAGGTTGTGGCGGATACGCGGAACCTTAGCTTAAACGGAGTAACCGTTGGTAACGTCACTTTTAATGGCCAACAAGTCCAGGTGTTACAAATTGATGGCGTGCCAGTGTGGGAAAATGACGTAACCACGCGCTACACCACGAGCCAAAACACCGAGTACATGACGGACAAACTGACGTCGAAAATAACGGCTTGGGGAACCAGTAAGACAACAAGCAAATCAACTGACTTTACCACCAGTTATGGCACCTCGTATGGCACATCCTGGAGCACATCTAGGAGCACATCGAGGCAAACGGGTCGCCGCACGTACTATACGGCGGGCGGTAGCCGACCAATATCAACCAGTCGCTGGACATCTTACTGGACGGGCTGGAATACCGTGTGGGCGACGTCTCGAAGCACATCGCGAGGCACTAGCCATGTCACGCAAAGAGCGACGAGTTACGTGACATCTACAGAAGACTCCCGAAGCACCGAATTTACCACAAGCAAATCCACGCTCAAGAGTACATCTTGGGAAACAAGCAGAGTGACGAATCAATATGGCAACGGATAAAGAAAAAATAGCTGAGCTTGAAAAGAAGGTCGATCGGCTTTACGAGTTGGTGGAGAGTGTGGCCCTTAATGTAGTTGAGCATACGACAAACATCGATCGGCAAATTAACGACAAGCTAAAGAGCTTGACGCGTCGAGGTCGGACTACCAATCATCAATCTACACGCTAGCTTCTCGCATGATGAATAATGCGTTCAATCTGATCGACTCGGCATCAGGGCTGTTAGATAGAACAGGCGTGGTAGGGAGCAACTATCCCTCTGGCTTTCAGAAAGCTGTCGATTACTTTCAAGCACGCAATGGTGGCCGAAAAAGCCAGTACGATTTGTCATATGAAGGTAGTAGGGATGAGTTTGTACACACGCCAATCTTTAACGAGATGTTGTATATCAGCACCACGTCAAACGATTTCAATACCCACCTAATTGAGTCTATCGCGAATAAAACGCGACACGTTGAGTTGTGCTTAAAGCCCAAGTATCTCCAGCTTGACTATCCAGGCAGTGTTGGTGAAGTGATCATTATGCCTGGCTCTAACCTGATGCAAGAAATCGACCCAACGGTTTTAAAGGTGCTCGCCAAGCGGGGAGCAAAGTGCAAGCTACACCCCATCACGTGCCGGCTCGATATATCGCTGTGTAAAGAGCGGATTGAGATCATAGAGGGGCATTTTTCTGGCGTTGACGTTGTGAGTAAGTCAACCCGTGTTCATGCCGCCGATAGCAGTGAGCTGGGGCTTATTGCCAAGTATCTCGGCAAAGAAGTCACTCGGCTGTATTTGCGTCGCCCTGGTACGTATTGCGCGCTTTACGACAACATTGACCAGATGGATACCTGGTTAAATTCTGCTAAGTCCGGCGTGATCAGAATGGATCACTACAAAGAAGATATTGATGAATACCTCGAGCATTACTGGCGTCATCACGACGATAACGTATCGCTATATTAAAAAGCAGCTTGAGTGCGTCCTGCCCCAATTAAACAACGTCATTGTTTGCTGTGATAACCCTGACCTCGATTTATCGTCACTGACACGCGATCCGCGAATAACACTCATAAATACCGGAGGGGTAGGTCAATCAAAAGCCAGGTTGGAGGGCGTTAGGCGTGTCAAAACTGAGTATGTCCATGTGATGGATGATGACGACTTTCTTTGTCGTAATTTCTATCCCAGCAATATTGCGCGGGCGGATGTGTGGTTTACCCAGAATATTGCATTGCTGCGCGGTTGGGGTTTGGAGACAAAGGACTTTGATATTACGCAGGTCAATGTGAGCTGCCACATTGTGCGCACATCAATCATGCTTGAGTGCTTGGAGGTGTGCCAGGACTTTACCAACCAGGCAGAGGATCACGTTTACTACGACTACTTTGGCAAGTTTGACGTCAGGGAGTTCGATGGCTCGCTCCTGCGCCTGCTGATAAAAGAGCGGCACCTGAAAACACTCAATGAGCCTTTATTGGATGCGTTAAAGCGCATCATCAGTGAGCCCTGCCGGTGCACTAATCCGAGGTATCGGCGCATCCTCATGAAGTACAGAAAAGTTAATAAGAGGATTGTATGTATATAGTGCAGTGTGTGAACAAAGAGTACTTAGATCCTTACTATGTATCTCGGCAAAGTCAGATAGAGGCGGGCGTTCCCTATGAGCACTTGCTGTTTAGTTACGATGACTTGCCTGTCGATCACATCAAAATTGAAGAGCCTGCTTGGCAAAATGTCACCGAGTTTTCTGATGTTGAGATGAAAGGGATGGTGCTGAGGCTGGCGGCGTTTGACTGGTTGAAAGCAAACGGGTTTGACCGCGTGCTTTACATTGACTGTGACACAATCATTCAAGGCGATCTTTCCGAGCTTGAACACGTCAATATCAAGGGTAACTGGCTCGCGGCGGCTTCGGAAAACCACTGCAAGTATTACGATAAAAGCATTTATAAGCACCGATACCCCCAAGAAGAGCAGCGACGATTCGAGCTTAACCCCGAATACTTCAATAGCGGCGTTCTACTCCTAGACTTGCAAAAATGCCCCGTTCAGAGCTTTGTTGACGGCTTTGGCCTAGAGCTGGATCGCTATCTATTGCCCGATCAAGACTACCTCAACTCTTTAGCTATCCCTTATGCGCGAATGCCGAGGACGTATAACTGTGTGCCTGAAATGCGCGTTGCTGATTTGCTCGAAACGCAGCACCTTGTGGATCTTCATCGCGAGTTGCTGGGCGCGGATATTATCCACTTCGCCGCAAGGATAAAGCCATACACGGAAAACAAGCTGGATTACTACGGTTTACAGATCCCGTATGAGCGATATTACGAGTATGCACAACGCACCGAGGGAGTAAGCCAAGGGTTCCTGGACATCATCAAGGGAAACGTAGATCTGTTCAAAAGCACCATCAATTGTATAAGGCCCTTTCTATGAATCGACCATTATGCACCGCACCATTTACGAGCTATTCACATAAGCCTGAAGGGTTTAGGCCCTGTTGCTCGCGTCACGCGAAGCCGGTGCAGGCAGATACGAGACGTTGGTGGAATGGCGAGTACATGAGGCAATTGCGCAAAAACATGTTTGCTTATGAGACGCTGCCGCAAGAGTGCAAAGATTGCATTGATGAAAACGGCGCAGGTGGTGAGCAGTATTCGCACCCGTTTAACTTAAAGGACTATAACGAAGCAACAGGCGTGATGAGAGCCCAGCCTAGTCAGGTGTACTTGTTTACAGGTAATCGCTGTAATCTTGCCTGCGAGACGTGCGACTCAACGTTTAGCGATAAGCACACTGAGGTATTCCCTGAGAGGGTTATCCCCGTGGAGGGGGAGCTTCTCGATCCGATGGCTATCGCAAGAAAGTTTTCACCCAAGCAGTGGGTAGTATATGGCGGGGAGCCGTTTATATATGAAAACATTTATGAGTTAACACTCATGCTGCTGCAAAAGCCTGGCATCGTGTCTTTCTTGACGAATGGCATGTATAACGTCAAAACGCACCCCGTCTTCCAGGACATGATCCTCCCTAACCACAAAAAATTCTCAGTGTGCTTTTCTGTCGATGGTGATGCGGCACTGAATGAGAAAATCCGTATCGGCGCAAGCACCAAAAGGATACTGGCCAACGCTAAAATCTGCGCCGAAAAAGGGGTGACGACAGACATTCACTACACGCATTCCTCCTTAAATAGCCACGGCTTTGTGGATTTTTGCAAAATGCTGTTAGACGAAGGCATGTACGATTACCCATTCAGTATCAATACATGCCCCGTCGAGTTTCCAGAGGCGTTTTCGCCTAAAGGCTTGCCAAATGAAGAGAAGCGGCGCGTGATAGAGCAAGTCAGCGACTTCATGAAAGAGGACATCCCCGAGGATATGCTGGTCGCCTCGCGCAATATCATCTCTTCTCTGCAATACCGACAGGTTGGCGACATCCTGTAGGGGCTCAACCAGAGCGCCCATTCCTTATTCTTTCACGCTTTATAAAGAGCCCTTCATGCTAATTGACATTCAAATGATGCGCGGCGAAGTGCCCCGCCTCAAAGACCACTTATTGCCTAACGAAGCAGCGACATTGGCAAGTGATTGTGAGTTTGAGCGTGGCGTGATTGCTCCCATGCTCGATAATCGTTTTGCGCTAGATTTGCCATACAGCGCGAAGCGTTTGCACAAGTACGACGGCGCGTGGCTGCTATGGAGCGATGCCAGGGTAAGCGCGATTGATAGCCCCCTTTCCCAAGACGAGTGGCAGCGCGTTTACTTTACCGGTGATGGAAAGCCGAAAGTGACGGCGCAAGATATTGCCATTGACGGGTCAGGCTTTGGCCCCGCAGCAAGTTATGACCTTGGCGTGCCCAGGCCAGCGCTTCCGCCAACGGTAACAGATGTTGATGGATCAACCGGTGATTCGCCGCCGGATGGCGAACCGGCAATGATTGACGACGAGGATCGGGTCTATATCCAGACCTATGTCACGCGGTTTGGTGAAGAGAGCGCGCCCGGTGACCCGTCTAACTCCGTGCTGATTGAAAGGCCTGGCTCGACTGTAACGGTGCAGTTATCTCAGCCATCAACGAATACACACAATATTACCCACACGCGCCTTTATCGCTCGGTAACCGCGGCAGGTGTGGGCGAATACATGTTGGTTGCAGAGCTGCCGATAGCGACAAGCGAATATCAAGATACAGAAAAAGAGCTCAATAGCGCCGTTGTTGAAACGTGGGACTATGATGCGCCGCCGGAGAACATGCAGGGACTTTGTACCATGGCTAACGGTATCTGTGCGGGCTTTGCGGGTAATGAAGTCATGTTTTCAGCGGCCTATTTGCCTTACGCATGGCCTACGTCCTACCGGCTTACGACAGAGCATGACATTCAAGCCATTGTGCCCGTCGGTACATCGTTAGTGGCAGCTACAAAAGGGATTCCGTTTGTTTTCTCAGGCGTGACGCCGGATGCAATGACAGCCGCCAAGCTGGACGTTGAACAATCTTGCGTTAGCGCTGAATCGTTAGTGGTCGTTGCGGGGATGGCGATGTATGCCTCACCTGATGGGCTTGTGGTGGTTAGCTCGGATGGCGCCGCTATCGCTACCGAGGAAATTATCGACCGCAAACAGTGGCAAGCAATGAAGCCAGAAACCATTAAAGCGGTTGCCGTTGAGGGCTGGTATGTCGCGCAGTCTGAAGTGGGCGGATTTATTTACGATCCCTTATCCAAATCGTTCACGCGGATTAGCGAGCTGTGGGATGCGAGCTATGTGGATCTCGCCCAGGATGCGCTCATGATTGTGAGAGGCTCTGAGCTTCAAGAGTGGCGAGCGGGCAGCAATAGCAAACCAATGACATGGCGCTCTAAGTCTTTCGCGCTGCCCGTTGGGGCGTCATTGAGTGCGGGAAGAGTGAGGGCGGATAATTACGGCGACCTGAGAGTCACTATCTTTGCTGATAATCAACCTGTTTTATCACTCAGTCCTGGAAGCGTTACCGATCGCCCTTTCCGGCTCCCGCCTGTTCGCGCCAGCCGTTGGCAGATAGAAGTGGCAGGTAGAGCGAGCGTTGAGCGCATCATGCTGGCAAGTAGTGTTGAGGAGTTGCTGTAATGTCAAAGAGCGGATTCGTCGGCGGAAGAAATGAGCAGGCACTCTATGAAAACATCGAAAAGCTAACAGGTCAGCGGGGCAGCGGCCTAGATCGGGCGATTACAGTCAGGGAGCTCCATGCGCTTGGGCTGGTCAATGTGAGGCGTCGAGCAGGTGGCGGGGTCAATGTTACGCCGGCACCTAACACAAACGATGGTGGCGGCGTCGAGTTGCCATCACAAATGCCTAGCGCGCCGATGAATCTGCAGGTGTCGGGTGGCTTTGGAAGTATCATGCTGACCTGGGACGCGCCTGACTACTTGGGGCATGCTTATACCGAAGTTTGGCGTGCTAGCACGAACGACATTGACGCAGCGACGTTAATTGCAACCGTTTCAGCGACGGTTTTTGGTGACATCGTTGCCGCGGGATCTGCCTTCTATTACTGGGTGCGCCACGTCAACATTAAGGATATTCCGGGGCCGTATAACGATAGGCTGGGAGTTCAAGGTAAAACCAGTGAGGACATCGAGAATGTCGTCGATCGCATAGGTGAACAACTGGGTGCGTCCAAACTGGTGAAGGAGCTCAACGAAAAGGGCACGTCTGCATTTCAAAGCATGTGGAGCCAAAAGGCGCAAGCTGAGGACATCACTGCAGGGATTGGCATTTTGGCTGACGATGACGGAACGAGCCAAGTCGCTGTCAGTGCAAGTCAGTTCTTTGTGTTTGACCCAAACAGCGACGCACCAATGCAACCATTGTTCGCTATTGACCAGGGCCAGGTCATTATCCCTGAAGCCGTCATCGAGTCGGCAACTATTCAGATCTTAGAGTCGCAATCTATTGTTGCCGATGAGGTGCGAGCAGGGGCTTTTGTTAGTTCTCCGATTATTGAAGGGGCAAAAATCCGAGGGGGGAGCGCTGCCTTTGGTGTCGGAGGGCCTTTCGATGGTTATCATACTCACATAAGCGATGACGGTATGTTGCGCACCGATAATATAGAAGCCAGTGGCACGGTGTTTGGAAGCAAAATTGAGGGCAGCGAGATACATGGCACTGACATATATGGTGCCACCATCTACGGCGGAACGTTAGTACAGCTGGTCACGAAGTATCAAGTGGAAGGAGGGCTGGAATACCCTGATGGTGAGCCAATACTCGCCGAATACTCCCTCTACAAAAGTATCAGCTCTAGCACCAACACCACTCAACACATAGGGCTGTACCCGTACAACAACGATAACGTAGTCACTGAATACCGGATGCGGTGGTCAACGATTGGGAGCACAAGCACATCGGGGATCAGAATATCTTTCGGCGGGAAAAGCTATAGCGATGCCCGCGGAACGTTTAGGGTGAGATTTCACTATACGGACAACGACGGAGTCAGTCGAACACACACCACGGGCACGCTCAATACCGGTGGAGTTTACACCGTCACCATTGCGCCAGGCACATGGGTGATCCAAACGAGCGTATCAACCCGCGAAGAGGAAGATATTCGAGGCTCCATGCCTTATACATACAACGTGCACACGCTAACGGGAAGCATATACACCAAATCAGGCAGTTACACTGCGAAGATCGACCGCATAAGTATCATTTCAACCGACCGCATTATGAAAAAAGTGAACGGCCTCAGTGGCTATATGAGCGTGAAAAACTACGAGAGAAAACCGTAATGGGGAAATATAAATACTGTGATAGGTCCCACACCTTGGTTGGGTATTATGAAAACGGGAAAGTCACGCACCTTAAACCAGAGGAAGCGCCAGAAGGTGTAGTGATTGAGAGCGCTTGGAGTGATGAAGATGAGGCGCTATTGCTTAAAGAGGCGGACGAGCGCAAAGAGCGCGCTTGGCGTGACAGTGAAATGCAACGTGTAGTAAGCAGCCTCGATCAGATAAAAAATGATCGAGAGTTTGGCGGCACCACCTACCAAGGTAATGCGACTGCCAAGCAGCTAAATGACTACCGCATAAGGTTGTGTGAGTACCCAAACCAGCCTGAATTCCCCTATGGGTCGCGCCCAAAATTTTCGGAGGTGTAATGAGCCAGTTTTACTCTGCTCCTTGGCACCAATACCGCGACAAACTTCTCCCGATCATTCAAAAAACACAACAACGGAATGATCACCAATTTGCCGACGAAATTGACGACGCCCTCCAAGAAGAGAGGGCGTTTTTGTTTCTGGTCAAAGATGGCTTCACCGTTCTTTTGCCAAAACGACGGGGCGTCTTGCCCTGGCTTAACGTGATGTTTGCGTTTAGTTGGGGCGGCAATGCCATTGATCGTTACCAGCCAGGTATTGAGTTCAAAGCGCGGCAAATGGGCGCCCGAGGCGTAGAGCTATACACAGCCGTTAAGGGGTTGGAGCAAGCGTTACTCGGCAATGGGTATGTTAAAACAACGGGTGAAGCCCGCATTCAGCACTGGGAAAAGATTCTGTAGGAGGGCCATATGGGTGGCGGCGGAGATTCAGAAGTCAGAGAAACAGAAGCGCAACGTGCAGCGTCTGAGGTGGCTAAAAAGCAGTGGAATTTATACCAATCTGACTTTAAGCAGCATGAAGACAACTTCATTGCGCGGGTTGACGCTTACAACAGTGATAACAACATGGCAGAAGCCAAGCAGGCGGCCGATGTGGGGTACAACAAAGCGTACTCCAAAAACCGTGAAGGCGCGGCCAAGTCCCTATCAGCGAGTGGCGCTGATCCGACGTCGGGCAAGTTTCAATCCACCATGGCGGAGATGACAACGGATCAAGCGATTGGGCAATCCGACACTACCAATCGTGCGCAGTCGTCAGAGCAGGATAAGTATTTGGCGGGGCTGAGTGATGTCGCAGCCATCGGTATGGGTCAGCAAACCGGTGCGCTCGAGGGCATGAGTGATGTCGCCAATACCAGCCTAAACAAGGCAACGGCAGACGCCGAGGCCGATTTTAATAAGCGCTCGTCAAACTTGCAGCTAGCAGGCGCGGCGGCAGGGTTGGGGCTGCGCAGTTATCAGGCCAGCGCTAGCTCAGCAGATGTCACCCCAACTGTAGACGGTGTCAGCACAAATACGTCGGGATTAAACGACTATGACCCGCTCAACAACCCTGGCGGTTCGATGGTCGCGTAAGGAGTCATTATGGGAATTGCAGCAGATCGCTATGCGCGTATCACGCGCCAACAATACGACGATTGGTATCGCCGCTTTTATCCCGAGCAGAAAAAGCTCATGGAGCAATCGCAAAGTGGCGAATTGCTTAGTGAGCAGCTTGGGCGTGTAGATGAGAATGTGGATAGCGCCGCTCAGGCCGCAGAGGCAGGACAAACCAACCGCATGGCGCGTTACGGCGTCACCGCAGAAGAGGACCCAAACCAAGACGCCAAGCTAGCACTTAGCAAGGTGTCAGCAAAAAACGGTTTACGTACCTACGAACGTGACCGGTCGATGAAAACGCTATCCGGTTCAAGTATGGGCTTACGCAACGCACCACAACACCAGCAGGGGTAACCGATGGGATATAGCTTACTCAGCATGGGGCAGCATCAAAAAGGCGCTGCCATGAAAGGGCTACGTGACGCAGCTAACCGAGAAGAAAAACGCGAAGCGGCGAACAAGAAGCTCGAAGCAGCAGAGCGGAAACAGACCATCAGCTCCATCGGCTCGGGCGCAGCAATTGGCGGTATGGTTGGCGGCCCCATCGGTGCTGGAATTGGTGCCGCGGCTGGGCTTGTCGTGGGCGAATTGTTTTAGGAGACGATAATGGGTTTAGATACACGCGGATTTATGGATGGCGCCTTGCGCGCATATAGCCTTGCCGACCGTCACTACCAACGCAAAGAAGATCGCGAGCTGCAAAAAGAGCAGCTAGAGCAGGACCGAGAAGCGCGAGAGCAGCGCATGTCGTTACGCCAAGCGGAAGAGCAGCGCCGGCAAAAGCAATTTGAGTACAACTACGGTAAAGATGGGAAGGGCGGCGCACTGCGTGACAAGCAAGAGCGTGATGAAAAGCTGTTTGATGCAAGATTGAAGAGCCAACAAACGCAGCAAGAGCTTAACGAGTATCAGCTTGGACAGCAAAAGCGCACGCACTTCATTCAGGAAAACAGCCCACTCATTCAAAAAGGGTGGAAGCGTTGGATGGAATCGGGGGAGATTGACCCCGTGCTTGATAATGAAATGATTGCGGGCAGCGCATATGATCCGCGTCGCTACCTGGATCCAGAGGTAAACAAAGCCGGCGAGTTGCTTGAAACGAAACTGCCAGCCGTGCTCGATGGCAAGGCCGACTTCAATGACCCAGAAATCAAAAGCGCGCTGAACACTATCTACAGTAAGAACATTAAAGCGTCGATCGGGCAGAAAGACCCAAGAACTGGCAAGGTAATCAACGATGCACGTTGGGGTGGTGTCACGCTAGCTGCAGATATTAACCCAGAGATGGAGGGAGAGCAGCCAGGCTTGGTGATCACAACGGAAGTGAGCTATGGCGACGATAAATGGGTGCCCAAGCCGGTTACCGAGGGACGCGGCACAGGTGATGAGCAAGTCAAAGTTATTCCCCTTGAGCTAGCCATGCAGGATTTAACGGGACAATTGGCTATGCGTCGTCAAGCGATGGCATCACCCGCATTCAAATCCGTGTTTGGCGGCAAGGATGCGGAGGTTGATGACGCTTATCAGAAAGAAATGGCATCTATCGAGAGCGACCGAAGCAAGGCGCTTGCTAAACTCTATAGCGAGCAAAATGGATTCGATACCAAGCCAGAAGACATCAAACAAAAAGAGTCTGAGATTAACCGTATTTATGACCAGCGATTTTCACGTGTTGCTCAGCAATACGGTATTCAAAATCCCGATGCTGGCGGTTTGGATGAGAGTCCAGCGCAGGTGCCCGCCGAGGTGGAGCAATGGGCTACCGATGATCCGAGAAAGCAGTATTTCCTTCAAGCTGTGAAGCAAAAAGGCTCAGATTTGAGAGGTTATGACATAGAGACTATCGAGCGTGCTTTTAATGATCAGCTGGCCAAGCATAAAGCGGAGAAAAGCTCTGAGGTTGCGAATAGCTTGCGAGCTCAACATGCTCAGCGGTGGGCGGGCGCCTCGTTTAAGTAGGTCAAGCAAACTCATTACACCTGGCGCAGATTATGATTGTTTCTCCGTCTGCATAGATAGCCAGAAAATATGAAATAAGTGCCATGGACAAGCAAAATATAACGCTATTTACCATAAAGCTTGAGAGTAAAGCATCTATCATGCGGATATTTGTAACTTTGTCGTTTATATTATCCTTATTAGAGTCGATGCATTTTATTATTTTTCTATAGATGTTCAGGTTAACGTTTCTACTATTGAAAGATGTTACGGAAAGATCATCTATCCATAAAAGGGAAAAGTTTGATATTTTTAATGTCTTTTTTGAGTAATATGCTATTCGTATTAGGCTTCCTATAGCCATAAATAAGAAAGGGGAGGCAATGATGTGATATTTTGATGGGGTGATAATGGAATATATGATCGGGGCCAGTGTTATAATTATAGAGAGAATGCTGATTGAAACCGCCAAATATGTGCTAGCTTTACTATCTGCTGTTTTTCTTCTATCTATCTCACGGTCATAAATTCTTCGTGCTTCCTCGAGTTGGCTTTGTGAGGATAGATAAACTGCATTTTTAGGCCTAGGAGCTGAGGCGCGTCCTGATTTCGAGTTTTTCTTTTCTAATACCGGCCATATAAGATCAATGTTCATGTGATATCTCTACTAGCTCATCAACTATTGCTTTAGATATAGGAGCTTTGGTTTGGTTCTCAATCCATGCCCACTGCCCATTTGGGTTTATTTCTAAAAACCAGTAAGTGTTATTATTATCAACGATCAGGTCTATAGCGCTAAAGCGCAGTCCAAGCCTTTTGGTAAGTGCAATACACATGTTTTTTATATTAGATGGGATATCAACGAGAGTATGTTTAATGTCAGTGTATCCTCCTTTTCGCCAGTCTGTCTTTGTCTCAAGGTTAGTTTGGGAGTGAATTGCCACTGGGTAGGCATTTTCGCCAACAATGGTAATTCTTAAATCATATTTTTTCGCAATTTCCTGCTGAAATATACAAGGACAAACGGAAATTTTACTAGAATCCTTAGCCGATACACTACCTATTGACGAGGTAAAAACAACGCTTTCATCTCCTAAAATAGCTTGCCGTAATGGTTTTGCGATCAAACTAAACTCTTTCTGAAAGGGAGCTATTTTTTCGAAATTATTAGTAATTATGGTTCCAGGTAGGTTGAATCCAATATCATACGCTTCTGACAATTGTCTAGGTTTGTCTTCTGAGAGGAGAATATCGCTAGGAGAATTAAGGAATTTATCTTTCATTCTCCAATACAACGACTTTAAAGCTGCGAGCCATTCATTTCTAACATAATCCTCGTGCTCTGCTAAGTCATCAAACTCTGGGTTGCCAGGCCTACGGAAATACGCTGCCGAGATGTTTTTTCCAGACACCGCCGTTCCATTATATTCCAATTGCCAATCATTTTTCCTAACGCCAAAACTGACAAAATAGCTTGCAATATCCTCAGTGTTTAAGCGGAGGTATGGCAAGCATCTCCTTTCAAGCTCTTGAACAATAAAGTCCATTGTCACATCTTGCTTGTTAGTAATTAGTAAATACATATTTAGTATACACAACCTCTGGGATCGGTATCATCAGACTCTTGTACAACGTCTGTCTTAGTTACCAAGCCAAGCATTAAAGTTGCTTCGTCGTCTTCTTCAACGTTAACTTTTGTTTTTGTTTGAAGCTCTGCGAGGTCGGCCTTTTTGATCAATGGCTCATTACTACTTGAGTCAATCCACATGTTCTTCCTGTGACAATAATAGCCAGAAGGTCGAAGTTGATTTTTGCGAGGAGTAGAGAATTGTGCGAGGAATGGTTGGCGAGACATATTCGTTTTATCCTTTATACATTAGTGTAAATAAAACCGTACCATAAGAAGTCCTTACCTTCTACGTATAAGTATCGTCTTGTGATCTAGCAATGTTGCTATTTACTGATCATGACTAAAGGGTACATACTCTACCCATCATCAAATACTTATATCTAAGCCGCTGGCTCCTTTGGAGCTGGCGGTTTTTTTATGCCTGCTCGGAGCGGATATGAAAGACGAAAACCTTCTCGGAAAGACAGACGGGGCCACTGTTAACGCCCAAACGGATATGACGTTTCAGCTAAGCGACGATTTTAGTTTGGATGCTTACAAGCCACCGGAAAATCTCGAAGTAGGGGCCGGAGATGTTTCCAAAAGCTTGGCAGTCGGTGCCTCTGGAGCAATGGAAGGCGCTGCAGAGGCTACTGGCGCTGTTGGTGAAGGGGTTGGAAATGCGATTGCTGATAGTGCCCGGAATATAGGCATCCCGGACACTGTCATCGATAAAGCGAGTGCCGTCGCAGGCTACACACCACAGGGCTTAGGATTAAAGTATGTCGATATGCTTGGAGGGGCTTACGGCCAAGCTAAAGAGTGGCTGACTGATAGCCTATCCGACGACGGCAAAAAGGCACTACAAACCGCGCCGGTTTCAGAGGCTACAGAGGGGGATTGGCGTGTTTCATCTGATCCTGCCGTGTGGGCGATGCAAATCGCACAAGGTCTTGGCTATATGGCACCCACTGTCGCTTCGGCAGTTGCGACTGGCGGGCTGTCTTCCGCGTCCGCAATCCCATCCCTTACAAAGCTGGCAATGCGCTCTGGCGCTAAGCCTGAGGTGGCAGCAAGGGCGGCGGAGAAGGCTTATAGCGTCCTACGCAACACGCCAGCCTCGGCGATAGGTATGGCATCAGATGTTGGCAGTCAAGGCGTCCAAGCTAAAGAAACAGTGATGGCTGCGCCAATTGATCAGCTTGCAGAGAGCGAAGTCTTTCGCAACAACTTCTATGCGGTTGACGCTGACCCTGAGTATGCCGGGCTTAATGATGCACAGAAGATTGATCGCGCCCGAGAGATGACAGCGGAGCAAGCATCCAAAGCCACTATGTCAGACGAGAAAACATTAGCAACGAGTGCCATGGCCACAATGCTCGGCGATGTTCCCTTGGCCAACATGCTGACTCGCGGAGTGGGTAAGGCGAGCTCATCAATCAGCAAAGGTGTTGCAAAAGGGGCTGCGGAAGGTGCTGTTCGCGAAGGCGCCACTGAAGCTATCCAGGGTGGTACCCAGCAATACGTGGCTAATGAGGTATCAAACGAATACGCGGGTACGGATGTTGACCCCATGGATGGCGTAGCGCTCGGTGCGGTGAACGAGGGCCTACTGGGTGGTGCCATCGGTGGCACCATGGGTGCGGCAGGCGGTGCGCGAGCTGGAGCCGACAAGGTCAGTGATACCGCTGACGCCATTGAAAATGACATGGCTCAACCTGCTGAACCCGAAGGCAATACGCAAGATACCGACGACGCAAAAGTTGTGGAAGATGTGCAGGGCATGGAGGGCGCACAGCTACCCAGTAATGATGAAACCACGATCACTGATGGTCCATCTGAAGCAGCCGAGCGGGTTCGTCAGCAAATCCTGGATAACGCTCTATCCGAGAGCAAGCAAGAAAAGGAAAAGCCAGAGGTTGATGGACAAGGTAGTCTGACATCTCGCTTTAAAACCTCGCAACAGTCATTACGAGATAAAGGTGTACTGCCAGATAACGACAATCACTTTGTGAAAACCGTCAAGCTGGCTTATGCCATGGATCAGGATAAAGCGGATGCTCTGCTTGAACGCATAGAACAAGGTGATCAAGAGGCAGAGCAATCGCTGTACGCTCTCGCGGAGCAAGCTTCAGAGCTAGGGTTGGATGAAACAGGTGTTCAGAAGATCTTCAATGACGCAGCCGCTAAGCAACAAGCTGTCAAAGATAAGCGTGAATCTAAAGTTCAGCGTTATATCTCAGCGATTGAACAAGGCCGCGATAACGTTGGAGCTTCAAAGGGTGTAAACAATGAAGCGCGACAGCCGGAAACTGCCAAAGACCAATTAGCTTCCTATTCTGAGGGGTCAGCAGGAGCGGCAGAAGGCACTCAACAAGACACACCAAGTGAAGCGTCTCGCAATGCAGACTTAGCGAGTAGCGCGCCACAAGATGAAGTCGATGCCGCTTATCAGCAGCGTGACGAACAGCATGCAATTCAGGAAAACATCAAAGACAACGTTGACAAAAGCGCCCAGTCACGCGGCGAGTTTGCGAATCGCCCCAACACAATGAAGATGCGCGAGGACGGTAAAAAGCCGATTGCTGACTATGCCGCGCTCACCAAAAAAACCAAGTCGATGCGCAAGCGCCTTAAAAAGCGCATGGCCCAATCTAATCCCCAGCTGCGTGAAGCACTATTAGAATCACTACGTAACGCGCCCGAGCGTATTGCGGCCTTTGAGCAAGAAGCCAAGGAGCGAAAAGCGCGGTTTGACGCTCAGCCCGAAAATCAAGCGCGACGCCAGAAGGCTGAGTCTTTGTTTCATCCGCCGCAGCCAGAATCAGCTAATGAGCCAGACTTTAGCCGCAACGCCATCAAGCAAGTAATGGATGACATGCGCGAACGCGGGGAGCCCATTATCCAATCCCTGCCTAAAGAAGAGCGGGCTAAAGCTAGGGCTGATCTGAAAAAAGCACAGTCATTTGCGACCACCAAGCTGCGGATGATGATGGATGAGGCGAAAGCTGGCCGAAAAGGAACATTTAGTGACTTCGAGCCCAGGCTTCAACGCAAAAACGAAGCCATAAAAAAAGTATCGTCTGATAATGCTGAGAGAGATGGCACCGTTAGCTCAGGTCAAGTCAGCGTTGGGGGCCTCGACGTAGGCGTGCCAATTGTGAGCCGAGAAGTTGAGCAAAGCTATAACCGAGCAACTCATATCGGTAGGGGGCGAGATTTCAACGCCGAGCTACAGGGTGAAGCAAAACAAATTGCCACAGAGCTCAACGAACAAGGGTTGCTCGATACAGAAGCACGAAGGAATAAAGCCAAAAGCCTGATTGAGTCTTATCTGGGCGAGCAGAAACAGTTTATTGAGCGAGAATCATCACGAGCGAACAATAACCCCAGCTGGCTTGTCACAGGCCGAAGTGGGCGCAACATGGCGAAGTATTCCGCCAAAGTTGACAAAGATATGGCGGCATTTAGCCGTGAGGTCGAAAAACTAAGCGCGATGCGTAAGCTCATTCCGCAACAAGTAGAAGCTGTCATGAACGAGGAGCAGCGTCAGGCCAAGCAAGAGAAAGCGCGTCGTGACAATCTTAGTCGCGCTGAAAAAAAGGCAGCTGAGTATCTAGCTATTATTGCGCAAAACATGCGTGAGGGTAACTCACTACTGGCAAAAGGTGATCGCAAATGGGCAGGGCCAAAAGCGCTCACCCACCTTAATCTGCTTGCATCAGCAGATGAAGCCAGGACAAAAACACTGGCCAAGAAAATGGATGAATCCTTTGAAGACGTTGGCGGCGTGATCAAGGTGGCGGGGCCCCGCTCAAAGCTTGCTGCACGATTGAAAGAGCTGCTTGGCTCCCAAGACAATCCTAAAAACTCTCCTGCCACACCAACCGAAAACTCCGCCATACCAACGCTTGATGCCTTTTCCACTCTTAACAAAGGCGACATGAGTCTTACCGAGATTAAGGCATTATCAGAGCAGCTAACTCGCGACGAGCAAGGCGTAAAAGGTGAGCTTTACTCGCTCACTATTCCGAAAATTAACGAGAAGATGGGTGCCTACTTTGCGGCGCGCTGGAAGGGCGAAAAGAAAGACCGCATCGTGCAAGCTGCTTTTGATCAGCTCTTATCTGATTTGGAATTCACCATGGCAGGAGGTGCACAAACCATTACCTTGACGCAGGAAGGAAACGGAAAGACGCGCGCCGAAAAGGTAAATGAAAAAATCCAAGCGATGGATGAGGATACCTATCAGGCTTTCATTGATGCGCGCAAACAGGCTGAAAAAGACCGAAAAGAAGCAACAAGGCAACGAAAGGCCGCGCTCAAAGATCCACAAACAATAAGTGACTTTAATTTATTTGCTCAAAACGGTGGCAAGTTTACCCCCGAGCTGCGCGCCCGTTATGACAAATTGGTCACTGACGAGATCTTATCTCGCCGCAAATCAGAGCAGGAGGCCGCAGCCAAAAAGGCAGGCTTGGAAGCGGATGGTGAAATCGAGGTTGGCGACATCACCGAGGGAACACACGGCAAGACCGGAGCCGCCATTTTTAATGTGTCGTTAGAAACACGCTTACGCAAGGACAAGTTCAAAGAGGCGGCCGGGATGGCGCGCTCAATGAAAGGCGGCTACTGGCGTGGGAATTTTTACTTTCCCACACGCGAAGATGCGGAAATATTCATGGGTTGGCTGCAAGGCAATGACATTGACCGTTCTGAGTCCGTCAACGCCAAGCGAGAAGAAAAGCGCCAATCAAACGCAGAAAAGCTAAGAGAGGCTAGTGAAAAGCTCGCAGAAAAAGCGAACGCGGAATACAACGCAGAGCGCAAAGAAAACACGGCCAAACGCATGGCTGAAGGAGAGCGAGCCAGATCGCGAGCGAAAAAAGACGCGGAAACTGCCGTGCTAATGGTTGAGGTTGCCGAAAAGATAGAGTCAGGCGATCTCTCTGCATTAGCGGGCATCAATGCGAAAACGCAAGTTGAAACTCTCAAGCGAATCGAAAACGGATTGTTGTGGGAGGCAAGTAAGAAAAACAGTGGTGCTGTAGAGCGGGGCGACTTTAGCGATCCTATTTGGAAAAAGGGCACGACGGTTGATGAAAAGGTCATGTTTGCCAAATACCCAATGGCAGACACAGACACCCGCATTATTAACGAGTTGGCCAGCCGAATGGTGAATGAAAAAGGCTATGTGAAGTCTGGCAAGATTTTGCTGGCCAAGTACAAGAACGGCGAGCCCAAAGACGTCGCGTTAAGCACGGAAAACGAACACGTCATCAAAATGGTGGAGTTCGCGAAAAAAGAGGAGCTATACGGCGATTTGCCCGCCATGTTCCAGCGGCTTCAACGTATGGGGATCACGCGACGAGAGCTGTTGCGTCAGGCGCTGCGCGAGATGGGCAGCACTAAAACAAAGACCGGCCTTAATGAAAGCAAGGTTGCCAAGCTGGAGCGCGATCTTAAGAAAAAAGTGCTTGGCAACCGCAATGCGTTTGTTGATTTCTTCCCTACACCAGAGTCTCGTGCACGGCACATTGTTGAGCTGGCGGATATTGAACCAGGCATGAAAGTGTTAGAGCCGAGTGCGGGCAATGGCATATTGGCGGATGCGGCTAAGTCTCAAGGCGCTGACGTTGAAGTGGTAGAGCTTGCCAGCGACCTCAGTGACATCCTGAAAGAAAAAGGCCATAAAGTTGTTGGTAACGACTTCCTTGCGTTTACCGGTAAAGGCTATGACCGCATCGTGATGAACCCACCGTTTAGTAATGACATGGACATTGACCATGTTCGTCATGCCTACGGCATGCTGAAACCAGGAGGAAAAATGGTGGCAGTGATGAGTAGTATGGCGGGGGATCGCAGCAACAACAAAAACCGAGCTTTCAAGGACTGGTTAGCTGAACTGGATGCCACGGAAGAAATGGATCCTGAGGGCACATTCAAAGAGTCCATGAACCAAACAGGTGTTCGCACCAAAACCGTCGAAATTGAAAAGCCGTTAACTGAAACCAAGAAGGAAAACGAATCTGAGGCTGTGATGTTTTCCCGCGAAGGTGTCACTCAAGACGGGCCGTCATCGAAAGGTATGCCACTCAAGCAGGCCGAGCTGGGTGTTCGCCAATGGCTTAAAGAGTATAACGGTGGGGCGGGGATCAAAACCAAGGTGGTCCAGACGCAGGAGGAAGCAGAAAAACTGCTTGGTCAATCCATCCCGGACGCTACTATTCACGGCTTCTACAGCGATAGGGATGGTGCCGTGGTACTTGTTGCCGACAACTTGCCTGATATGAAAACGCTGCGCAAAAAGCTACGGCACGAAGTATTGGCTCACCATGGCTTAAAAGCGGTGGTCGGTGATAGCGAGTATCAGAAAATCCTCGAGCGTATCGCTCGCGGTAAAAACTCACCACACGTAAAAGAGCTATGGGATCGCATTGAAAAACACTACGGTGACCAAGAGCCCCTTGTGCAAGTTGAAGAGATACTGGCACATGCAGCGGAAATTGAGCGCAGCACTATTCAGCGGTGGTGGGACCGAACGATTGAAGCAATTGCGCATGCTTTACGAAAAGTGGGTTTCATGCGGCCTCATGACATTACGAAAGCTGAGCTAAACAATATTGTTCAGACACTCGTGGATCGAGTAAAGGCAGTCAATCACTGGGATCCCAATAACCCTCCTCCTTCGGGTGGAAGCTCTAAGTTGAGCCAGGCTAAATTCTCCAAAGAGCACGCGCCGACTATGGACGAAGTGTTGAGCCAGATGGATGCAGAGCCAACCGCGCAAGGGCGAATGAAACGGGCGCTTAGTGCCACGAAGACAGCGGTTAAGGGGGCGCTTGGTGGAAGCAAAGGACTTGGCGCGGTATCTCTTCGCCAACTCGCCGATCTTGCCTACGATAAACTGCCGCAAATTAAAACGTATGTAGATACGGTGCATCGCATGATGGAGCGCCGCAATCAGATGGCGTTTGAATCTGCTGACATTGCACAGAACATTCGAAAATGGGCAGCTAAAAATAAGCCTGTTGCTGATGAGTTATTCAATGTGGCACACGAAGCGACGGTTGAAGGCGTCGATCCCGCCGAGCAATTTGTTTCGGCAGCGGAGGCAATTGAGAACCGAATTCGTCACATCGAAAATGTAGCAAGGGAAGATCGCCTCACCAACTCTCAAGCAGAGGAGTTGCGCCAGCTACGCAATGATCTCAAGGATGAGCCTCGACGCTTAAGAAAACACATCGCTTTGCGTAAGCGTTTTGACAAGCTACCTAAAGAGGCGAAGCAGCATTACCGCACCATGCGCGATAACTACAAAGCGCGACACAATGACTACCGCACGTTACTTGAACAGCAAATCGAGAATGCAGACATTGATAATCGCGTCAAGAAAAAGCGGTTAGCGGAGCTGCGATCCTTATTTGAACTGCAAGAAGTTAATGCGCCTTACTTCCCTCTTGCCCGTTTCGGCGATTACTGGGTGAGTGCTATTGATGAAAATGGGGAAAATCGTTTTCTGATGTTTGAGTCTGAAGCCGAGCAAAAAGCGACGTCTGAAAAGTTAAAAGAGAAAGGCTTTGAAGTGCGTTCGGGCTACAAGATGGAAGGTAACCCAGCGATTAACGGCGCAAGTTTGAGCTTTGTCACCGACTTGATGGGCAAGATAGACGAATCGTCACTCAATGATGAGAAGAAGGCGTTAATTAAAGACCAGGTCTATCAAATGTATCTCCAAGCCTTGCCGTCACGTTCGATGCGTAAGCAGTTTATTCATCGCAAAAAGACAAAAGGGTGGTCTAACGATGCGCTACGTGCGATGGCTGAGAACATGATGAAAGGTGCTTATCAGTTATCGCGCATGGAGTTTGCAGACGAGCTGACCAAGCAGGCTACTGAAGCTAAAAAGGTGGCAGAGCAATCGAATGACAACCAGACCGGGCGTTACGCAGAAGAAATGATGAAGCGGCATGAATGGGTTATGAACCCTAAACACTCAACCGCTGCACAAAAGATCACGTCGCTAGGTTTCCTTTGGATGCTCGGGGTATCGCCGGCCGCTGCCGCGGTAAACACAACGCAAAACTTCGTCGTCGCCTTACCCATCATTGCGAGCAAATTCGGCACGAAAGCCGCAGCCAGTGAGCTCAATGGCGCGATGAAAGAGTTCATCACGTCACGTGGGCAAATCAGTCGTAAATTCCGCAACCAATCAGAGAAAGATGCTTATCAAGCTTGGCATGATATGGGTTTACTCGATTCCACGAACGCGCACGATTTGGCAGGTATGGCCGAAGCCGAGAACTGGCAGTACAACGAGACCTATGAGAAAGCCATGGGCGTCGTCAGTTGGCTATTCCACAAAGCGGAAGTGTTTAACCGCGAAACAACGGCAATAGCTGCTTACCGCTTGGCCAAGCAGAAAGGTCACTCGCATGAGAGCGCAACGAAAATGGCCGCCGATATTACCTGGGATGCGCACTTCGACTACACCAATGCTAACCGTGCACGCTACATGCAAACGCCGACCATGAAAGTCCTTATGCAGTTTAAGCAGTACAGTCAAAACATGACGTACTACCTGCTGCGCAATATGTACTTGAGTATGAAAGGGGCTACCAAGGAAGAAAAAGCAGAAGCGCGCAAGCAACTAGTGGGAACCTTGGGCATGACAGGGTTACTTGGTGGGGCTACCGCTCTACCGCTAGGGTCATTGTTTGCGCTGGCCAACGGATTGAATGCGGCTTTCGGTGATGACGATGAGCCCTGGGATGCAGAGGTGGAATTTAAGAACTACCTAGGTGAGTTAATGGGCCAAGATATGGCCGATAAAGTCATCTATGGTGTTGGTGGTGCAGGCGTATCGTCACGCATTTCACTTGACGGCCTCTGGATACGTGATCCGAACCGCGACATTGAAGGCGAAGACTTATGGACGCATTACGCGGAGCAGGTTGCGGGTCCTGTAATGGGCGGAATTGTAGTCAGTTGGCTTAGAGGCAGTAGCGCCATTGCCGAGGGCAATGTGTATCGAGGCATTGAGAAAATGATGCCTAAGTTCGCGCGTGACCCAATGAAAGCCTACCGATATTGGGATGAGGGAGCGCTCAACTATCGTGGCGACGCTTACAAGGAAGCCGATCAATTCACGGGCTTGCAACTGCTGCTGCAAGCCAACGGTTTGACCGACGGTGAATTGATGAAGCAATACGATCTTAATAACGCCATCAAAGGCTACGAACAGCATATCCTTGATCGCCGTCGTGACATCATGACGGCATTCTGGCTGGCGTATAAAGAGAGCGATGACGCTATGATGCTGGAAGCCAAAAAATCCATTCGCCAGTTTAACCAAGCAAACCCGCGTATTGCCATTGATAGCGATACCTTGCGCCGCTCCATTAAAACACGACGCCGTTATAATCGGGAAAGCCAAAACGGCGTCAATGTGAAGAAGAGCTTGCGCTACCTGAATGAGCAAGTTGGCTGGTAGCTGACTGATATAAAACATAATACGCTGGCTATGTCGGGTCTAATTCTTTAGACTCTCTATATTATGGACTATGTATCTGTTTTAATATGGTAATAAAATCAGTACTAACATCCCCAGAGCATCTTTGCGTCTATGACGATCAGCACAGAAGCCGCACTCTTGAGTTTTGTCAAAGGATTGATGTGGCTTTACTAAAAGAGGATAAAAGAGTCTTAATTGATCTTAGGTATGTCGAGTCTGCAACGGCAGCGGCTTCCCTGATCCTTTTCGCAATAGTAAATCGAGCGCAGCTACTGAAAGGTAGTTCTGATTATGCCACGTTTCGACTTCCCCACAGAGAACGTAACCCTGATGGTTATAGATGGATCGTGAAAACGGGCCTTGCCCGAGCTTTGAAAAGCGGTAGTAGGCAAAAACTCGAGGAGCTCTCCAAAGACCAAAACTTTTTCCAGTCATCTGATCAGCCTAGTGAGCATGTATTTAAGACCATAGCCATGCTGCAAAGCAAAGCGCAGTTTAACACACCCCAGCTGCGTTTGTTGGCTGGAGGGATAACTGAGGCGGCATTAAACGTCAGCCACCACGCCTACGACGATCCAGCATATCAAGATCAACTAGAGATAATGGGAAAAAGGTGGTGGCAATGTGCGTGGTTTGACCCTGAATCAGATACTGTCTTCTTTATAATATTTGACTTGGGTATTGGTGTCTTCAACTCTCTGCGCTCAGGGACATCTGCTGCGTCTCTGCCTTCCTCTATACAAGAAGAGGTTTCTGTTTTAAATGACTCATTTAAGCTTGGAGTATCACGATACAAGGATAAGCCGGAGAGAGGACGCGGATCAGAAGATATCAAGTCTCCAATTCACCAAAATTGCTCCCAAATGGAAAAACTGTTGGTGTATACTGGAAGAGCATCATATGTTTACAGTAAGTACGGTGAGTCAGTTGGAGGGGCTGCTGGGCACCTTGTACAATACATGCCAGGAACTTTGGTGCAATGGCAGCTGAGCCCGAACCGGAGAGGTGGTAATGACAGTGATAAACATAGCTAAAGACTTTTCGAGGACGCCGTTTGGGCGGTATTTGGATGATGGGGCCCATAGTGGTGAGCGTTTCAGAGAGGAAGTTCTAATCCCTGCGCTAAACACTAGCTCTTCAGAGGTAGTTGTTGATTTTTCTGGGTTATCTTTAGGAGTTGCGTCGTCATTTATTGAAGAAGCCTTTGGGGGGTTAGTTAGAAAAGGGTTTGATGAGAAGTCTCTCTTGAGGAAGTTAAAGGTGGTTGATGACATGGGAGTTTATCAGCACCAGGTTTTTGACTTTATAGCTCAGGAGTCGCATAGGCAATGTTAGATGCTTTTCGTGATTTTTCAGGGCTTATCACCACTATCTTAATCATTTTAGGCTGGGCGGTGATCTACTCTAATGCAAAAAAAATTGCTACAAGAAGTGAGACAAAGTCACTTCTTGATCGAGCGTTAGAGCAGGCCGAGCTGTGTTCTAACTTTGCAACAGACTTTTGGTTGCCTGGTAGCAGTGTTCAGCCTGACCCTGACCATTTTCAGTTGGTCTTCATGACGCAGATTTCCAGGCTCAATGTAACAATCAAGGCTCTGGAGCACCGGTGCATAAAAGTCGATAGTGGATTGTTGGCTAAGTTCATTACTCACAGTACGCTGAATGCGGAACAGATGAGCGAGTTTGGAAAAACCAAGAGAAATGAGAAAGGTTTGCAAATTAATCATGCGTGCATGAGATTGACTGAGTCCCTCATTGCTGAATTTGATAGGCGATACAAACCAATAGATCGCTGGATTAAGCCACGAGCGTGCGGAGCCTAAAATTAGATCATGGAGAAATAGGTCAATCCAAACCCCGTGACCGCTCTCTCGTTTGCAGGCCTTAGGCGATATGTTCCCTGGAAACCTTTTTCTGTAATCAAGTTGCCAAAGATATGATTTCAATTAGGCATCACTAAATCAGCAAGGCCAAGCTTTTTATATTGTTAGGTCTTCCACCTCAGCTCTCGGGGCGTTTTTCTTGACTGACTCTATGCCAGTATCCCTAGCATGTACTGAGGAGTACATTTGGCTGGTGCCAATGACTTCATGATTACTCGCTTTGAGGTTGAACATATATTTACTATTTGAGGATATTTTTCTCTCGTAACGGTCATCAGTAGGAGCGTTCTCTCTTACCGATTCGATACCATTTTGACATCCTTGCTTAGCTTTATACCCTTCACTCGCAAGAATTGTCTCTCCATTTCCTGCCTTGAGTCGAAAACGATACTCTTGGGTCTTATCTTTGAAAATTTCAAAAACACCTGGCATCCTGCAACTCTCCTTAGACGACGATTTTGACCTGAATGATAGCGTGCTAAAAAACCGCTTAGGACACCGAACAGACTATATCTAGTTAGTTTTTTACGCTGTGACTTCAGTCTGTTTTTTTGAATGGCGTGTCTGCATTTGTATACAATTCGCTTTGCCCTCACAGATGGCATATTACAAAGAGCGCGCAGAGGGTAAGGCCCTTTTCCCTTCAAGGAGGCATGGCACGCATTTTATTGAGCTGGCTTGCAGGTCATACATACCTATGCGACGGACTCTCGATTTTGTCACTGTTTCTTTGATTTCAAAATCAAGTGCGTGGGTACACTCAGGTACTTTTCATCAAAGACAGTGCATGTATGGCAGTCCCGAGGTTAAATGAGCTAATCAGAGCCACTACAGATAGTACCGTCCCTTTAACCCCTCTCCTGTGCGCTGCTGGGGCATATGCCCAGGCTAAAAACCTACCTATTTTGCGTACCTGGCTAAGTTACGAGCTAAACGGCTACCTCGATACATCGAAAGTTCCACTGTATCGGCGACTGAAGAGCACGCCAGTTGCTTTGACCGACAACAATTCTTGGCATTCTTTCCCAGAGGTTGAAATTGGGCTTGGTAGCTCGGTGACAACTCTTGAGTGCCGCCTCTCTATTATCGAATTATCTTCAATGTATGAGCGTTCACTTCCGTTGAGAAGCAAGTTTGCTGACAGTGAAAGCGAGTTTCTTGCTCAGCTTCTTGGTATCGATGGGGAGTACTCGTTATTTGTGAGTGCAGACAGGCTTGAACACGTCTTATATGACGTGAGGAGGTCATTATGGACTTGTTTATCGCAACTTGGGGATGGATCGTACAGTTTGAGATGAGATATTTGTTGTTTAAAGGGTAGTTATAACCGAAGTTTTAGAGATTTTTGTGTACATAGATAGGTGGGTTTTGAGTGGGGGAATTTACTCGTTTCGACGAGGAAATTTTGGGGCAAAAATGGGACACGATTTGGGACACAATCGGCGAATGGGACACGATTTGGGGCACTTTTTGGGGCTTTATCGTGCCTTATTGTGACCTGATTTAATCACATAAGTCTCTGAATATGTTGTAAATGTATGTTTGACAAGAAATTGCTTTTTTGTCTTTTGTTTTGAACAACAAAACCGTGCTTATTTTGAAACCTATATTGAATCGCGCGGTGAGGCGTTTTATCGCCGAGCAAGCGTTTATGATCACATCTGCGAATTACTTGCCTTACATCAGAAAGGACAACACGTACCGATGTTGATTACGGATGCCGAGGGGCAACTTTTGGGGCGGGTTAATATTAGCCAAATTGATGCGGTATCTGCATCAGGTTCGTTAGGGTATCGCATTGCAGAGCAACATACCGGGAAGGGGGTTGCCTCTAGAGCGGTAAAGTATGCGTTAGAGATCGCGCGCGAGCACGGACTTGTGACACTCAACGCCATGGCGTCTACGACCAACATTGCATCACAAACGGTGTTAGAGAGGAATGGGTTTAACCTATGCGATAAAAAATTCAACGTGGCACACGTGGCTGGCGAAGTGATTGACTGTCTTTGTTACCGCAACACATTATCCAGTGTTTGAGTGATGAGCAAGCGACCTTGAGGTGATGGGTTAATTTCCAGTATGCACCCGGTTGCTCATTTAGTGCCAATAAAACAGGCTAACGACTAGCGTTGGGACCAAGTTCAATGCCATCATTACGTGGAATGAATTCACACATATGGCGGCATTTGAAAATCCGCCCTGATGACCCAGAAGGAAACATAATGGCTGATTTGAACGGACTAAGCTTGTATCACAAAGAGCACTGCCCATTTTGCCATAAAGTGCGTGCAGTCATGACAGAGCTCAAGTTAGATATTCCGCTGGTGGATATGAACGCTAACGCCGAAGAATGGCAACGCCTACAGACCGAAGGCGGCAAAGGCATGGTGCCTTGTCTGCGTATTGACCAAGGCGGCGAAACACAGTGGATGTATGAATCGGACGACATTATTGAATACTTGCGTGACAACTTCGCGTAATTGAACCAGATGCTGGTTACGAGGGTCGCAGTTATCGATGCGACCTTCTTTTTAAGTATTATTACCTGTATGCCTGCCTCTCCGCCTTCTTCAACGCCCTGTGCACTGTGTCAGCACTCAAGGCCGCTGACCTTCCATCACTTGATCCCCAAAACTTGTCATAACAACAAATGGTTCACCAAGCGCTTTTCCCGACCTTACATGCGTGAGCACGGTATTTGGGTATGTCGGCCTTGCCATGCTTTTATTCATCGCCAATTCAGTGAAAAACACCTGGGTCGCGTATTACACAGCCTCGACCTTTTACTCGCTGAGCCTGTGATCCAAGGCTATGTGACTTGGGCTCGAAAGCAGCGAGGTTAAATCATGCCCGCTCGATTCGATTGCGGCCGTTTTCTTTTGCGAGATAGAGCGCGGTATCGGCACGTTGAATGATACTGTCTTGTGTATCACCTGCCGAGAAGCCCGTATAACCGATACTGATGGTACAGCGTATGGTTTGTCCGTCGACGTGAATTTCTTCACCATGTACGCGCTCCACCAAACGCTTTAGTACAACCTCAGCACCACTCAAATCCGTTTCAGGAAGCAAACAGAGAAACTCCTCTCCGCCCCAGCGACCGTATATGTCATTAGTCCGTGATTCTTCCCGCACAATATTGCCGAAGCGTTGTAAGGCGATATCGCCTGCCCGATGACCAAAGGTGTCATTTAAGCGTTTGAAGTTATCGAAATCTACGATCGCCAGCGTCAAGGGGTTGTTGTACCGTTCGCAGCGTGCCAGCTCTTGAACGAGAGCGTTGCTGAGGTAGTGGCGGTTATAAAGTTGCGTCAACGAGTCAGTGTTTGCTTGTATCTCGAGCAATTGTTGCGCTTGTTCGAGTGCTTCCCAATCTCGCAGACGCGCCAGCTCGTGGCCGACCCATTCGGCAAAGAGTCGTACCAGTTCATAGTCTTGCGAAATAAAGGGGCGAGTGGGTTCAGGGCTTGAAAAATTTAACGTGCCATAGCGCTCGCCATCAATAAAAATGGGGGCACCGATATATGCTTCGAGGCCGAAATGTTCGTAGCAGGGGTGGGCTTTGATATCGCTTTGCGAAACATGGTGGAACCCTTGCGCCTCATTGGCCTCATAGACGTGACAACAGTATGTTTCTTTTAGATCAAACACCTGTCCAGGCTGCAGGGTGTCATCAGGGTGCTGCGCATATTGTACGGTATAACGCTGACCATGAATGTGGCTGAGTATACCGATAGGCAAATTAAAGTGTTTACAACCGAGAGAGAGAATACGCTCTACGCGCCGGCAAAAATCCAAATTGCGTGCTGACGTGATTGAGTGGAGCTGGTTGAGCGCGGATTCTACTTCTACGCGGGTGCTAATGTCTTGAATAAAAGCCACATACATGGTGACAACTTGTTGCTCATCGCACACTGGCCCACCATGTGTTTCGCCTAAAAACACATGGCCATCGGCGGTCTTATATCTCACCACATAAGCATCGTAGTATGCGTGAACTGAGTGGGTGTTAAAACGATCTTTGCCCGTTGCGGTAAAGTCTTCTTGCTCGGCGTAAAGGATGCGAGTGCTAGCGCCTTTTACATCCGCTAGGCTGCAACCAAATAGGGCTTCTGCTTCGGGGTTTAATAGTTGTATACGGCGATTTGTATCAGCAATAACAACCGCCGTATCGAGATGGCGAAAAAGCGAGGGCAGTAATGTGACAATATGCTTGTACTGGTCAATGGGCTGATTCACTGCTGGGCTCTGTACGTCTATTTGGCTTAGACTAAGCGTAGTACAAATCCCAGCAGCTCGCGCTCGCTGAGGAGATTAGGCGGAGAAACAGGTTATACCGTGAAGGTAAATACGTTAGCCATCGACATCGCAATATTGTTGTCGTAATACGCTGCTTCATTAATGAAGTGCGGATAGGCCGTGTAGTCGCCTTGCCATGTTAATTCTTTGCCATCAAAACACATAAACAGTGGGTCACCGGGCTTTATCGGCTGAAAGTCTTTGTCTTGAACGTGCTGGTGCACCATACCAATACGTTCCCCATGCTCATTTTGTGGTAAATGCAGTGTCTCTTTGTAACGGTACGCGGTGACGTTTTTAGGCAGTGCTGGCACCTTATCAATATTAAACAGATGCACGAAGTCCAAAATGTGTGTCGTCATTTCTTGCATCGATTCCATTACATCATGACGCAGTACCGATTGGGGCTGTGGGCCTACCTCAACGATCACCCCTTGTTTGCCGATCGAGCATAAAAATGCATGCTGAATAGGTTCAATATGATCTTCGACTAAGATGATGGCATCGGGCATACGCTCACTAATATAAGCGGCGAGCTGCTTATTGAACGTATCAAGTGTCAAGAGTATCAGTGTGGGTCCCATGTTGCTGGTGGTGTTATGCAGGTCGATAATAAAATCGACGCGCGGATCCCCTTTAGGGCCTAATTGTTGGTTGAGGGCTTTAGCGCGACTTTGCTCATAGTTTGCCAAGCTGTAGTCAGCCAGTAGTTTAGGATCGAATTGGCGATTAAGGTCGCAGTCTAGATAGCGTTTGTTGGCGCTATAAGCAGGGGGGTTCGCAAAGACATGTTCGGTGGAAAAACTATCGCGGGCTGTGATTGCTGGGTTGGATTGCCACTGTTTTAGTGCGTAAACACCGCTAAACTCATTACCGTGGGTGCCACCAACAATAGCAACGTTACTAAACCGACTCATGAAAGCTCCTGATATGTGAAGAATAATCGCATGGATTTGTCTATTTAGACAGCTTAGCACTAACCACTCGATAGGTTAATAGCATAATTTTTCTTTATTAATGCTTTTCTATTCACTTGATCGCGAGTTGGTAGTGGAGGTCCTATGCTTTTTCGAGTCAGTTCACACTTCAGCTGAGTGGAAATCGTTAGCCTAGCGGAAGACGATACAAAGAGGTGAACAATGAAAACGGTATTTCCTGAGCATTTTTTATGGGGTGGCGCTGTAGCGGCTCATCAAGTTGAGGGGGGATGGGATTGCGACGGTAAAGGCGTCAGCATTGTGGATGTGCTGACCAAAGGTGCCCATGGTACACCGCGCAAAATTACCCAGCGTGTTGAAGAACATGAAGCCTATCCGAACCATGATGCTGTGGACTTTTATCATCGCTACCGTGAAGACATTGATCTCTTTGCGGAGATGGGGTTTAAGTGTTTTCGCACGTCTATCGCGTGGTCGAGGATATTTCCTCTTGGTGATGAGATCACGCCGAATGAAGCGGGCCTTGCCTTTTATGATGACCTTATTGACTACCTATTAGAGAAGGGGATTGAACCTGTCATTACGCTTTCTCATTTTGAGATGCCCCAGCACCTTGTCACCCAATACGGGGGCTGGGCTCATCGAGATGTGATTGAGTTTTTCGTGCGGTTTTGCGAGACCGTAATGACTCGCTATCGCGACAAAGTCTCCTATTGGATTACCTTTAACGAGATCAACAACCAGCTCAACTGGGACTATCCGCTATTTGGCTATTGTAATTCAGGTGTGGTTTTTACCGAGCACGATCATCCCGAACAGAGACTCTATCAAGTGCTACATCATCAATTCGTCGCCAGCGCCAAAGTGGTGTCTCTAGGGCATGTGATTAATCCGGATTTTAAAATAGGTAGCATGATCCACATGATGCCGTTGTATCCGGCGACTTGTCACCCTGATGATATGTTGGCGTCACAGCAAGCGATGCGTGACAAATATTTATGCAGCGATGTGCAGTTGCGAGGCCACTACCCACACTATATTTGGCCGCAATGGGCCAGCAAAGGGATCGAGGTCAACATGCATCAAGAGGATGCAATGATTCTTAAAAACGGCTGTGCAGACTTTTTGGCGATCAGCTACTACATGACGAATATCGTAGATGCCAACCCGCCAGAAGAAGATGAAAATGCTTTATTCAGTGCAAGCCGATTGAATCCGCATCTACCCGCTTCGGACTGGGGCTGGCAAATTGATCCCAAAGGTCTACGCTTTGCGCTTTCTGAGCTGTATGAGCGTTACGAAAAACCGATTTTTGTGGTGGAGAATGGGCTTGGCGCGACAGATAAGCGTGAAACCTCAGGGGAAATCAATGATGATTACCGCATCAGCTATTTATCACAACATATTGAGGCGCTCGCGGATGCCATTTGGCAAGATGGCGTTGAGGTGATTGGCTATACGCCATGGGGCTGTCTCGATTGTGTGTCCTTTACCACGGGCGAATACCGCAAACGCTATGGTTTCATCTACGTTGACCGTCATGATGATGGCAGTGGCGACTTTTCTCGCCATCGTAAAAAGAGCTTTTACTGGTATCAAAACGTGATTAAGAATAATGGGTTGATAGAGTAAAGGCTCTGGTAGAATCGCAGTAAGACGAGAAGGGACGCCTATTACGTCCCTTTTATAACTATCGGTAAAGTCATTGCATCGAGGTATGCGATTTTTACCGTTTTAGCGCTAAAGCCTCGCCCGCTAAGGGGGAGAAGTTAGAGATTGGGTTGGTAGTCGACCTCAATCACTTCTCCATACTCAATCCCTTGCTCACGATAACCCACTAAGCTCTCTATCACGTTAAAATGCGCGATAACCGCAATCGTATTGTAGTCTTGATAGGTGTTGAGCACAGATGTCACTCGGCGATATAACGCGGTCGCGGACTCATAACCTGCATTGGTCACTTCATTTCCATTGGCAAACAGTTCTCGATACTCAATCCAGCGTCGATCGCGCTCAGAAAGAGGAATATAGCTCCCTTTGATATCCGCTTGCCACTCGCGGAGGTCATGCTCGACAAACAGTTCTTTTTGCAATTGCCGGTTGAGGATTTCTGCTGTTTGTAAGGCACGTGTGTAGGGCGAAGAGAGGATGATGTCTGCGTGTTGTAAACTCGGGTGATCGGCTAGCGATTGAATAGCGGGAATACATGCACGTTGGAGTGGTGCATAGTCTTTTTCCAGTTGGCTCATTTGGCGAGCATCGGCCAAAGAGTAATCGGTTTTTCCGTGACGGACAAAGACGACTTTCATAGGGCTTCCTTTTCTGCGTCGACAGCGTCTGAAGCGCTGCTTCTTGAGTCGGTGACAGTTTTATTATCCGGATAATGAGGCGAGACACCCGCTTGGCGGGTGGTCAACATATCGCTTACGAGGGTTGTAGCATACCGTCATCGGACTGTCATGACTCACCCGTGGGATTGAGAGGAGGGCGTGAGCAAGCTCGCTATTTTTCTCTGGTTTGATCTAATATTTTGGTGCGATCACGGCCTTCTTCTTTGGCTTGATATAGACGCTGATCAGCCATTTCGAGTAGGTATGAGTCCGTGGTTTCGCGAGTTGGGAGCGTAATAATGCCACCGATACTGACAGTGATTTTGTCACCATCTGGGTTTTTCTTGTGCTCGATATCAAGCTTGGCAATTTCAGCGCGAATGGTTTCGGCCAGCTGAGTTAACTTCGAGGCATAGCGCGTTGAGAGCGTGATCGCAAACTCCTCGCCCCCAAAGCGTGCCACGGAACCATGAAAGCGTTCCGTTTGTGTAAGCAGCACGCGCGCGATTTGGGTGAGAACGTCATCGCCTTTGAGGTGACCGTATTCATCATTATACGCTTTAAAATGATCGACATCGATCATCATGACGGCGACAGGTAACCGGCTGGCGATGCCATGTTGGATATGGTTTTTGAGCTCACGTTTAAACGGTCTTCGATTACTTAACCGGGTGAGGTCATCGGTTTCTGCTTGTACTTTCAACTTTTCATTGGCGACAATCAGCTCTTCTTGCAGCTCTTCCATGGCGTAATGGTTTCGTTCACGGATCATCACTTCACTGATGGCGGTCGCGAAACGTTTTAAAAGCAATGTCTTATTGTTATCCCAGATGAAGGGTAGACGGCGATTTGCCACTGTAATCATACCAAAGCTTTTTCTACCGTCGGTTAGCGGAAAAGCGGCAAACGATAAAATATGCCGTTGACGCAACCAAGAGCGCTCGTTAATTGCATTATCGCCGAGCTGGCCGACATGGGGAACGACCAGTGCGTCGGTATCAGCCAGCCACCGTTTTATCATGTGCATATCGCTTAAATCGACGGTCTGGGGGGCAAAATCAATCTCTTGTGGCCAGTAACAACGACGTTCAGCGCGGAATGCGTCAAAGGCATACCAGCCAATCGCCTCAACGCCGAGTAATGACGCCATATCGGGAAAAATTTTCTCTACGTCTTCAGTAATATATTGCGAGTCTGCACGTAAAAATTGAATTGAAATATCGGCCAGTAGAGAGCTAGCGTTTGATTGCCAATTGAGGGCTTTGGTGCGTTGCTCGACTTGCTCTTTCAATAAAGTTTGATGTTGACGAAGTTCACGCTCTGTCACGCGTTTTTGTAGAAAGTCGTCTCTGATACGCGATTGCATCGCATTGATTGAGCGAGACACTTTACCTATTTCGTCATTACGTTGAATCAACGAGAGCGGCACACTCGTTTGGTTGGCCTTGTCGGTTTGGTAGTAATCGAGCGTATTTGACAGCTGTTGGAGTGGGCGTGAGCACAGCCGGTGGATAACCCACAAAATCAGCAGAGTGATGATAAAGGTTTCAGTAAAATGGACGACAGCGACAGGCACGGCGCCTGTGAAGGCATCGCGTTTAATCGCACTGCGATCGAGCACAATGTTCAGGGTGCCAATATTGTTACCTTGAACGCTCAACAATGACTGATAATTGGCGTCACAGTCCTCACTGGTATTATTGACTTCAGTGATGTGTGTGCCATCAAAACCTTTTACCTCGACGCGACAAATGGTGGGGATCATCGACAATCCCTTTACACTGCGGCGTACAAGCTCTAAATCAACGACCCACAATGCATGGCTAATCACGCGAGCCGAGTTATGGCTCCGGCTCTCTACCAGTTGTGTGGTCGTAGCCAGTGTGCGCTGGTAGTTGATGTACATCTGCGTCAGTGTACTCCCTACCGCAAACAGTAAGCTAATCGCGAGCACAACGAAAGCGACGCGCGCTTGAAGACCGCGTAAGTTTACATCGCGTTTTATCACTTAGTTATCCATTTGAGTTGTGGTTGAATGACAATGGCTTTCAATCCCTTTCGCCATGTTCAAAAACGAGATTTGATCCCACGCCTGCTCGCGCAACTGTAAGAAAAAAGCGGAGCCAGGTTCAATTAAGTGAAACAACTGTCCAGCGCATTGCGGTGGTAACGGCCAACCTTTATCGTGAGCGTAAATGCGGCTCAATGCAAGGCCAGCGGCTTTAAAGTGCCCGCCCCCAAGGGCTGAAATGTCGCCTTTTTCTCGCAAAGAGAGCACGCGCTCGGAGGTATTGACCGTGGCAAAATAGATGTCATCGCCGGGCGTTTTTCCTGCTTGCCGCGCGGCTCTCATCGCGCCAAACGCCATATGATCGTTGGCCGTCCACACGTAGCGCACATTTGGGTAGCGTTGTAACAAGGTATGCATTTGCTCTTGGCTGATGGACTCATTCCACTGACCATGAACAACTTGATGTAAGGTAATGTCTGAGCGTTCAACGAAAAAGCGCTTGCCGCCCGCTTCGCGTTGGACGGATGCGGGGGTGGTAAGATCACCTGAAATCATGACGGCTTCGCCGGGCGCATTATCGCCTGCTTGCACCATGGCTTCGGCGATCGCATAGCCTATCGAATGATTGTTGGGAATAATGCTCGGCAGTAAGTATTGTTGCCAATGTGGGTCTTGGAAGAGCTTGGTTTTGGTCTGCTGATCGACATCATTCAAGATCAGTTGTACATAAATAGGATACTTTCTCAGTATAGGAAGTAGGTTTTTGGCCGCCAGCTTTTCATTCACGATGATAATGTAATCAGGGTGGGTCGGTTTACTCAACGTTGCGGCGAGTATTTGACGCACGGCAAAATGATTGCGATCGGCGTGGCGAATCGTTAGGTCAATATTTAATGCTGACGCAGCGCTATTGGCATATTCATCTACGTCCTGCCAGAAGCTTTCCGTTGCATAACCGGGATTAATAAATAGTACATGGGGCTGAGCCTGTTCAGCATGAATGTGCGTACTGAACATCATGTATATAGAAACAACACACCACAAAATCAGTCTTCTACACATGTAGGGAAGGGTCCTCTCCATTGGCCACCTCTGTTAAGGATAGCGCATATGTATACGCTTGATTGCGGTAGGTTTATCATTGTCTGTAATTCGTTCAGGTAGCTGCTGTTTGACACGTAAATTTTATTGGGCAAGAGAAAGCATATACGGCATCATAGTTGTGTAGACTAGTGTGCCAGTCAATGGCGAACAAAATGACAACAATGTAATGAAATCTTACTACGATAAGAAGAAATTTAAGCGGCATTTTCCGATGGATTTTTATGGTGAGAGTGAAGGCTGGCAGTTTGCAGTGCGCGCCTTGTCTCCCACGCAAGTCTTATCGGCGAAAAGCTGGGTGGCGCGATTGAGCTGTCGTCGCCGAGACTTTCGGCTCGTTGATTTGGCGATTGACCGTTTCCACTTTTTGAGTGGCGGCGATGAGCAGATGCGTTTCACGGGCGTGGACTTGGGCACTAAAGTGAGTATTCGCCGGCAAGGGCAAATCGTCACTGTCGACGCGCTTAATCACCGCTATGGTGCTTTGACAGCAAACGTTCAGCCGTCAATTTCAACCGCGTGCATAGAGCCTGCGAGCAAGATCGTACTCTCTTAATAGGCGTCTCCTTGGCGGTTTGCGTCAGTGCCATACTGAGAAAAAAGGTGGGAACTCATGACGTTTATTGTGATTATCGTGCTTAGCATTCTTGGTGGTTTGTTGGCGGGTGAGCACTTCCATTCTTATCTTCTTGGGCTAGGCGTCGCCAGTACAGCGGTGGGTGCTTGCTATTGGATCACGTTTCGTAGCAGTCATTACCCCCAGTTTGCGTTATTTTTGTTGTTGCTCGGGGTGGTCGCTAAGATTGCCGTCACAGCGGCGGGTGTATTGCTCGGGTTAAAACATGCGTTGATCACCTCGCCTTTGGTCTTTTCGCTTTCGTATTTGTTTTTCTTGTTCGCCTCGACCTATTGCTATTTTCGCTATCGTGAATATTGGCTCACGCGCTTGCGTCATAAAGACTTACAGTAACTGGCTCGGCGGTGTTCAGTGTGATCGTTAACGAGGGATGGTATTGGTGATGTACTCAACGAAGCGATTGACGCTACGCCCATGGCAAGTGTCCGATTTGACCCCTTTTGCGGCACTCAATCAAGACCCCGATGTCATGCGCTATTTTCCCAGTGTGCTTTCACGCGCACAAAGCGATGCAATGGCGGCGCATATTCAATCCAAACTGGCGGATAATGGGTTCGGATTTTGGGCGGTAGAACTGACTGAAACACGGGAATTCATTGGCTTTGTGGGGTTAAACCGTCCCACCTTCGATTTCGGCCATCAGCCGTTTGTTGAAATTGGCTGGCGTTTAGCGTCGCCACATTGGGGAAAAGGCTATGCCACTGAAGCGGCACAAAAAGCACTCGCCATCGGCTTTGAGGACGTTGAGCTTCCGGCGATTTATGCGTTTACCACCGAGAGTAACCTGCCCTCACAAGCGGTGATGAAAAAACTCGGGATGACGCCGGCTGCTCCCTTTACCTTTTTGCATCCTCATTTGGCAGCAGATCATCCGCTCGCAACGCATGTCTTATACGCGATATCGAAGCCCAGCTGGCAGGCAAACCATGCTAATTAATCGCCGGTACCTATCGTTCATTCTTTCCGTTTTTTGTTTGTTGTTTCCATTGGCGGGCACTGCGCAGCAAAGTACCTGTCATGGCACTACGTCGAATGGTCATTTAGCCAATGGGGTACAGTTGCCCAGTGACGGGGCGAATTTCATAGGCTACAGCTTGATTGCGCGTTGGGCGGGGCGAACCTATGTTCACTCCGCAGTGCGTGACATCATCGTGGCATCGTATCAGTCTTTGGAGGCGGAGCAGCCAGACAAAGTATATCAATATGCTGAAACGGGCTTTGAGTCAGGTGGTCAGTTCAAACCGCATAAAACCCATAGAAATGGCTTATCGGTTGATTTTATGACACCGGTCGTCGATGCCGAGGGGCGATCGGTTCATCTGCCGACTCATCTACTCAATAAATTTGGCTACAGCATTGAGTTTGATGGGAATGGTCAATACCAAGACAAGCACATTGATTACACCGCCATGGCCACACACATAGTGGCGTTACACCGAGAAGCGACGCGTCGTGGCTATGATCTTTGGCGTGTTATCTTTGATCCAACTCTTCAGCCGGCACTGTACGATACCCCGTATGGGCAGTATTTAAAGCAACATATTCAGTTTTCAACGAGGCGGTCTTGGGTTCGCCATGATGAACATTATCACGTTGATTTTGCCGTGTCTTGCCAATAAGGGCAGAATAAAAACAAAAAGAAGAGACTGGGAGAAAGTGTGCACAAACTAGCGGATGACTTACACCAAAAACTTTTTAATGAAGAAGATGCTCGTGCCTGTAAAGACATTGATGGCAGTGCGTGTCGGGAGGTTCCGGGCAATTTTTTCCGCATCATCGTTAGCCAAGGACTCACCAAAATTGGCGACGCGGTATCTAACCCGAAAATTGTCTTGCCAGCGCTTCTCACCGCAGTTGGCGCCCCCTTGGCGTTAATTGGCTTATTGGTGCCAATACGAGAGGCGGGCTCGTTAGTGCCTCAGTTGGGTATCGCCGGTTATGTCCGCCAATTTGCGTTACGTAAGTGGGCATGGGTGGCGGGCTCTGTCATTCAAGGGGCGTGTATCCTAGCAATGGCCATCGCAGCGTTGCTGTTAACCGGTCAGGTAGCCGGCTGGAGCATTGTTGGCTTGCTGGTGGTATTTAGTCTGGCGCGAGGCTTGTGCTCGGTCGCTTCGAAAGATGTGTTAGGGAAAACCATTCCTAAGCCGCAACGAGGACGTTTGAATGGATGGTCGTCAAGCTTGGCGGGGGCGGTGACGATTGCAGCCGGTATCGGATTGTTCAGCGTCTCGGATCAGCAACATGTATGGGTCTATTGCGCGCTGTTGGCGTTCGGCGCAGTGCTTTGGTGGATTGCCGCAGCGTTTTACAGCCAAGTTGATGAATACGAAGGGGCTACAGAAGGCGGAGCCAATGCGCTCACGCATGCACTGTCTAAACTGCGCTTGTTGGTGGATGATAGACGCCTACGCCACTTTGTGATCACCCGTTCACTGTTACTCTGTTCGGCACTATCCGCGCCCTATTATGTGCTGTTAGCCAGTCAGCATAGCCAAGCGCTGGCGATCACCACCGCAAGCTTTGTCGCCATTAGCGGTATCGCAAGTTTGTTGTCGGCCCCTTTTTGGGGACTGTTTGCCGATCGATCTAGTCGCCAAGTGATGATAATGGCCGCTGTAGTGACGGCGTTGCTGGGGCTGGTGGTCGTGAGTATCAGTCATTGGTATCCCGCGCTGTTTTCTTTGGCGTGGGTACTGCCTGGCGTCTATTTTGTCCTGACCATTGCTCACGAGGGTGTGCGCCTTGGCCGTAAAACCTACATCGTGAATATGGCTGAGGGCAATCAGCGCACCGATTATGTCTCGGTCAGCAATACTTTGATTGGCTTCATGCTCTTATTCATGGGCGGCGTCACGGCATGGTTGAGCCAGTGGGGGTTAATGGTGGTGATTGCGGTGTTATCGGCGCTTGGCTTGCTGGGGGCATTGATGGCACGCGCGCTGCCAGAAGTAGAAAGATAAGCCGGCGGGCGGAATAGAAAAGGCGCTAGTGATTAGCGCCTTTTGGTCTAGTGTTGCCGGTTAAACTTTAAATTGGCTCATCAGACGTTTGAGCTCTTCGCCTGTCTGGTTTAAGTCAGTCGCCGCTTGTGCCGAGTCATTACTGGCGTTGAGTAGTTGGCTCACAATGTCGCGAATCGATACCAGATTACGGTGAATGTCTTCGGTCACTGTTGTTTGCTCCGAGGCAGCAGAGGCAATGTAGCTGGTCATGTCATTGATTTGTGTGATTGCATTACTTACCGAATCAATGCCGCTACCAATTTCGTTGGATGCCTCCGAGGTTTGCTGGCAGGTATCGTTACTTTGCTTCATCCCATCTACAGCTTGATTGACGTATGACTGAAGTTCATCCAGCATTTCGCGAATTTCGTGGGTGCTCTTTTGCGTGCGGCTTGCGAGGGTTCTCACCTCATCAGCGACCACCGCAAACCCGCGACCTTGTTCGCCTGCACGCGCGGCCTCAATGGCAGCGTTAAGTGCCAGCAAGTTAGTTTGTTCAGCAATATCGCCAATCACAGAAAGCACGCCAGTAATTTTATGGGACTGCTCATTCAGCGAATCCACATGTGTGCTCGAGGTATTCATTTGCTCGACCAGCGCTTGCATCGAGGTGATCGAGAATTGCACTTTCTCTTGGGCGTGGCGCGCATCGTCAGTAGCTGCACTGGTGGCATCAGCCACTTGGGTGGCGTTCTGAGACACCTCTTGCGCGGCCGAGCTCATCTGGGTAACAGCGGTGACCACTTGCTCAGTCTCGTTATCGTGAGTCTGTAATTGCGTGGCAACCATCTGGGTTTGTTCGTCAATCGTGCGTGCGGTGTGGCTCACTTTTTCCGTGACATCCACCACGCTACGTATGGTGGTTTGCAGCTTATCGATAAAGCGGTTGAACGCATCCCCAAGCAGCGCAATTTCGTCACTGCCTTTAATTTTCAGGCGCTGAGTCAGGTCGCCATCACCGTCGGCAATATCATTGAGGTTGTCCAGCATGTCTTTCACCGGTGTTGACATCCGTTGGGCAACAAAGGCAACCGCGACAAAGGTAACAATCAGAATAATGATACCTGCAATGATCATTCGCGCCGTTTGTGCCGCTAAAGCCTCTTCTGCATTTTCACGGAAATCGGCAACGCGCGCCTCAATGTCGTCAATGTACGCCCCCGTTCCCAACATCCATTGGCCGTTGTAGACCATATCGGCATAGCCAATCTTTTCGATCAGTTCATCGGTACCCGGCTTTTGATAGAGATAGGTGAAGGTGCCATCACCGCTTTGCGCCGCGTCGAGCAGACCCACGATAATTTTGTTGCCCTTGGGATCGGTAAGATTGATCAAGGACCGGCCTTCTAGCTCTGGCTTTAAGGCATGGAATACGTTGTTGCCTTGTTTATCGTAGATGTAAAAGTAGCCAGCCTTACCAAAGGTCACTTCGCGAAGTGCGTCTTTGACATTTTGCGTGGCATCGCCGTCCGCTTGCTGTGCGTTTTTTACTACAGTCGCGGCAATTTCTGTGGCTTCGCGAAGCTGCATTTTTCGCTCATCAATTAATTTGGTTCGAAAAGTGGCAATGTTCTCTTCGACCAGCTCTCGCTCGTAATAGGTAGTGATAAACAACGTAACGAGAATGGATAATACCAAAGGTACGATGGCAAGCACTAAGAGCTTTCCGCGCAGCATTAACTTCAACATACCGGATACCTTGTGTTAATTATGGTTTCGATTTCGCTAAAGTATGGAAGACATTTTTTCTGTTTGCCGCGCAAAAAGCCCTTTTATTTGATGTGGATTGGGAAACATCCTGCAATCTTTCACATCTGTCTAACTCGTTATGCACAAGAGATTGCGATAACTATTTGATTCATCACTGTTAAGTAAATATAAGCCATTTTTCACTCACTCCTCTTACCTCTTTATCCCACAAGCAGGCCCAACGCACGCTTAACGTTCTGGCATGTTTGGTCTGTCTGTATACTCGCCTTTTTTTGCCCATCTTTTAGGACGTCAGACAAGTAATCAGGGGCGTTCAAGAGTGCTTTTCGCCGTTCTCGAATGGGTGATATCAGGGAGATTAGGCTATCGGTCAGCACGTTTTTTACCGTCAACGCCCGGCAAGCGCGACACAAGACTCACATCCTGACTATTTTGTTGGTTTATCGGCGGGTTAAAAAGCCGTAAGGTAAAGCAAAGTCAGTGAAATCGAGGGAGTGATGAAACTAAACGCAGACATGGGTGAAAGCTTTGGTGCGTGGACGATGGGAATGGATAGCGCGCTGATGCCGTGGATTGATATGGCCAATATCGCGTGTGGTTTTCATGCCTCTGATCCTGATGTCATGGCGGCCACGGTAGCACTCGCAGTAAAGTACAATGTGAGTATTGGTGCTCATCCTGGCTACGCCGATAAGCAGGGCTTTGGCCGTCGTCATATTGATCATACCCCGGCACAAATTAGTCACCTTGTTCGCTATCAAATTGGCGCATTACAAGGGATCTGTGCGCGATTTAATGCGAGCCTTGATTATGTGAAGCCCCATGGTGCGCTGTATAACACCATGATGGTGGACAACGATTGCTTTGAAGCGGTGTTGGTTGCGGTGGCTGATACGCTGCCCAATACACCATTAATGGTGCTGGCACTGCCGGATAACCGTCAGCATCGCCAGCTTGCCCAACAAGTCGGTGTGCCGCTGATTTTTGAGGCCTTTGCTGATAGAGCCTATCTGGCGTCAGGGCAATTAGCGCCGCGCGGTCAACCGGGCGCGGTGTTAGATGACGCCAACGCGATGATTGCACAGTTATTGCAGTTATCTCAACATGGCACGGTGACAACCCTTGAGGGGCAAACGCTCTCGCTTTCGCCGGATACGGTGTGTGTGCATGGAGATAACCCACAATCGGTCGAGGCGATAAAACAACTCAGAAAGGCCTTAACACCATGACACTCAAGGTTGAGCAGGTCAGTGAAACCACGATAATGATCCGGTTGGGCAATAAGATCGATCTTGCCTTAGTCCCACAGTTATCTGCGCTGTGTGAGCGAATCCAGCAACACTTTGGCCGTGGTGTGGTTGAGTTAATTCCCGCCTACACCAGCGTTCTGGTGGAAGTGAATGTTCGCTTACTCTCGCCAGAAACGTTGAAAACGTGGGTGATGAATCAAGGCGACTCATTGCGAGTCACCGACGACGCCGTGGGCGGAAAACACGTGTCGTTGCCGGTGTATTATCACCCTTCGGTTGGGCCCGATTTAGCTGCGGTCGCCGAGTTTGCCGGCGTAAGTGAGCAAGAGGTGATTGCGCGACACAGCCAACAAACTTACACCGTTTGTGCGATTGGTTTCGCGCCCGGCTTTGCCTTTCTTGCGTCGGTGGATGAGACAATAGCCATGCCACGTCATACCACGCCTCGTCATCAGATCCCCGCTGGCAGTGTGGGCATTGCACAACAGCAAACCGCGGTGTATCCAGCGGCTTCGCCCGCAGGCTGGCAAATTATTGGCAATTGTCCCAAGGTGCTATTTAATCCCCGTCAATCGCCCATGATGCCGTTTGATGTAGGTGATACCGTCTGTTTTGAGCCGATGTCAGAGTCTGATTACCGCGCGGCAGGAGGTCAATGGTGGCAGGATTAACGGTGCTCGACCCCGGCGTATTGAGCTTGGTGCAAGACACAGGGCGCTACGGGGTGGGCCAGCTTGGCTTAAGCCAAGGCGGGCCGGTCGATTGCCACGCATTTGCTTGGGCGAATTATTTACTCGATAACCCCGCCAATACACCGCTGGTCGAGATAACCATGGGTCAAGCACGTTTTCGTGCTGACCACGCGATGTCGATCGCCATCACCGGCGCAGACATGCAACCTTGTATCAATGGTCAGCGCGTGGGGATGTGGCAGACGTTGACGCTAAATGCGGGTGATGAATTGCGTTTACGCTACGCGCGCCGTGGTTTGCGGGCCTATCTCGCGGTGCGTGGCGGCTGGGCGGTCGATGGCGCATTTGGCAGTGCTGCGACGGTGATGCGCAATCAACTCGGCGGTCTCCATTCCGGATTAGGTGAACAGGCGGGAGGCATGGCGCTCACCAAAGGAGATGTGTTGCCTTGCCGACCGCATGCGCTGTTGCCGAGGGTGCGCGGTGTACCGACACGTTTTATTCCTGACTACAATGCCCTGACTCCACTGGCGCTTGTGCCGGGGTATCAGTTTGATAGCTTCAGCGCCGAGGCGCTAACGGCATTTTTTGATGGCGAATACACGGTCGATCAGCACAGTGATCGTATGGGTGTGCGGCTCAATGGACCGAGCGTTGTCAGCAAGCAACCGGGAATTGTTTCCGAAGGCATTGCGCTCGGGGCCGTGCAAGTGCCCCCTGACGGTCAGCCGATTGTACTACTCAATGATCGGCAAACACTCGGTGGCTATCCTAAGCTTGGCTGTTTAACCCGTGCCAGCTTGAGCATGTTGGCGCAAACGCCACCCGGTCAGGCCGTGCGTTTTTATCCAGCGCGGCTAGCGGATGCATCGGCGCAATGGCAGGAGTTTGCGCAGTTTTTTGACTGGATCTAGCCTGTAGAAAATGGATAGATGAGCCTCTGGAAGACAGAGGCTCATAAACGGATAGGCTTTAACGCGCAAGCGACGGACTAGCGGAAACGGCTAATTTGCTCGAGGGCTTTTTCCATTTGCGCAAAGTCGGGTGATGCGTTTTCTATGGGTCGATTGGTGTTATCCATGTATTGGTATTGCCCTCCAGCACCCACTTCTAAAATGGTGTCGTCGGTCACTAACGCATAGCCGCTGTAGTTTGACGATAACACCCAATCTTGACCGGGGTTTGGTGTAAGTAAGTCATGACCAATCGCGTAGCTGGCTGGATCGGACGTTACGCCTAAATAATGCTTCATCAGGGTGGGCGCAACATCTTGGTGGCTGGTTAGCTGCTTGCCAGTATCTACCTGTTTTGCATCGATGCCGGGGCCGACCATCGCGAAAGGCACATGAATTTGTGGGTCAGTAAAGTTACTGTTATGTCCCCAAAAATTCAGTTGGTTGTCATTCATTTCTTGGCCGTGATCGCCAGTGAGAACCAGCAGAGTATTGTCGAACTCTCCGCTTTGTTTCAGCTCTTCAACCACTTGGGCAACCAAACTATCAACGTAACGCACGCTGGTCTTATAGCGGTTGAAAAACGGTGTTGGGTCTGTCTCGTTGTTTAGCTTGAGATAGTTAACTTCGTCCAACATCGGTTGATACTTGGGGGTAAAGTCCGCAGGAAAATCATAGCCATGTGGCGCATCGTAAAACAAAAACGAGAAGGTGGGACGATTGGGGTCACGCTTTTGGTGCCAACGGATCCAATCTTGGGTCAGATCTGCGTCTAGCTCGGCGGGAGAGTCGCCTTCAGAACCGTTACGTAAATCGGACACCTTGGCAAACACGGTTTGGTTGAATTCCGGCTTTTCCAATTGCGCGGCGGTAAAAATACCCAGTTGATAATCGAGTGCCTGCAGACGATCCATCAGTACCGGAGATTGCTGATTGGCAAGAAAGCTGTGCCAATAGGTGCCAGGCATGCCATAAAACAGGCCAAAAATGCCGGTACGGGTGGCGTTCCCCGTCGCAAGGTGATGTGAATAGGTACGACCATTTTGCGCCAGTGCCCAAAGGTTGGGCGTGTTGTCAGCATTGAAGGTATCCGCGCGCCATGAGTCAACCACCAAAAACATGATGTTCACCGGCTGCTCAACCTCGGTCGTGTCCAGCGGTGAAAGAGGATAGTTAAGGTCGGCTTCGCGATCTACATCCATCGCCTTTTGGCGAGCCAATGCTTGTTCATCAATCCAGCCGTTTTTGCGCATCATACTGTTGGCGGTGGCTGGATAGAAAAGTGGCAAATAACGTTTCACCGTTGTCACGGGTTGGTACGCATAGGCAGCGGCCCAAATATGAATCCCGTGGGTGGCGAGCAAGGTCAGAAACGTGAGTAGCGCAAATTTTTTGCCGACTTTGTGCTGGGAAGAAAAACGTGTCCGCGACAACGCAGCCAGAATTGCCCACTGCGCGGCGAGGCAGGCAACCACGCCACCTATCACCATCAGCCAAGTGATCAGCGGGAAGCTGACAATCTGCCCGGCGAGGATCAGATCTAGCACCATGGCATTGATATGGAATCGATACTGGGCAAACACGATGGTATCGATGAAAAGCGTGATCACACCCACCGAGGCAATCAAGGCGAGCAACGGTTGGCGCACCTTGGTTGGCAGCAATAGCAGCGGGAGTGTTACTAAGCCAACAATGGCGGCAAGTAAGGCCATCTGGCTAAAGGTACTGACCACGATAAAGGTGATGCCAAGTGGCTCAGTGGGAAAGCTAGGTAGAAACGCAAAGTAGCGGCTGGCTATTGCCATCAACACAAGGGCGTTAATAGCGATGAACCAGCTATGTGTTTGAAGTCGCGATTTAAAAGACATGGTTTCTCATCACAGTTGAGTTAATTAATTGGCAACGTAACGGGCGCATTGCCGGGTGGTATGGTTATGTGTGTTATTGAATCAATGGGGCGCCAAAGTGATGCCATAAAATGGTAAGCCAGACCACACCCGCCAAAAGCAAACTGACAAATACCGCCGCAGAACCGATATCTTTGGCTCTGCCACTGAGCTCATGGCGCTCTTCCCCCACTCTGTCGACCACGGCTTCAATGGCGGAGTTAAGTAATTCGACGATAATCACTAACACAATGACGCCGAACATTATCAAGGATTCCGTCAGCGGTAATTGCAGCCAGAGTAATACGACTAGCGCCGCAGCCAATAATATAACTTCTTGACGGATCGCGGCTTCATGGTGATATGCCGCTTTTAATCCAGCCCAAGAATAGCCAGTAGCTTTAATGATACGTATCAGCCCTCGCGGCTTTTCTGAGGGGGATGTATTAGCGCCCATAAATACATTCTCGTAACAATTTGATCGATAGGGTGGCATTTTACATTTAACCGAGCCAACTGCATAATCGGCGCGATAACTTAATTGGAATTTGTTATGCCTCTGTTTACTGACGCCCCACGCTCCCTGTGTTTTTTGCGCCTATCTGCGATTGGCGATGTCTGTCACGCGGTCGCGGCGATCCAAGCCGTGCAGCGTCATTGGCCGCAGACGCAGATCACTTGGGTGGTTGGTAAAGTCGAAGCCCAGCTTTTGGCCGGGCTGGAAGGGGTGGAGCTGGTGGTGTTTGATAAAAAAGCAGGCTTGGCAGGCATGCGTCACGTCTGGCGGCAGCTGAAAGGGCGTCGGTTTGATGCGTTAGTACATATGCAGCTTGCTTTACGCGCTAGCTTATTGACTGTGGGGATCGGCGCGCGCTATCGCGTGGGGTTTCACCGCCACCGAGCGAAAGAGGGACAGTGGCTGTTTACCAATAAACGGATCCCCGATACCCAATCTTGCCATGTGTTAGATAGCTTTTTCGCCTTCACTCAATATTTGGGCGTGCCGGTTACGCCGCCGCAGTGGAATTTACCACTTTCTGAAGACGATCATGCCTTTGCTGAAGCGCAACTCGGTGATAAGCCTACTATCGTGATCAGTCCCGCCGCGAGCAAAGATGAGCGCAACTGGCTACCAGAGCGTTATGCCGAATTTGCCGACTACGCGGTCGGTAAAGGTTATCAGGTGGTACTCTGTGGTTCACCGGCTGCGCGTGAAAAAACGCTGGCTGCGCGCATTATTGCCGACGCCAACGTACCACTGGTTAACTTGGTGGGACAAACAAGTCTCAAGCAATTGGCCGCGGTGCTCGCACGTGCCGATGCGGTGCTAGCCCCCGATTCCGGCCCCGCGCACATGGCAACCACGCAAGGCACGCCCGTTTTAGGTCTTTACGGGCATAGTAATCTGAAGCGGACCGGCCCTTATAACAACCCCGCGGATGTAGTCAGTGTCTATGAAACCTTTGCTGAACAGCAACATGGCAAGCCCGTTGAGCAATTAGCATGGAGCACTAGGGTGAAAGGCGATCATGTGATGGCTGCCATTGATACACAGCAGGTGATCGACGCGTTTGAAACCATGATGGCGAAGCAATAAAAAAGGCCCCGCGGGGCCTTTGTGGTAGCGATGCTAGTACTAGCTGGCGAGTTGGCGCAGCACGTAGTGGAGAATACCGCCATGGCGGTAGTAATCCCACTCAACTGCAGTGTCGATGCGGACGTTGACGTCAAACTCGATGGTTTTATCATCCCGAACTGCACGCACCTTGAGGGTAGAGGGTTCGCCGCTGATCTCCTCAAAATCGAACGTTTCCGTGCCATCCAACTCGAGTGACTCGACGGAATCGCCGTCTTTAAATTGCAACGGCAACACACCAAAGCCCACTAAGTTAGAGCGGTGAATACGCTCAAAACTTTCAGCAATGACTGCTTTAATCCCCAGCAGGTTAGTGCCTTTGGCTGCCCAGTCACGGCTCGACCCTGTCCCGTACTCTTTGCCGGCCAAGACCACCAATGGGGTGCCATCTTGTTGATAGCGTTGGGCCGCCTCATAGATGCTCATTTGCTCATTGGTGGGTAGATAGGTGGTCATGCCGCCCTCGGTGCCTGGTGCCATATGGTTTTTTAAACGCACGTTGGCAAAGGTGCCGCGCACCATGACTTCGTGGTTACCACGGCGGGAGCCATAGCTGTTGAAATCTTTCGGCTCAACCCCTTTGGATTTCAAATACTCGCCCGCGGGACTATCCGGTTTAATCGCCCCTGCAGGTGAGATATGGTCAGTCGTAATAGAGTCGCCCACTTTCACCACACAGCGTGCGCCCTTGATGGGTTTCATCTCGGGGAGCGCCATGGTCATGCCATCAAAGTACGTTGGTTTTTTAACGTAGGTGGAGTCAGGCCATGAGTAAATCTCATCTTCAGGGACTGGCAGTTTCCGCCAAGCGTCTGTACCGGCAAATACATCCGAATATTTGTCTTGGTACAGCCCCTCCGTCATCGCTGATTGGATGGTTTGCGCGACTTCCTGTGGCGTTGGCCAAATGTCTCTGAGGTAGACCGGCTTGCCGCTTTCATCTTGTCCTAATGGCTCTTTAAGGACATCCACATTCATATTACCTGCCAGTGCATAGGCAACCACTAATGGGGGCGATGCCAAATAGTTGGCTTTCACATCTTGGTGAATACGGCCTTCAAAGTTGCGGTTACCGGAGAGCACGCTGGTCGCGAGCAGGTCAGCAGAGCGAATGGCTTCTGTGATCGGCTCTGGTAATGGCCCTGAGTTACCAATACAGGTGGTACAGCCAAAGCCGACGATGTTAAAGCCAAGGTCGGCAAGTGGCTCAAGTAGGCCAACATTTTCTAGATACGCAGGCACTACCTGTGATCCAGGTGCGAGAGACGTTTTCACCCAAGGCTTCGTTTTTAAGCCTCGCTCGCGTGCTTTTTGTGCCACTAGCCCAGCGGCGACAAGCACGGCCGGGTTCGACGTGTTGGTGCAGGAGGTGATCGCGGCGATCACAACGGCACCGTGCTCAAGCGTAAATCGCTCACCTTTGTAGTCGACTTCTATTTTCCCTTGCTCACGAAGACTGGGGTTATCGACTGCGGTCTGACCCCCTTCACTGGCAAAGCTTGCAATCACATTATTAGACGCCGCTTGTTCTTTTTCCAACAGCTGATCGAATTGGGTTTTGGCATCGGTTAATGCAATTCTATCCTGTGGACGTTTGGGACCCGCCAGGCTTGGTACCACATCACCCAGATCGAGATGGAGCGTGTCACTATAATCAGCCACCGGTGCATCGTCATCACGCCACAAGCCTTGTGCTTTAGCGTAGGTTTCGACCAGCGTGATTTGCTCATCGGTGCGTCCTGTCAGGCGCATGTAGCTAAGCGTTTCTTCATCAATCGGGAAGATGCCACAGGTTGCACCATACTCTGGCGCCATATTGGCAATGGTTGCGCGGTCAGCCAGCGGCAATTTAGCGAGGCCCGGGCCATAAAACTCAACAAATTTACCCACCACGCCGCGCTCACGTAGCATTTGGGTGACGGTGAGTACAAGATCTGTTGCCGTGGCGGACGCAGGCAGCTCACCTTTAAGCTCAAAACCGACCACTTCTGGAATTAGCATGGTAATAGGCTGGCCGAGCATCGCCGCTTCCGCTTCGATACCGCCTACCCCCCAACCCAGTACACCCAAGCCGTTAATCATGGTGGTGTGCGAGTCAGTGCCCACGAGCGTGTCTGGCATGGCTAACTTGTTGTCGCCGTGCTCTTCCACCAATACACCGGGTGCTAAAAACTCGAGGTTCACTTGGTGTACGATCCCAGTGCCAGGTGGTACGACGCGGAAATTGGAGAAGGCTTGTTGACCCCAGCGCAAAAATTGGTAGCGCTCGCTGTTGCGCTCGAACTCAATCTCAGTGTTTTTCTGCAAGGAATCAGGGTTGCCGTAGTCATCCACCATGACCGAGTGATCGATGACAAGATCAACCGCACCAAGCGGGTTGATTTTAGCTGGGTCACCTTTAAGCTCTCGCATCGCGGCACGCATGGCTGCTAGATCCACCACGGCAGGTACGCCGGTGAAGTCTTGAAGTACGACGCGAGCGGGGGTGAAGTTCACCTGATTTTGTCCTGCTTTATCAGCTTGCCACTGGCAAAGTGTGCGAATGTCATCGGCAGAAACATTCTTACCATCTTCTTTGCGTAGTAAGTTCTCTAGCAGGACTTTTAGGCAGTAAGGTAATCGATGAATGTTGAACGTCTCAGACAGTGCGTCCAATCGGTAGTAGTCGTAGGTTTCACCATTGACGTGTAGGGTTCGTCGGGTATTGAAACTATCTGGATGTTGAGATGGGTTGCTCACGGATGCCTCCCCTTGTCCGTTATTGTGAATAAGAGAGGCGACCTTACCTCGAAGGCCGTCGCCTCGCTCGGGGGATTGCTTGATTTTACCGCACTATTGTAAATGGGGTTTTGATGAAGTTAAAGCATCGTTATCACGGTATTTCCAATCACTTCCATCGGCTGTACCTTACTGCGTCAGGGGAGGGACTGTCTTCCTCTCGGTGATGGTGTTGATTGCCCGACATGATGGACAAGCCCTCGCGGACGTCCTTCACGGTCAAAAAAGACATTGGGGCGATGTTTGCCTAGTAGTCGTGCCCACAAGCCCTTTACGGCAGTGATAACCATCAAGCGCAATGGAAATCGTGCGTGAACCTTGTTTGCTGTAGGCGTTGAGCGAGCATCTTGGCCTTGCACATACCAGCGAACCGGGCCGATCTCTTCTTCATTATCTCCTTCAATGTGATAGCAAGCACTCACCACGCCAACAAAAGGAATATCGGCATTAATCGTATTGGCGATAGGCGTTTGGCAACAACGAGTATACCAGCGGTATAGGCCTCGCTCGCCCAACCTTAAACAGGTTAATTGATCTCGGCCGCGATAAATACGGAGCTGCGCTGGCGTGATTTGTAGCACTTCTGTGCCGCCGCCTGGCTCGAGTTCGGTGTGGTAGCCCAGTGTTTGCGCATAGGTCTGACAATCACTGCAAAAGCACACACAGCGTTGGCTTTGTTGTGCGTCAATGATCTCTCCTGTCATCTGCCCACATGAACACTGAATGGCAAGACGTGCCATATTATTTCCCCCAAGCTGCAGAGCGTGTATTAACAGTATAGCGCGAATTGTGAGTTCAGACGGTTGCGATAAACGGATAGACACAGCCACAAACGGGCGGAACCTTATCTATAACATCCTGTTTTATCACTCATGGCAACTTTTCGTGACAGAAAAACGGTGAGGTGGTGATTTAAAATGTTGCTAATGGTTTTTATGTTGGTGATTAATGCTGATGTTTAATAATTGTTAACTTTTGGGTTGGAGGTTTTCAATAGCTTAAGGGTTATCAATAGCGGATAATTCTGATTGATGTTTTTGTGGTCGACAAATCTAGGGTTGAAGCTGGAAATAACAGGGGATTTAGTTAAATATAACATGTAACGCATTTGTTAATCTTGTATCTGGCAACGGCTCTGGCATCAATGCGTGCGTCGATACAGATAAAAGGAGAAAGCCATGAATACGTCTTCACTACTCATGCAGCTCAATCAACTGGACGATAATCATATCAAGCAGCTTCAACCCTCATTTGATAATCTTCCAGGCACTTCACATGCTGATGGCGGCTATCGACTTCGCCGTTACTCGGTGGTTCATGTTTTTAATGGGGGCGTCGAAAAACTACCACCGCGACCGTTTATGCAAACCTCGGACATTAACGAGTTCCAAGGTGACGTAGCGAGAACATTTGAAGATATTGAATCAGAAACCGTGCAAAAGCCCGGCTTTCATGCCATGTGTCGCACGTTCCGCGATGTGTATCAATTAAGTGACGATAACGATATTGAAATCCACCAAATTCGTATTCAGGCGGATAATCAGTCGGTGCAAGTCGCTCCAGAAGGCGTTCACCAAGACGGCTTTGATCATATCGCCATTGTCAGTATTGGCCGCGATAATATTGAGGGCGGTGACTTTCAGGTATTTAGTCATAAAACCAGCGCACCGCTGTTTAGCCTGCCGCTGGAACCGGGACAAATGGCGGCACTTGATGACCGTACACTATGGCATTACGCTGAGCCGATTACGCCCGTGGATAACCAGAAACCGGGCACGATGGATGTATTTGTACTCACAGCAACAAGGGAGTAACGATGACACCGGCAGGTTTTTCACCCCATGCTGTTCGGGGCCACTTTCCCGCACTCGCGCAAATCATTGAAGGCAAACCCGTCGCATTTTTTGATGGGCCTGGGGGCGCGCAAGTGCCCCGCGCGGTGCTTGACGCTATGGTGGATTATTTAGGGCACTACAATGCCAATCTGGGCGGCCAGTTTTTCTCTGGTCGTTATACCACCGAGCTTATGCAGCGCGCACGTGATGTGGCAGCCACCTTTGTGAATGCCGCATCGTCAGAAAGCATGGTATTCGGTCCGAATATGACCACCTTGACCTTCTCTTTGAGTCGGGCGATCAGTCGCGACTGGCAGGCGGGAGATGAAGTGATTGTTTCGGCACTCGATCACTATTCAAATGTATCTAGCTGGCAACAAGCGGCGCACGACAAAGGCGCGATCGTGAAACAGGTACGTGTTGATGAGTCGACGTATTCTATCGATATGACCCACCTTGCCAGCCTAGTAACCGACAAAACTAAGTTGATTGCGGTGACACTTGCCTCTAACACCACAGGCAGTCTGGTGGATGTGGAAAAAGTGGTAGAGATGGCGAAACAAGTGGGCGCCAAAGTGTATGTGGATGCGGTGCATTATGCACCCCATCACTTAGTGGATGTGCAAGCACTCGGGTGCGATTTCCTTGCCTGTTCGGCGTATAAGTTTTTTGGACCCCATGTTGGTTTTGTCTATGTCGCGCCTGAGTGGGTACAGACGTTAAAACCGTATAAAGTGGAACCTGCGACTAATCAAGGCCCCGGCCGATTTGAAACAGGCACCCAAAGCTTTGAGGCCATCGCGGGGTTTATCGCCGCAGTCGAGTATCTCGCACAATGGGGTGATCCGACGTCGTCACTACGAGAAAGGCTAGCGGCAAGCTATGCGCAGTATCAAGCGCATGAGCAAGCATTGTCAGCACACTTTATCCAGTTGATGCGCGCTTATCCCAAAGTACGTATTTATGGTATTACCGACGATAATCAGCTCGATAAACGCACTCCAACGTTTGCGATCCGCATAGAGGGAGCAAAGCCTGCTGAGGTTGCTCAAGTACTTGGTGAGCAAAATTTGTGTGTCTGGAATGGGCACTTTTATGCCCAAGGCTTGTGCGAGCAGCTTGATATCTTAGATAAAGGCGGTGTGATCCGCATCGGTATGATGCATTACAACACCATTGATGAAATTGACCGGCTTCACCAAGCCTTATTGCCATTTATTAGCGATTAAACGTCTCTTCTATTCTGAGCGGCCATCCTGGCCGCTTTTTTATATTGGTTGGTTAGTGTCAGCGGCATTTATTTCGTTGTAAGAAAAATGTGAAACGTTAGCTGGCGCATAGGCGAAAACGAAACAGAGCGTTAAGATAACCGTCGTTTAACTGCCCAAGAAACCATTCAAAAAGAAAACAAGGCGAGAGAGATGACTGAAGAACAATACGCCTTTTGGCACCAGTACCTTGCGACCCTGCCAACTCACCAGCGGCCAAGTGACGATATGGTGGTAGTCGATACGTTAAGCCACCATACCGTCAGAGCCAATGAAGTCGCGACCTTGGTGAGTTTGAATAAAAAGAAAGCGCACTGCCGGTTGCGTAGTTCTTTGGAAGAGAAAAATGCGGTGATCCCGCAAAAAGGACATTATAAGATTGTCCTTAATGGTCACCAGCGACCCGTTTGCATCGTCAAAACCACACAGGTGAGCTATTGCCCGTTTAACCAAGTCAGCGCTGAATTTGCCGCACGAGAAGGCGAGGGAGATGGTTCGTACCAATGTTGGCACGAAGCGCATTGGGGTTACTTCTCCCAGTACGCTAAAACACACGGCCTGCATTTTGATGAGCACTCGGATGTGGTGCTTGAAGAGTTTGAAAAGGTCTACCCGCTCTAAATATAAAAGCCGCGCCCAGCGGCTTTTTCGATGACGGCCATCAGAGCGATAGGTTTACTCACCGATATCCAAATTAATCTCATCGGCCCATGGCATGTCTGGCAGGGTGTCTAAGTTGGCTTCATAGCGGGACAGGGTAAATTGCCCGTTGTGATGGCTAACATCATAGATCTCAACCATTAACGCACAGGCAATGTACTCGATAGCTTCGTCGCGTGAATAGCCGGTCATACGCAGGCGCATCAAGGTTTCTGCTACCTTTTTGGGGTCTTGGTCGGCGATCTGGTTCTCAACCACTTCAATCAAGTTAGCGATACTGGTACTGGTTTCATCTTGCATATTATTACTCATTGATTGTGACGCGGGCACCATATTAGGCCATAGCAGATGTTCAAGCACGGGGTTTTTCAATCCGTCGCATCAGCGCGTTTCATTTATCAGGCGTAATATGTTAATGATAACCATTATCGTAACGTGAAAGGAAGGTATCAAAATGACAAAAACACGTATTGAAAAAGACAGTATGGGCGATGTTGAGGTGCCTGAGCAGGCGCTGTATCAGGCTCAAACACAGCGTGCGGTGAATAATTTTGCAATCAGTGATCAGACGATGCCAGCGGACTTTATTCGTGCGCTGGCGATGGTGAAGCATGGGGCGGCACAGGCAAATGAGTCGCTAGGGTTGTTAGAGAGTAAGATTGCCGGTGCCATATGTGAGAGCGCAAAAGAAATCATGGCGGGGAATCACATTGAACAGTTTCCTGTTGATGTTTTTCAAACGGGCTCTGGTACCAGTTCTAATATGAACATGAACGAGGTGCTTGCTACCTTAGCCTCCGAGAAATCCGGTGAGACGGTCAGTCCTAACGATCATGTCAATATGAGCCAAAGCAGCAATGACGCGGTACCAACGGCCATTCAGATCAGTACCACATTAGGCTGTGAGCAAAAGCTGCTACCTGCACTCGCGCATCTGCGTGATGCGTTACAGGAAAAGAAACAGTCAGTTGGCCACATCGTGAAAACGGGTCGTACCCATTTGATGGATGCCATGCCTGTTACTATCGGCCAAGAGCTAGAGGCTTGGTCTCAGCAGATCGAGCACGCGATGGTACAAATTACCCAAAGCCTGTCATCGGTACGCGCATTGGCTCAGGGTGGCACCGCGGTGGGAACCGGGATCAATGCTCATCCATTGTTTGCCGAGCGTTTTGCCGAAGCGGTAGCCGCGCTTAGCAAGACGGGTTTTACTGCCAGTGAGAACCCATTCTTTGCCATTGGTAGCCAAGATGCGTTGGTTGCGCTTCACGGCCAGCTAAAAACGACCGCCGTGGCAACCATGAAGCTAAGTAATGACTTGCGCTGGATGAACTCCGGTCCACTCGCAGGGCTCGGTGAGATCGAGCTGGAAGGGTTGCAGCCAGGCTCGTCAATTATGCCAGGCAAGGTCAACCCAGTGATCCCTGAGTCGGCGGCGATGGTATCAGCTCAGGTGATGGGCAATGACACCACAGTGACGGTGGCAGGTCAGTCAGGGAATTTTGAGCTTAACGTGATGTTACCAGTGATTGCCGCGAACGTGTTGCAAAGCATCAACTTGCTCGCTGGCGCAAGCCGACTGCTTGCTGATAAAGCGATTCGCAGCTTTAACGTGAGAGAAGATAACCTGCAAGCCGCGCTGTCTCGTAACCCTATCTTAGTGACCGCACTTAACCCCGTTGTGGGATACCTGAAAGCGGCAGAGATTGCCAAGAAAGCATACCAACAAGGCCGCCCCATTCTCGATGTCGCCGAAGAAGAGACCGAGCTGGGTCGAGAGAAGCTCTCGCAGCTGCTTGATCCAACCAAGTTGACAAAGGGCGGCATTGCGGAATAGCGCGGCTCATTCCGCCGTGTTGGGCGCTACCACCACACGATTGCGTCCCAAGCTTTTGGCGGTATATAGGTGATCATCGGCACGGTCAAATACTTGCTCAGGGTGGCTATCGCTTGGGCGGCTTTCGGATAAGCCACAGCTGACCGTGTAGGTGAGCGATTGATTGTCAAACTGTGAGGTATTCGCCGCAATACGTTGGCGAATACGCTCGGCCACATAGTAGGCATCGTGACTGTCAGTATTGCGAAAGATAATCACAAACTCTTCCCCACCATATCGAGCCACCAAATCGGTTTGGCGAACGGCGCGTGTGATCTCAGCAGCAACATCTTGCAAGACGCGATCGCCGGCGGAGTGGCCATATGTGTCGTTAAATTGTTTGAAGTTATCGACATCAATGACTGCGACCGTATAGGTGTACTGCGTTCGCCGAGCGCGCTCGTATTCAATCGCTAATTCAGGCAATAGGCCGTAGCGATTAACGGTGCCCGTCAGTGGATCTAAGCTGGCTTTTCGTTGCCAGCTGTCTCGTGCTGCCACGGCATTTTTATACTCCATCACTTGGATGGAAATACTGATGCTGGCCAGTACGGTGGTAAAGATAAAAATAAGCAGTGCTAACACGCCGTCATAGAGGTTAGGGATCGCGAATGCGCCCATATCGAATGGTACCATTAAGATAGACACGATGATTAAGCCACAAAGACCAATCAGAAGCGTACGCCAATGGCCGGAGAACGCGATATAAATCAGCAACGCAAGCTCGATGTAGATTGCGCCTGGAAACACAGAAAAACTGATGAGTGTTAGTGCCATAATGGCAGTGACGTAGCCCACGTTTTGCCAACTGAGTTTTGACCAGTCGATCCCCAGCCTTTGCCAAGCGGTGTACAAGCTGACCCAAAGCAGTGTTGATGTGGTGTAAGTCATCATAAATTCAATGGTCAAGAATTGTAGTCGTCCGTGAACTAACTGATCATCGATATAAAGCGGGATGGCGACAATGGCCATCATTACTATTGCGGGGAATAGGCATCCAACGAGAACAAACCGAAAAAGGGCCCGCACTGTATCCAGGCAATGTGGATAATATTTTTGCCATAGCCATGCGGAGAGCGCCGAGGCGAGCGTTAAAAATGTACCAAAAAAAATGCCTGTCGCGAGATGGAGCGACTCGATGCGGGCGATGGCGGCTAGACCGTGGCCAAGAGAGCCGGCAAGGATAAGCGGGAGTATCATCCCCATTCCCAGATGCCGGAATAATACCACCGCAAGGCCACTGGAGATATTGAGCAAGGTGACCGTGTGGACATCGAGTATCGCGGATAAATAGCGCATATCCAGCCAGACGATTGCCCCGTAAATGAAGCTCCACAACAAAATGTGGCGAGCGGAAGGTAGAGAGAGCCCCAGTAGCATGTCACCTCTGCGTCGTGCGATGCAATAGGATATAAACGTGATTGATAGCGGCAGTACGGTTAATGAATAGTATAGCAGAGCCGAGGTAGAGCTCTGCGTTTTCAGCGGGACAGGTACTTTTTAATCGAGTTTTTTCAACGCGACGGCATTCATACAAAAGCGTAAACCAGATGGTGGGGGACCATCAGGAAATACATGGCCAAGATGCGCGTCACAGGTCGCACAGGTGGTTTCAATCCGTGTCATCCCGTGACTGCCATCTTTGTGATAAGCGATAGCATTATCTTGCGCCGGTTGCGTAAACGAGGGCCAGCCTGTACCTGAATCAAACTTTTCATGCGCATCAAACAGCAAGGTGCCGCAGCATGTGCACCCATAACGCCCTGGCTCAAAGAGCGTACACATGCCTGAGCTGAACGCGCGCTCTGTGCCTTTTTGCCGGGTAACACGAAAGGCTTCTTCACTGAGTTGTGTTTGCCACTCTTGGTCTGTTTTCTCAACCCGCGACGGCGGCGCGAGATTACCGCTTTCACTTCGAGCGACGATGTCTTGCCATGTCAGCATGATGTCGTTCCTCTTATTGAACGGGCGGCTGCCCGTGCTACAAAACGCGTAGTGTTATGAATCTTATTGCTCGATGCAAGTAGTACGGTTTGTTTCTCGTGACTCGATCATGTTGATAGCGTACCAATTCCCCACTTTAACTCATCATCTTGGTCGTCTTTGACTTGGTCTCGATAACCCTCCAAGTGTTGTTCAATCAAATCGTCAGACTGTGAGAAAAAAGCAATATGAAAGATAGCGTCACCTTCATTGACCACGGGCAGTGTTTGCTGCCCGATGAGGATACCGCTCTGAGGCGCGATCACTTCTACCTCTTGGCTGCCTGCTGGATCAGAAATGATACCGATTACTTGTTGCTTGGAGACCATTTCACCCAGTGCAATGTGGCTGCGGAATATGCCATCGGCATCGGCGCGCACCCATCGGGTTGCTCTGGCTGTGACGGGTTTGTAAGGTAATTTCCGCCGCGACTGACGCAGCATACCCAAGTGGCGCATTACGCGTATCACTCCCCTGACCCCTGCGTTAATTGCGTAAGGCTCAAAGCGTAGGGCTTCACCGGCCTCATAGGTGATCACCGGAATGCCAATTGCCTCTGCCTCTGCGCGTAAGGAGCCGCCCCTTAAGGCGGCGTCGACAACCACAGGGGCGGAAAATGCGGTCGCCATCGCCCCCGCTTCTGGGTTATCTAAATTGGCGCGGATTTGCGGTAGATTGGTGCGGTGGATAGCGGCGGTATGCAAATCGATCACATGGGTGCATTGGCTAATCACTTCATTAAACAGCTGATACGCCATGCGCCCGGCAATTGAGCCACGTTCAGAGCCCGGAAAGGAGCGATTCAAATCACGCCTATCCGGCAGATAGCGAGACTTGTGAATAAAGCCAAATACATTAACAACGGGAATGGCAACGATTGTTCCGCGTAGTTTTTGGGTGTCGGTTCTCGCCATAATTTGGCGAACAATCTCGATACCATTGAGCTCATCGCCATGAATGGCCGCACAGATTAACAGTGTAGGGCCCGATAGTTTGCCGTTAAGAACCTCTATACTCACGTTGAGTGGGGCGTGGGTATAAAGCTTGGCGATTTCCAGCTCTAAGCTAAGGCGATCACCTGGGTTAACGGTCTCGCCCCCGATATCGATAGCATTGTTTCTTTTAGCCCTTACCACGAGTTCGCGTCCTCTTGGCATTAGCAGTCTTTTCGATGTATTCCACCACCATACCCGCGACGTCTTTCCCGGTGGCTTTTTCTATGCCCTCTAACCCCGGTGAGGAGTTGACTTCCATCACCAAAGGGCCGCGCTCGGAGCGCAGTAAATCGACCCCAGCGACATTGAGTCCCATGGCTTTAGCCGCAGCAATGGCGGTTCGACGCTCTGCCGGTGTGATCCGTACCAAGGTTGCGGAACCACCTCGGTGTAAATTGGAGCGAAACTCCCCTGGCTGGGCTTGACGTTTCATCGCGGCGATGACTTTGTCACCAATCACAAAACAGCGAATATCGGCGCCGCTGGACTCTTTAATATATTCTTGCACCAAAATGTCTGCTTTTAGGCCCATAAAGGCTTCTATTACACTCTCAGCCGCTTTTTTGGTTTCGGCGAGGACGACACCAATGCCTTGAGTGCCCTCCAGCAGTTTGACGACCACAGGGGCACTGCCGACCATTTCCAATAGGTCTCCAACATCCCCAGGCTTGCTAGCAAACCCAGTATGTGGCATGCCTATGCCTTTACGTGATAGCAATTGCATCGAGCGCAGCTTATCTCTAGAGCGGGTGATAGCCACGGACTCATTAACGGGAAAAACACCCATCATTTCAAACTGGCGCAGTACGGCACAGCCATAAAAGGTCACCGATGAGCCGATACGAGGGATGATGGCTTCAAACCCTTCTAGCTCTTCGCCAGCAAGATGAATTGACGGTTGTGTGGAGTTGATGCTCATGTAACAGCGCAGCGCGTCAATGATTTTATACTCATGACCACGCTGTTCGCACGCTTCAATCAGACGTCGAGTGGAATAGAGGTTTTTATTCCGGGAAAGGATACCGATTTTCATTGTGGTTAGGACTCCTATTTGCCGAGCAGGAATGAATGCATAGGATCGACAATGACGTTGCCTGTCATCGCGGTACGACCTAACAGCATACGAAAGCGCATGTTATCGCGTGCGGTGAGTGTCATCTCTATGGGATAACACAGTTCACCGGCTTTGAGTGTGGTCTGAATCACATAGCGAAGTTGCTCGTGCCCGCCAGAGTCGCGCACGACACGGCGCGCAAGCACGGGCGCTTCCGCTTGAATAACATGTTCGTCATCACCTTGGTGAGGGTGGATCCAAAAACGAACCCAAGCAGCGCCTCCTTTTTCAAACTCTTCAATTTTGAAGGTATGCAAGCATGAAGTACGCGCGCCCGTGTCAATTTTGGCTTTTATACGCGCAATATCTAGGTCTGGGAGGCTAATCCATTCGCGCCAACCCACACACACTTTTTCCGTTGATTGAACCGGCATTGTTATCATTACTCGTTATTGCTCTGCCTTGCTTTTACCATAGAAGTGATAGCGGTTATTCGTGGTAAGAATCTGAAAAATCAGCGATGATATGTGATAACCATCGCACACTGGAAGCGGCACTATCATGGCATATGGGAGACTGGTTGAGAGGGACGCCCTACCGGGGCGGGTCGCTGGGTTTCTGTGCACATGATGACCGTTGAGAAGGAAATACCATGCAAACGAGTGATAGACAAGAAGTGATTGATGATTTGCTATCAAAAGTCGATCAAGGTGCGCCCGAAACGATACAAGAGATAGAGCAAGCACACGGTGTTGATAGCCTTGCTTTGTTATTAGAAGCCTTACCTGTTAGCGATCGTGTGGGCTTTTGGGAGCAACTCTCTCCTTCAATACAGCTTCCTGTGTTGGCGGAGATGCGCGATGACGCAGGCGAAGCGGTTATCCGTGCCGTTGATGAGGCACAGCTACATACACTGTTCGCTGATCTTGACGCGGACACCTTGTTGGAACTGCAAGATGTGTTGACCGAACCGCTGTTAGAGGAAGCGCTCGGTCGGATGGACTCGGAGCAAAAGCAACGCTACGCCTCTGCGCAACAATATGCGGATACTCAAGTGGGCCATTGGTGTGATCATCAACCTTTGGTGGTGCCGGCTAAAACCAAGGTAAATGTGGTACTCCGTCTACTTCGACGGGTGATGCCAAAATATTGCGATCATGTCTTCGTGGTCGATAGTCGAGGCATTTGGGTGGGTGCGGTGCCTATTCATAAGCTGTTCGGCGCGGATGGTATTCTCAAAATCAGTGAGCTGGTACGCGAGCAATTTCCCAGCTTGAATGCGCGTGATGATATCTATACCAGTGCCGACAAAGTCGCGAGCAGTGAAGAAATCGCGCTACCCGTATTGGATGATGGCGGCATGTTAATTGGCCGGCTTGACCTTGGTACTGCCTATGAGATGCAAGCGGAACGGGCAGAAGCGCAAATCATGGCCACGGCGGGTTTGGATGAAGATGAAGACTTATTCTCCCCGGTGATGAAAAGTGCGCGTAATCGCGCGTTATGGCTTGGGATTAACCTGATGACGGCTTTTCTGGCCTCTTGGTTTATTGGTTTGTTTGAAGCGACATTGCAACAAGTGGTCGCGCTTGCCGTATTGATGCCCGTGGTCGCCTCAATGGGTGGGATTGCCGGTAGTCAAACGCTGACGCTGATCGTGCGAGGCCTCGCGTTAGGACAAATATCTAAGGCTAACTTAAAGCCCCTTTTGAGTAAGGAATTTAAAGTGGGGCTACTCAATGGCGTGCTTTGGGCGCTTGTGATTGGTGCTATTGCGGGTTATTGGTTTGAAAGCTGGGGACTCGGTGCGGTGATTGGCGCCGCGATTGTCGCCAATATTATCAGTGCTGCACTGGCGGGGATTTTTGTACCTGTGTTATTAGGGAAGCTGAAGATTGATCCGGCTCTGTCAGGCTCAGTGATTTTAACCACGGTGACTGACATCGTCGGTTTTGTCGCTTTCTTAGGCTTAGGAACGTTGTTTTTACTGTAAGTGATTCTTAGGCGTGATGTGTTGTTACTTAGTGGATAGCGCTCGTGATAGCCACGAGCGCTTTTTTATATCAAGCCGGTGTTGAAGGTGTGGCCGTTTCTGACTCTGACCGCTCGGTTTGTTCGCTCAGTTTACCGTCTGCTGCGGGGAGCAGCTTTTCGCAATAAAGCGTCATCACATCCTCGCGAATGAGCTGCTCTAATTCGGCCGCACGCTCGGTAGGACAAAACAATCGCACATGCACCAGTTGCTCTCCTGTCTCTGTGTGCGAGAGGTAAAGATGAGGCTCTGGGCCAGGAAGATCGACACCAGCATGGCGCTCAATCACATGGTTATAACGTCGGGCAATATCCATAAAGTCTTCGCTGTGATCATCAATACGCGCCAGTAGTGCGGGAATATGGGGGTATAAATTTATATCGCCACGGATCACCAGGTGAAAATGGTGATAAACATAGCGCTTCATAAAGTTCAGGTTTTTCACAGTGGTAGAGAAAAACAAGCTGTTCGGTAATGTCGCGGTTTTTCCGGTGTAGCAATAGTGCCCATGATGGGTATCAATTTCTTGAATTTTGGTCGCCATCAAATTGTGCTCGATCACTTCGCCACGAGAGTTACCGACCTCAATCCAATCCCCGATACGAAACGATCGTGAACTGGCGCGCTGAATAGAACCGGTAAAGCACAGGATAATTTCTTTGGAAGCCACTACCACCGCGACCGCAATGGCTGTGAGCGAGAGGGCAAACTCACTAATTTCTGTGTTCCAAAACAAGAACAAAAACAGTAAAAGCAGACTAAATGCACCATTTTTAGTGCGAGATATCCACTTACGTTGATCTTCGCTGAGAAAGTTACTATCACCGCGAATATGACGCAAAATCAGGCGACGGATCACGCTAACAAAGACGATAACACCAATGGTGGTCAATAGTTTGTTTTCGACCAACAGTTGGGCGATGTTTTTCAACTCAGATAACAAAATCGCTCCCGTAATGCTTCTGGCAAGTTTTGGCGCTATTCTGCCCCTTTGTTAGGCAAAATAAAACGTAAACTTGCGACTATCACGCATAAGGTGCGCGTTAGGCATGAGTTAGTCTGTCATCAGTTTGCTTTGTTGGATCATGGCATCAATCACAGAAGCGCTTAGCTCTTGGCTGCTCAGGCCACTCATATCAATTTCGTATGCACTAGCCATGTCTGCCACACTGAGGTTTTCAAACACCACGTGCTGGTCGATTTGATTATCGCCCGCCGAGGCGATGTACAAGGTGGCTTCACCTTGGTCGTTGTCCTCAAGGGTTAGGTAGTCTTCTAGATTCGCACCGTCTTGGTCTTCATCAATCAGAAGCTCGGAGAGATCCAGTATGTCCTTTTGCACATCAAAGTCAGTAATACGATCAACCGCCTCAGCGCCGATAGACCCTTGATCACCGCTCAAAAAGGCGAAAGTGTCCGACCCAAGCCCCCCTGTCAACGTGTCGTCACCTTGACCGCCAATCAGCAAATCATCGCCAAGGCCGCCATCAAGCGTATCATCGCCGTGGTTCCCGAGTAAGCTATCATCTCCTTCGTTACCGATCAGGGTGTCGTCACCTGTACCGGCCGCGAGAATTTCACTTTGATAATTACCTTCTAGCGTTTGGTCATCAATGGCAATAATATCAACAAGTGCACTGTCCATATAACTGCCGTTAGAGGTAGTGTACTCAAATTGATGCTCAGGCTCTGGTAACACCGCATTCGAGCTATCCAAAGTAAGGTAAATCTCGTAGCTTTCGGTGTCATTAGATCCATTGTTGGAAACGATCTCAAAGTAGTAAGTGCCCTGCTGACCGGCCGTAAAACTATTACTGCCAGAGTCGGGATTGAGGGTGTCCAAAAGCTGTTGGTTTTGGTCATAGACTCTCACGCTTAGATCATTGAACCAATGGTCATCATCAAAGAGTAAGGTTTCGTTCTGGTAAAGATCCATTTTCGTCATATCACTATCAATGCCGTTCTGGACCGTCCCCGTCAGCGCAGCATTGGCACCATAGTTACCAGCATCAATGTGTGTCCAAACCTCCTGTGTCATGGTGCCGAATTTACCGCGGTCTAGGCTCTGTGCCTGAGCAAAGGAACTGGCGAAATCGCCCAGTTCGGATTCAGCAATAAACTCGGAATCGTTACCGATGGGATCAAGGAAGCTTTGCGTATTCATCGCACTATCGGGCGTGAAAGTGACGTCATCTGTGCCCGTTACCGACCCTTGTATCGCATTACTGGTGGCCGTGATCGTACTGTCCATCGAAGGAATATCGTTATGGGTTAAGGCCAAACCGGGAATGACGATCGGACTACCATCATGAATATTGGTGATTACAATATCGTGATTGGCATCTAGCCGTGCCTCGTAGTAGAGGTTAATGGCGACATTGACCTCACTGGTATCGCCATCGTTGTCGGTAAGCGTCAGCGCAATTTGCTCTTGCTCGTTGAGAATATTTCTGTCGACCGCAACGCGGTAGTCGTATTCGCCGGTATCAAAATTGATGGTGAGGATACCGCCTTTTGCGGTTTCAAAGGTCTGCTGCGCGCTGTCAGTCGCCGGGTCATAGTTGTACGTTTGTCCATCCAAGGTGAGTGTAGAAATATAGCCATCGTCGGCGCCGAACAAAGAGACAGTATTGCCGTCATCATCCGTCAGCACGAGACCGCCTGACACTTGTCCACTCTCAATGGTTTGTAGCAGTGAGTAGGCGAGCTCATTTTCATCGGTGACCAGCAACACATTGTCACTGGTATTGCCTGAACTGCTTGCCGCAATCGGTGTCAGTGGCGATGTCGTAATGCCATCCCCGACCCCGACACTGAAGGACTCGTCAATACCTTGCGTACTGACATAAGTTTGCCATGCGCTTTGCAGGCTGGTGTTACTTTCAAAGTCATCATTGGGCATCCCGTCCGAGATAAAATACGAGATAGTCTTATCTGCGCTGATCCCTGATGCATCAATATTATTGATGATCTCATTGAGCGCGTTATCGTACCGGGTCGCGCCACCTGCGTATAAGCCCTCAATGGCATCCAACGCGCTGGCGGCGTCATTAAGAAGCCAGCCTGATGAACTCGCCGTATCCGAGAACGACACAATTTGGATATTAAGATCCCCGAGTCTGTCGTATTCCTCAATCATCGATTTTAGCGCGGCTTTAGTGACTTCCATCCGAGTGGGTGAATCCGGATCGCTTGGGTCAACCGGATCGGACATACTGCCGGACAGATCAATGGTGAGAATAAGGTTAAACGTCGAGCTACTCTCCGCCGTCGCGTACAAGGCACTTTCGATGTTGTCTGAGGTCGGCGTGTCATCTTGCACATTGACCGTTAATGTCGATGAGCGATACGCCGTAGACGCCGTCGGATCATAGGTGGTGTAGGTGAAGGCTTCGCTCACGTTATCACCGCTGGTGGCATTATTGAGCGTATAGGTGTAGTCACCCGCGCGATAACCTTGGGTGTTGTCTTGGTTATAAACAGTCAGAGTGCCACTGGCAGTGGTGAGGGTTAAAACCCCATCACTGCCAAAGCTTTGCCCATTAATTTGATGCAGGCTGACATTAACGCCAATCCCCGTATCATTATCCAACAGGTTACCTTGGGTGGTTTGACTATTATCGTCGCTCACTAACCCTTGCTCGCTGACTGAAGCGATATCGGCGTTTAACTGGGTATTGTTGTCATGACCGAGTGTGAGCTGCGCCTGACTCGTATCCCCATCGCTGTCGGTGAGGGTATAGGTGAATACCTCATCGTCCAGCGTGCTGGCATCCGTCGTTGACGCGACCGATGATTGATACAGGTAGCTGCCGTCGGGTTGAATGGTTAATTGCCCTTGCGATGTGACAATCACAGTACTGCCGTTGACTGCATACGTGGTGCCATTGAAGCTAACCGCGGTCACCGTGGTGGTATCCGCCCCGAGGGTATCGGCACCGGCGCCGGCAGTGATCACGTTCCCACCTGTCGAGGCGCCAGAGGCTACGCTATCACTATCATCATGGGCTACCGGCGCAGAGTCGCTCACATCGAAGGTCACGGTTGTCCACTCTTCATTCTCGCTACTTTGGTAGGAGAAGCTGTCATAGACGTGACCGCCGCCTGCATGATTCACTGCCGGTGCAGTGTAGGTAAAGCTACCGTCTGCGTTGACCGTAACACTGCCACCCAATGCGGTGGCGATGGTGGCAGGGCCGATCACAATTTCACTGTTACCACTTTCTCCTTGGCTGGCATTGGTGGCAACGCGGGTGACAGAGGCCTGTGTGTCTGTATCGTTGCTGATCAGTCCGTCGACACTAGCAATGCTGGTGGCTTGTCCTTCGGTCTGTGCAAAGCTGTCATTTTCTAGATTCAGAGTGGCCGTGGTTGATGCCTGATCCGTGCCGTCGGTACTGATAGCCGTAATCGATAGCGTGACACCAGTAATATCGGCAGGAGAGGCGAGATTAAGACCACTCAGTTGCGCGTCCGTGAGTAGCCAATCGCCGGTGCTTGCCTCTTTTGTCCCCGCTGATAATACTGCATCATCCGGTAAGCCGCTGATTCGGTAAGTAAGTGTTTCGCCCGATTCATTGGCGGTGCCGGAGATTGTTAAAGGCGATAGAATCGCACGTGACCCGCCTGCGCCAGGGTCAGTGGCGGAGATTTGTCCCGTGTCATCGATATAAGTCAGTGATTGATCGCCACGGCTGACTGTGAGGGTGGGGGCGGTAGCAACCCCTTCGACGTTGAAGGTGACATCGTGGGTCAGGCTCGCATTTTGCGTATCGGTGGCGCGGAAGCTTACTGTCTCTGTCCCACTCCAATCGGCGACCGAAGAAATGGTCGCGACTCCATTCGCATCAATAGAGACAGAAACTCCACTGGGCACATTTGCCACATCGAAACTCAAGGTATCGTCACTGTCGATGTCGGAAAACACCGTATTGAGATCAATGGTGTAGCTAACAAAATCCTCTTGCAGAGTTTGTGTTGAAACGGCTTGAGCCAAGGTGGGGGCGTCATTGGTCCCCGTAATGGTGATGACAATATCTTGTTGTGTGTTATCGCTTGCGGTGAGGGTGATGGTATCCGTCACCTGATCACCGGCGTCTAAATCCTGTACGGCAGACTGATCGAGGGTGTAAGTCCAATTGCCGTTCACTAGTTCTAGTGAGCCATAGGTGCCGGTCTCTGTACTATCCGCAAAGGTTGGCGCATCGTCGCCATCAACATCACTGATCGCGATGGTGCCGGTGGCAGTGGCCGCATCGCCTTCGTCACCTTCGGTCACTGAGCCGGTAAAGCTACCGGTGACTTCAGGTAAGTCGTCGGTGCCGGTAATGGTGATAACAATATCTTGTTGCGTGTTATCGCTTGCGGTGAGGGTGATGGTATCCGTCACCTCATCACCGGCATCTAAATCCTGCACTGAGCTCTGATCGAGGGTGTAGGTCCAAGCACCATCTACTAGCTCCAGAGAGCCGTAAGTGCCAGCCTGTGTAACATCGGCAAACGTCGGATTGTCATCGCCATCGACATCACTGATCGCAATGGTGCCCGTGGCAGTTACTGCGGTATCGCCCACGTCACCTTCGGTCACTGAGCCGGTAAAGCTACCGGTGACTTCAGGTAAGTCGTCGGTGCCGGTAATGGTGATAACAATATTTTGTTGCGTGTTATCGCTTGCAGTGAGGGTGATGGTGTCGGTCACCTCATCACCGGCATCCAAGTTCTGCACTGAGCTCTGATCGAGGGTGTAGGTCCAAGCACCATCTACTAGCTCCAGAGAGCCGTAAGTGCCAGCCTGTGTAACATCGGCAAACGTCGGATTGTCATCGCCATCGACATCACTGATCGCAATGGTGCCCGTGGCAGTTACTGCGGTATCGCCCACGTCACCTTCGGTCACTGAGCCGGTAAAGCTACCGGTGACTTCAGGTAAGTCGTCGGTGCCGGTAATGGTGATAACAATATCTTGCTGTGTGTTATCGCTTGCAGTGAGGGTGATGGTGTCCGTCACTTGATCACCGGCATCTAAATTCTGCACCGCAGGCTGATCGAGGGTGTAGGTCCAATTGCCGTTCACCAGCTCTAGCGAGCCATAGTTGCCTGCCTGTGTAACATCGGCAAAGGTTGGGTTATCGTCACTATCGACATCGCTGATCGAAATGGTGCCCGTGGCAGTGACAGGGGCATCGTCTTCATTGCCCTCGGTGACTGAGCCGGTAAAGCTACCGGTGACTTCAGGTAAGTCGTCGGTGCCGGTAATGGTGATAACAATATCTTGCTGTGTGTTATCGCTTGCAGTGAGGGTGATGGTGTCCGTCACTTGATCACCGGCATCTAAATCCTGCACTGAGCTCTGATCGAGGGTGTAGGTCCAGTTCTCACCGACTAGTTCCAGAGAGCCATAAGTCCCCGCTTCTGTAGTATTCGCAAAGGTCGGATTATCGCCGTCATCAACATCACTGATCGCAATAGTGCCCGTGGCAGTTACTGCGGTATCGCCCACGTCACCTTCGGTCACTGAGCCGGTAAAGCTACCGGTGACTTCAGGTAAGTCGTCGGTGCCGGTAATGGTGATAACAATATTTTGTTGCGTGTTATCGCTTGCAGTGAGGGTGATGGTGTCGGTCACCTCATCACCGGCATCCAAGTTCTGCACCGCAGGCTGATCGAGGGTGTAGGTCCAATTGCCGTTCACCAGCTCTAGCGAGCCATAGTTGCCTGCCTGTGTAACATCGGCAAAGGTTGGGTTATCGTCACTATCGACATCGCTGATCGAAATGGTGCCCGTGGCAGTGACAGGGGCATCGTCTTCATTGCC